>NZ_CP030028.1:2662500-3262500 GCF_003586445.1 Bacillus sp. Y1 | reverse complement strand
AAGACCGTTTTCTATGGATGAATTACGTATTGTTACGGTCGCACATAATGAGGCGTTAGAGGCAACAGCTAATGAATCAATGGAACATTCGGAGATCGTAAATAAAGTAACAAAGTTCCGCCTAGTTATGGACGCCATTAATACAGGTCGGCAGCCTCTTTGGACTGAGATGGAAGGACAAGTGCTCATGGTATTTGGCGGTGTTAAAGAAGCGGTCAAAAGTGGGCATACGGAGAGGTTTCATGAGCAATTAAACTCTTTCCTGTCTTTATATCAAATGATTTACCCAAGTTTAAAACTTGATATTAGATCCGAGAAAGTCCAAAGACTAGATACAAAGATCAATTATATTGATCATTATCGACCGAAAATACTTTCCGAGGAAAGTAGCATGAAGGATTTAGATTCGATAGAAAGTGATTTAAAGAGTATTTTTGAAGGAATGACTGAAGATGAAGCGGATCCTTCCCTTTGGTGGGTTATTTTTACAACAGGCAGTATCATTGTCGCAACTTTATCCTATGTAGGGTTTAGAAAGTATGCCGGTGAAAAAAATCAAAGGCGGGAGCAAAACCGCTCAAGAGAGCTAAAAGATTGACATCAATTGTTGTCAATTATAAAATTGGGGTAACAACTTGTTTTGAATTGGAGGAACATAATGACAACCCTTATTTACTTTGCTTTAATTATTTTGGTTCCACTTTGGGCTCAATTTAAAGTGAAGAGTGCTTACGCAAAATACTCTAAAGTAGCTTCTTCCTCCCATATTCGTGGAGCAGAGGTAGCTCGTAAAATTTTAGATGCCAACGGTTTATACCATGTCGGTGTAGAGGAAACTCGAGGACATTTAACAGATCATTATGATCCAAGAGTAAAAACAGTAAGACTTTCTTCTGAGAATTATCACGGTCACTCTGTTGCAGCTGCTGCGATCGCTGCACACGAGGTTGGACACGCGATTCAAGACGATCAGAATTATGCGTTCTTACGCTTTAGACATGCATTAGTTCCTGTTGCGAATTTAGGTTCAAACCTATCTTGGATTTTGATTATGGTGGGTATTTTTGCTCAAATTAGTGGATTGCTTTTACTGGGGATCGTCTTCATGGCAGCAGCTGTTGTTTTTCAGGTTGTTACTCTGCCAGTAGAATTTAATGCATCCAATCGTGCAATGGACCAAGTGGTTTCAATGGGGATCATTCGTAATGATGAGGAAAGAGAGACAAAACGCGTGCTAGATGCAGCGGCATTAACATATGTTGCAGCAGCAGCAGTTGCTGTTCTTGAGTTAGTACGTTTAGTCTTAATATATACGGGTATGGCAAGAAGTGAAGATTAAACAAAAAAACAGCCTTTGGGCTGTTTTTTTAATGCTCAATGGGGCGTTTATTTTCATCTAAAGTAAATCCCTCTCCCAATACATCATGGACCATTGTAACAGAAACAAATGCGTGGGGGTCCACTGAAGTAATGACCCGCTTTAAAAGAACGATCTCGTTTCGACCTACAACGCAATAAAGAACTTCCTTTTCTTGCTTAGAATAAGAACCATGGCCTTTAAGAACGGTAACACCTCGTTCCATTTCGGTCATTATTTTGTCTGCAATTTCTTGGTTTTTCTCAGAAATAATGATGGCCCCTCTTGCAGAATAAGCCCCTTCTTGCATGAAATCAATGACTCTAGCACCAACAAATACGGCAACAAGGGTATACATCGCTTCTTGGTAGGTTAAGTAGAAAATTAGGGATAGGGTAATAACAACTACATCAAATAAAAACATCGTCTTCCCCATGCTCCAGCCTATGTATTTATGGACTAGACGTGCAATAATATCCACGCCACCAGTCGTTCCACCGAAGCGAAAGATAATTCCTAGACCAACACCGATGAACACACCAGCAAACAGTGCAGCAAGAGTTAAGTCGTCTTTAAGTGGCATATTGATTTGGTAGCGTTGAAAAATCCATAAAAACACCGAGACTGCAAGTGTACCAATAAGTGTATAATAAAAGACATTTCTTCCTAATAATCGCCAGCCAATAATAAATAAAGGAATGTTTAAGAGGAGATTTGTGTAGGAAGGATCTAAATTAAATAAAAAATATAGTAATAAGGTTATACCTGTAAATCCACCTTCAGCTAGATTGTTTTGCATATTAAAATGAACAATACCAAAGGAAAAGATAGCGGAACCGAGTAGAATAAAGAAGATATTCTTTAGTTTAAGCGTAAAAAGCATGCTGTTGACCTCACTTTATAAACGGAAATTTTTAGCTATTTCTATTAGTGCGTTTCTAATTATAAGGGAAATCAAAGTTTAAACGCAATATCATAGCTGTTCTTCATTAGAATCTGATGGAGTGTTCATTATCAAAATATTTGTAAATAGTGGTCCTTTTAGCTAACATTGTAATAATAGGTGTAGAGAAAAATGGCTGCACACGATATGATATGAGGTGAATACCTTTGGAAAACAGTAATAAGACAATGAAGCAATTGCAAGAAGAGGTAAATACATACATTAGCCAGTTTAAAGAAGGTTATTTTAGTCCACTTGCTATGCTTGCAAGAATGACAGAAGAGCTTGGTGAACTAGCTCGAGAAGTAAATCATTATTACGGTGAGAAACCAAAAAAGGCATCTGAGAAGGAAAATACCATTGAAGAAGAACTTGGAGATATGTTATTTGTTCTCATTTGCTTTGCAAATTCACTCAATATTGATTTAGAAGAAGCCCATAACCGTGTAATGGAGAAGTTTAATACACGAGATAAAAATCGATGGACAAGAATTGAAACGGAAGGGGAATAATTGTGGAAAAGATTAAAGTAGTAGTTGCAGGACCTCGTGGAAGAATGGGTTCTGAGGCAGTAAAGCTTGTTATGAATACTGAGGAATATGAGCTTGTTGGAGCACTCGACTATAAGAATAATGGGGGGAAGCTTAGTGATATTGGGTTTCCCTCTGCAGATGCACCTATATTTACGGAAATCGAAGAATGTTTTAATACAGTAAAGCCTGATGTATTAATTGATTTAACAACACCTGAATTTGGAATGTACCATGCAAAAACCGCTCTTCTACATGGTGTTAGACCGGTTGTTGGTACGACCGGTTTTTCTGATGATAACTTAAAAGAGCTAGAACGTCTTTGTGATGACCAAAAAAGAGGCTGCATTATTGCCCCAAACTTTGCTCTAGGGGCTGTATTAATGATGAAATTTGCACGTCTAGCAGGTAGATACTTTCAAGATGTTGAGATTATCGAGTTACATCATGATCAGAAACTAGATGCGCCATCGGGAACTGCTTTGAAAACTGCCCAGATGATTGCAGAAGTAAGGGATCATAAAGAGCAAGGGCATGCAAACGAAAAAGAAACGTTGTCTGGTGCTAGAGGAGCAAATTTTGAAGGGATGCATATTCATTCTGTACGTTTACCGGGGTTAATTGCCCATCAACAGGTTATGTTTGGTTCATCAGGTCAAACCCTTTCTATTCGCCATGACTCATATAATCGTGAGTCGTTTATGTCAGGTGTAAAGCTGGCAGTTGACTCAGTGATGAAGCTTAATGTGTTTGTTTATGGTTTAGAAAATATAATCGAATAACTAGGAGGGGAATTATCTTGAACATTGCCTTAATTGCTCATGATAATAAAAAGGATGAGTTAGTACGTTTTGCAATCGCCTATAAGGAGATTTTTGAAGAGCATACCTTGTTTGCCACAGGAACGACTGGCCTAAGAATTATGGAAGCAACGGGATTGTCGATACAGCGATTCCAGTCAGGACCACTTGGTGGGGACCAAGAGATCGGGGCAATGATCGCTAAAAATTCAATGGATATGGTGTTTTTCTTTAGAGATCCTCTTACGGCGCAACCGCATGAACCGGACGTGACTGCGTTAGTACGCCTCTGTGATGTGTACGCCATTCCGTTAGCAACTAATATTGGGACGGCGGAAGTACTAATAAAAGGGCTCGAGCGTGGTGATCTTGCCTGGAGAGACATCATCCATCAAGAACAAGGTGAGGGCAATGACAAATAATATACATATCCTATCCTTTGGAGCACATGCAGATGATGTTGAAATTGGCATGGGTGGAACTATTGCGAAATACACATCTGAAGGGAAAACAGTGGTAATATGTGATTTAACAAAAGCTGAGCTTTCAAGTAACGGAACAGTAGAACTTCGCCAAGAAGAAGCGATGAAAGCGGCTGACATTCTCGGTGTAAAAGAACGAATTACATTAAATCTTCCTGATCGAGGTTTATTATTAACAGAGGAAGCGATTCGTCAAGTCGCTCATATCATTCGGAAAAATCGACCGGAGATTGTTTTTGTTCCTTATGAAAAAGATCGTCACCCCGATCATGGAAACTGCGCCAGAATTGTGGAAGAAGCTTTTTTTTCTGCCGGTATTCAAAAGTTTCAGACAGGATTTGATGATATGGCCTACCGCCCTAAGCAGCTTTACTACTATATGATTAACGGATTTTCTACTCCTGATTTCGTAATCGATGTGACGAATATGTATGAAAGGAAAAAAGAAAGTCTAGAAGCATATAAAAGTCAGTTTACAAAGCAAGCGGACAGTGTAGACACACCGCTCACGAATAATTATATTCCAGCTTTGGAGGCAAGGGAGCGTTTATTTGGTAAAGAAGTTGGAACTCTTTACGCAGAAGGTTTTAAAGTAAGAGCTCCGATTTTACTCAATCGTGATTTACTAGGAGAATAACAATGAATAAAAAAATGAAAATAGGTATTACCTGTTATCCAACAGTAGGGGGTTCGGGAGTCATTGCTACCGAGCTTGGGAAAATGTTGGCAGAAAATGGGCACGAGATTCATTTCATTTCCTCGAGCCTCCCATTTCGGTTAAATAGGATGTACCATAATGTCTATTACCATCAAGTAGAGGTAAATCAATACTCGGTCTTTCAATATCCGCCCTATGATATTGCACTAGCTAGTAAAATGGCGGAGGTTATTAACCGTGAAGAGTTGGATCTTCTTCATGTCCATTATGCGATTCCGCACGCTGTTTGTGCCATTTTAGCAAAGCAAATGAGTGGAAGAGATGTAAAGATTGTAACCACACTACACGGTACCGATATTACTGTTTTGGGGTATGATCCTTCATTAACGGATGCCATTCGATTTGGAATTGAAAAATCAGATATTGTTACAGCTGTGTCTAAATCCTTAATTAGTCAGACGTACGACCTGATAAATCCTGATAAAACAATCGAAACGGTTTATAACTTTATTGATGAACGAGTCTATAAAAGATCAAACTCATCTCATTTAAAAGACGAGTATGGGATTCTTCCGGAAGAAAAGGTAATCATTCATGTATCTAATTTTAGACCAGTGAAAAGGGTCCAGGATGTTGTTCGTACATTTGAGAAGATTACAAAAGGAATTTCAGCTAAGCTATTGCTTGTAGGCGATGGACCAGAAATGACAGTGGTTTGTAAACTAGTTAAAAAGCTAAATATTGAAGATAAAGTGTTGTTTCTTGGCAAACAAGATAGTGTAGAGGAGCTATATTCAATTAGTGACCTCATGCTTTTATTATCTGAAAAAGAAAGCTTTGGATTAGTTGCATTAGAAGCGATGGCTTGCGGGGTCCCATGTATCGGAACTAATGTAGGGGGCATCCCTGAAGTTATTGACCATGGTCTAAGTGGGTATATTTGTGAACTTGGAGACATTGAGGATATGTCAGAAAAAGCAATTGATCTTTTACAAAATTCGATGAAGCATCAGCAATTCAGAGAAGCCTCTGTTTCGCTTGTAAGAAAGAAATTCCAAGCGACCACGATCGTTAAGCAATACGAAGACTTATATAAAAGTTTATTGCAAAGCGGTGAACAACCATATGAAAGAACCATTTAAGTCAGCGATTCCAGTCCTTGAGTTAATTGAAAAAGCTGGGTTTAAAGCCTACTTTGTGGGAGGCTCTGTTCGGGATTATTTACTTGGACTTCCTATCAATGATATTGATATTGCATCATCTGCGACACCAAGTGAAATTAAAGAGATATTTCCAAAAACAATTGACCTTGGGATTGAACATGGAACGGTCATGGTTCTATACAATAACCATTCGTATGAAATTACGACCTTTCGCTCTGAGGCAGATTATGTAGATTATCGGAGGCCTACTTCCGTAACATTTATTCGATCCATTGAAGAAGACCTTGCAAGGCGTGACTTTACGATGAATGCCGTGGCAATGAATCGATTTGGGGAGATACTTGATCCTTTTGAAGGAAAAATAGATATCGAAACTAAAACAATTCGTACCGTAGGGATAGCTAGTGAGCGCTTTTCGGAGGATGCGCTTCGCATGCTAAGAGGAATCAGATTTGTTAGCAAGCTTGCTTTTGTATTAGATCCAGATACATACGAAGGAATAAAGGATAATAAACACTTACTTTCACATATTGCGGTTGAAAGGATTGCAGCCGAATTAGATAAACTGCTTAGTGGAGCTCATACGTCTCAAGGAATTCAATTGTTAATAAAAACAGAAATACATAAATACATACCGGGTTTTCTCGATAAAAAAGCAGCATTGTTGGAGTTATCAAAACTGCCGATTCAATCATTATTCATTGATGAAAAATGGGCTTTATTTTCAAATCTTTTACAAAAAGGCGAAAAAGAAATTAAACAATTCTTTATCGGATTAAGATTCTCAAATAAAAGGGTTCAACAGATTGCTAATTTGTCAAAATGGTTAAGTGAACGCTCAAGAAATAGCTGGTCAATCGAGTCCGTATATGCTTCTGGAAAAGAGACGGCGCTTCAAGTGGAGAAGATTTACCAAGCTTACCAAAGGAAGGTTGATCCCCTTGCATTTGCCAACCTCCAGACAATCATTGAAGCTCTTCCTATTCATTCTTTAGCGGATGTAAAAGTTTCAGGATCAGACCTAATTGAATGGAAACAGAAAAATGCAGGGCCATGGGTGAAGGATGTACTTAAGGAGATTGAAACAGAAATTCTCCATGGAAGACTTGAGAATAAAAATGAGGTTATAAAAGAGTGGGTGACAAAATGCAGTCTGAATTAAGAAAAAAGCTTCTTGAGGCATTTACGAACTCCGAGCAAGAGTATGTTTCTGGACAGTACTTAGCAGATGTAATGGGTTGTTCAAGAACAGCTGTATGGAAGCATATTGAGGATTTAAGAAAAGAAGGCTTTGAATTAGAGGCGGTTAGGAAAAAGGGATATAAAATCTTAAACTTGCCAAAGAGTATTTCAGCTGATCGCGTACAATTGGGGTTAAAAACAGAGTTTATCGGTAAAGTCATTCATTATGAAGAAATGGTTGATTCAACTCAAAAGATTGCTCATTTGTTATCGCATGAAGGGGCGGTAGAAGGGACCGTTGTGATTGCTGAGGAACAAAAAGGCGGAAGAGGAAGAATGGATCGTGTGTGGCATTCACCAAAATCTACGGGGATTTGGATGAGCCTTATTTTAAGACCGAAAATACCCATTCAAAGAGCACCGCAGCTTACTTTACTTACTGCAGTGGCAATTGTACAAGCAATTGAAGAAACAACTAGTTTAACACCGCAAATTAAATGGCCGAATGATATATTAATTGAGCAACAAAAAGTGACTGGGATTTTGACTGAGCTTCAGGCAGATGCGGACCGAATTATTTCGGTTATTATCGGAATGGGTTTGAACATTAATCAAACAGAAGATGATTTTCCACCTGAACTTCGTGAAATTGCTACTTCCTTACGTATAAAGGAAGGGAAGGAACTGGACAGAGCTGAATTAATAAAAGTTATTTTCCAAAAGTTTGAAACGCTATACAAGATTTTTTTAGATAAAGGTTTTTATCCTATTAAGTTATTATGGGAAAGCTATGCAATAAGCATCGGGAAAGAAATCACAGCAAGAACCTTGAATGGTTCAATTAGTGGAAAAGCACTTGGAATTACCGATGAGGGTGTGCTGAAGGTAGAAGATGATTTAGGTGAAATGCATCATATTTATTCCGCAGACATAGAACTTCACTAATTTGTAAATAGATAATTTAAGAAGATTTTGCTATAATTTGAAGCGTCGGGCAGTATCCACGGTGAACTGCACCATTTGGTATATACAAAATTTTATAAGTAGTCTGCCTAGATCCAAATATGGACCGGGACAGAGGGATAAACAAAACATCAAATTTTCAGGGATCCTTCTGTGTATTTTTAGGATTCCTTTTTATATTGTAATCAAATGTTTTGTTCCTCTCCGGGAAAGGAGAATGTATATGAAACAGTTGAATGATTTTAGAAGTATGAAAAAAAATGGTGAGAAAATCGTTATGTTAACCGCGTATGATTATCCTTCAGCCAAGCAAGCAGAAGGTTGCGAAGTAGACATGATCCTTGTGGGTGATTCATTAGGGATGGTTGTGTTAGGGTATGATTCAACGATTCCAGTGACAACGGCTGATATGATTCACCACAGTAAAGCGGTAAGACGCGGAGCTTCCAATACTTTTACAGTTGTCGATATGCCTTTTATGAGCTATCATTTATCCGTCCGGGATACTTTAATAACTGGCGCAAAAATGATTCAAGAAACCGGAGCACAGGCTCTAAAGCTTGAAGGTGCAGATGGGGTACTAGAACATATTCAAGCCTTAACTAATGCAGGGATTCCTGTTTGTGCACATTTAGGTCTAACACCTCAGTCAGTAGCTGTGTTAGGGGGTTACAAGGTTCAAGGGAAGGACGCTCAAGCGGCACAAAAATTAGTTCAAGACGCGAAGCTTTGTGAAGAAGCAGGCGCATTCATGCTTGTTTTAGAGTGTGTACCAAAACAACTGGCACGGGAAATCACGCAGCAATTATCTATACCGGTTATTGGAATTGGTGCAGGTGTGGACGTAGATGGCCAAGTTCTTGTCTATCATGATGTAGTCACTTACGGTGTGAATAGAGTTCCAAAATTTGTGAAGACATATGGTAATGTAGATGAGGTAGCTACTAAAGGAATTTCAGCTTATGTATCTGAGGTGAAGAGCAGTCAATTCCCTTCAGATGATCAAAGCTTTTCGATGAAAGAAGAAGAGTTAAAGGGTCTGTATGGAGGAGAAAGATGAAAGTAATCACTTCAATTTCACAAATGCAAAAAGAAATTCAATCCCTAAAAAATGACAAGCTTTCAATCGGTTATGTCCCAACTATGGGTTACCTTCACGAGGGTCATGTCCGTTTAGTAAAGAAAGCAAGAGAAGAAAATGATATTGTAATTATGAGTATATTTGTCAATCCATTACAGTTTGGACCGAATGAGGACCTTGATGCTTATCCGCGGGATTTTGAGCGTGATAGTGAAATAGCTAAAAATGAAAAGGTAGATTATATTTTTTATCCATCTGTTGAAGAAATGTATCCATCAAAGCCTTCTGTTACACTTGTTGTTCAAAAGAGGGTTGATGTACTTTGTGGAAGCTCAAGACCTGGGCATTTTAATGGAGTTGCGACCGTATTAGCGAAGCTATTTCATATTATACAGCCAACTCGTGCGTATTTTGGTATGAAGGATGCACAGCAGGTAGCGGTTGTTGATGGGTTAATTACTGATTTGCATTTCCCAATTGAATTAATTCCTGTAGAAACTGTAAGGGAAGAGGACGGTTTAGCAAAGAGCTCCCGCAATGTAAGATTAACGTCTAAAGAGCGAGAGGAAGCATCTGTCCTGTATAAAAGCTTAAAAGAAGCGGAAAAACAAATCCGTGCAGGGGAAAGAGATATAGATGTAATCATTTCAAATATGAAAAATACGATTAGTAATAATTCATCAGGAGCGGTTGAGTATATAGAAATATACTCTTATCCAGAACTGGAATACCTAGAGGTTCTAGAAGGGAAAATCATCATCGCTATAGCAGTGAAGTTTACGAATGCTCGCTTAATAGATAATCTTGTGTTCACTATATAGATAACGAGAAGAAGGAGAGGAGAAATGACTATGTTTCGTACGATGATGAACGGAAAAATCCATCGCGCAAGAGTTACGGAAGCGAATTTAAATTATGTAGGAAGCATTACCATTGATACAGATATTTTAGATGCTGTAGGTATGGTTGCTAATGAAAAAGTACAAATTGTGAATAATAATAATGGAGCTAGATTTGAAACATATATTATTCCTGGGACAAGAGGCAGCGGTGTTGTTTGCTTAAATGGAGCAGCAGCACGATTAGTCCAAGAAGGCGACGTAGTTATCATTATCTCATACGCATTAGTTGCAGAAGATAAGGTTGCCTCCCACGAACCGAAAGTAGCCATTATGAATGAGCAAAATCAAATTGTAGAATTACTTCATGCGGAACCAGAAAGAACGATACGATAATTCCCCCTTCTAAAGGGGGTTTTTTCATAGCCATATTCCATTCAATCAATGGCTTCTACTTTTTCTTTTGGCTAATTTGTGTTACCGTTTGATTGAATGAATGTTCGAGGTGTGACGAATGACAAATCGTTTTGTAGTAGTAGATTTAGAAACCACAGGAAATTCACCGAAAAAAGGGGATAAAATTATTCAATTTGCCGCTGTAGTGGTGGAAAACGGCGAAATTAAAGAAACGTTTTCTTCTTTGGTAAGTTCAGATAAACCCATCCCTCTTTTTATCGAGGAGTTGACTGGTCTTAATAATGACATGTTAAAGGACGCGCCAACCTTCTCTGAGATAGCACCGAAAATTTTACAATTATTAGAGGGTGCTTTTTTTGTCGCTCATAATGTTTTATTTGACCTTTCTTTTCTTCAGGAAGAGTTAATTCAATCAGGGTATGAAGGATTTTTTGGACCAGTTATTGATACAGTTGAGCTTTCGAGGATTGTCTTTCCTACTGCTGATAGCTTTAAATTAACCGACCTTTCGATTCAAGAGGGACTAGCACATGATCGCCCACATCAGGCAGATAGTGATGCATATGTAACAGCTGAGCTTTTCCTCATTTTAATTAAATTGTTAAAGGATCTTCCTGAACTCACTTTAAGACAACTCTTAAACCTCGCTGGGGGCTTAAAAAGTGACATCTCCTTGTTGCTAGATGAGTATGTACTAGGAAAGTCTTGCACAAGAGACATGATGCCTGAAGGACTGGAAATATTTCAAGGTCTTGTTTTGAGGAAGAAGGAAGAGTTAGAAGAGATACAACATCTTGCAGATGGAATCTATCCGAGCACGACCGAAGAAAAAGAAGCAATGTTTCAAAAGGCATTTAAGGATTATGAGAAGCGAGTTGGACAGGTTCAAATGCTCGACCATGTGTATTCAGCATTTAAAGAGGAGCGTCATGCTCTGATCGAAGCTGGAACAGGGGTCGGAAAATCATTGGCTTATTTGTTACCAGCAGCGATATTTGCTAACAACACAAATCATAAAATCGTGGTAAGTACGTACACGACACAACTTCAAGAACAATTGCTAACAAAAGATATTCCATTGCTAAAAAAAATGGTAGACTTCCCTCTAGAAGTAGTACTCTTAAAGGGGAGACACCATTATATAAGCCTAGAAAAGTTTCACCAATCCTTATACGAAGAGGAAGATAATTACGACACAAGCTTAACAAAGATGCAAATCTTAGTATGGCTCACACAAACAATAACAGGTGATTACGAGGAACTGAACTTATCAAGTGGAGGTCTTCTTTACTGGAATCGTATAAAAAATGATAGTTCGTCCTTCGTGAAGGATCGTTCATGGCTATCTCACGATTTCTATTTTCTCACTAGACAACGGGTAAATGATGCAAAAATTATTATTACAAATCACTCATTGTTAATGGCTGACTTGAATGCAGAAAATAGTATCCTTCCTCCTTTTGAATTTGTCATTATCGATGAAGCTCATCATTTCGAAAAAGCAGTTGGTAAGAGTTTTAATCAGTCCATTGATTATTTATCAATAAGAATGCTTATAAGTCAGTTTGGTAGTACCGATCAGAGACAAACCTTCTATGAATTAGAGCAAATCTTTAAGAAATTGCATATTGAAGACGACGATCAACTCTTACACTCTTTTCAAATAAATGAAATGATCGTTGAACTTCAGTTTGAATTAGACGACTTATTTAGAGCAATTGCATTATTGGTAAAAAAGAACGCAAAAAAAGGAAACCAAAGATTGATTAAAAGAGTGATCTATGATGAATCGGCTAAAGAATGGCACTCGGCGGTTGCTTCTGCGGAGCGATGTCAGTTTTTATTGAAGGATTTACATGAGACCGTATGTAAATGGGTGGAGCTCGTAAAAAGCCAACAACTTATGCTTGATTATCATCAAAAAATTACTATGAATGAAGTAATATCGTTCTTAGAGGAGATTGAACAGATTCGAAACCAAATGAAGAATCTCATTATTCATCCTCTACCTTCACATGTTACCTGGATTGAAATGGATGGAAGAGCAACGCAAAATTTAACGTCTATCTATTCTCAACCTGTAATTATTTCTGAATTTTTAAAGGAACATTTTTTTGATAAGAAAAAAAGTGCGGTACTTACATCTGCTACTATGACAGTAAACCAATCATTTGATTATGTTTTAGATTCACTAGGGATAGGGAAAGAGAATTGTAGTACCCTTCAAATTCCATCTCCTTTTGCCTATAAGGAGCAGGTCCAAGTATTAATACCGGAAGATTTACCGGAAATAAATAAGGTACCTTTATCAGATTATGTGGCAGCTATTACTGAACACATTATCTCTATTGCAGAAGCAACAAAGGGAAGAATGCTGATACTCTTTACTTCGTATGATATGTTAAAGAAAACATATGATCTAATCAAAGAGAGTGGTCTATTAGATGACTATGTTCTATTTGCTCAAGGAATTACAAGCGGAAGTAGATCGAGACTGACGAGAAATTTTCAACGGTTTGAAAAATCCATCTTATTAGGAACAAGCAGTTTCTGGGAAGGGATTGATATACCAGGGGAAGCTCTAAGTTGCCTGATTATCGTTCGATTGCCTTTCACACCTCCAGACGACCCGATTGCGGAAGCAAAAGGAGAATTAATACAAGCGAAAGGTCAAAATCCTTTTTCAAAGCATTCATTACCTGAAGCAGTATTACGATTTAAACAAGGTTTTGGAAGGTTAATTAGGAAGAAGACGGACAGAGGGTTTGTTATTATTTTCGATCGAAGAATTGTGACAACCACATATGGGAAAGCCTTTTTAAAATCGATTCCTAGTGTTCCAGTAAAAACATTAGACATTAATGAAATGTTAACCGTAATAGAAGAATGGCTTTAAATAACATGTCCCCTCTAAATGGATAAATTTTCTTAAACATCACAAACTAAAATTTAGAGTATTAGGGGGGACGAATATGAGTATTATTTTTACGATCTGCATGATTTTAGCGAATTGGTATTACATACCTGCGGATTCTCCGTTTGTACCTGCTGAAGTAGAAAGCATTGACTTGAACTTAAAAGAAGATGAATTAGCCGTTACATTTTTGCCTTTAACAAATGGGGAAGCAACACTAATCCAAAATGGGCAAGGAGAACATATCTTAATTAATACAGGTCATCAAGATACAGAGGAAGAATTAAAGCGCGTATTGAAGCTATATAAGGTCAGTCATATTTCAACCATCTTCTTGACAAGCCCGGAAGAAGGGTATGTTGGTAATTTGAATATGCTTACTGAACTTTATGATGTAAAGCAGGTCATCACAAGCAAGTCTATAGCAGAAAAAATAGAAACGATAAAAACGGGAAGTAACGAGATACAGGATATTGGAATACATCTTTGGACTCAGGGTACAAAGCAAATGCTTGTCCAAAATCTTGAAGCAGAAGTTTTATACAATGGTGCTTCTAAAGAAGAAGGCTTGGACCTTTCTTTTACATATAAGAGTAGCCGATTTCTCATTCTTACATCAATGACCGAGGAATCAAATCGTACGTTGTTAAAGTATGATCTTTCAAATGTAAATATCGTCAAAATCCCACAATTTGCGATGGAGAATTCCATAAATGAAAAATTATTAAGACATATGGATCCACAATTGGCTGTTATATTTCAATCTAAGCATATAGCTCCCCATCAGGATATATTAAAGCTACTTCAAGATATATGGCTTGATGTTCATTACACAAAAATGCATGGAATTTTAACAATTAAATTCACTCCTACGAACTATGAAATCATATCTATTTCCAAGTCAGAGGAATAAAAAAGTCCGCGCTCATACAGCGCGGGAAAATTGTGTGTGAACTAGAAAAAAATTTAATATCAATCGCTCAAAAGCTGTTATAATGTTTGATAAGAAATAAGCAGTTGCTTAAATATATTGTAACCTTTTCTGAAAAAGCTATTGCTAACAAATATTAGAGAATGGAGTGAAATATGTAGTGGAAAGTAAAATAGAGGTATTGTCAACTGTAAAGGTTGAGTATACATCAGACCTTTATAAGGTGGTCGATGCCTTAAATCGGACGTTAAAAAGAGAGAATTTAATGTTCGGTCTAGCTCTAGATCAACAAGATAACTCAAAAGCAGTATTTACTATTTATCGTACATAAAGTGGTGCTAAATTCATGAAGAAGTGGTTTTGGATTGCAATAATTGGAGTAATTATCCTCATCGGAATTACGATTAAAATATATTTAAACGCAACTGAGCCAATTGCTGACGCGGAAAGTCGTGCTACAGCAATCGCTAAGGAAAAAACGGAAATAACTGATATTACGGAATTTTCGCTATACCATGGATCGAATGCGTATTATGTTGTTCAAGGTAGCAACAAAGAAGGGGAAAAGCTGATTGCTTGGATTCCTGAAAAAGGTGGAAAAATTGTGGTTTTACCCGCAGAAGATGGAATCACAAAGTCTGAAGCTATTAATACTTTATCTAATGAAGTATCTCCCAACCAAATTATAGATGTTCGTTTAGGGATGGAAAAGAACAACCCACTATGGGAAATTTACTATCGCTCAAACAACGATAAGATTAACTACTTCTACATTGATTTTGAAACAGGGGAAGAAGTTAGAGAAATAAAGAACTTATAAATTTTGGAGGCAAAGAAAATGGGATTTGCATTAGCGAGAAGAGTAAAGGCATTAACACCATCGACAACTTTAGCAATTACTGCAAAGGCAAAAGCATTAAAGGAAGAAGGCCATGATGTGATTGGATTAGGTGCTGGGGAGCCAGATTTTAATACGCCACAGCATATCATTGATGCAGCTGTTGCATCAATGAATGAGGGTCACACAAAGTATACACCTTCTGCAGGATTGCCAAAGCTTTTAGCCGCGATTGCGACAAAGTTTAAAGAAGATCAAGGCATTGACTATACAGCAAAAGAGATCATTGTAACAAATGGAGCCAAACATGCTCTTTATACACTTTTTCAAGTAATTTTAGATGAGGGGGATGAAGTCATCATCCCAACTCCTTATTGGGTAAGTTACCCTGAACAAGTAAAGTTAGCTGGAGGACAACCAGTTTATATCGATGGACTCGAAGAAAATGAGTTTAAAATTACACCTGCTCAATTGTCTGACGCCATTACAGAAAAGACAAAGGCGGTAATTATCAATTCTCCAAGTAATCCAACGGGAATGTTGTATACAGAGAAGGAACTATTCGAGCTAGGTCAAATTTGTTTGCAAAAAAATGTATTAATCGTTTCTGACGAGATTTATGAAAAGCTTGTTTATGGAGAAAGTAAACATGTTTCTATTGCTCAATTATCTCCTGAATTAAAAGAACAAACGATCATCATTAATGGAGTGTCAAAGTCACATTCCATGACAGGATGGAGAATTGGATACGCAGCAGGAAATCGTGAAATTATTGCTGCTATGACCAATCTTGCTAGTCATAGTACTTCAAACCCTACGACAACTGCTCAATTTGGGGCAATTGCGGCATATAACGGTTCACAGGAACCTGTTGCTGAAATGAAAAAGGCTTTTGAAGTGCGCTTAAACATTATTTTTGAACAGCTATTACAAATCCCAGGCTTTACATGTGTGAAGCCGCAAGGTGCATTTTATCTATACCCAAATGCAAGCAAAGCGGCTCAAGCCTGTGGGTATGATTCAGTAGATGGATTTGTGGAAGGCTTACTTGAGGAGGCAAAGGTTGCCGTTGTTCCTGGTTCTGGCTTCGGAACACCTGATAATATTCGCCTATCTTATGCGACGTCATTAAACCAGTTAGAAGAAGCTATTAAACGTATGAAAACCTTCGTAGAAAGTAAAATGGCCTAATATAGTAAAAACAGAGTGCCTAGGCATTCTGTTTTTACTTTGATATAAACTTGATAGTCTATATTTCGAATTGTATAATGAGATGGGACTTTACGCATTCACAGGAAGTTTAAACTGTTAAAGAGAAGTTGATACTTACTTATAGGTGTTATAAACAAATATTTTATACATACTTTTAGCTTCTTTTTAGATTTTTTGGAGGGAATTGTCGTGAATAAAACAACTATTTCACAAGTTCACAAATATGTTGGAGAAGATGTTAAAATAGGCGCTTGGATTGCTAATAAGCGTTCTAGTGGAAAAATAGCTTTCCTTCAGCTTCGCGATGGGACAGGCTTTATTCAAGGTGTTGTTGTAAAAGCAGAAGTAGCTGAAGAAGTATTTCAGCAAGCAAAAGGAATCACGCAAGAATCTTCTGTATATGTGACAGGAACGGTACAAAAAGATGAGCGTTCTCCATTCGGGTTCGAGCTGCAAGTAAAAGGAATTGATGTGATTCATCAATCGGTTGATTATCCAATTACACCAAAGGAACATGGAACAGAATTCTTAATGGATAATAGACATCTTTGGTTACGTTCTAAGCGTCAGCATGCGGTGATGAAGATCCGTAATGAAATTATTCGAGCTACGTATGAGTTTTTTAATGAGCAAGGATTTGCAAAGGTTGATCCTCCGATTCTAACAGGTAGTGCGCCTGAGGGAACAACGGAATTATTTGCAACAAAGTACTTTGACGAGGATGCATATCTTTCACAAAGTGGACAGTTATATATGGAAGCAGCAGCTATGGCGTTAGGAAAGGTATTTTCATTTGGACCTACTTTCCGAGCAGAAAAATCAAAGACTCGCCGACATTTAATTGAGTTTTGGATGATAGAACCTGAAATGGCATTTGTGGAGTTTGAAGAAAACTTAGAGGTTCAAGAGCAGTATGTGTCACATATAGTTCAATCTGTTTTGAAGAACTGCCAATTAGAATTGAAGACATTAGGTAGAGATACGGAGAAGCTTGAGAAAATTCAAGCACCTTTCCCTAGAATCAGTTATGATGATGCCATTAAATTCTTACACGAGAAGGGCTTTACAGATATTACTTGGGGTGATGATTTTGGTGCACCACATGAAACGGCGATTGCAGAGAGCTATGATAAGCCTGTGTTTATTACCCATTACCCTACAACTTTAAAGCCATTTTATATGCAGCCGCATCCAAACCGTGATGATGTTGTTTTATGTGCAGATTTAATTGCTCCAGAAGGATATGGAGAAATTATCGGCGGTTCAGAGCGTATTCATGATTATGAGCTTTTAAAGCAACGCTTAACGGATCATGGATTAGCTTTAGAAGCTTATGAATGGTACTTACAATTAAGAGAATTTGGTTCTGTTCCGCATTCAGGATTCGGTCTTGGTTTAGAAAGAACAGTAGCCTGGATAAGTGGCGTCGAGCATGTTAGAGAAACGATTCCGTTCCCACGTTTATTAAACCGCTTATATCCTTAATCTAAGAAGAAGCTCGCTTATGCGAGCTTTCAGATTGTCAACAAAAGGCAGTGAGAAACTCTTTCTCGCTGTCTTTTGTCATTTTTTTGAAAGGGAATGGTGGAAAAATGGCTAATTTCCGCTCCGGGCGCTTGCTTTACGGGGGGCGGTGAGCCTCCTCGTAGCGAGGGAAGCGGCTCGGCCCCGCCCGCGGAAAGCGTCCAGCCGCAGCGGAAATCACACCTTACTAGTACCTACTTTAATTATGGTCTAGTATATATTTGGCAATCACTGAAAGTTCCTTACTGAACATCTTACTTCATGTTATACTAAAGGGGAGGTGTCTTGAATGAAAGAAAATATGCTTGATTGGATGAAACTAGGGAATACTACGATCCCTAATGCATTATTAACTTCTTATAAACTTCTTAATATTGATGAACTTGAATTATTATTATTAATTCACGTATATAGTTTTACCGAGAGAGGTAATAGTTTTCCAACCCCGAATGAGATATCTTCTCTAATGACAATTACAAGTACTCAGTGCTCTGATATGCTTCGACGACTTATCCAAAAGGGACTAATTGAGATTCAAGATGGGCATTCAAGCGATGGAATTCGATTTGAGCAATATTCACTGGATCCGCTTTGGGATAAGCTTTTGGATGTTTTTTTACAACAGAAAAAAGCCAAAGTTGTTATGGAGCAACAAACAGTTGAAACGGATGTGTACACTTGCTTTGAACAGGAATTTGGTAGACCATTATCGCCATTTGAGTGCGAGACCCTTGCTCTTTGGATGGATGATGATCGGCATGACCCTGTGATTATCAAGGCAGCATTAAAGGAAGCCGTTATTTCAGGTAAGTTGAATTTTAGATATATTGATCGCATTCTTTTTGAGTGGAAAAAGAACGGAATTAAAACGGTTGAGCAGGCAAAAAATTATGGAAAAAGATTTAGGCCGCATCAACAACAAGCGAAAAATAAACAAATTGAGCGACCAGAAAATAAAACCGAGCCTATTCCATTTTATAATTGGCTCGAACAATAAATCTTGCAAGAGAGCATAGTCTCTCATTTTTTTTACATTTTTTTGAAAGTTGAGTGAATGAAATGCTGAATAAAGAGCAAATAAGATTTTGTTTGGATAGTATGGGAGAAATGTTTCCTGAAGCGCATTGTGAATTAAATCATTCAAATCCTTTTGAACTCGTGGTAGCAGTGGCATTATCTGCCCAATGTACCGACGTACTTGTAAACAAGGTAACAAAAACATTGTTTGAAAAATATAAAACTCCAGAAGATTATTTGAAAGTTTCACTTGAAGAGCTGCAAAACGACATCAGGTCAATTGGTCTCTTTCGAAATAAAGCAAAAAATATTCAAAAGCTCTCTCAGCTTCTACTAGATGAGTACAATGGGGAAGTACCTATGGATCGCGATGAGCTAACTAAGCTTCCTGGTGTTGGTAGAAAAACAGCTAACGTAGTCGTGTCAGTTGCTTTTGGTATACCAGCCATTGCGGTAGATACTCATGTTGAAAGAGTGAGTAAAAGACTGGCCATATGTCGTTGGAAGGACTCCGTATTAGAAGTTGAGAAAACACTAATGAAAAAGGTACCGAGGGATGAGTGGTCAGTAACCCACCACCGCATGATTTTCTTTGGCCGATATCATTGCAAAGCACAAAATCCTCAGTGTCTAAGCTGTCCTTTATTAGACTTATGCCGAGAAGGAAAAAAGAGAATGAAAGGTCAACTGGTTGTTCATGAGCAAAAATGATATTCAAAATGGATTTCAAGAGTGGAAAAACATGGAGAGACAGATTGAGGAGCTTATTAAAATTAGAGAAAAACAAGAAACCGCTATGCTAATGGATAAAGGCTTATCTTTATTTCATAAAGTGTTATGGTTAGTAAATAACATGGAACACATACCTGAAAATGTTTCCTTTAAAGAATTAAAAATGAAGCCCATTAATGTTGAGGAAAGATTGAGTTTTATCCAGGGAAGACAGGGCTCTTTCCATTCTTTTAAGCAATTAGTAGAGCTCTTTAAAGAATTGGAAAAGCAATACGCAAAAAAGGCATCTTTAGAAAAATTCTAAAGATGCCTTTTTATTAATTATTACCTGTTCCTTGATTGCCGGTATTTCCAGTACCAGTATTTCCATTTCCAGATGTGGAACCAGTGTTCCCAGTTCCGGCGCCTGTATTTCCAGTATTTGTATCAGTGTCTGTTTCTCCCGTTTCGGTGGTTCCCTCGTCGGTACCATCCTCATTTTCGGTTTCGTCCTCTTCCACTTCTTGTTCTTCTTGTGGAATCATTACTTCTATTGTTGTAGTTGCTGCTTCACTTAGCTGAGAATCACGAACGGCAATTACCTTAAAGGTATAATAGCCTGGTGTTTCTGCTTTTAAGCGAACTTGCTTCTCTGCAGTGGTGTTTAGAAGTTGTTCTCCACCATCATTTAAGGATCCATATAACTGGAATTGAACGCCTTCCGCATTTTCACCGTTGTATTCCCAAGTAACAAGTAGTTCCTTCGTCGCTTCATCTAGAGTAACTTTTAAATTACTAGGTGCTGCAGGCTTATCGTATTTGTTAGATACTTGTTTTGGTGCACTACCTTTAACTGCATACTCAATGATTACTTGATCATTAGGAGTGTATTCGCTTGCTAGCTTTGCAGGGAACGTACCTTTTTCGATTCGTACTTTTTCTACACTGCTAGGTACTGCAAAGTCAGCAGTTTCTTTCCCTTGAGATACATGGGTCATAAGGTTTTTAAAAATATATTGTGAGATTTTTTGTTCATCACTTGTTAGCCAATTTTGCGTACGATCATCATATCCTGTCCAGACCGCTGCTGTGTAGTTGGTTGTGTAACCAACAAACCAAGAATCAGGAACGGCACCCTTAGGGATACCATATTTTTCTCGTTCAGCAGTAGGATAGTTCGTCGTTCCCGTTTTACCAGCGACTGCAAGTCCGTCCACTCTTGCACGAGAACCCGTACCGTATGTTAAAACATCCTTTAACATATCAGTAATCATAAAGGCAGTATAATCTTTCATAACCACTTCAGTTTCAGGTTTTAAATCAAGCTTTGTTCCATCACGAAGTTCAATCGTAACGACGGAATATGGTTCTGTGTAAAAGCCGTTATTTCCGAATGCGCTATATGCGCCTGCCATTTGAAGGGAGGAAACGCCTTTATCGGCTCCACCTAATCCACCAATGGAATATGATTCCGTTAACTCACTAACAGGTATTCCAAGTTTCGCACCGAATTCTTTTGATTTATCAAGTCCAACTTCTTGCATTGCTTTTAAGGCAGGTATGTTACGAGAAAGAGCAAGAGCTGTTCTCATCGTCATCGAGCCCATATGCTTGTTATCCCAGTTATTAATTTCTTGCCCACTAGAATACGTGTATGGTTCATCCACTAAGGTCTGATAGGTTCCCCAATTCAAGTATTCAATGGCAGGACCGTAGTCTAAAACCGGTTTAATAGTCGATCCAGGCTGACGTCTAGGGTCAGTCGCGTAGTTAAATCCGAATGTTTGTGTTTGGTTTCTTCCACCACCGAGTGCACGAATGGCTCCCGTTTTTGTATCTAATAAGGTAATCCCTGCTTGAAATTTTTCATCAGGGAATTCAACAATTTCATTGCCATCTAGAATTTGTTCTACATAGTCTTGAGCAGTTGTATCTAGTGTTGTGTAAATTTTTAATCCTTCAGAAAAAGGATCAAGATCAGGATACTTTTCTTCAATTTCTTTAATAACCTGTCCGACAAAGGAGTCATAGGCAATTTCCCCATTGGTCTCACGTTTGTCTTCTGGTACAAGTGCAGCAGAGACGTCAACCGATTGTGCAGCTACCATTTCTTCCTCTGTAATATAGCCGTGTTGATTCATTAATGAGAGAACAATATCCCTACGTTTTTTTGCATTTTCAGGATATTTAAAAGGGTCATAATTTGCTGGACTCTGTGGCAAACCAGCTAATAATGCTGCTTCATCTAATGTAAGCTCATCCAAGCTTTTTTCGTAATAAGTTCTTGCAGCTGTAGCAACACCGTGTCCACCACTGCCCATCCAGTTTTTATTAACGTAAATTTCAAAAATTTCTTCCTTCGTATACTTTTGTTCTAGCTGGAAAGAGAGCCATGCTTCTTGTGCTTTACGTGAAAGAGTTTTTTCATGAGTTAAGAATGAATTTTTTACAACCTGCTGTGTAATCGTACTAGCTCCTTCAGAGCCGAAGCCGTCGGTAACGTTCGCAATAACCGCACCACCTAAACGAATCAAGTCAATTCCATTATGTTCAAAAAAGCGAGAGTCCTCCGTTGCAATAAAGGCGTCTCTGACTGTTTCCGGAATATCTTCATAATTTACATAGTCCCTTTTTACAGACCCTATTTCCGTGAAAGGATCCCCGTTCATATCAAAGACTTGGGAGGAAATGGGATCCTTTAAAAGCGTTTCATCAAGCTCTGGAGTGTCTTTAATCATATATGCAAATGTAGCAGCACCGACAACAATCCCTGTAATTCCAAGTGCGACAAGGATAAGAAAAATCTTCATGAACAATCCTTTTGCAGGCTTTTTGCCTTTTTTCTTATTAGATTGTTTCTGTTTTTCTAACTGTTTGCGGCGCTCCTCTCTAGATTGATATTGCTCTGCCATATTGATTCCTTCCTTTCTTACTAAAAAGCTTACTTCCCCTTAAGAAAAAGATAAAAAATTAGAGATTATATAGATAATCTATTTTCTTAATATAGTCAATTCTAGGGCGAAAGCCAAGTGAAATAAGATGTGCAGTCGAAAGTAACTCTTCTTTTGTAATAGACTTTCGACCTCCTTCTTTCATACGCTCCCAATACGATAACAATTGCTTTGCTTCTAACAGAAATACTTCTTCTGTACTCGAAAAACGAAGAATAACAAAGCAAATTCCATCTTGTTGAATGACTTTTTCCATGTGCTGAATTTGGTGCTCATGAAAATTTTGTAAGGGGAATGAAGTTGAATTTTTTGTTTCCTTTGCTTCAAAATCAATGTATTTTCCCTTATATACGCCGTTATAATCAGTTGTAGAGGCTTGCTTGAAGTAGGCTTCTTTTATTACAGCAGCACTTCTTTTTGGATAATTTACTTCTACAATTTGAACCGGTGTCGGTTTTTTGTGAATAACGGCAATATTATTTAATAAGTAAAATTCATTTGTTTCGTTTAAATCCTCCTCTAACGTCATTCCTCGGTTGCTATAGGTTGGGTCCTTTCGTGCCTTCACTGTTTGACCGGTGCTTAACTGATTCATAAACTTTCTTCCATTAGGATAATGAATATTCATTTTCTAACACCTCTTTAACTACACTATCATACCAAAATTGGCCCCAGATAGGGTGAATAAAAACTACCGATTAACGAATTATAACGTAAGATAGCATTGGAAGGGAGTAAAAAGACATCAATAATACCTTTAATCATTTAGATGAGCAGCAAATGGTTACAGAAATTATGCAAAAAATTGAGTTGAGTAATATAGATAATATTTCAAGAACCGATGCGTATTTTACGTATTTTTTAAATCATTCGGATATTCTTTGGTCCTTTTTGGCAAGTATGGTGTCAAGAAATGCTGGCTGGAACATGTGTGACTTAGAAGGAAAGTGGTTTTCTCAGGTTTTAGAAGCAGAAACAAGAAAACAATTGTATTTAACCTATGAGCGAGCGAACTGGTTAATTTTTCAGGATGCCTACCCCCAATTGTTGCTGTATGAATATTCGACGAAACTAAATACTCCGATGTTTCACTTATTACGATATTTTCATGTTTCGTCTTTTATGAGTAATGAATGGGCGTATTATTGGAGGGAGAAAGATAAAAGAAGACTGATGACGGCACTCATCATCAATGAGCAAAATATCATTCAAAAACCAGTGATTGAGCATCCAATCTATTATAAAAAAGTGTTTCACTCACTTCTCTTTGCTTTTCAGGATTATCTTCATTTTAGTGCTGTTTTATTTCCTACTCATTATGGAGAGCTTTATGGAGCAAGTGTATATGGTTTTCAAGAGGTGGATAACCGAATTGATTTAGGGAAAAGATTAGCTGATATTCTGTTTGATCCCGAAATATTCCCGAAGGTCTTTCATTTTGCGAAAACAACGGCACACACCGGGTCGAGGCATGATTACGAACAATTTATGAAAAACAAGGAAGAAACTACCCCCGTTTTAAGAGAAACCTACCCGGTTATTAAACACCATATCCATCTTCCGAATGAGTGGACAAATCACCCTCGAGTGAAAAATAAATGGTTCAATACGGCGATTACTCACAGACACCCATGGGAAATGACTCATTGGTACTTGAATAAACAGAAACATCTTCGTTTTTGTATTATGTGTTATAAGTTACTTCAAATGAAGAAACGTATATAAAAAGCAAGAATCTTCATAGATTCTTGCTTTTTATATCTTCACGTTGAAGGACGGTCGATACCTTCAAGCTTTTTATCTCCATACCCAGGTTTTGTTTCTTCCAGCTTTTTTGGTTGAGTATTTTCTTTTTCATTGTTTTGATTTCTCTTTTTCATTCTTTACCACCTCCGAGATTAGTTTGTTTCATCCTTCATTTTTTCATTCATGTCGAAACCTAGTTGGGAGAACAAAAATTTTACACTTCTTTTGGCGAATTGCTTCTAGTTTTGTCATAAGGGAAGGAGGTTAGAAGAAGACAAAGAATAAGTACAAAAGAGATTTACTTAGAGCTGAAAAATATTCTTGGAGGGATGTTCGATGATTCTAAAATCAGATATTTTACAAATGCTTTCTGAAATACACAATGATCTTGAGGAACTAGAAAAATCTATTGATTTTAAACTGGATGATATTGAAGCAGATATGTTAAAGCAACAACAAAAAAGCTTATGGAAAACGGAAAACCGCTATTATATACTAGAGGGAAAGTTCAACTTAGCCCAAAATAAGTCTACAAATGATAGACAACATAAGAGAACGACTGCTTAAACTTTTCAATTTTCTCGTTTATCCTTTATAGTAGGGGTATATGTGATAAAGGAGCATTGCAACTTGGATAATCATTCAATGTTAGGACATTTAAATGAACGTTTGTACGAATATACAAAGGAAATAGAAGATACATTTCTTTCCGTGAAGATGTCAGGTGAGAAGGGTGACTTTTTTACGAAAGTTAAACCATTTGCTGACGAAGTAAAAGAGGTGGTAGATCGCTGGAAAAAGGAATCGGCGTCTTGGATTGAGGAAAATCGACCGAAAAATCTTCATGCTACTCAAATTGAATCAGCAGCCGAACAAATGGAAATGATTTCTGTACAAGCTTTTTTTCCTGAAACAAGTCGAACAAGATTCATAAACTACCTTCAGTCTGTAAGATATGTTTTAACCATTTTACGAGCAAATATAAATAAATATGAAACATAAAAAGTAGCACACTCGCCATTTAGGAGAGGTGCTACTTTTTTAACATTTATACGAATGTATTTTACATAGATGATTCAAGTTCAGGGGTTTTTGCACCTAGTGTTTCAAGTTCATAAACAAGATTACGGTATTCACAAGTAGTTATTTCATTGAAAATATAACATTTCTTAACAAAGTCTAATAACTCGTTTGCATCTTGTGCTTCGTATTTTTTAATTAATTG
Source organism: Bacillus sp. Y1 (assembly GCF_003586445.1). Taxonomy (NCBI): domain Bacteria; kingdom Bacillati; phylum Bacillota; class Bacilli; order Caryophanales; family Bacillaceae; genus Bacillus; species Bacillus sp. Y1. Next base: position 3,237,016 of record NZ_CP030028.1, on the reverse strand, counting down.
GAAATGATTTTTTAATTCTTGAATATTCACCTAAATTCCCCCTTTATATAGGTTGTTTCTTCTCTATTATCGTATCATGTGGAGGCACAAACTGATGTTTTTTTAAATATTGAGACTTCCGACACCGTTAGACAAAAATGGTGATATATAACAGATAATTTATTCTTTATTCACCATCTAGGCGGATGAAACATAAATTATAGCAGTGAATATAAGAAAGGAGGTTGTGTGCCCTTGTTCGGTCAAAGATATAAACGATCAAGATATAATCGTCCACAACTACAACCGATGATGAATGAAGCCTATCCATATATTTGGGGAAATGAAGCAGTCCATACTCGGCCAGAGGCATACGCCAACTACTTTGAACAACCTATGAATGTTCCTATGTACAATATGAACTACGCAGGACCGGTACAAAACGGTTATAACTATTTTCCTAATGATTCCTTTTATGGCCCAGCATATCCATACGGTGGGGGAGGATTTCAGGGACAGGGTTTTGATTATCCATATCAGGGAAATCAGCCATACCAACAAGAAAAGAAGCATAAGCTTTCGGAAGCCGTTCTTCATAATCCTCTTCAACAACCTGAAATATCGTATCACAATCAATTTGCATATGGTCAATATAACCAACCATTTTCGCACCCTTATCCTAAACAATCTGCTATACCACGGCCGCCAACTGGTGTGAAATCAATAATGAACTCTTTTAAAACACAGGATGGAACATTTGACGTTAACAAAATGGTTGATACAGCTGGACAGATGATGAATGCAGTCACCCAAGTCTCTTCGATGGTAAAGGGTCTTGGTGGAATGTTTAAGGTATAGGGCAGCCCTATACCTTTTTACACGGAAAAAAATAAGCAGAAAAAAGTCTGCTTAATCATTAATAATATGAATTTTCTTTCCAGGCAGCTTCGGTACAATAATCGTTAGTAAGCCATCATTGTAAGAGGCCTTCACCTTTTTTTCGTTTATAGGCTGGGGAAGAGTAATCGTTCTACTCATTTGCTGCATTTTATTTTTTCTACTATAGACCTTATGAACATCATCTTCTTCTATAATCACTTCTCCATTTTTCACTGAAATCGTCAGTGTGTTATTAAGGACATCGATACTAATTTGTTCCTTTTTAACTCCAGGAAGTTCTGCAACGATATGATGCTCCCTGTCGTAACTTTTCACAGAAACGGGAAAGGTGGCAAACGGAAGGTTGAAGAACTCATCAATGCTTTGTAAAAAACCTCTGACTGGTCTTTCATGAAAAAAGTCATTCATCGCTTTGGCAATCTCTCCGAACGGTTCAGGACGCTCGTTACGATTTGGTTTATTTGGCAAATTATTAGACATGATCCTACCCCTCTCTATATGATTTCTCCCTTACAGATTATGCAATTTCTATATAGGCGGTTCATTGTTTTGTAATAGCTAAAAATATGAAAATTTTTTGACAATGAATATAGATGTGATGTATGTGATTTTTCACCACTAATTAACCGAGCTTTAGATAGAAAAAAGGACGCAAACCATCGAATGCGTCCTTTTTTTATTATATTAATTCTTCAAGTAGATCATCGAGGACAAAAGTCATGGTACCGCTGCTATCTACTTCAATAAGTTCCTCTTTTTTCATTTTGGTGAGAGTACGGCTAACGGTTTCACGTGTCGTTCCAATCATATTGGCCAAATCCTTATTAGTAAATTCACCATTTAACGTGAAGGTTCCATTTGTTTCTTTTCCGTGTAATTTTGCTAACCGAATCAGCAGTTTGATTATTTGTTCATAGGTATTATTAAGGATTTGTGCTTCTAACCGGTCTTGAAGGTCGACAATTTTCTCGCTTAAAACGTTAAATACTTTAATACAAAGCGTAGGATTCTCAATAAGGACCTTTTCAAATGGTAAGATAGGAACCACTACTAAGGTTGTAGCCTCCAATACTTCTGCATACGCAGGGTATCCCCCTTTTCGAAAGAAACCAACATGTGGGAACATTTCACCCTTTTTTAAAATCGCAACGATTTGTTCTTTCCCGTTTATATCACTTTTATATATCTTTACTTTTCCAGAGTGGATAAAATATACGTTTTCAAGTGGGTCATCCTGCATAAAAACATGACTACCACGATTCCAATCTCTTGAAATAGATATATCAATAATTTTTTGAAGCTCATCTTCGTCTAAGCTTCGAAATAAAGAGAACTCAGATAATACTTTTTTAATTTCAGTACTTTTCATTCCTACACACCTCAATCTTAGCAATAACCTAGTTTCTATTTTACCAAAAATCCAAAGCTGAAAGAATAGATTGGTGGGAAACATTGTTATTTTTAAACAGGACTTTAATTACGAACGTTTATTCGGTATGATAGAGTTATAGAGGTGATCTGTACAATGAAGGTAAGAAAAAGTTTACAAGATCTTATTGTTGAGTTGAAGAAAAATGAAGAATTTAAAGACCAAATCGTGCATTGGCATACAATAGAAGAAAGAGAAGCAAAAACATCGGAATTGCCTAATGACCTCCATCCTAACTTACAAAGGGCATTGCAGGAGAGAGGAATTGGAAGGCTGTTTACTCATCAGAAATCATCTTATGAAGCGATTAGACGGGGAGAAAGTGTTGTTGCAGTGACACCTACGGCTTCTGGTAAGACGCTTTGTTACAATCTCCCTGTTATACAAACGGTCATCGAATCGATGGATTCAAGAGCCTTGTATATCTTTCCTACTAAGGCGCTAGCACAGGACCAAAAAAGTGAACTTAATGAGTTAATACAAGCAACAGAGCTTCAAATTAATAGTTACACATATGATGGAGATACTCCTGCGAATATAAGAGAAAAAGTACGGAAGGCTGGACATGTCGTCATAACGAACCCAGATATGCTTCATTCGGCAATTCTCCCTCATCATACAAAGTGGGTATCGTTATTTGAAAATTTAAAGTTTGTTGTCATTGATGAGCTACATATTTATCGTGGTGTTTTTGGGAGTCATGTCGCAAATGTGATTAGGCGTTTGAAAAGAATCTGTGAATTTTACGGAAGTAAACCTATTTTTATCTGTACTTCTGCGACAATTGCTAATCCTCTTGAGTTAGCCGAACATTTAACAGAAACAAACATGAGGTTAATTGATAATAATGGTGCACCAAGTGGCAGGAAGCATTTCCTTTTTTATAACCCTCCCATTGTAAACAAGCCTTTAAATATCCGAAGGAGCGCAACGCTTGAGGTTAGAAATATCGCGCGTAAGCTATTAAAAAATAAAATTCAAACCATTGTTTTTGCGAAAAGCAGAGTGAGAGTCGAAATTTTACTATCGTATCTCCAAGAGCTTGTAAAGTATCAACTTGGTCCAAAGGCAATAAGAGGATACCGGGGTGGATATTTGCCCACGGAGCGACGAGAAATTGAAAAAGGTCTAAGGAACGGGGACATCTATGGTGTCGTAAGTACAAACGCTTTAGAATTAGGAGTGGATATTGGTCAGTTGCAGGTATGTATTATGACGGGTTATCCAGGTTCGATAGCAAGTTCATGGCAACAAGCGGGAAGAGCTGGGAGAAGGCATGGAGAATCGTTAGTGATACTTGTGGCAAGCTCTAGTCCGCTAGATCAATACATTATACAGCATCCTGATTATTTTTTTACAAGCAGCCCAGAAACAGCGAGAATCAATAAAGATAACTTGATTATTCTTATTGATCATTTGAAGTGTGCAGCGTATGAGTTACCATTTAAGAAAGGTGACTATTTTGGAGAGACGGAAATTGAAGAACTTCTAGAATACTTAGTAGAAGAACGGGTGCTTTTTGAAAATGGTGAGAAATACTACTGGATGAATGATTCGTTCCCTGCTCACAATATTAGCTTGCGTTCTGCCTCACAAGATAATGTTGTCATAATAGACCAATCAGATGTTTCTAAAGCGCGTGTGATAGGTGAAATGGATCTTTTCTCAAGTATGACCTTACTGCATGAAGAGGCTATTTATTTGCATCAAGGAACACAATTTCAAGTGGAAAAGCTCGATTGGGAGGAAAAGAAGGCATTCGTTCGAGAGGTAGCCGTTGATTATTTTACGGACGCCAATTTAGCGGTCGAATTAAAAGTATTAGAGATTGATAAGAATAGGGAAAATTCAATGGTAGAAGTTGCTTATGGAGATGTTAGCGTATTAGCTAAAGCAACGATCTTTAAAAAAATCAAATTCGAAACACATGAAAATATAGGGTCCGGACCAATTCATTTACCGGAAGTTGAGCTTCATACGAGTTCTGCGTGGATTTCGATTGAAAAAGCCTCCACTGAATTACCAGAGGAACGTTTGGATCAAGGCTTAATTGGAATTTCTCATGCGTTTAAACATATTGCTCCTTTATTTGTTATGTGTGACCCACAGGATATTCATGTCGTTCCACAAGTGAAAGCTGTGCACAATGAAAAGCCGACGTTATTTTTCTATGACCGCTATCCTGGTGGAATTGGACTTAGCGAAAAGATCTATGATGGAATGGAAATAATTATTAAAGAGGCGAAAGAGATGATTACCCGTTGTAATTGTCATCAGGGTTGTCCGTCTTGTATTGGCACAGATCCTACGGCGGAAACGGCAAAGATTGACTGCTTGAAAATATTAAATATGTTTCAAAATGAAGTGGGAAAGGGTAGAGTCAGTTGAGTTTGAAAAATAAGCTAAATCGATTAAAACCTCATCTATCTATTCCAGAGAGCTCGAAACAAAGTTCGAGCTCTCTGCCTGTAAAGTCAAATAAGGAAATCCCTTTTTTAGATGAGTGGAAGGAGAATGGAGTTACTCCGTACTTTTTAGAAGACGATTATTGCCTTGTAAGAGAAGTAAAGTATTCGTTTGATTACCAACATGGCAGATATCAGTTAGGCGAATTTATTGACGCTGTGAAAGCTTGGAATGAGTCAAATATCTCTCATCCACTGTCAGCAAAGGGGTTTCTACCAGAGCAATTGTTTTTTTTCGATACAGAAACAACAGGACTGGGTGGGGGAGTAGGGAATACGATTTTTCTTCTTGGACATGCCACGTTGGAAGACAATCATTTTGTTGTGAGACAGCATATTCTTCCACGACCCGGAAGCGAAATTCCTCTGTATACTAGTTTTCTTGAAAAGGTTGATTATACGACGCTAGTGACGTATAACGGAAAAGCCTTTGATTGGCCACAAGTAAAAACAAGGCATACTTTGCTAAAAGATCATGTTCCAAAGTTGCCTTCATTTGGTCATTTCGATTTGTTTCATGCCTCTCGAAGAATATGGAAGCATAAGCTAGACCGATTAAAGCTATCGATCGTTGAGAAGGAAATTCTTGATATTCAAAGAGTCGATGACGTTCCAGGATTTTTAGCACCGATGATTTATTTTGACTACGTTGAAACGCAAAAACCAGAAGGAATGATCGGAATTATCAAACATAACGAGATAGATATTCTGTCTCTTATTAGTTTGTATACCCATTTAACATTTCAGATTTTACGAATGGATCAAAATCAAACGGTGAAAGAAGCTTTTGAGGTGGGCCGATGGTTTACTTACCTTGGGGAGGATTCGGCTGCTGAAAATACATTTATAGAATTAGCGTCAGGGGAAAATATGGAAGCCTATCATTCTCGATGGCAACTATCTTTACAATTAAAAAAGAAGAAAGATTATGAAGCGGCTAGTGAAATTTGGTTGAATTTGTCGAATGTATCTGATGATGTGATTGCCTTTGACTCCTCACTTGAACTTTCCAAGTGGTATGAACATAAAAAAAAGGATTACGAGAAGGCACTTCTTTTTGGTCAGAAAGCGAAATTATTACTTGAAAAATGTAGTGATAATAAGATAGATCCAACGATTGATATCGAGAAGCGGTTGGAAAGAATTACAAGAAAATCTTGTAACAAAAATGTAAAAAAATAATCGACAAAATCCGCCTTTTTGGTGTTGTCTCCCCTTAAAATAGAGGGTAAAATGTATCATTGAGTGATAAATGCTAGAATAAAAAGTGGAGATGGATGAAATCGATGTATAAAGCAATTTTGTTTATGTTTTTTCTTGTTGTCTGTTTAACTGCGATTATTTTTACGAACTTAAAAGAAAGTTTTTATACATTAATGTAAACTTTGGGTTTAATAACAAAGAAATCAGCGAAAATAGGTATTTGCATTAGTACAAGATGGACTCCTTTATCATAGGCTGTTATTGTAAAACACAAAAAACACTATTCGAAAGGAGAAGCTCAAATATGTTTAAAAAACATTGCGGACCAACTAATGTATTACCTGCTGTCGTTCACCCAACAAAATGCTGTGTAAATCATACTTTCTCAAATAATGTGGTGCCACATATTCACCCTCAGCATACAACAACTGTAAATCACATCAATTATGATCACCAACACTTCTTCCCACAAACACAGTCTGTTGTTAATGAAGTGACTCATACTCAAAGCTTTGCACCACCTCGTCCTGTTCCTGGACCATTTCCAGCGCCAGGATTCGGAGGAGCACCAGGCTTTGGAGCAGGCCCAGGATTCGGAGCAGGCCCAGGAGCAGGCCCAGGCTTTGGAGCAGGCCCAGGATTCGGAGGAGCACCAGGATTCGGAGGAGCACCAGGACCATCTTTTGGAAGATAATAGTACTTCTTACAAGGGCTTATTATTAAGCCCTTGTTTATTCATATATAAGGCCTTGAGAGAGGGAGCAAATCGATTGATTAAAATGGTATATATATCTGGATATAAGGCCAGTGAGTTAGGGATTTTTAAAGAAAATGATCCTGGCGTTGTGTACATAAAACTGGCTATAAAAAAGGCCCTTCTAAAGCTGATAGACCAGGGGCTTGAATGGGTAATGGTATCAGGTCAACTCGGAGTAGAAATGTGGGCGGCAGAAGTCGTCATTGAACTGCGGAAAAAGGACTATCCTGACTTAAAACTAGCAATAATTACCCCATTTTTAGATCAAGAAGGTAACTGGAGCGATAAAAATAAGGAGTGGTATCACTCGATTATCCAAAAGGCCGACTATGTAGACTCAGTCACAAAAAGGAAGTACGATAGTCCAGCCCAGTTTCGGCTTAAAAACCAATTTGCCATCAAAAAAACGGATGCATTGCTTCTTGTATATGACGAAGAAAGAGACGGAAGCCCTAAATACTTACTGCAAACCGCCAAACATTATCAAGAGAATAATGAATATCCCATCACACAAATAAACTTCTACGATCTTCAATTATTAGTCGAAGAAGTACAGCAAAAGCAAAATGATTTTTATTAAAAGTTACCCATATAAAAGAAAAATTGACAAAAGTGCATATTTTTGAAAAAATATAGATAATGTTTCTTTGAGTGACCGAGGTGAAATAATAAATGCAAATAGATAAAGTGAAGCTAACAGCGAAAGACATATTGGAAAAAGAATTTAAAACAGCAATGAGAGGCTACAAGCCGGAGGATGTTGACAAATTTCTTGATGTAGTAATTAAAGATTATGAGATTCTACAGCAAGAAATTGAAGAACTTCAACATGAAAACGCACGTTTGAAAAAACAATTAGAAGAAGCTGTAAGAAGACCTTCCGTTCAACAACCATCCGCTGGAACAACAAATTTTGATATCCTGAAAAGATTATCAAATCTAGAAAAACATGTTTTCGGTAGTAAATTATACGATTAACAGAAATTCCCATGTAAGAAGGCATTGATATTTCATTCATAATTACATATAATATGTATTGTTCGTTAATAACGTTCGGGTAATCGCTGCAAGGATCGTAAGTGAATTGTAGAGGAAAGTCCATGCTCGCACGGTCTGAGATGTCCGTAGTGTTCGTGCCTAGCCAATTCATAAGCTAGGGCAGCTAGGTTTTTACTTGGCTGACGGCAGGGAAAATGCCTAAGTCGATTTCGATATGGCATGAATACCTTGAAAGTGCCACAGTGACGGAGCCCATTTAGAAATGAATGGGGTGGAACGAGGTAAACCCCACGAGCGAGAAACCCAAATTATGGTAGGGGCACCTTCTCTTAGGAAATGAACGAGGAGAAGGACAGGTTCAGTTGAATCTGTAGATAGATGATTGCCACCTGAGTACGAGACGTTCAGTCGATTGTAGTACAAAGGAACAAAACATGGCTTATAGAACGTTATTAATGGAATTGTATGAGTGTTTTCTAATGATAGCTCTCCTCTATTGGAGAGCTTTTCTTGTATTATACATATAATAAATAAGGCAAGTTACATTCTGTCTGAGGTGAAACGATGACGAAATTTGAATTAATAGCTACCGCAGCGATGGGGCTTGAAGCGGTAGTTGCGAAGGAAGTAAGAGATTTAGGGTATGAGTGTACTGTTGAAAATGGCCGTGTTCGCTTTCAAGGGGACGAGCTTGCCATTTGTAAGAGTAATTTATGGTTGCGTACAGCCGATCGAGTGAAAATTAGAGTAGGAGAATTTAAAGCCAAAACCTTTGATGAATTGTTTGAAAAAACAAAGGCATTACCTTGGGAAAAATACCTACCAGAAAATGCTGAGTTTCCTGTGTCGGGGAAGTCAGTAAAATCAACTTTATTCAGTGTTTCTGATTGCCAAGCGATCGTCAAAAAAGCGATTGTTAATCGTTTAAGTACCCATTACCGGAGAACAAGCTGGTTCGAAGAAAATGGTCCACTGTTTAAAATTGAAGTATCCCTCTTGAAGGATACTGCCATGATAACCATTGATACTAGTGGAGCAGGTTTACACAAAAGAGGATACCGTGCGGAACAAGGGGAAGCACCAATTAAGGAAACGTTAGCAGCGGCACTAGTACTGTTAACAAATTGGACACCAGACCGCCCGTTTGTTGACCCTTTTTGTGGTTCAGGAACGATTCCGATAGAGGCTGCTATGATAGGGCAAAATATTGCGCCAGGCTTTAACCGAGAGTTCGTGTCCGAAGGATGGAACTGGATTCCTGATAAGCTATGGGAAGATGCGAGAAATGAAGCGGAAGATCTTGCGAGGTATGATCAAGAAATAGATATCTTTGGTTCAGATGTTGACCATAAAATGGTGAATATCGCTAAGGCTAATGCATTTGAAGCTGGTTTAGGAGATTTAATTCAATTCAAACAAATGCAAGTAAAAGATTTTACGACGACAAAGGAATATGGCGTAATTGTTGGGAACCCCCCATACGGAGAGAGACTAGGGGATAGGCCAACGGTAGAAAAAATGTACACTGACATGGGTCAAGCTTTCTCTCCTTACGAAACATGGTCGGTATACATGCTAACGTCAAATGAACGATTTGAAGAATGTTACGGAAAACCAGCAACGAAAAAACGAAAATTGTTTAATGGGTTTATCCAAACGAATTATTATCAATACTGGGGTAAGAGACCACCTAGAGAAATAAAATGATTTAAAACTGACTCGCTTACGAGTCAGTTTTTTATCGCTAATTCTGAAAAAAGTACAGGAGGGGTTACTTTGCAAAAACAGCTACCATTCACCCTATCTAAATCTGAATCCTTCTTTGAGAAATTAGGGGATTGGATCGGGGATGTGTTCTACGATTTACTGCCAGAAGAGGGCTTTGAAGTACGTGACGAACAAATCTATATGGCATTTCAACTAGAAAAAGCCTTTCAAGAAAATAAAGTGATGTTTGCAGAAGCTGGTGTAGGTACGGGAAAGACGATTGTTTATCTCTTGTATGCGATCTGTTATGCTCGTTACAAAAACCGACCGGCAATTATTGCCTGTGCAGATGAAACACTTATCGAACAGCTTGTCAAAAAAGAAGGAGATATAGCCAAGCTTGAAAAAGCGTTACAGCTTAATATTGACGTTCGTTTAGCTAAATCAAGAGATCAGTATTTATGCTTGAATAAACTAGATCAATCCGTTGCGTCTTCCGATGTACATATGGATGTGTTCCATCAATTACCTGATTTTGTACATACAGGAATATCGATGCAATCCTTTGAACGATACGGAGATCGTAAGGATTTTCCACAACTGTCTAACGAGCAGTGGAACGAAATAGCGTGGGATAGTTTACAGGACTGCTTTTCTTGTGATCAGCGACATAGATGTGGACAAACATTGCATCGTGATTATTACAGAAGTTCACAGGACTTGATTATTTGTTCTCATGATTTTTATATGGAGCATATTTGGACTAAGGAAGCAAGAAAACGCGAAGGCCAGCTTCCGCTACTACCTGAAAGCTCATGCGTCGTATTCGATGAGGGTCATCTTTTAGAATATGCCAGTCAAAAGGCTTTAACCTATAAGTTAACAGAACAAACACTTGAAACATTACTAGAGCGTCTAACCGCTAATGATGTAAGAGATAAGACCCTTAACTTAATAGACGAATCCATTATTGCTAGTGAACGATTTTTTGAAGTATTACAGGACGCATCTGAAAAGACAGTAGGCTCTGATAAACAGATGATTAAAAAAACACCGGATGTGTTAGCGAAGGGGAAAAAACTTGCCTCTTTATTATCGGATCTGGAAGAAGAACTTGTCTTTGAAAGTGAATTATATGTGATTAATGAATATGACCTGAAGATTGTCGAAGGTTATCTGGAGCAGATAACGTATTCATTAAGTTTATTTTTAAAGGAGCTTAAAGGAATTATTTGGTTTGAAGAACATGATGGAAAACGAACGCTTGTGATTATGCCGAGAATGGTGGAAGATATCATGCGTGAAGAGGTATTTTCACAGAAAAAGCCATTCATTTTTTCTTCTGCAACTCTATCCGAAAATGGCTCCTTTTCATATATTGCAAAAAGTCTTGGAATAGATGAATTTTTATCTTTCCGTGTAAATTCACCGTTCAATTATGAAGAAGCGATGGAAATACAGATGCCTTACTTTACATCTGTGGATGAAAAATGTATGTATACTGTTACTCAATTGATGGAAGCTGGAGGAAGAGGTCTAGTTCTGTTCTCCAATGAAGAAGAACAACAGTATTTCAAACGTCATATCTGTGAAAAACTTCCTTTCCCTATCTATTTTGAGGGAGATGCAGAAATAAGTACGTTAGTTTCGAAATTTCAACAGGAAGAGAGTGCTGTTCTTTGCTCCACCCATTTATGGGAAGGACTCGATATTCCAGGTTCTTCATTAGAGAATGTATTCATCTTTTCTCTTCCATTTCCACCTCATGATCCCGTATTTACTGCGAAAAGGGAGAGTACTGAAAATTCCTTTGAGGAAGTCGATATTCCGTATATGCTTCTCCGACTTCGCCAAGGAATCGGTCGTTTAATACGCACACATGAGGACAAAGGAAAAGTGCATATTTTAATGAATCAAAACGAGTCTCAGAAAATAATTGATCTCGTACATTCCGCCCTACCTGTAGCGGTATCAAAATAAGCCTAGGATTGTAATGATATACTGCTATGACTGTAGACATGCTCGAGGGATTTGAGTTGCCTACAGTCATTTTTATTTTAAATTATATGAAAAAAGTGTGGTTAGATTTGCGCTTTGGGTTGACGCTTTCCGCGGGCGGGGCCGAGCCGTTTCCCTTGCTACGCTCAGTTCAGGGTCTCGACTTTCCCTCTTTTCCCGCAGGAGTCGCCACCCTCCGCTCCAATCAATTAAATTAAAGTAATATACTACGACGAGATTTACCATGATGTCCAAAATCAAACAAATGAACACGAACATGTTATTTATCGATTAATTAGGACTTGAAAAGCTTAATTAATAGGTTTTTGATTAATGATAAAAGTATACTAGTTGAATTGGAGCGGAAGGTGCTTGACTCCTGGGGGATTAGCGTTACAGGCGAGACCCCGCAAGAGCAAAGCGATGAGGAGGCTCGGCGAACGCCCCCCGGAAAGCAAGCACCTGGAGCGGAAATTAACCTTTTCTAAAAAGCTCGATGCTTTTTGTCGACAATCTAAGAGCAAATGATGTCTGCTCCTTTCTTATTTATTCAAGATTTTTCCTGAAAATTATGATAAAATTTTTGCTAGAAGGTTTTAGAGGAGGGGACAGGATGGTTACTGCCATAAAGCAGATGGAACGAGAGTTTTTGGATTATGTTAAAAAGATGGGTGCGTATAAAGAAGCGCTTGGACTTATATATTGGGATCTTCGAACAGGAGCACCGAAAAAAGGGATGGAGCAGCGTTCAGAAGTCATTGGTATGCTGTCTAGTGAAGTGTTTAAAATGTCAACCTCTGAGGAAATGGCTGCATACATAGCAAATTTAACTAATGTGGAACATGATAATGAACTGAGTGAGATAACAAAAAAAACGGTTGCTGAGTGTAAAAAGGAATACGATCGAAACAAAAAAATTCCAGCTGAAGAATATAAAGAATTTGTTATCCTTCAGTCAAAATCTGAGTCAGTATGGGAAGAGGCAAAGGATGCTTCAAACTTCTCCATGTTTCAACCATACCTCGAAAAGATTGTTGAAATGACAAAAAAATTTATTACGTATTGGGGCTACACTGAAAATAAATATAATACTCTACTAGATATGTATGAGCCTGGTATTACAGTTGACATTCTTGATCAAGTATTTAGTGAGCTTCGAGAAAAAATCGTTCCTCTTGTTCAACAGATAAAGGAATCAGAAAACAAGCCGAACACACAATTCTTGTATAAACATTTTCCTAAGGAAAAACAGAGAGAATTTAGCTTGGAGGTACTAAAGAAAGTTGGCTATGATTTTGACTCTGGTAGATTAGATGAAACGGTTCATCCATTTGCGACTGGATTAAATCCAGGGGATGTTCGTGTGACAACGAAGTATGATGAAAAAGACTTCCGTACAGCTATATTTGGTACGATACACGAAGCAGGACATGCAGTATATGAACAGAATATTTCTCCTGCATTAATCGGAACACCTTTATGTACGGGAACATCTATGGGGATTCATGAATCACAATCTCTATTTTATGAAAATTTCATCGGTAGAAATCTTTCTTTTTGGAAAGGTAATTTTGATTTACTAAAAGAATACGCTCCTGCTCAGTTTCAGGATGTTTCGATTGAACAATTTTACCGAGCAATCAATGAATCGAAGCCATCGCTTATTCGCATAGAAGCGGATGAACTAACTTATGCATTGCATATTATGATCAGGTACGAAATTGAAAAAGGGATTTTTAATGATGAGATTGAAGTAAAGGACTTGTCTAAAGTATGGAATGAAAAATATGAACAATACCTAGGGATTACTCCAGATAATGATGCAAATGGAGTCCTTCAAGATGTTCATTGGTCTGATGGAAGCTTTGGGTACTTTCCGTCCTATGCGCTTGGTTATATTTATGCTGCGCAACTAAAATCTGCTATGCTGAGTGATATTCCCCATTATGAACAGTTACTTGAGGGAGGGAACCTTCTACCAATAAAAGAATGGTTAACCAATAACATTCATCAGCATGGGAAAATGAAGCTACCTCTTGAATTGATTAAAGATATTACTGGAGAAGGGCTGAATGCTTCCTACTTAATTGACTATCTTTATACTAAATATGAGAGAATTTATGGAATTAAAAATAAAAACGTAGGATGACAATTTTTGTCCCGAAAAGAACTATTAAATACCTTTAGAAACCACAAAACAGCGCCCATTAATAGGCGCTGTTTGTTATTACCATAATTTATAACCTTTTGATCCGATTGGAGCATTCTGAATCATATCAATAAATGGTATGGTGTAAGCGAACAAGATTAATAACGCAGTAATTCCTAACCAAAGTTTCCAGTTCTCAAATACCATTGGTGTTTTATCAGCTTTATCACTAACTTCTCCAATAGGAAATTCTTCTGCGCCTTTTGGAGCGAAAAATGCTAAATTCACGAAAATGTAAAGCATTAGAATAATCGCAATGAAAAGGATTGTGCCACCCACAGCTTGAGCGATTTGATACGGTATCCATTCAGTAGCTTGAGCAGCTCCGCCATACTCTGAAAAAGAAGAACGACGTGGTGCACCTAGTAAACCAGCTGCGTGCATCGCACCAGACATAAAGGTCATACCGATTGCCCAAAGAACACCTTGGTAAATCGCAAGTTTATTCATAGCTTTTGTTAATACTCGGCCTGTTACATGTGGAACCAGCCAGTAAGAAATACCGAAGAAAGTTAAAACAACTGCGGTTGCAAGTGTTAAATGGAAGTGTCCAGTAACCCAAATCGTATTATGAATCACTTGATTCAACTGATGAGAAGCATTCACCAGTCCACCTGCACCTGCAGGTATGAATGAAAGCATTCCGATAAAAGGAACCGTGAATCTTGCATCTCCCCAAGGAAGCTTCTTAAACCATCCGAAGAGTCCGGTTGCTCCTTTTGAGCGACCATAGCTCTCGAAAGTGGCAAAGAGAGAAAAGGCGGTCATTAAAGATGGAATGACAACTAAAAAGGTTAAGATAACCTGTAAGAACTTCCAAGCAGGATCAATTCCTGGCTCCATTAACTGATGGTGAAAACCAACAGGGATAGAGAATAGTAAAAATAAGATAAAGGACAAACGAGCAAGCGAATCAGAGAAGATTTTTGCACCAATGACTTTTGGAATGACTACATACCATGCCATATAGGCAGGTAATAACCAGAAATAAACAAGTGGATGTCCGAAATACCAGAATAGTGTACGGCTAACTAGAACGTCCACTCGATCAACAATCCCGAGTGACCATGGAAGTAATTGGAATAGTACGGTTGCAGCAACACCTATTGTTGCGACAATCCATAACATAGTATTGACAACAGCCATGAACGTAATTAATGGACTTGGCTGACCAGGGTTTTGCTTTCTCCAGCTAATATATTTACCTAGTACTGCAGCTCCATCTACCCAGCTTCCTACCACAACAAGTGTTAGACCCAGGTAGTAAATAAAATGTGCTTGTAATGGCGCATAAAAGGTATAAAGTACAGAAGCTTTATTTAGTAGAATCATTGTTGCTGTCATTAGCGTCCCAGCAGTCATTAACCAAAAGCCAATCCAACCTAATTTTCTTTGAAGATTGGATAATGTACCTGATGTACGACTTGTGGCAGCAATTTGAAAGCCCATAATGAAGAATGTTGTTAAAACAAGCCCGAGTACAACACCGTGAACCGTTAATATTTGATAATAGCCAATCCCTGCAGGTAAAACAAATTTTCCAGAACGTACTAACGTTTGCAGAAGTCCTGCCAACCCACCGACAGCCAAAGCGATGAATGCCACATAAAAATGGGCCATAACTAATTTTCCATCACGAGGATCAATTTTCGCATTTAATGTATTCATTATTCCACCACCTTGATTTTAGACGTCATCATGTGGTGTCCAGAACCACAATATTCATTACATAAAATTAAGTATTCTCCAGTTTTGTCAAAGGTTGTGACATACTCGCTTATATAACCAGGCTCTAACATCATGTTAATATTTGTTCCAGCAACTTGAAATCCGTGAATTACGTCTTTTGTTGTTGCAATTACCTTTACTTTTGCTCCAAGTGGAACTTCAATCTCTCCTGGAGTATAAGCAAAAGCTTGAGCTACGTATACTAATTCATAATCCCAGTCTTTGCCCTCAACTTTTTTAAGTCCTGGCTCGTTGAATGGTGCAGTTGTATCAACTTTTTCAGGGTTGATTGTTGCTAAACAGCTTGGTGGTTGATTTCCGAGATAAAAGGCACTAACACCTAAAACGGTTAGGAAAACTAGAAGTGTCCCAATCCCAAATATCAGCCAAATTTTTTCAAACTTATGCATATGCATGGTAAAAATATCCCCTTTCTCTCAATTAAAAACGGTCTAAAAATAAGAAGTACACGCTCACCCATGTCACTATTAGAAAGAATCCTAATAGGAAAACGGAAGCTAATGTGCCCTTTAAAGAAGAGCTATCCTCTATTTCCGTCTTTGTTTTTCGGTTGAGTTCCATTTTCGCCATAACCCTCACTCCCTCCCCAAGGTTTCACAATAAATAAATGATTACATTTTCATAATACAAGACAATTGTTCCAATTCCATTAGCTTTCATTGATTTCACAAATTGTTCAATTGTTATGTATTTACTATGATAGTAGTGAAAAGTTATTGTGACAGTGATTTAAATCACATTCAGTTGTCTCGAAATGTGAAATATTTGTGAAGAAGATAAAATTCGAAAATATATGATAGCGGTTACGAATGTCGACATTAAAGCGTTTTTAGGTGAGTGATATTTATTACACAATAAAACACACCCTAGAAACCTAGAGTGTGTTACACGATTGTGCTATCCCACTTTGAATAAGATCCTGATCCTTCGCAGCCTGCACAATCAAAAATATGGTTATATGGGATAAATTCGCCTACTGGAGGATACACATGATACCCTTTCCCATAGCATTGAGGGCACTTATCTTCCTCATACATTGCTTCTAAATGCTCCTGATACTTTCCTTCTCGCCAATTGAAGAAGCCTTGAATGATTCCCAAGATTATTCACCACCTAAAAAACTTTGTTTGTCCCTATTATTTCTAATGAAATTTCCTCTATACATATTATTAAGCTAGAGGTGTTAAGGTGATGTTAATAATTGGTATTTGAATATGGTTATGTTCATCATAGAATTTTCATATTTATTATTATTCCTAAAGCTTTTAGACTGCTTGAAGGAACCTCTTGTATCAAGAATAAATATACTGATAGTAATATTGGTCAGTAAGAAATAGTGAGGGATAATATATGGTGAAATACTATTGTGAACACTGCCGAACCCTTTATGATGGGAAGGTAGTTTGTCAGGTGTGCGGCGAATTGGTGTGTAAAGAGATTTATATAGAGGTGCAAAGACAACAAGATAAGAAGTAATAAGGTTAAAGGAAAAAGAAACCCTTTTTCCTTTTCTTTTTGACTACCGTTTGATATGTTGATTCATATATGAATGATAAAGGGGGATCATTATGTACTTACCGTCATTTCGATTAGATAGCAAACATGCGATAGTTACTGGGGCTGGCAGGGGAATTGGAAAAGCACTAGCCATTGGTCTTGCGGAAGCAGGGGCGGATGTTGCCTTACTTTCCCGTACCGAGGGCGATTTAAGGGAAACTGCTGAAATCATTCGTTCTTTTGGCAGGAGGGTGCTCGTTATACCGACAGATGTCACCTCAAAAGAGGAAGTTTTAAGGGCTGTTTCTAAGGTGGAGGATGAGTGGGGAGAAATACATATTCTTATTAATAATGCAGGAATGAATATTCGTTCTAAAGCTTTAGAGGTTACGGAGGAAGAGTGGCAGACGATTATGGATACCAATTTAAAGTCAGCCTTTATGATGTCACAACAAGTTGGTAAAGTGATGCAGAAGTACGGAACAGCGGGTAGAATCATATCTATTTCATCTGTTGCCGGACATGTCGCTTTACGAACAGGTGTCGTTTACGCGGCAACAAAAGCGGCTATGATTCAAATGACCAAGGTGCTAGCATTAGAATGGGGTCCTCATAATATTAATGTGAATAGCATCGGACCATGGTATTTCAAAACACCTTTAACGGAAACCTTACTTTCTAAAAAAGAGTATGTAGAAGATATTTTAGCCGTTACTCCTTTAAACCGTGTTGGTGAATTACCAGAACTGGTAGGTCCTGTCGTCATGCTAGCTTCTGAAGCAGGAAATTATATTAGTGGTCAAACCATATTTGTTGACGGCGGGATGACAATTCACGGATTTTAAAAAAAATGTAGAGAGGGTAATCCTCTCTACTTATTTTCTACCATAATAATTAGTTCAATCGTTCCTGCGTCTTGAATATTGATTGGTAAACGGAATGCTTTATCAAATCCGTAAACCTTTGTTTCTCCAACCAACACAGTAGGTGGGGTAATATCCGTTTCATGGCCTTTTTGTGAAATCGTTGTCGATAAGTTCCCTGCAATCATATTTCCTAACTCTCCAGCAAAGGACTCTAGCATTTCTCCTTCTAAAGCCATACCGAACATTCCTTCTCCGATCTTACCGAACACCTGTTCATTTCCATCAATAATAATTCGACCTCTTACATCTCCTGTCATTCCAATCAACACACCAATCGAATGCTGTGTAAAAGGCTGTGTAAAAAGAGATGGTTTTTCAACGGCTAGGTCAAATGGAAGAACTGATTTAACTGAATCGATAGTCCCGTTTAATATATCTGTTACTTGCTTTGATAAAGTCATTTATATTCCTCCAACTAGTCGAATATCATTATATTATCATAGATGCTAAGGAAAATAACATGGTTTTCTCATTTTTAATAGTAAAAAATAATGGGAATTAAACTGGTTCTTTTGATTCATTTCTATGGTAAAAATTATCTAGTGATTTGAAACGGAAATCAACATATAATGAAGAAGCACAGCAACTCCTTCAAGACATGGATGACTCTCTACTTACTAAAGTAGGGAGTTTTTTTCATGAATAAATCTCCTGTTTTTGGAAAAAGTATCCTTAATATGGTGATCATGGAAGGAGCAATGAAATGCCAGCAATTCTATCAGTAGGTGAAGCACCCCCGCAATATGAAATAACACAAACTGAAGTAATGGATTTTTCTCGAAAGCTTTTTACAGATGCTTTTCATGATATTGAAAGATTGCTAAAGGCATTCCAGCACGGTCAAATTATAAAACGACATTTTGCAAGAAGTATAGAATGGTTTGCAAAAGAAAGGTCGTTTAAGGAAAAAAATGATGCATATATTGAAACAGCTATACAGTTAGGTACAAAAGCAATAGAAAATTGTTTGCAAAATAAGGATTATTTGAAGAAACCGATTGATTTTGAAGACATAGACGCAATTTTCACTATATCAAGTACAGGTTTAGCAACTCCTAGTATAGAAGCAAGGATTATGAATATCCTTCCTTTTTCGATACATACGAAACGAATTCCTATCTGGGGTCTTGGCTGTGCTGGGGGAGCTTCTGGATTATCAAGAGCATACGAATATTGCCTCGCTTTTCCTACAGCCAAAGTACTTGTACTTACAATTGAATTATGCAGTTTAACATTCCAGAAAAACGATCTTTCCAAAAGTAACTTAATTGGCTCTTCCCTTTTTGCTGATGGAGTGGCATGTGCTCTTGTAGTAGGAGATCAAGTACAGAAGGAAATCATCAGTCAATTAACCTCCTATCCAACTATTTTAGCTACAAGGTCAACTACCATGAAGGACTCGCTTGATGTGATGGGTTGGGAAGTAAAAGAGAATGGGCTTTATGTTGTTTTTTCTAAGGATATTCCTTCCATTATTGAAAAATGGTTAAAGCCCAATGTAAATAGTTTTCTTACTGAGAATGGCTGTCAACTTGAAGAGCTTCAGCACTTTATTGCACATCCAGGAGGAAAGAAGGTTCTAGACGCCTATGTAAAATCATTACAGTTACCAGCAGAAATGTTAGAAATATCTGCAAATGTGTTAAAGAATTACGGGAATATGTCATCAGCAACCATATTATATGTTTTAAATCGGACCATGAAAGTGGCAAAAAAGCATGATGTGGGGCTTGCAACGGCATTAGGACCTGGTTTTAGCTCAGAATTACTTCTCTTACAATGGAGGGAAACATAAATGTTTTCTTTATTTCTAGCATTTGTGATTTTTCAACGAGTTTGTGAATTAGCGATCGCTAAAAGAAATGAGAAATGGATGAAAGAGCAGGGTGGGGTAGAATTCGGGAAAGCACATTACATTTTTATTGTTTTTGTCCATGCATTATTTTTTGTATCACTTTGTCTCGAGGTATTTGTACAAGAGAAAGAAATCTCCCCATATTGGCCAGCACTTGTCAGCTTATTTTTGGTCACACAAATAGGAAGAACTTGGGCGCTTTCGTCTCTTGGAAAGTATTGGAATACGAAAATAATCGTTGTACCACATGCTACAGTTATTAAAAAAGGGCCTTATAAGTTTCTAAAGCACCCAAACTATTTAATCGTGACCGTAGAATTTGTCGTGATCCCACTTCTTTATCAAGCATACGGAACACTTATTGCTTTTTCACTCCTTAATGCTCTTATCCTAATGATACGAATTCCAGCTGAGGAAAGGGCTCTTTGTGGCCATACAAAATACAATGAGGTATTTCATAAAACAAGCAGATTCCTCCCGTTGCCGTTTATGAAAAAAATGTGAATGATCAGAAAGTTTATTGATAGTGATTATCATTCGTGGTATAGTGTTCATATGAAAATAATTATCACTCTCATTAAAGAGGACGGTGTTTACAAATGGTAACGATTTTTATTGGCGGAACAGTTGTCGTTTACGGATTGTTAATGAAGCATGTGTTAAAGAATGTAAGCAAACCGCAAGCTATTCAATTAAATAAATAAAAAAAATCAGGTGAATGTAAACCTGATTTTTTTTTATTTGGGAAATGCGTGAAAAATCAGTTAAAATAAAGAGGAAAAAGTTCAAACAAGGGGTAGAACCATGTCAAATACAATCTTTCAACATGATACACAGATCACACTTTCACGTATTGCCAATCTACATACATATTTTCTTTCAAGGGGAAACGAAGAAACAGCACAAAAAGCAAAACAATTAGCTATAAAACTTCAAGAGAGAGAATATGCTATTGCATTTTGTGGTCATTTTTCAGCGGGAAAATCAACCATGATTAATACATTAATCGGTGAAAATATTCTTCCTTCCAGCCCTATTCCAACGAGTGCGAATTTAGTAAAAGTGAAAGCAGGGGAGGACTATGCGAAGGTCTATTTCAACGAAGGAAGACCTCTATATTACAAGGCTCCATACGACTATAGTATGGTCAAAACGTACTGCAAAAATGGAGACGAAATAACGTCCATTGAGATTAGCAAGAGTAACACGAAGTTAACATCTGGTACAGCGATATTAGACACACCAGGGATTGACTCAACAGATGATGCCCATCGAATCGCTACGGAGTCAGCTTTACACCTAGCGGATCTTGTGTTTTATTGCATGGATTATAATCATGTCCAATCTGAGGTTAACTTCATGTTTACAAAGGAACTAACCGAAGAAGGAAAGGAAGTTTTTTTAGTTGTAAATCAAATCGATAAGCATCGTGAGGAAGAACTGAGTTTTCTTCAGTTTCAACAAAGTGTAAAAGAATCTTTCGCCTCATGGGGAGTGAAACCGGGTCGTATATTTTATACGACGCTAAAGGAACCAAACCATCCCCGCAATGAGTTAAAAGATCTGCAATCGTTTATTGCTGAAAAAGTCCTTATGAAGGATCAATTGTTAGAACTCTCAGTTTCAAATTCTCTCAAAAAGCTTATTCAAGAACAAATTGTATTCGAATTCAACCAGAATAAAGATACAATTGAAAAGCTTGAACAAAAATTAAGCGCTCTACCAGAAGGTGAATGGAATAACTTACAAGGTAAGATAGTAGAGTTGCAACAGCAATTAGACATACAAGTGGAAGCACTAACAGAACAAAAGAGGAAGTTAGAGCTTGTTATTATTGATATTTTAAAAAATGCCTATTTAATGCCCTTTCAAACGAGAGAACTAGCGGAAAAATTTCTTGAGTCGAGACAGCGAGAGTTTAAAGTTGGTTTATTGTTTTCTAAAAATAAGACGGAACAAGAACGCCAATCGAGATTACATGCATTTTTTTCTGATATGCAAGAGAAAGTAAAATCGCAACTTGAATGGCACTTGAAAGATGCGATTACTCGCTTTTTAAAGCAGGAAGACATCAATAATGCAGATTTACTAACGAGGATCCAGGAATATTCTGTGCCGTTTACATCAGAGCTTCTGTTAAAGGCGGAAAAGAAGGATGCACGACTATCTGGAGAATACGTTTTAAACTATACAAACGATGTAGCAGAAAGTGTGAAAAACCTTGCTAGGAGAGAACTTGAGCCATTTATGGAAGATTTCCTAAAAATTCAAGGGGCTAAGATGAGCAGGAAGGCTTCAAAGTGGGAGGAAGAGTTAAAAGTCATAAAAGATTTTGATCATACATGGTCAGAGTTAAAAACCATAACGGATAGCCAACAAAAGTCCATAGATACAATGGAACAAATGGTAACTGAAAATATCAAGAGTGATGAAATAATAGATCATGAGTTAGAAAAACTTCTTAATGTGAATGAAGTATTTGAGATCATGACTTCTTCAGAAAAAGATAGAGATGTAGCTGTAGATACAACTAAGAAGGTAGAGAAAACCAAAGTAACACCTACAGATGAGGTACAGTCAACACATGCTGGACTTCAAGTGAGGGATGTAGTGAAAAAGCTTAAAACAGCAGCGAACTTGTTACATGATGTACCGGGATTTAAAACGACTTCAGAGGAACTGATATTAACTTCTGATAGATTGGCTAACAGAGGATTTACGATCGCTCTTTTCGGTGCTTTTAGTGCAGGGAAATCCTCATTTGCAAATGCATTAATAGGGCAGAAGCTTCTACCGGTTTCTCCTAATCCAACTACGGCAGCAATTAATAAAATCATGCCTGTTACAGAAGAAAATAAGCATGGTTTAGTGAAAGTAAAATTTAAAAGTGCAGAGAATTTATTTGAGGAAGTAAAAAGGTCCTTACACTTGTTTGATCTTTCAGCGAGATCGTTAGACCATGCGGTTCAAGTGATCCAATCTATTGATCCTACAGATACGTTGTTAGATGTTCAAGGAAAGGTTCATTATTCTTTTTTAACGGCGTTTTTACGGGGATACGAGTTCGCAAAAAGTCACTTCGGAGATACTCTTCAAACACAGTTAGAAGAATTTGCTGATTACGTTGCAAAGGAAGAAAAATCGTGTTTTGTAGAAAGTATTGAGTTGTACTATGATTGTGAACTAACTCGTCATGGAATCACGCTTGTCGATACACCAGGGGCGGATTCTATTAATGCAAGACATACAGGTGTCGCTTTTGACTATATCAAAAACTCAGATGCGATACTCTTTGTGACCTATTATAATCATGCCTTTTCAAAAGCCGATCGCGAGTTTTTAATACAGCTTGGTCGAGTTAAGGATACCTTTTCGATGGATAAGATGTTCTTTCTTGTAAATGCAATTGACTTGGCGCGTGATGAAGAAGAGGTCCAAGAAGTTCTTGGTTACGTAACAGAGCAACTAATTCAATATGGAATTCGTATGCCTCATGTTTATCCAGTTTCAAGCATGTTAGGTTTAAAAGAAAAATTAGAAGCGATACAAGAAGGCTCTCGTTTGGCACAATTCGAAGAAAAGTTCTATTCATTTATTGAACACGACTTAACCGAGATTGCCCTAAACTCTGCTCTGTCAGATCTAAATCGAGTGAATCATGTACTAAAAGCTTTTATCCATAATGCGAAGCTAAACCGAGAAAAAAAGGAATCTTACTTGTTAACTCTGCAGGATCAAGAGACGGGTATTGGGGATCTGCTGCGTAGAGATGATCAAGAAAAAAATCTTCAAAAAAGATTAATTTTAGAAACAGATGAGTTAGCCTTTTATATTAAGCAAAGAGTATTTTTTCGATTTAATGACTTCTTTAAAGAGGCGTTTAATCCGTCTCTATTAAAGGATGACGGAAGAAGTATGAAACAGGCGTTACAAAGAGGACTTGAAGAATTTTTAACAAGTATTGGATATGATTTTGCTCAAGAATTACGAGCGACTTCATTAAGAATTGAGTCATTCATTGGAAAGCTACTGATAGAAGTTGAACAGCTTCTAGAAGGCTCGATTGCAGATATCAATAAAGATATATCCTTTCATTCCTATGAGAAACGTGCCTGGGAGAGCTTAGAGTTTAATAATGCTTTCGAGAATTTGGAGGCTCCCTTGTTTAAAAAGGCATTGAGCTATTTTAAAAATCCAAAATCATTTTTCGAACGTAATGAAAAACGACTTATGATGGAGGAACTAGAAGCCATTTTGTCTCCACTAGCGAACAGTTATGTGGAGGAAGGAAGTCAACGATTAAAGGAGCATTATCAAGAAATGATGAATTCTGAGATCCGTCAATTGAAAGAACAAATTAGTAGAGAGTGCCTTGACTATTATGAAGGGTTACGGGCTGCACTTAGCGATGAAACCTCTATTAGTATGCTCGAGGAAACAGAAATTAAGTTAGAGGAACTATTAAGTAAATAACTACTGTCATAAATCCCTTTGAAAAGGGATTTATTTTTTATTTTCTTATCGTTATAATTAAAATTGTAAAAAAATTCTAATTACTCGGGGGTACATATGATTTCTAGTGGATATACTGTTACAAAAAAGAAAAAAACAGACTACACTCAAATGTTAGTTCCGATAGCCATTATTTTAATTCTTGGATCTATCTTTATTGCCTTGTTTTTTCTTGCTCCAATCCAATTTTTGCTTTATAAGCCAAGTGGAGAGTGGTTTTTTGAGCCTCCTAAAAATGCTTATTATGCCTTTATTGGTGGAATCCTTCTTGTAGCTGCGATGTTAATAGGAACAGCTATTGTTATCTATAAAGATAAGATGACTAAAGGAATGAAGGGTTTTATAACGGTAGGGTATTTACTAAGTGTGCTAATCTTTGTATTAAGTCTCAACCAATATCATTATGCGAATCAATCAGGTATTGTCATAAATCGCTTTTTAAGCTTTGAAGATGAGAAATATACATGGGCTGACATTACTTACGCAGAAGAACAAGCAATCGTCAAAAACGGAATAATGAGTAGCGGGACACTTACCCTTACTTTTGCAAACGATAAAAGTTATACTTTTTTGTTAAATGAAAATGTAAGGAAAGCAAAAATTGCTATGTACTATGAGTTAGAGAAAAAAGGAATTGAAGTTAAGAGAACACAATAAAGAAAACAATACCATCTTTGATAATTAATTTTCATGATATAATGGGGATTATGCTCTAAGAGGAGGACCATGAATGACAAACCAATCTACAGATCGTTCCCTTTTACTTGTTGATGGAATGGCACTATTATTTCGTGCGTTTTTTGCAACAAGTGTATCGGGTCAATTTATGATAAATTCTAAAGGAATACCAACAAATGGTGTTCATGGTTTTGTGAAACATTTTTTAACGGCGATATCAACCTTTAACCCAAGCCATGTAGTTGTTTGCTGGGATATGGGAAGCAAAACATTTCGAAATGAAATGTTTTCTGATTATAAAGCAAATCGCTCAGATGCTCCCGTTGAATTGATCCCGCAGTTTGATTTAGTCAAGGAAGTAGTTAGTGCATTTGACATTCCTAATATCGGGTTAGAAGGGTATGAGGCAGACGATTGTATCGGAACAATTGCCAAGTCTTCGATGAACGACTTTGAGGTTAGCATATTAACAGGAGATCGTGATATTCTCCAATTGTTAGATGAGCGAATTAAGGTCATATTGCTGCAAAAAGGCTTTGGGAATTATGCCGTTCATACCCCTGACTCCTTCTATACAGAGAAGGGAATTCTCCCGAAGCAAATGATTGATGTAAAAGCGTTGATGGGAGATCCTAGTGATAATTATCCAGGTGTAAAAGGAATTGGTGAAAAAACAGCCCTTAAGTTAGTTCAACAATTTGAGCATGTTGAAGGGATTGTTTCGAATTTACAATTGCTTACTAAAGCGCAAAAAACGAAAATAGAGCAGGATTTGGACATGCTTTATTTAAGCAGAAAGCTTGCTGAAATCAAATGTGATGTTCCGATTTCCTTCTCACACGAGGAATCAGTATTCCAATTCAACCAGGAGAAGGTTCTAACAAAGTTTAAAGAGGTTGAGTTTAGAGGGCTGGATCGTTTATTACCAGACCAGCAAATATTAGCGTAATCGAAAGCTGCCCGTGTTAATAGGGCAGCTTTTTTCTAATTAAATCTTAGTATTGCTTTTCTTAGCTCTATTTTCTAATTTACTTTTCGGATTCGGTGTAAATTCAGCATCCTGTCCATATCCTTGAGGATTCACACCAGGAGCTTTTGTACCACGGTTTGTATGTGAGTTTTTTCCTCCCATTTTTCATTCCTCCTATTATAAGGTTGTTACTGCCTTAACGATAATATTATTACCTAATTGCATAATCTCACTCTCCTTTCTTCACAATAAAAAGGAGGTGAGAGAATGTGAATAAAGGTGTCTATATAGCGATTTCAAGTATAGCTTTAGCACAGGGATTGAAAATTCCCATTCATTATTGGAAGAAGAAGGAGTTCAGACCGGATTTGTTTTTTCAAACAGGTGGGATGCCTAGCTCCCATTCCGCAGGTGTCGCTTCCTTAACAACATATATTGCCTTAAAGCGTGGTTTACCGACCATTGATTTTGCTCTGTCTCTTGTTTATGGATTAATTGTTATGTATGATGCACAGGGAATAAGAAGGCAAACGGGTGAGCTAACTTTAAAAGTGAATGACTTGGATGATTTACTTGATAAAGTGAATCATGAAAAACCCGTGCATTTTGAAGAAAAGGCCCCAGATAAATTGAAGGAAATGCTTGGTCATAAGCCAGAAGAAGTAGTGGGTGGAGCGCTTCTTGGGGTACTAACCGGGACTTTAGGCTATTTAATGGATAGAAAAAGATAGAAAAATGTCGATTGATGAGATAAAATCAAGAAGATGTGAAGCAATCATAGGGAGTGTAGAGAACCTTGAGTACGGAAGAGTACGTAAGTCATTTATTAGACAAAGGATTCCTTCTAAAGGATGATGCGATTGGCTTTATTTATTTTGGAAAAAATTATACCGGTGCTTCTGATGAACTAGCAAATGTGGCGATTGAAGTCACACTAAAGGCTCAAAAAAGCTTTGATGGTAGCTTTTATGTGTCTCTACTTGAATGGCTTATGGCAAATCAAATTAAAACGAAAAAAGAGGCTTATCAATTTATAAGAGAAGCCGAGCTGCTGACAATATAAAAAAAGCGTGTGAGGTTCACACGCTTTTTTTATATCGCTTGTTTATTTTCGGTATATGTGGAAGGCTTTTTTTTCACTGGCAGTTCGGCAAAGATCATTCCTGCAAAGATACATATACAGCCTAGTAACGCATTGGATGTTAGTCTTTCATCGGCCCAAACATAAGCAGTAATGGCAGCGAACACAGGCTCCATGGCAAAAATTAAGGCAACTCTTGTTGGAGTCGTATATTTTTGAAAGCTTGTTTGAGCAAAAAAGGCTATAGCTGTTGCGAATACAGAAGTAATAAGTAAAGCAACTAGTACATCTTGTTGTCCTAGAATATCTAGACGAAAGGCTAAAGAATAATCTTCAGTAAATAAAGCTAACAAACCTGACAAAATAGACACTGTGAAAATTTGAATAACAGTCAGCAACAAAGTGGGGAATTTTTCACTGTACCTACCCGTGAAGATTATATGCATGGCAAAACCAACGGCACATGCGAGGACAAATGCATCACCTCGATTTAATGATGTTATATCTGTTAAAGTTAGTAGATATAATCCAATCGTTGCAATTCCTACTCCGATTAAAGCGTTTCTTGTTGGCTTTTGTTTCAGTAAAAATAGAGAAAAGAGCGGAACGAGTACAACGCTTAGTCCGGTGATGAATCCAGCCTTAGAGGATGACGTATAAAGCAATCCAACTGTTTGAAAAGCGTATCCCGCAAATAGCCAGCCTCCGAGTAATATACCAGATGTAAGGATGAATCGATTGAGTTGTAGTAGTTGTTTGCGTTCAAATATCACTAGCCATCCGCCAAGAATAAGAGCAGCGATAAAAAAACGAATGGCATTAAACGCGTTTGGTGGTAAGGATGCAATCGCATTTTGAACGAGCACAAAAGTTGAACCCCACACAAGGGCAACCATAAGTAAACTAATGTCTGCAAATAATGACTTTTTCATATGTCCTCGTTCTCCTTGATGGTTTCTTTTTTTCGAATAGCTGCTCGGGCGAGTTCATCTGCTGATTTATTTTCTGAACTGGGAATCCATTTCATAAAAAATAAATCAAAATCTTTAGAAAGAGTTAATGCTTCTTCAAGTAAAGGAGCAAATTGCTTATTTTTTACAAATTCCTTTTCAACTGCTCGACTTACCAGTTCTGAGTCCGTCCGAAAGGAGACTACTTGATATCCATTTTTTTTACATATTTTTAATGCTTCAATAAAAGCATAATATTCAGCTTCATGGTTGCTCATTACACCTAATGGGATAGAATAGCGTTCAACTTTGCCATTCGCTTTAATAAAAATACCAGCTCCACTAGGCCCTGGATTGCCAGCACTAGCGCCATCAATGTATACTTCAATCATTGATTTCCTCCAATAAACGTCATTTTTACATAGTATAAGCTAGTTTAACATATTTTTTGATTAAGCGTATGAATTGTCAGAAAAAAGCACTAAAACCAAAATACCAATCTTTTGTAACTTTTTCTTTAAAAAGGAAAAGATAA
Organism: Bacillus sp. Y1; assembly: GCF_003586445.1. Lineage (NCBI taxonomy): Bacteria > Bacillati > Bacillota > Bacilli > Caryophanales > Bacillaceae > Bacillus > Bacillus sp. Y1. The sequence continues at coordinate 3,208,617 of NZ_CP030028.1, read as the reverse complement.
AAACATCGTAAAAAGCAGCTATGCATAAAGAGAGGATGAAAAGAATGAAATATAAATTAGAGTATAAATATAAAATAAAAAATATTGATCCAGTAGCTTTAACTTCTAATGATTTCTTGTCAGCTGAGGATGCGATAACCGCTGGTGACGAGCTTGAGAAAACTGGAAAAGTACTTGATTTAGAATTTCATGATGAGATGGGCTCAACGTGGACCCTTAAGGAAATGAAAAAGTTATCGGAAGAAATTGAGGAGGAACCCCATGATGTTATTGTCTATTTTGACGGTGGACATGACATAAACAGCAATCGGGCAGGTATTGGTGCGGTTATTTATTATAAACAAGGAAAAAAGAAATTCCGTCTTCGTGCAAATGAAGTAATTGATGAGATGGAGACAAACAATGAAGCGGAATATGCAGCTTTGTACTTTGCTCTTGATCTACTAGAAGAGCTTGGGGTAACTAAGCTTCCTTGTGATATTAAAGGAGATTCACAGGTGGTTCTGAAACAATTAGAAGGAGAATGGCCGTGTTACGAGGAAAATTTAAATCGCTGGCTTGATCGGATAGAAGAAAAAATAAAAAAACTAGGCTTACTTCCTCGTTATGAAGCGATCTCTAGAAAAGATAATAAAGAAAGTGATAAGTTGGCGACTCAAGCTTTAGAAGGTAAGTCTATTCATAGTAAAATGCAGGTGATTTAATAAAAGGTGGGGATTATGCTGAGTAGGCAACAAATATTACGAGAAGTAGAAGAATTAATGGGACGTTATTGTAAGGAATGTTTCCTACATAAGCATCACAAAGATGAAAAGGGGAGAAGATACGCACATCGATTTTGTATTACTGATTGTACAGTTGGGGAGAAAATAAAAGAGATGGGAAAAAGACTGACTTGATTAATAAATAAAGGCTGGCAAAAAGCCAGCCTACTAGTAGTATATTGGATTATAGCTTAACTACGTTAGAAGCTTGTGGTCCACGGTTTCCTTCAACGATTTCAAAAGAAACTTCTTGACCTTCTTCTAATGACTTAAAGCCTTCACCTTGGATTGCCGAGAAATGTACGAATACGTCGTCTCCACCTTCAACTTCGATGAATCCAAAGCCTTTTTCATTGTTAAACCATTTTACTTTACCATTTTGCATATAAACTTTTCCTCCTAAGCCTTTCAAGACACATAAGGTCCCCAAGTATATATTACCATCAAGCCGAACATATTTAACTAAATGTAACAAGTAAGGAAATATATTCTGATTAATGATGCTTCTAATATACACGAAATATATGTGAATAGTCAATAAATTATCGCTAGAATTTCACTCATTTTGAAAGACTTTCCACCTATGAAAATCACCTTTGAAATGGAAAAAATACCTATTCTACTAAAAAGGAATTTGATATGATTTAAATAGATTCATATCCTTAATAGAAGAAGAGGGATAGCAATGGAGAAAGAGCATTTAACTGTTCAAGAGATTGATGATATTCTTGAAAAATTAGGAAATGAGGACAAGGACCAAATACGATATGGCTACTCAAATAAAGAGGCAATAAAAAACATTACCGCAAAAATTAATCAAGCATCAAAGCAAGTGGAATTGATTTTTTCTAATTTAATGCTGGGTGAAGAATTAAATATAAATACGTTAGAGAAAGAAATCCTTCCTGTAATATCTCAAGCTTCAGAAATCCCTCATATTTATCACTTATTTTATGAATTAAACAAAACGGAAGAATATACATACACACATACCATTGGTGTAGGAATTATCTCCTTGATGATTGGTAAATGGTTAAAGCTCTCTGATGTTGAACTGAGAGAATTAGCAATCGGAGCGACATTGCATGATATAGGGAAGACAAGGATTAATCCTTTTATTTTAAATAAAAAAGGAAAGCTTACAAAGGAAGAATACGAGGAAGTGCAGCTTCATTCTAGTTATGGATATGAAATCCTTCGTAAGATTGATCAGTTAAGCGACCGTGTGGCTCTCGTTGCACTTCATCATCATGAACGGGAGGACGGAAGGGGATATCCTAAGGGGTTAGTAGGTAATCAAATTGATTTGTATTCCAAAATTGTCGCGATAGCTGATATGTTTCATGCGATGTTATCTAGACGTGCTTATCAAGAGCCTCTGCCTTATTATACGGCATTAAGACAGCTCCAAGATCATGCATTTGGAAAGTTAGATGCTAATATTACGCTTTTATTCCTGTATAAATTAATGGACAGTATTATCGGTCGATCGGTTATGCTGAGTGACGGAAGTATTGGGAAAATCATAATGGTTGATCGGTATGACCCTCTCCGGACTCTTGTGCAAGTAAATGATCAAATCATTGACCTCAAAATGAATCGTGAGTTAAATATTGAGAAAGTCGTAAACGATGAATAAGGTGTAAGCTCTAGCATATATTTTTATAAGGAAAATTTGAAATGATAAGGGTGAGGGCATGTACCGATTTTCCATTGATAAAGAGGATTGGATTTTACGATTCTCTCCCAATATCCAAGTTCCGAAAGACGTTCAGTTAACAATAGTGAATTGGATTATTCAGCTAGGAAATCTTCTCCCATCTTATGCGCATGGCCAGTCCTTTCTTATTAAAAGTGAAGAAGAAGGAATCATTGTGTTTAATGTTGAGAAAGTACCTTCACTTATCCTTACCGTATCTAACATAATACCTAAAGAAAAATGTTTTCATCAAAAGGGAAAACTTATTAACCATTGGAAATGGTAAACGGCCTCATAGGGCCGTTTTTTTCGTTTAATTAGATTACCTTATTTGATTGGTTATTTTGACTAAAAGTGAATTAATATTTAGTTAAACTGCCAGTGACTTGATAGAATAATCAAACTATAATAAAAGGAAATGTGATGAAAGCTGACATGGAAAGGTACATTCTGAAGGAGGAAAGAGAAGTGGATGACAAATGGAATGCGTTTATGAACGACCACCTAAATATCAAACAAACAGAGTTGGGACAATTAAAAGAGCTTTCCTTCGGTGTAAAGGATGTGTTTGAGATTAAGGATTATCGAAGTAGTGCGGGAAATCCTGATTGGTTTCAATCTCATCAAGCTTCCAATCGAAACGCACCTGTTATTAATCAACTGTTAGAGCAAGGCGCCTGTCTTAGAGGTACGACCCATACCGATGAATTAATGTACAGTTTGAACGGCGAAAATTTTCATTATGGGACACCGGTTAATCCAAGATCGGCTGATCGTATACCTGGTGGATCTTCAAGCGGTTCAGCTGTGGCGGTTTCATCTGGGTTAGTGGATTTTGCGCTTGGGACTGATACGGGAGGTTCCGTTCGTGTCCCTTCTTCTTATTGTGGGATATTTGGTTTCAGACCGACACATGGACTAGTTGATAGTAAAGGAGTGATCCCGCTTGCTAAAAGCTTTGATACGGTTGGCTGGATGACAAGAGATCCAAATTTATTGCTTGCGGTAGGTGAGGTTCTTATAAGTGAAGAAATGAATGATATGGAGGAGTTTTCCTCTTTGATTTTTGAAAATGAAGCATGGTCATATGTAGATAACCAAACAAAAGGTAGTTATTTGCAAAATATTGAGGTGTTAAAAGAAAACTATAGTACTCAAAATGTGAACATCGCAAAGGAAGGACTTTCAAAGTGGGCAGAATTATTTAGGAATATCCAAGGCATTGAGATTTGGAATGAACATGGGGATTGGATAAACCGCGTGAAACCTGCATTTGGTCCAGGGATTGCTGAACGGTTTCAATGGGCAAGTACGCTGAATAAAGAGTACTTAAGTGAATATGAAGAGGAAAGGGAGCTAATAAAGGATCAACTGTCTGCCTTGTTAAATAGTAATGGTCTTTTAGTAATACCTACTACCCCAGGGGAAGCACCCATGCGAAATTTAATGGTTGAAGAAATGGAACAATACCGTTCGAAAACAATGAAGCTAACATGTATAGCGGGACTCTCAGGGTTTCCACAAGTGACGATTCCTTTAATAAAAGAGAATGGAATTCCGATTGGATTATCTTTTATCGCCAATCATCATTCTGATTTGAAATTATTGCGTTGGGTACAACAATTAACAGATCTGTATGGAGGGGGTTTCTGATGTATCGATCTTTTCATTCTTCCTATCGACCTACCACTATGGCACCGAATGGCATGATTACCACGCCTCACTATTTAGCCTCACAAGCAGGTATGAAAGTGCTGCAGGAGGGAGGAAACGCTATAGAAGCCGCCATTGCAGCTGCGTCCACCATTGGAGTTGTATATCCGCATATGAATGGCATAGGTGGTGATAATTTTTGGTTAATATACAATTCCCACAACAAGGAACTGAACGCGTTAAATAGCAGTGGCCGTTCTGGTGAACTTGCTACGATTGATTTTTACAAGAAGCAAGGATTAGAAAGAATTCCACCCAGGGGGGCTCTAGCTGCCAATACAATTCCGGGTGCTATTGCAGGATGGGAAAAGGCATTTCGGTATTCCATCGAAAATATGAGGGGAAGTTTTCACTGGAAAGAGTTGCTTCATTCTGCTATTCGCTATGCTAAAGACGGGTATCCAGTAACCCCTAGTCAGGAATATTGGACCCGTGTAAATCTAGATGAAACCGACAATCAGTTAAGACATTTACAGAAGTACTCTGAATATAAAAAGATATTTACAAAGTCAAGTGGTCTTTCCTATTGCGCAGGAGATGTAATGAAGCAACCAGATTTAGCAACCACATTAGAGGGGATAGCTGAAGAAGGTAGCGAATTGTTTTATAAGGGGATGTTGGCCAAGAATATCACGAAAGACCTTAACGCTAATGGGGGAATATTAACTGATGATGACTTTGCTTCTCATCATTCTGATTGGGTTGATCCTATTTCGGTAGATTATCGCGGACACACAGTGTATAATCTGCCACCTAATACACAAGGTTTTGCTTCGTTGTCCATATTAAATATACTAAACCATTTTGACGTACCATCTTTGACAGAGGGTTCATCCGATTATTATCACTTGCTAATTGAAGCTACTAAACTAGCTTTTGAGGATCGTGACCGTTATCTAACAGATCCTGACTTCTCCTATATCCCGCTAGAGGAGATTCTTTCCTCGAAACGAGGAGAAGAACTAGCTCGTAAAATTTCATTTAATAAATGTAATCAATTAGAGAAGAAGTTGGATCCAAAGGGAGATACAGTTTGGCTTGGTGTAGTTGACTGTTACGGAAATTCTGTTTCACTTATACAAAGCATTTATCATGAGTACGGTTCAGGTTTTATACCTAAGAATACAGGTATTGTCCTACAAAATCGAGGAAGCTTCTTTTCTCTAAATGAGAACGATGTCAATTGCCTTCAACCCAAAAAGAGAACCTATCATACTCTTAATCCTGCGATGCTGTTTAAAGGAGGGGATCCATACTTGGTGTATGGGACGATGGGAGGAGAGGGACAACCGCAAACGCAGGCTGCATTAGTCACAAGGATAATAGATTATCACTATCCCGTCCAAGCTGCCATTGAAGCTCCAAGATGGTTATACGGTCGTACGTGGGGAGCTGAATCCAACAGCGTAAAAGTAGAAGGGAGAATTTCTAGTGTTATCAGTAGTGAGCTAAAAGAAAAAGGGCATGAGATTGAGAGTGTATCAGAGTTTAGTGATATTATGGGTCATGCAGGTGCGATATTAATCAATCCGGATAGTAAGATAAAATATGGTGGTGCGGATCCGCGAGGAGATGGTGCGGCACTTGGTTACTAGCACACGAAAGTGCGCTTTGACTACAGAAAGTGGGTGTTCTTTTAGGTGAGACTACAATTGGATATTTTTGTCGCGTTTTTTAGGTCCGGAATGTTAGGGTTTGGTGGTGGTCCCTCTACGATCCCGCTTGTACATAAAGAGGTGGTAGGGACATTTAAATGGATGAATGATCAGGAGTTTAGTGATGTATTGGCGTTAGGAAATACTCTTCCTGGACCGATAGCGACGAAGATGGCTGGATATATTGGTTACCGAGTGGGAGGAATCAAAGGTATGCTCAATGCTGTAATTGCTACTGTTCTACCAACCATTCTTTTAATGTTACTTTTATTAACTTCATTTAATAAAGTTAAGGATCATCCTAGGTTTGAAGGAATGACTAATGGAGTCGTCCCAATTGTTGGAGTCATGATGGCCACGCTAACTTGGGATTTTATCAAAAAAACAAAACAAGGCTTTGGTTGGAAGAAGGGAGTCTTTCTATTATTAGGTAGCTTTATCGTGATGGAAATTCTAAATGTGCATCCAGGAATTGTTATTGGAGGGTTATTAGTTATAGCAGTTACCATATCTGATAAGAAGGAAAAAATAGATATACAAGTAAAAGGAAATAGTGAAAGCCTATGATCTATATACAAATTTTTATTGCATTTTTCATTCCTGGCATTATTGGATATGGAGGTGGACCGGCATCCATTCCCTTAATTGAACATGAAGTGGTTAGTCGTTATGGTTGGATGACGACAAGTGAATTTAGTGAAGTATTAGCGTTGGGAAATGCGTTACCGGGACCGATAGCTACCAAAATGGCTGGTTATATTGGCTATGAGGTAGGGGGAGTGCTTGGTGCGGTCACTGGTGTACTCGCTACGATTACCCCTTCGTTATTTATCATGATTGTCCTACTAAAATTACTTTTCAAGTACAAAGATTCGCCGAAAGTGAAAAGATTATCAATGATTGTCCTGCCAGCAGTAGCTGTTTTGATGGCCAGCCTTACTTTTGATTTTTTCCAAACCTCCTATTTTTCAAATGGTTTATGGTCAACTTTTGTAATCGCTATTGTGAGTCTTTTGCTTATCGAAAGGTGGAAGGTGCACCCTGCCTTTGTAATAGTTGGAGGGTTAGTGGTCGGCGCGATTTTCCTAAGTTAATAGATAGAAACAAGTATCTAGGCCCAGTGAGTATTCACTGGGCTTTTTTTATTGTCATTTAATCTCTCTTAGCTTTTAACTATGATTTAAAGCTTTGGTTAAAGTAACTAAAAAGAAATGATAAGTTTGTAAGTGTTAACTAATGTCAAATTAGTCTGAAAATTATATAATGGTTTTATGTTACATTACATGTTATGTTTTGTGACATAGGTAGTTTTAAAAGGGATGTAGATGAGTGACTTATCAAAACTGTTAAATAGCGATACATAATCAAATAAGTAAGGTTTAGAAAGTAAAAGGAGGAGTTGTAATGGGGGCCATGCAAAAAGAGGTAGTATCTTTTAAAGGTGTGGATAAAATCTACAACACGGGTACGGTTGCGTTAAGTCAATTGGACTTGTCTATTCATGAGGGAGAGTTTATTAGTTTCCTAGGCCCTTCAGGTTGCGGGAAGTCAACCGCTTTAAGGATGGTTGCGGGTTTAGGTGAAGCGACAAAAGGTAAGGTAGAGGTGTTCGGGCAAAACCCGAAGGATCTTATTCGTAATTCAAATGATATTGCTTATGTATTTCAGGATTCGAATTTATTACCTTGGCGAACAGTCCTTGATAATGTGGTGCTCCCTCTAGAATTGAGAGGATCTAATAATAATACAAGAAAAGAAATAGCTATGAGAGTTCTAGAAATGGTTGGTTTGAAGGACTATTTAAAGTCCTATCCAAGACAGCTTTCAGGTGGGATGAAAATGAGAGTTTCAATCGCGCGTGCTCTAGCTGCTAAACCGAGGTTGCTTTTAATGGATGAACCGTTTGCTGCGTTAGATGAAATGACAAGGCAATCATTGCAAATGGATTTATTAGACATATGGAAAAAAGAACATACGACTATTTTATTTGTTACTCACAATGTATACGAAGCTGTATATCTATCCTCTAAAATCGCAGTTATGTCAGCGCGTCCGGGAAGGTTGGCTTCCCTAATAGATGTAGATCTGCCCTATCCAAGAGACAGGGTAAATAGTGCATTTACAGAGTATGTGGATTTAGCTTCTCAAAGTCTTGAGTGTAGCTTGAATCGAAAGGAGTTGGTGTAGGAATGACCAGTCAAACAGCAACAACGAATCGTAGTAAATTGGTAGTTGAATCAAGTATAACGGATAAAAAGAAGGCAAGGGGAAAGGTGAAGGGAACGATAATTGGGCCTGTCATTGCTTTGGTGATCTTTCTGTCTTTATGGCAGTCAATTCCGGTGGTCTTTGATATAAAACCATTTATTCTTCCGAAACCGACAGATGTATTACAAGCAGCAATTGATGACTGGCATCTTCTCTGGCCGGCTATTCAGATAACAGTTACAGAATCGATCATTGGGTTTGTCATTAGTGCGATCGTAGGAGTCGGGATCTCGATTTTGTTAGCGAGTTCTCGAATATTAGAGGTAAGTCTTTATCCATATGCGGTTATTTTACAGACAATCCCGGTTGTGGCGATTGCTCCAATTATTGTTATTTGGTTTGGATCTGGATTTAACTCGATCGTGATTATTTCGTTCTTAATTGGATTTTTCCCGGTTGTATCGAACACATTGATGGGTTTGAATTCAGTTGATAAAAATATGGGTGATTTATTTACACTATATAATGCTTCTAAATGGCAAACGATGTGGAAACTTCGGATTCCGGCGGCTATGCCATATATGATGTCTGGGTTGAAAATTTCGTGTACGTTGGCGATTGTTGGTGCGATAACAGGGGAGTTTATCGCTGGAATTGGTGGAGGTAGAGGGGGTTTAGGCTATGCCATCACGGTAGCTGCTGTGCAATTAAAAACACCTTATTTATTTGCATGTGCCATTACTGGTGCAATATTTGGAATTGGTTTTTACCTTCTAGTAAGCTCGGTTTCGAGGTTCATACTTAAATCGTGGCACGAGTCAGCGATGAAGGTTGAAAAATAAAGAAAAAGAGAAAAGGGGAGAAGTCGAATGGAAGTGTTAATGAGAGTGAAGTATCTTTTAGTAGGGATGGTCATGTTGTTAGTATTAGCTGCTTGTGGTAACGCGGAGTCAAGTAGTTCTACAAGTGAGGCTAATGAAGATGAAGTGAAGGATGTTAAGGTGGTGCTCAACTGGTTTGCGAAAGCTCAGCACGGTGGAGTGTACGCAGCTCGTGAGAATGGCTTGTTTGAAGAGAATGGACTAAATGTGACCATTGAGCCGGGAGGACCTCAGGTATCTTCTATTAATATGGTCGCTTCAGGAAAAGCTGAATTTGGTTTAGCTCATGCAGATCAAATAGTAATTGCAAGAAATGAGGGTATTGAACTAGTTGCTGTAGCATCTGCTATGCAAGGTAGCCCACAAGCATTTATGTTTCACAAAGGAAAGGGAATTGAAGATTTTGATGAATTAAATGGAAGAAAGGTTTTTGTGCAGCCTGGGATTGTTTACTGGGAGTATTTAAAGACACAGTACGACTTGAGTAATGTGGAAGAATTAGCGCATACAGGTCAACATGGTAATTTTATAGCTGACGAGAATTCTGTAACTCAAGCATTTGTGACGTCTGAACCATATTTTATGGAATTAGATGGTGTAGAAGTAGAAACGAAGCTAATTTCTGATGCTGGTTATGACCCTTACAATATTGTGTTATATGTAACGAAGGATTACTTAGAGGAAAATAAAGAAACGGTAAAAGCATTTACAACTGCGTTTGTTGAGGGGTGGAATCTTTACAAAGATTCATATGAGGATATTAACAAAGTCATTCAGGAAGATAATCCAGATATTGAATTGGAATCATTAAAGTTTGAAGCAGAGGCTCAAAGCGAGTTTGTTTATGGCGGGGATGCGGCAGAACATGGAGTAGGTTATATGACAGAAGAGCGTTGGGCAACTTTGGTTGACCAATTAAATGAATTAAAGATTTTGGAAGAGTCATTTGATGCAAATGAAATTTTTACAACTGAGTTTTTGACTGAGTAAAAAATATAAGGGAGAGGGTATATTTGACACTTGTTGTAGAAGGTAGATTACAAGATAAAGTGTTGGAAAATGAATGGCATCCGGTCTATATCTCTAGCGATTTAACCGATAAGCCAGTTGGTGTCATGGTCATGGGAGAAAGAGTGTCAATCTATCGGTCCAAGAAAGGTGTACACGCCTTTAGGGATCTGTGTATTCATAGAGGGGCGATGCTTTCTGAGGGGTATGTTGTCGATGATTGCCTTGTTTGCCCTTATCACGGTTGGAAATATGATGACGCAGGAAAATGCGTAAGTATTCCTGCACAAAGTAAGGATATGAAGATACCGGAAAGAGCTAAAGCGGAAGTGTATCATTGTCAAGAGAAATATGGGATTATTTGGGTTTGTTTAGGTGAACCTACAATGGAATTACCGTACTTAGAAGAATTTGAAGACCCTTCGCGTAAGCCGTTAGTTTGTGGTCCTTATGATGTAAAAGCAGCTGGGACGCGAGTGGTTGAAAACTTTACTGATTTTGCTCATTTAATGTATGTTCATGGTGGATTATTGGGACACCCTGATTATGCGGAGTTACCTGATTTTACGATCACAAAAGAAAAAGATCGAATTTTCACTTCTGAAGTACCTATATTTCAGCCGGTAGCGCATTCTGGATCTGAGGCTCGAGAAGGAACAACTTACGTGTATGTAAAAGAAGTGTTTCGACCTATGTCTGCTCGGTTATCCAAACGAGATGCTGGCACGGGACAAACTCTTTGGATTTTGCTTACGGTACTACCGTTAAGTGAAAAAGAATGCAAGGTATATATGGTGGTATCCAGAAACTACGGTTTTGAAGTGTCAGATGATGACTTTATAAAATTCCAGGACACTATATTTCAACAGGATGCTTGGATCATCGAAACACAAAAACCAGAATTACTACCGTTAGATCTACAAGCAGAACTGAACCACAAAGTTGACATCCTATCCGTAGCATACCGGAGATGGTTGAAGGAACTAGGAGTTACAATAGGTACGGTATAAAGTAAATAAAAATACAAGTCCCTGAGTAGTGAATCTACTCGGGGATATTTATTTTTGAAAGAAATAAGAAAACCACCTACTATAATAGTTAGGTGATTAGTGGTGTTTAACTTCCTCTATAAACTTGGTACCCCCACGGAGAGACTAGCAGTGGAACATGATAATGTACTGTTGTGTCTACGATATTAAAACGAACAGGTATCTTATCTAAGAATGGTGGATCAGGTAAATCGATGGTCTTGCTGCGAAAATAGCTACCGATGTGAAAAACTAACTCATAACAACCAGTTTTTAATTCTTTCTCAGATACGAAGGGAGAATCAAGTCTCCCGTCATCATTTGTTACAGCAGTTTTTAGAGGGGTCCATTCTGTTGAGTTTTCTTCTAGGAAATATAGTTCGATGGTTACGTTGCTGGCTGGTAAGCCGTGAGATAAATCTAAAATATGTGTAGTTAGACCTGTCATTGTTTCTCCTTTTCTGTTTCTATGTGTTTTGTTGTTGCCACTAATTCTCTTTCTTTGTCCCATTCTCCTGTAAATTCTACTTCTGAATAGGTAAAGAAATTTGTAAGTGCTTCATCCTGATCATCTAAAAAAAGTTGGTCGGCTACAGCTGAAACGAGTTTGGGGATCCCGAATTTCATTCCAGAAAGTGCGGAGGCGGTAATTCCACAACTAATTAATGCAGAATAATTAAAAGCAAATATTCCGTATAATAATTTTTTCCCATTTACATCACGGCTTAAGAATGCGAAACCAGGACTTAAATAAGGATGAGCGTCGAGTATCGGGTTTGCTTCCTCCTCTGCGGGTTGATAGCGATCTTCCCATCTGGCAATATGCTTTTCAACAAGTTTTAATTCTGGACGAAAAGCTGGATCGGTTAGTAATCCAGTGCTGATAATTAAAAAATCAAAATGGAATGTTCCTTTTGGTGTTGTGATTTTCGCTCCGTCGTTGCTTGGCTCGACATGAAGCCATGGAGAACCAAGGTGAAGATTAAAGCCAGGCCAGGCTGATGCGCGAGCGAATGTATCGTTCGTCGGTGGTTGGTTGTGTTTAAAAAAGTGGGAAATGATTTTATATTTATTTGAGTCTGTTAAAGAGTGGAAGCGTTCAATCATACCTGATGCTTCCATTTGTCGAATCGGGTTAATTCTTGGAAGTTCGTTTCTCCGAACGAATACATGCGCTTCGGCTACACCTTCTGTAAGAGCAAAATTAGCATTATCAAAGGCGGAGGCTCCGCCGCCTAAAATGGCAATTTTCTTCCCTTTTAAATAATTGAAGTCGATGGGTTCTGATGTATGCGCGTAGAGTTGTTTAGGTAAATTTTCAGAAATCATTGGTGGGACATGCCACTCGCCGCCACCTTGTATCCCTGTGGCGAGTATGACTTTTCTAGTTAATAGTTTGTTCGTTGATGCACCTTTTCCTTCGATATGAAGCTGGTGTATTCCTTCTTGTGAAGGGTTGATTAATGTAAGTTTGACTTCGTTAATGACAGGGAGTTGAAGTACTTGGCGGTACCATCGTAGATACTTCATCCAATCTCCTCTGGGAATTTTATCAATATTATCCCAGCTTTTTGGTCCGAATTGTGCTTCCCACCAAGAGCGAAATGTGAGGGAGGGGATGCCTAGGTCAACAGAAGTTAATTGCTTAGGTGTTCTTAATGTTACCATACGAGCGTACGTTTCCCATGGGCCTTCGAAGCCTTCGGGATTTTCGTCTAAAACAAGAATATTAGATATCTGTTCTTTTAATAATGCAAAGGCGGCCCCTAAACCGCTTTGGCCACCACCCACAATGACGACATCGTAAACGTGTCCATCGGGATGAGTGAGAGGTCGGACCCAGTTAGTGCCACCGAAATTGAGATAAGAGAGATCTTTTTTTACCTGAAGATTTAAAGCTTCTAAACTCATAAAATATCATCCTTTCATTTAATAATCTCTTCTAAGCGAAGAAGGGCAATTTTGTATATTTCAGTCAAAGCTGTTTCAAACTCAATCTCTTTACTAGAAGAAATTCGTGTTTGCATCGCTTCGTATATTTCGTGTTTGTTCTTACCGCGAACGGCTAAAATAAATGGAAAGCCAAACTTCTCCATGTACTCTAGATTGGTTTTGATGAATTGCTCGTACTCATCGTTGGTTAGATTTTGTAACCCAGCGCCTTTTTGTTCTTCGGTGGAATGATTGGTCATTGCAATCCGTTCCCCTAAATTAGGATGGGCTTTGATTAGATTTAATTGCTGCTCTGTGGAAGCGTGTTTGACTACCTCCACCATACTTTGGTGTAAATGACGTAAGGAAGAAAAAGGTTTTTCGCTGAAAGTCATTTGAGCAATCCATGGGGAATGTTCGAAAATTCCATTCGTTATGTTCATAAATTCCTCAAGGTTTGTATCGTTTATTTGGCTAATAGTGTGCATTAGGTTCTCTACCTTTCTTTATTTGTTTTTTATTATTTATGTCATTTAATATAACACGATATGTTACGAATAGTTACATCATAATCAATATTTTACTAACTGTCATTGTTTAAAATAACTAAAAATTCAGTTTTACTCTATTCATTTTATATAAAGATAAAAAACTCAAGCCTATGCTTGAGTTTTTTTGTGGAATTTTAGTTTTGTAACAAGGCTCTAATCCGTAGAGCTAGCCTTATTTGTAAGGTTGTTTCAGAATCTTTTAAGCTTTTTCCTAGAATTTCTTCGCATTTTTCAATACGGTAAACCACCGTATTTCTATGGATAAATAATCTTTTCGCGGTTTCAGAAATTTGACAGTGTGTCTCTAAGTATACAGACAATGTATCTAGTAAAGTTTGTTCTTCTTCTATTTTAATATCTGTGAATCTACTCAAAGCGAAAGAATAAAAGTTTTTTAAATCTTCTTGTGGAACCATGCGTAACAATTCAGTGATGTCTTTTGCTTGAAACGTTTGGATATACCCAACCTGTTTTGAAAATTTTCCTTGTGATAGGGCATCTAAAGCATCTTTGTAGGCATTTTTAACATCCATAAATATGTGGCACAAATTGCTGATTCCGAATGAGATGGTGTTTTTATAGTACTTGAATACTCGTTCCTGAAGTTGAACCAAAATAGACTCGCAGTACATACTAGGTTGTAATATGTCTTCTTCCGATTCAAATAGGAGAATACAAGACTCGCCCTTTGTAAAAAAATGGATTTGAGGGTTCATTGAAGTGACTTCGCCTTCTATAAAATCATATATCACGTCTGCCTTTTCGTGACGCTCGGCATAAGAAGGCTGGAATTTATCTCCGTCGATTTTACCAACTACACAAATATACTTTTGATCATTTTTTAATGAGAATTCAGTCGCTCGTCCAATGATTTCTTCTTGAGATGAAAAGGTACCGTCGATAAAGTGAAGGAAAAAATCGTTACGAATGCTTCGATCTTGTTGTCTGAGGGCACTTTCTTTCATAAGAGAAAATGAAATCACATTTGTTGCTTGTTCGATTGTTAATGAAGTTAACTGATCTGTTTTTTTAATCTCTCCGTTAATCATCAGAAACCCTTTTTTTCTTTCGCTAATATGTATGGGAAACAAGGTATACGTCTCTCTTGTGTCAGAAACTGAAAAAGAAATCTGTGATGTTGGTGACTTGGGAAGCGTTATCTCGTCTGAAAATATAGGGAATGTGCCTTCTGTTGCTTGTTGGAAAATAGGCTTAAGATGCTGATCAATTAATCGGACAGGTCGCTGAATCATCCGTGATAAATCTTGTAGTAAAAGACCAATTCCTTTGCCCTCCATAATTATTTTTGTGAACTGCTTATGTGTTTCGAGCGCAAATGTTAATTCTGATGCGCGTTGATCGAGAATGGCGCGTAAAGAATGGTTCACGATTTCGCCTAAAGATAAATGTAAAGGAAGTTCAATCACAGGTAATGAAAGTTCGTTTGCTAGTTCAATTACTTCATCTGGAATTTTATCTAAGAATCGTTTGGTTTTTATTCCTAATCCGGCACAGCCTTGTGTAGCCATGGCTTCGACTAATTTAGTAAGCATCTGAGGGTGATCCTTAAAATGGTAGGCGGTCGTGACAAGAAATTCATTTTTGTTTAAATAGTGGATGATATCGGGAGCATCCATCATATTAACAGACTTTACTTCACGTTCAATTCCTGATTGTCCGGCAATCATATTCATTCCTTTTAAATTCGGCACGGTTAAGAGTTGATTTACTTTCAATAGAAACATTCCTTCCGTTTAGTATGCGGAAAATTTAGTATTTTTTTAATATTATCATGATTTGGTTATTTTGCATAAAAAACTATCGAATATTTTACATATACGCTAATGAAGTTCATAAGGAAAATAGGTAAACTAATAATATAACGTGGTGATGTTAAGAAAAATTACATGGTTTTATTTATAGGGAGTGAAGGGGATGGCCATTCAAGTTAATAAACAATTAATCGAAGAGGGACAAGTGGGAGCAGTGATTGAATGGCTTGCTTCTATTGGAGAAACAGAAAGTGGGGGTGTAACAAGACTTCTGTATTCACCAACCTGGCTAGAGGCACAGGTAGCATTAAAAAATATGATGGATCAAACGAAGTTATATACGTATTTTGATAGCGTGGGAAATTTATTTGGTAGACTACCAGGTAAAGATGGAAATGAAAAAACGATTCTGACAGGCTCTCATATTGATACGGTAGTGGACGGTGGAAAGTACGATGGTTCATACGGTATTATTGCAAGCTTATTAGCTACGGTAAGGCTGTTTCACAGATATGGATACCCAAGAAAAACGATAGAAGTGGTTTCTTTATGTGAAGAAGAGGGAAGTCGCTTTCCATTAACCTTTTGGGGGTCAAGGAATATCAGTGGTGCATATAACCTTTCTAGAGTGGAGAATGTCATGGATGGAGAGGGTATTTCGTTTTTAGAAGCAATGAAGCAAGCGGGCTTTGATCCAAAGTCATACGCATCACCGGTTCGAACAGATATAGAGAGATTTGTAGAAATTCATATAGAGCAAGGAATGATTCTTGAACGAAATCAAAACCAAATCGGTATTGTTACACATATAGTAGGTCAGCGTCGTTATACCATTCGTATTAAGGGTGAAAGTAATCATGCCGGAACAACTCCTATGCAGTTTCGAAAAGATGCAGTAAGCACTGCTTCACATCTAATTTCTTTTTTAACAGAAAAAGCAAAGCATACAGATCCTATATTAGTTGCTACGGTTGGTAGATTAAACGTAAAGCCGAATGTACCCAATGTAGTAGCTGGCGAGGTAGAATTTAGTTTAGATATTCGGCATCATCAGGAAGAAATTATTGAGCAATATTGTCAAAAAATTTTTACAGAGTTTAAGCGTATCTCTGATGTTTTAAATATAGAAGTTGACATTGCACAATGGATGGACGTGAAGCCTGTGAAAATGGATGAAGAAATGTGCGAGTGGGCAAGTGAGATTGCAGAAAGAAAACGATACCGTTATCAAAAAATGATCAGCGGGGCTGGGCATGACGCACAAGTTTTTGGTGGAACTTGTCCGACTTCCTTATTGTTTGTACCTAGCCGTGCTGGAATTAGTCATTCACCACAGGAATTTACGAATTTGGAAGATTTGGAGACAGGTATTGAGTTATTAACAGATGTTTTATATAAATTAGCTTATTAAAGGAGTGAATCATGTTGGCTTTTTCACCGTTGCATACACCAATGCGTACAATTATGACGCCAGGACCTGTTGAAGTCGATCCTCGTGTCTTACGTGCGATGAGTACACCTATTTTAGGACAGTTTGATCCCGCTTTTACAGCTATTATGAATGAAGTCATGGAAATGCTTCGCCAAGTTTTTCAAACAAAGAACACATGGGCTTTTCCAATTGATGGTACCTCAAGATCGGGAAATGAGGCCATTCTTTGTAGCATCATCGAACCTGGAGATCGGGTCTTAGTTCCGATATACGGGAGGTTTGGACATTTATTAGTAGAAATTTGTGAACGGTACGGAGCAGATGTGTACACGGTAGAGTGTTCATGGGGTGAAGTATTTGATCCTAAAGTGGTCATTGAAGAGATTGAAAAGGTGTCACCTAAAATTGTAGCTATTGTTCATGGGGAAACATCAACCGGTAGATTGCAACCGCTTGAAGAGATTGGAAGGGCATGTCGAGAAAGAGATGTGCTGCTCGTGGTGGATGCTGTTGCATCTATCGGAGGGGTTGAGGTAAAAACCGATGAATGGTTTATTGATGGAATGATTGGAGGTACTCAAAAATGCTTATCCGTTCCATCTGGGCTGGCGCCCATTACGTATAACGAACGGATTGAAAAAATATTATACGCTCGAAAAAAAGTGGAGCGAGGAATTGCAACTGAGCAGGATTTGAATTATAAGAGAAGTAAGAATTTTATTGCCAGTAATTATTTTGATTTAAGTATGCTCCAGGATTATTGGGGTCCGCGAAGACTCAATCATCATACGGAGGCAACCTCAATGATCTATGCTTTGCATGAAGGTTTAAGACTTGTTTTATTAGAAGGTCTAGAGGAGCGCTGTAATCGACATCAGTACCATGAAAGGGCGTTAATAGCAGGGATTGAAGCGATGGGATTAAAGCTTTTTGGTGATTCAGGGAATAAGCTGCCTTGTGTTACATGTATAGAAATTCCAAAGGGGATAGACGGGGAATCAGTTAGGAAAATGTTACTTGAAGCATTTAGTATTGAAATTGCTTCTTCTTTCGGTCCTTTACATGGGAAGATTTGGAGAATTGGTACGATGGGATACAGCTGTCGAAAAGAAAATGTTCTAGCTGTACTTGGAGCATTAGAAGCCGTTTTAATTCGACATGGAGTGAATGTTCATCGAGGAGATGCGATTCAGGCGAGTCTAGATGTTTATATGAGTGAGAATCAAAGTTTGCTAAAGTTATAGTAGAGGTGAGGCTGGTATGGCTAATTATGATCTTTTAATACGTAATGGTTTGGTCGTATTTTCAGATGAAGTGATTCAAACAGATATAGCAGTAATAGATGGTGTCATTGTAAAACTGGAGGCTGAAATCGACGGAACTGCACTAGAGGAACGCGATGCAACCGGTTTGTATATTTTTCCTGGTGTGATTGATGTACATGTTCATTTTAGTGAACCTGGACGAGAACAGTGGGAAGGGTTTGAGACAGGCTCTAAAATGATGGCTGCAGGAGGTTGTACCACCTTTTTTGACATGCCTTTAAATGGAATACCGTCAACTATTAATGACAGAGCCTTACTTGGAAAAGCGGAAATTGGAAAAAAGAAGTCTGTTGTTGATTTTGCTTTGTGGGGTGGGTTAGTCCCTAATCATGAAAAAGATATAAAAGGACTAGCGGAAAATGGAGCTATAGGCTTTAAAGCTTTTCTATCAGAAACGGGAAATGATGAATTTGAGCGGGCCGATGATGATACATTATTAAATGGGATGAAGGAAATTGCTTCACTTGGTAAGATTTTGGCGTTACATGCTGAAAGTGCTCCGATTACCAACTGGCTGCAGAAGGAAAAACAGCAAAAAGGTTTGGTAAGCCCAGACGATTACCTGGAATCCCGTCCAACCATCGCAGAAGCAGAGGCAGTTGAAAGGGCCATATCCTTTGCAAAGCTGACTGGATGCGCCTTGCATTTTGTTCATATTAGTAGTGAAGCTGCAATTGTAAAGATTGAAGCAGCTAAGCTAGATGGGATGGATGTAACGGTTGAAACCTGTCCTCATTATTTATTATTTTCTCATCAGGATCTTGTGGAAAAGGGACCCGTTGCTAAATGTGCTCCGCCATTAAGGGAGAAAAAAGAACAAGAAAGACTCCTTCGATTATTAATAGATGGAAAGTTTGATATGATATCTTCTGACCATTCTCCTTGTCCTTTTTCAATGAAAGACCCTTCTGTTTACAATTTGTTTGAAGCATGGGGAGGCATTAGCGGTGGGCAATTTACGTTATTATCGATGATTGAGTTAGCAGTCAACCATAATATTCCTTTTACAAGGGTGGCAGAATGGACATCAGAAGCACCTGCTAAACGATTTCACCTTCATTCAAAAGGTAGTATCCAAGTAGGAATGGATGCGGACTTTGCGATCGTATCAATGAAAAATTTTAAAGTAACAGAGAATAATTTCTTCGCCAAGCATAAACAGAGTCTTTACTTAGGTCATACCTTTCCATGTCAAGTAACAGCAACATACAATAGAGGGAAGTTAATTTTTGATAATGGAGATTTTATTGAGTCTGGCAGCTTCGGAAAGTGGCTGCGTGAAAGTGATATTAGTTAGTAAAGTTATTTTACAAAAAAGCAAAGGAAAAGATCCTTTGCTTTTTTTGTTCAACAAATCTTAAACCTTACCATCTAAAATTGTGGTAAAATAGTATACTGTTCTAGTTTTAGAAAAGTGAAGTCACATATGTATTAGGTTGATTTCTTCTTAATTAAGTAGGTGAAATAGTGAGTAGAGTGATTATCGCTGAAAAGCCATCTGTTGCTAAAAATATTGCAGATGCATTAAAAATTAAAGGCAGACAAGATGGATATTACGAAGGTAATGGATATATTATTACATGGGCATTTGGACACCTTATGCAACTTTACGATGCAAAAGATTACGATGAGAAGATGGCTAGATGGAATATGGAAAACTTCCCTTTTATTCCTCCTAACTTTCGGTACAAAGTAAAAAGTGATCCAAGGAATAAAGAGAAGGAAGATTTAGGTGCAAGAAAGCAACTAAAGATTATTTACAATTTAATCAAACGAAATGACGTAGAAATGGTTATATCTGCTTGTGACTATGACCGAGAAGGTCAAATTATCGGGGATACGATCATATATAACCTAAAAACCCAAAAGCAAGTGTACAGATTGTTACTAAATGAATGGACACCTGATGAGGTGTTAAAAGGGCTTCAACAAATGAAGCCTAATACGGAGATGAGACCTCTTCAAGATGCTGGAATCGGTCGTCAATGGGCTGATTGGGTGATCGGGATTAATTTGACTTCCGTTGCGACATTAAAGTACCAAAAGGGGAAGGGAAAGGCACTTAATATAGGTAGAGTTCTTTTACCAACCTTAAAAATTATTTATGATCGTGATCGAGCAATAGAAAATTTTAAACCGGAAGAATACTTCAAATTGGCTGCTACCTTCAAAACGCAAGATGGTGAAGAGTATGAAGGTAGTTATGTTGAAAACGAAGAAGATAAGTTTTCTAATAAAGAGGACTTAGATAAAATTCAGCAAGCTTTGAAGGATCAGTCAGCAACAATTGCAGATAAACAAGTGGAACGGAAGAGAGAGTATCCTCCCTATTTATTCAATCTGTCTAATTTACAGGGGTTTATTACAAGTAAATTTAAAGGCTGGACATCAGATAAGGTCTTAAAAGTAGCCCAATCACTGTATGAGAAGAAGTATATTACTTACCCTAGAACTGCTAGTGTCGTATTAGAGGAAAGTCTTGTTGGAAAAACAGCAAAGGTTTTAGAAAATATAACTAAAGGGCTCCCCTTTGAGAATGAAGTTAAGTTTTCGAAGCTAAAAAGAGTGTTCGATAATTCAAAGGTTGAAAGCCATAGCGCGATTATTCCAACCTATTTACTACCTAAATCGCTAACAAAAGATGAAGAAATTGTGTACCATGCTATAAAAAACCGTCTAATTATGCAATTTATGCCGGTTGCTGAACATGAAGAAACCAAGATCATGACAAAAATGAATACCCCTGACATCAATGGTGTATTTGTATCAAAAGGACGGGTACAGCTTGTTGAGGGGTGGAGAAAGGTGGAAAAAATTGAATCGAAAGATAATATTTTACCACTTGTAAATGTTAATGATCTGGTTGAGATGGTTGATCACAAGCTTACTTCACATGCTACGAAACCACCAAAGCACCATACCGAAAAGACGTTGCTTAAAGTAATGGAGACTTGTGGAAAAGGACAGGGCGATGAAGAAAGTGAAGAAATGATGGCTGCTATCTTAAGTGGTTATAGCATTGGTACTCCAGCTACAAGGGCAGAAACTATTAAGAAATTAAAGGATATCGGATACATTGAGACCCAAAATAAGAGTTTGATTTGTTCCGAACTTGGTAAAAATTTGGTTGAGACTTTTCCTGTGAAAGAATTATTTGACTTAGAATTTACCGGCCGTCTAGAAAAAACATTATCAGATATAGAAAAACAAAAGTTTACGAAAGAAAGCTTCTTGAATTTAATATTTGAGTTCACAACAAATGCTGTAAACACCATTAAAAATGAAAAAGCTATTATTATTAATGAAGTGACTTATGAAAAGAAATCAATTGACGCATTAGGAAAATGCCCCGCCTGTAATCAAGGAAGTATTATAGAGGGTCAAAAAGGTTTTGGCTGTAACAACTGGAAAAATGGCTGTAAATTTGTAATTTGGAAAAATGATAAATTTTTGGCTGCCTTAAAGAAAAAGCCTTCAAAAACAATGGTGAAAATGCTTTTGAAGAATGGGACAGCCACTGTAAAAGGTTTAACGAGTAAAAAAGGAAATAAATTTGATGCAAATCTACGATATGAAAAAAATCCTGACAATGAGTATTATAGCTGGAAGATGGAATTTTTGAATTAAGAGTGGTTGATTGGAAGCGAATTCCCTTGTCTCCATTTTTTAACTATAGTAAACTTTTATTATTGATGATGCACGCAGGAGGGTCAACGGATGCCAACACCGAGTATGGAAGATTATATTGAACAGATATACAATCTAATTGAAGAAAAAGGCTATGCAAGAGTTTCGGACATTGCGGAAGGTTTATCTGTTCATCCCTCTTCGGTTACGAAAATGGTTCAAAAGCTAGATCGAGATGAGTATTTAGTGTACGAAAAATATAGAGGGCTTGTACTAACTCCAAAGGGTAAAAAAATTGGTAAAAGGCTCGTTTATCGTCATGAGCTACTGGAACAGCTTCTTCGAACGATTGGTGTAAAAGAAGAAAATATATATGATGACGTGGAAGGAATTGAGCATCATTTAAGCTGGGATGCAATTGATCGGATAGGTGACCTCGTCCAATTTTTCGAAGAGGACGAAAGTCGAATAGAAGCGTTAAGAGAAATTCAAAAGAAAAATGAAGAGAATTAAAGAGAGCGATAGTACCGCTCTCTTTTTTTATTCCCATACATACGGAGTTTGTTGATACACAAAGTAGTTAAGCCAGTTTGAAAATAATAAATGTGCGTGGGAACGCCAACGATTTGCTGGATTTTGATTGGGATCATTGTTAGGAAAATAATTTTCCGGAACATGGATATCCAAGCCCTTTTTTTGATCTCTTGAGTACTCTTCAGATAGGGTTGTCGATTCATATTCTAAATGTCCCGTAATCATGATTTGTTTGCCCTCATCGGCACTAATGATAAATGGGCCTGCTACCTCTGAACTCGATAACAATCTTAGAGAAGGGTGGTTCATGATTTCCTCGACTGCCACATCTGTGTATCTGGAGTGAGGGGCGAGATACTCATCATCAAATCCTCTTAATAATAGATCGACAGGATCATGTACGCGGTGAGTAAAAATGCCGGAACATTTTCTTGATAGTTCATACTTTCCAATACCAAAATGGTGATACAATGCTGCTTGTGCCCCCCAACAAATATGTAAGGTTGAAGTGACATTCGTTTTTGACCAGTCCATGATCATTTTTAACTCTTCCCAATAATCAACTTCTTCAAAGGATAAGAGTTCTACTGGTGCTCCTGTGATAATAAGTCCATCATACTTGCGGTGCTTAATCTCAGAGAATGCCGTGTAAAATTGGTCAAGATGCAATTGGCTTGTATTTTTTGCTTGATGAGTAACGGTTTGTAAAAACGAAATATTAACTTGTAGAGGGGTGTTCCCTAGAAGTCTAAGTAACTGAGCCTCTGTTTTTTGCTTTTCTGGCATTAAATTTAGGATGAGAATATTTAACGGACGAATGTCCTGGTGGTTCGCTCTCTCGTCGTCCATAATAAAGATATTTTCAGATTCGAGTATTTCTCGAGCCGGTAAAAGCTTCGGAATTTTGATTGGCAATGAATTTCAACCCCTTTATTCAATATTCAGGCTATTTATATTATATACTGGATTTTTTTAGTATCAAGGATAATGATCAAAGAACTTAAAAAAAGAGTGGATACATGAACATTTGCAAATGGTACAATATACATTGAAAAAATACGGGCATGGAGGTAACATCATTGAACATCAAGGTTAGCGTAAAAAGTGATATTGAAATTGCACAATCTGCAGAAATGAAACCGATCATTCAAATTGCTGAAAAAATTGGATTAACAGATGATGACCTCGAGTTATATGGAAAGTATAAGGCTAAACTTTCATCTGACACATTAAATAAAATCCAAGGAAATCCAAACGGCAAAATCATTCTTGTAACAGCAATTAATCCGACTCCCGCAGGAGAAGGGAAGTCTACTGTAACAGTTGGATTAGGAGATGCTTTTTCTCAACTTGGAAAAAAAGTAATGATTGCTATGAGGGAACCATCCTTAGGGCCAACGATGGGAGTTAAGGGTGGAGCCGCTGGTGGTGGATATTCTCAAGTATTGCCGATGGACGAAATAAATTTACATTTTACAGGTGACCTACACGCCATTACGACCGCAAACAATGCATTAGCCGCTCTAATTGACAATCATATCCAACAAGGAAACGAACTACAGATCGACCAACGTAGAATTGTTTGGAAGAGAGCACTCGATTTAAATGACCGTGCTTTAAGAAATGTAATTATTGGGTTAGGCGGACCGATGCAGGGTGTACCTCGTGAGGATGGATTTGATATTACAGTCGCATCCGAAATTATGGCTGTACTCTGCTTAGCAAAAGATTTAAAGGATTTAAAGCGAAGACTGTCTGAGATGGTAGTAGCTTACAATATGGAGAAACAGCCGGTAACTGTTTCACAACTTGGTGTAGAGGGTGCTCTCGCGCTCATATTAAAAGATGCGGTCAAACCAAATCTTGTACAAACGATTGAGCATACTCCTGCGCTCGTTCATGGTGGACCATTTGCTAACATTGCCCATGGCTGTAACTCTGTCATTGCTACCACAGCCGCATCTAAGCTTGCTGATTTCGTTATTACAGAAGCTGGATTTGGTGCTGACTTAGGAGCAGAAAAGTTTTTACATATTAAAGCAAGAAACGGAGATGTATTACCGGAGGCGGTTGTTGTCGTAGCAACGATTAGAGCTCTGAAGATGCATGGCGGTGTTGGTAAGCAGGATCTAAATAATGAAAATGTTGAAGCGCTAATTGCTGGCTTTGCTAACTTGAAAAAACATGTACAAACGATCAGAAGTTTCGGATTACCTGTCGTTGTTGCTATAAATAAGTTTATATCAGATACCAATCTTGAAGTGGACACCTTATTGGAATTGTGTGAAAAGGAAGGTGTACAAGTTGCCTTAACCGAAGTATGGGAAAAGGGTGGAAAAGGTGGTATTGCTCTAGCAGAAAAACTGTTAAAAGCCATCGAAAGTCATAATGAAGAATATGCTCCTTTATATAATGTAAGTGACTCGATCGAAGAGAAGATCCGTTCAATTGTTCAAAAGGTGTATGGAGGAAAGGATGTCGAGTTCTCATCAAAGGCGAAAAAGCAAATGAAGGACTTTGAGCAATATGGATGGGACGGCCTTCCGATTTGTATGGCCAAAACACAATATTCCCTTTCAGATGACCCGAGTAAACTTGGTAGACCAACCGATTTTACCGTTTCGGTAAGAGAATTAAAACCTTCGATCGGTGCTGGTTTCCTTGTTGCTTTAACAGGGGACGTAATGACGATGCCAGGTTTACCGAAGCAACCAGCCGCGTTAAAAATGGATGTTGATGATAAAGGAAATGCAATAGGATTATTCTAATCGAATGATGATGGATGAGGTATTTTAATATGTTTGATCCAACGGCTTTTGATAATATTAAGGTGGTTTTGGAAGGTGCCCTTTATGACCTAGATTTAGAGGGTCAAATATGCATCGTTGATCGAAACGACATTGTAAATGTAGCAAAGCTTTCGCGACAATCAGAGATGACCGTAAAGAAGAATAGGGATAGTAAGAGTAGCTGTACAGTCGTTTTACGTGCAGATATTTCGAATTTAGCTGCAGAGTTACACCCAAAGTTGCAATCAGAAAAGGATGCGGGCTGCCATTTTAAAATGGTTTTCTCTATCCTAGAGCAACGTTCTTTTGATATAAGAATTTTGGAGGTTCTCCAATCCATTTGGGGGAAGGATAGAGAATATCATTGTAAGATCATCTCTGACCCTCTCCAAAGTAAGTCTGGTAATAAAATAGAGATAGAAGTGAATTTTAAAAGGCTCATTTATGAAGAGCAAATGGAAGACTTAACGGTGCTTGCAGATGTTATATTACAATCCTTAGATAAACTTGAACTAGATGTAAAACATTAGGAGGAGTTAAAGGATGACGGTGTATCAGTTTGAAGCGAAGAAAATTAATGGTGAAACCATATCTCTTTCGGAATATAAGGGCGAGGTTCTGTTAATTGTAAACACAGCTAGTAATTGTGGGTTTACCCCCCAATATAAAGAGCTTCAAGAGCTCTATGAACAATATAAAGAAAAAGGATTCACTGTATTAGGCTTTCCGTGTAATCAATTTATGAATCAAGAACCTGGTACCGAGTCTGATATCCAGTCATTTTGCGAAATGAATTTTGGAGTAACTTTTCCATTGTTTTCAAAGGTGGATGTAAATGGAAAAAGTGCTCACCCACTTTTTCAGTATCTAACAGAAGAGGCACCTGGTGTACTCGGGATGAAAGCTGTTAAATGGAATTTCACCAAGTTTTTAGTGAATCGTTCCGGTGAAGTAGTGGAAAGGTATGCACCAAATACGAACCCAAAAGAAATATCACAAGATATTGAAAAGCTGATTTAATTAAGAACCCCTTGCAGTCGCAAGGGTTCTTAATTAGCTGTAATTTTCTGAATTATCTTTACATAGTTAATAATTATTAATACTATAAAATTAATAGGGGGAATTAGAATGAAGAAAATTGCCTGGGTTACGGACAGTACCGCTTGCTTAGATGAAGAACTAACCAATCATCCAGATGTTTTCACCGTGCCAATGACGATCGTTTTAGACGAAAAGGAATATAAGGATGGAATCGATTTAACAGCAGAAGAACTCTATGCGAAATTGAAGCATCTTCAAGTCCCACCAAAAACGTCTCAACCATCTGTAGGTGAGTTTGTATCATTGTTTGAAAAGCTAGAAGGACAGTATGATCACGTGTTCTCCATTCTCGTATCAGCTAAATTAAGCGGTACGGTCTCTTCAAGTGTTCAGGCGGCCAGTATGGTGAATACACCGGTCACAACAATCGATTCAAAGATACTCTCTTATCCCTTTCTCGGATGATTAAGAAAGGAATGGAATGGATTGAGGCTGGTAATTCCGTTGAAGAGGCTGAACAAAAGTTAAGTGAGCTTGCCAACACGAACGAGACATTTGTTTTAATCGGGAGTTTGGAACAATTACACAGAAGTGGGCGGATGAACGGATTATCCTTTTTCCTTGGCAGCATGCTAAATATTAAACCGATCATTTCCATTGAGGACGGCGTATTACAGGCAAAAGAGAAAATTAGAAGTGAAAGCAAAGGAATGGAGAAAATCATCTCTTATCTTCAAGCTTCCATTGAGGCTTATGCTATAAAAGAAGCCTATATTTTATACGGGCTTCATGATACGGAAGCGAGAAAATGGCATGATGAATTGTGTAAACGTTTCCCTGATGTTGCATTCGGTATTTATCCTTTAGGTGCAACGATCGGTGTCCACGCAGGAGAAAATACAATCGGAATTAGCTGGTTTAATAGACTGTAAAGGGAGTGCGTCCTTTGTGCACTTCCTTTTCTTTTTCGAAAAAAAGAAGTTCATGGTAGAATATGAGTGGAAAGAATGAGGTGGTGTAATGAAGCAAGTAATAACCAAGACAGAAGAGTTTGTCAAACGAGAAATGTACGCAGATTCAACTGGTCATGATTGGTTTCATATTGATAGAGTACGGAATATTGCTTTGCAAATTCATGAAAAGGAAAAGATGGGAGATCCTTTCATTATTGAGTTAGCTGCTCTACTTCATGATATTTCTGACGAAAAATTACATAGCTCGAAGGAAGAGGGAGAAAAGAAGCTTACTTCCTTTTTGAGTCAGTTACCATTAGATGAATTGAAGAAAAATCATATTAAAGAAATCATTGAAACCATTTCATTTAAAGGTGGAAATAATCGAAACATCACAACCGTTGAAGCAGCCATCGTCCAAGATGCTGATCGCTTAGATGCGATAGGAGCGATAGGGATAGCGAGGGCATTTGCTTATGGAGGAAAAAAAGGTCAGCCTATTTATGATCCGACCATTATTGTCCGAACAAGCATGACAAACGAAGAGTACCGGAAAGGAAATTCTTCCTCTATTAATCATTTTTATGAAAAGTTACTAAAGCTAAAAGAAAAAATGAATACAAAATCAGGAAGAGAAATAGCAGAAAGACGACATGCATATATGGAAGATTTCTTACATGAATTTTACAATGATTGGAATGGAAAACGTCAATGATTAGTATCGAAAACGTGACAAAAACATATGGAGAAAAGGAATTATTTAATGGAATTTCTTTTACAATAAGCGCGAAAGAAAGAGTTGGACTTATTGGGGTAAACGGGACAGGAAAGTCCTCATTATTGAAAATAGTAGCAGGCGTTGATTTTCCAGATTCAGGAGAAGTAATTGCTCCTAAAGATTATCGAATTGCTTATTCTGAGCAAAATCCGGATCTCAATCCAGAATTAACGGTCCTTGATCAGGTTTTTGCTGGTGAAGCACCTGTTTTAAAGCTTCTAAAAGAGTACGAAGAAACTCTTCTAGAGCTTAATAGAGTCCCGGATGATAGTGAAATTCAGGAAAAACTTTTTGACTTACAAAAGAAAATGGATGCTTTAGATGGATGGGATGCAAGTACGAACGCAAAAACGATTTTAAATAAGCTTGGAATTGAAGAGTATGAAAAAAAGATTGGAGAATTATCTGGTGGCCAGAAAAAGCGAGTGGCTCTTGCTCAAGTGTTAATTCAATCTCCAGATTTACTGATTCTAGATGAGCCTACCAATCACTTAGATTTCGAATCGGTGAAATGGCTTGAAGATTATTTAAGCCGTTATACAGGTGCCTTGTTGCTTGTAACGCATGATCGATATTTCCTAGACCGTGTAACGAACCGCGTGTTTGAACTAGAAGGTGGCAAACTGTACAGCTACAAAGGAAATTATGCGGACTTTCTGGAAGCTAAGGCCATTCGTGAAGAAAATGAAGCTGCCACTCTTGAAAAACAAAAAAATCTATTCAGACGAGAGCTTGAGTGGATTAGACGAGGGGCAAAGGCACGAACAACAAAGCAGAAGGCAAGAATTCAACGTTTTGAAAAGCTGGATGAGAATTTAAGCTCCGTAAAAACTTCGGAAAAGCTAGATTTATCTTTATCAGGCAGCCGCTTAGGTAAGCAAGTATTCGAATTAAAAGATGCAACAAAAACGTATGATTCGAAAGTTATCCTTAAGTCTTACGATTTACTAGTGAAACCTCATGACAGGATCGGAATTATTGGGAAAAATGGTACAGGAAAATCAACCTTATTAAATATTCTAGCTGGTAAAATCCCTCTAGATTCAGGTGAACGAATCATCGGCCAAACAGTGAAGGTTGCTTTTTATACTCAAGAAAATGAAGACATGGACATTTCAAAACGGATGATTGAATACATCAAAGAAACGGCACAGGTGATTAATACTTCTGATGGAAAAACGATTTCAGCGACTCAAATGCTAGAAAGATTTCTTTTTCCATCATTCACTCACGGCACCCCAATCAGAAAGTTATCAGGGGGAGAAAGACGTCGCTTGTATTTATTAAAGCTGTTAATGACTGAACCGAATGTTTTGTTATTAGACGAACCAACGAATGATCTAGATACTCAAACACTGACTGTCCTAGAGGACTATTTAGAAGAGTTTCCTGGAGTTGTCATTACGGTATCCCATGATCGCTATTTCTTAGATAAAGTAGCGGAACAATTGCTTGTGCTTGAAGGTAATGGAGTGATTGAATCTTATTATGGAAACTACAGTGAATTCCTTGAAAAGCAAGTAGAAAAGCCAGTGGTTCGAGCAAATGCAGCAGAGAAACCTGTGGAAGAAGAAAAAGCAAAGAAGAAGCGTATGAGTTATAAGGAAAAGCTTGAATGGGAATCCATTGATTCTGATATTGAAAATGCGGAAAAAAGAATTGAAGAAATTGCTTTAGAGATGGGAAAAACAGGCAGTGATTTTGAAAAGGCTCAAGCTTTAATGGAAGAGGAAAATGCTTTAAACGAAAAACTTGAGTATTTGATTGAGCGTTGGAGCTATTTATCAGAAATTGCAGAGAATAGTTAATTTTTAACAACAAGGGAAGGATGAAGAGACTTGAAAATACGATCCATTGAACCCACTCCTAGTCCGAATACGATGAAGGTTATATTAAATGAAGAGCTACCAATGGGAAAAAGTAATAACTATAAGATAGAGACTAGTGCCGGTGCTCCAAAGGTTATTCAGGATATTTTAACCATTGAAGGTGTAAAAGGTGTGTACCATGTAGCTGATTTTCTAGCGGTGGAAAGAAATGCGAAATACGATTGGAAAGAAATTTTACCGAAAGTAAGGCTAGCATTTGGAGAAGAAGCGGAAATAGTGGAACAAGAAGAAACGATTAATGAGCACTACGGAGAAATACAGGTGCTTGTTCAGATGTATAAAGGAATTCCGATGCAAATTAAGCTAACAGATGGAACAGAAGAAAGACGATATGGATTACCAGAACAGTATAAAGAGGCTGTTTCCAAGGCGCAGGATCCAGAGGATAACGTTGTAATGGTTCGAAGGTGGAAAGAGTTTGGTGTTCGATACGGAGATTTCGATCAAATCGGCCAGGAAGTATTAGAAGAACTAATGGCTGCTTATACAACAGACCGTCTAGACGAACTTATTCAAGAGGCGACGAATAAGGGAACAGCCAAGCCTGTTAAACGCCAGAAGCAGAAGATTGATGTTCATTCATTAAATGATCCGGATTGGCGAAAAAGATATCAGCTTCTTGAACAAATGGACGATCCAGAAGTGGAAGATCTGCCAGTGTTAGAAAAAGCACTAAACGACGAAAAGGCCTCAATTCGGAGATTAGCTACTGTCTATTTAGGGATGATTGAAGACAAGAAAATATTACCGCTCCTCTATAAAGCATTAAAGGATAAAACAGTGACTGTCAGACGTACGGCTGGAGACTGCTTATCAGACTTAGGGTTTGAAGAAGCGATGGAAGAAATGATGAAGGCATTAAGTGATGAGAGTAAATTAGTGCGCTGGAGAGCGGCAATGTTTTTATATGAATTGGGAGATGACCGTGCACTTCCTGCCCTGAAGGCAGCAGAAGAAGATCCGGAATTTGAAGTAAGCTTACAAATTAAACTTGCTATTGAAAGAATTGAATTGGGTGAGGATGCAAAAGGATCAGTTTGGAAACAAATGACGGAAGCAAGAAAACAAAACTAAGAAAATTGCATCATTTGAAATAAATATAGTATGCTAACAATGGATATAGTTAGTAGGAGGGATTTTTTATGTCAATGGCATATGAGGAATATATGAGACAAATGGTAAAGCCAATGCGTGAAGAACTGGTTCATGCGGGCTTTGAAGAGTTACAAACAGAAGAAGAAGTAGAAAACTTTATGGATCAAAATGAAGACACTGCGTTAATCTTTGTTAACTCTGTATGTGGTTGTGCGGCAGGTTTAGCACGTCCAGCGGCAACTCAAGCAGTTGTTAGAACGGACAAAAAACCTGCCAAGCTTGTTACAGTTTTTGCTGGTCAAGATAAAGATGCAACAGCTAAAATGCGTGAGTATTTCGAAGGATTCCCACCGTCATCTCCTTCCATGGTACTTGTAAAAGGGAAGCAAGTGGTTCACTTTATCCATCGCCACGATATCGAAGACCACACAATGGAAGAAATCATGGAGAACCTCCAATCAGCATTTGAACAAAATTGTTAAAGAAAAAAGGAATGTCAGCTGACATTCCTTTTTTTCTGAAAGGAAAGAATCTATATGTTTGTCACAACAGCAGGACGAACCAATCCAGACATGATTGAAGAAGCAAAACAGATAGCGTTGGCCCTCGAATGTCCCTATCAGGAAAGAAGGAAAAAATCGGTTCAGACTCTTCAATCCTTGTATAAGGATGACTGTATTGTCGTTGGAAAAGAGAGACTAGAGTTATTTTTAATGAACGGAGAAGAGCCGTTTTTCTTCCATCCCAATTCCTCCATGTTCAGAATCAAAAGGCTGCTAAAAAACGAACACGATCCTTTTATTGATGCAACGGGTCTGGCGGAAGGAATGAGTCTTCTTGATTGTACATTAGGACTAGCCTCTGACAGTATTGTTGCAAGCTTTGTCGTTGGAGCATCTGGAAAAGTGGTCGGGACAGAAGAAAATAAATATCTCTCTTATCTTGTCGGTCGAGGATTAAAATGCTGGCAGTCCGGTTTGGTAGGAATGGATGAAGCTATGCGCACAATTTCGGTACAACATTCAGATGCACTTTCATATTTAAAGGAAATCCCAAGCAATGAGTTTGATTGTGTATATATTGACCCAATGTTTGAAGAAACCATTTTAGAATCAGACGGAATTCGTGCGCTAGCTCATTTAGCGGTATATACAGAAATAAGGGAAGAGTTCATTTCAGAAGCAAAAAGAGTGGCGAGGAGACGGCTCGTGCTAAAGGATCATTTTCGTAGCGATCGCTTCGAGCAGTTTGGATTTTCAGTTATGAAAAGACCGTCTGCTAAATTCCATTTCGGTATTATTACAAAATGATGATATTTGATATTTAATCTCCCACTTTCAACTATAAAAAGAGTATAATATGAGAAAAGAGCCATTATTTTCTAAATACTCTTAAAGACTAGTAGAAAGGATTGGAGATCATGCCAAAATGGTTGCAAAAATCCTTCGTCGTGTTGGTTACAATTTTAACATTTGGTTTGGTAACACCATCTCAAACCTTTCTATATAATCAAGCATCAGCAGAGAAACCAACACGGGAAGATGCAGTTAAAGCGGAAACTACATATAATCAGCTTGAGGACACAACGGAAGAAGACTCAGACAGTAGCGACGAGATTATACAAAGCTGGTTAAATGAAGCAGAAGAGTTATCATACCAAAAATTTGGAAATAGAATCAAACCTGTTATAGAAGATGAATTTAAACAGGTGATCCTTCCGAATATTCATAAAGCTATTGAAGAAGTAGCCCAAAGGTTACCAGAAGAAAAACTAGCATACCTAGAATTAAGTGAAGTCCCAACAGGAGGCAACACTGAAAAAATATTTCACCTGTTTAGCAAAGAAAACAACAAAGACATTATCCGCTTTCACGTAAGAAAGGACCATCCGCCACAAAGTGGTTATTGGTTTAACTTTCATTATCACACAAGTGAAGACAACTTCGAGGCTCACCACGAACTAGGATCAATCTATTGGGACACGAACACACCACCTAAGTGGATGAGCTAATACGAACCCCTTCCCGACTGTATATCGGAGGGGTTTTTTGTTTTTGGTAAGTATAGTTCTTAAATGGGATAAAAATAGAAATTAGTGCCCTGGAAATCCAGTATTTAGTAGATGGAGGGCACCAAAACAGAATTTAGTGCCCTGGAAATCCAGTATTTAGTAGATTAAGGGAACCAAAACAGAATTTGACGCCCTGGAAATCCAGTATTTAGTAGGTGGAGGGTACCAAAACAGAAATTAGTACCCTGGAAATCCAGTATTTAGTAGATGGAGGGCACCAAAACAGAATTTAGTGCCCTGGAAATCTAGTATTTAGTAGATGGAGGGCACCAAAACAGAATTTAGTGCCCTGGAAATCCAGTATTTAGTAGATGGAGGGCACCAAAACAGAATTTAGTGCCCTGGAAATCCAGTATTTAGTAGGTAGAGGTCACCAAAACAGAATTTAGTGCCTTGGAAATCTAGTAATTAGTAGATGGAGGGCACCAAAACAGAATTTAGTGCCCTGGAAATCCAGTATTTAGTAGATTAAGGGAACCAAAACAGAATTTTACGCCCTGGAAATCCAGTATTTAGTAGGTGGAGGGTACCAAAACAGAAATTAGTACCCTGGAAATCCAGTATTTAGTAGATGGAGGTCACCAAAACAGAATTTAGTGCCCTGGAAATCTAGTATTTAGTAGATGGAGGGCACCAAAACAGAATTTAGTGCCCTGGAAATCCAGTATTTAGTAGATGGAGGGCACCAAAACAGAATTTAGTGCCCTGGAAATCCAGTATTTAGTAGGTAGAGGTCACCAAAACAGAATTTAGTGCCTTGGAAATCCAGTATTTAGTAGGTAGAGGTCACCAAAACAGAAATTAGTGCTCTGGAAATCCAGTATTTAGTAGATTAAGGGAACCAAAACAGAATTTGACGCCCTGGAAATCCAGTATTAGTAGATGGAGGGCACCAAAACAGTATTTGATACCCGAAATATCCAATACTTAGTAGATTAAAGGAACCAAGATAGAATATTGTAGACTACTCATAGTATTTAGCTCTACCAGTACCAAAGGATTGGAAATAATTATTCAAAAGATTCCGTGTAACCTTTAAAGAGGGGATAATTTTACACCAAATGTATATCTCTTTAGTCGTGATTTTTTTGTTAGGGAACAGAAGTCTATACGCTTCAACGGTTCGAACAAAAGCATTTACTAGTAATTCTGAACTTCCGCAGTATTTGCAATGTAAAATGGACTCCCCCCATTCACCAAAAAACTCACCACACCCCCTACACTCTATCCCCATCCTTAATGATTCATAACTATAACTAGGTATTCTCAAGAATCGAGTAGTAACCATATGGTCATCACATAATTGTTTTGCTAGTTTGATATGCTGGGAAGTTAAGGTTCCGCTTTTAGATTCGAGAGTACTTTGAAGATGCTGAAGTTGAGTGGGGAAGATAACAGGTAAATCGATAGGGGCTTGGTAAAGGGTGAAAGTGGGGTTTACAAATACAATTTTAGATTCAATGGGAATAGAAAAGCCGTGTGTTTGAAAGTATTTACGGAGCAAAGTCTCACTTCTTTCAAGTTGTAGAATAGGACTATTAATCTCTTTTCTACTAGGTAATGAATACCACTTATTTGCTTGAAAATAAAAATTATCCTCAAAGTTTTTGACTTCAAAAACACATATCATCTCTTTAAAAATAAGCAAGCTATCAATTTGAAAAATATTGTTGGTTACTTCAAGAGTTAAATCATTCACTAATAAACAATTATCGATTAAACCTTTGGTTAACTCGTCGAATTTTAGTTCTCCAAGATACCCTTTTTCTAAGTTGATATAGTACGATTTTTCTTTTTCAGTAAATACCATTCTATTTTTTAAACATCTAAATATCTGCAATTCAACAGAAAGCCCACGCTTTTTGATAATCAAAATTCCACATCCTCTCTAGAAATAAAACAAACGCGAAACTACCGACAACCACTTGAAACAAAACTCAATTCCATCGAAAATTTCGCCTTCGTGCATTGACCTACCATCAAAATAATTATACCCTTGTAAAAGACTAGTATTTCGTAAAATTTGTGACAGTAGGTGGAAGAATGAAACAATATTTAGAGCTATGTAAGCATGTGTTAGAAAATGGAGTAAAAAAACAAGATCGTACAGGAACGGGCACCATTAGTACATTTGGTTATCAAATGCGTTTTGATTTACAAGAAGGTTTTCCTCTTGTGACAACAAAAAAATTACATTTGAAATCAATCATTCATGAATTACTTTGGTTCCTTCAAGGTGACACGAATATAAAGTATCTTCAAGATAACGGCGTTCGTATTTGGAATGAATGGGCAGATGAAGAAGGGAATTTAGGTCCAGTGTACGGACACCAGTGGAGATCATGGACGACTTCGACTGGGGAAACAGTGGATCAAATTTCTGACCTAGTTAATCAAATTAAAACAAACCCTGAGTCAAGGCGTTTAATTGTAAATGCATGGAATGTTGGAGATATTGATAAAATGGCACTGCCTCCTTGTCACTGCCTGTTTCAATTTCATGTGGCTGATGGAAAGCTAAGCTGTCAGTTATATCAACGTTCGGCTGATGTGTTTTTAGGTGTTCCATTTAATATAGCATCCTATGCGCTTTTAACATTGATGGTGGCGCAGGTATGTGACCTAGAACCTGGTGAATTTATTCATACTTTTGGGGATGCGCATATTTACTTAAATCATGTAGAACAAGTGGAATTACAATTAACAAGACAGCCTCATCCATTACCAACTTTAAAAATAAACCCAGAGAAAAAAGACTTGTTTGGTTTTACGTATGATGATTTTGAGTTGGTTAACTACGAGGCACACCCTCATATTAAAGGGGTTGTAAGTGTATGATTTCCCTTCTTTGGGCAATGGACGAGAATCGGGCGATAGGTCGTAACAATCAACTTCCATGGCATCTTCCTGAGGATTTAAAATATTTTAAAAGAGTTACGATGGGAAAGCCCATTGCGATGGGTCGAAAAACGTACGATTCCATTGGAAGGCCGCTTCCTGGTAGAGAAAATATTGTCATTACACGTAACCAAGGAGTAACAATTGAAGGCTGTACAGTTATTCATGATGTAAAAGATTTATTAAAGCGTGATGATGAGGAGCTATTCGTGATTGGTGGCGCTGAAATTTTCAAAGAGATTATTCCTTTCGCAGATCGCCTTTATGTTACGGAAATTCGTGAAGAGTTCGAGGCAGATACATTTTTCCCGGAATACAATTTATCCGACTGGGAGCTTATTGAATCCACTCTAGGTATAAAAGACGAAAAAAATCCATACAACTATGAATTTCTTGTGTACCAACGTAAGCAGTGAAAAATCACTGCTTATTTTTTATGTTTAAAACGAATACAATCAAGTATAATTAGTGTGGTTACATAATGGAGGGTGAACAAGATGATCAGGTTAATGGCAGTTTTTTTGTACATGAGTGGTTATTTGGTTTATAGCATACCTAAATTGAAAAGGATGAAAAAATTAGACAATCGTTTATCGGTTTCAGAGAGAGATCAGCTAATTCATGCGATTCCAAACAAATGGTCAAAAACAATTATGAAACTGACTGGATCTAAGGTGAAGGTAGAGGGGATGGAGAATCTTCCTGAAGGTGCGGTTGTCATGATTAGCAATCATGAAGGAGACTTTGATATTCCTACATTGCTAGCTAGTATTGAAAAGCCGTTTGGGTTTATATCCAAAGTAGAAGTGAAAAAAGTTCCAATCCTTTCTACTTGGATGGAAATCATGAATTGCGTGTTTATTGATCGAAGCGATCGTAGGAAATCTGTTCAATCGATACGAGAGGCTGTAAAGTTATTAAAAGAGGGTCACTCCATTGCCATTTTTCCTGAAGGAACGAGAAGTAAGGGTGGACCGGTCGGTGAGTTTAAATCTGGTGGATTCCGATTAGCTAAGGATGCGAAGGTACCTATTGTTCCAATTAGTATCTCTGGTACATCTGACGTATTCGAAAAAAATGGCCGTTTAGTGAAACCAGCTTCCATCCAGGTGAAGATATTACCTTTTATTCCTTCTTCAATTTTCGATCAAAAGGATATGAAGGAAGTTTCAAATTATGTTCGAGAGGTAATTGTTCATTCTCTAAAGGATGAAAAAATCGCATCATGACAAGCTAGGCTTAATGAGTCTAGCTTTTTTCCTTTTTCTGAGAAAATCCTGAGCGAAGAATACCCAGTTCTATAAATTGAAAAATACAAAATTTTTTGATAATATGCTTGAAATGATGGGTGAGAGTGGTATAATGTACTGATTATAACGGGAAAATGGAGGATGGATATGGAACAGAAAGTGATGAAAAAAAGATGGGTGCAGGTTGAAGATATTTTAATAGCGCACCACCAACTCAAAGACATCGTTGCCCATACACCGTTACAAAAAAACGAGCGTTTATCAGAAAAATATGATTGTAATGTGTATTTAAAAAGGGAAGATTTGCAGCACGTTCGCTCTTTTAAATTAAGAGGTGCTTTTTATAAGATGAAAGCGCTTGGTAAGGACAATCTGTCTAATGGGGTTGTTTGTGCAAGTGCAGGGAATCATGCTCAAGGTGTAGCATATGCTTGTCGTCATCTTGGTGTACAAGGGAAAATTTATATGCCAACGACAACACCAAAGCAAAAAGTTGGGCAAGTAGAGTTATTTGGTAGAGGATTTATCGAAATTATTCTTGTTGGGGATACGTTCGATGATTCTTATGCCAAAGCTGTTGAGTGTGCGGAAAAAGAAGGAAGGACCTTCATTCATCCATTTGATGACGAGCTTGTAATCGCAGGTCAAGGAACGGTAGCTGTAGAAATACTGCAGGATTGTGAAGAAACCGTAGATTTTGTGTTTGCCAGTATTGGTGGTGGAGGACTTATGGCTGGTGTGAGCACGTATGTGAAAAGCGTCTCTCCCCAAACCAAGCTAATTGGTGTGGAGCCTTATGGGGCCCCAGCTATGAAGACTTCTTTCCATAACCAAATTGTGACTCCTCTAGATGACATTGATAAGTTCGTTGACGGAGCTGCTGTGAAAAGTGTGGGTAATAAAACATTTGACACTTGCTATGAGCTGTTGGATGGCATCCTATTGGTTCCAGAAGGGAAAGTTTGCACTAGTATTTTAGAATTATACAATGAGCATGCCATTGTTGCTGAGCCAGCCGGTGCTTTACCAATTGCAGCTCTTGACCTTTATAAGGATGAAATTAAAGGGAAAAATATTGTCGTTATTATAAGTGGTGGAAATAACGATATCGGTCGTATGCAGGAAATTAAAGAGCGTTCATTGTTGTATGAGGGTCTACTTTATTATTTCATCGTTAACTTCCCACAACGTGCGGGTGCACTTCGTGAGTTTTTAGATGAAGTATTGTCACCAACGGATGATATTACACAATTCGAATATACTAAGAAAAATAATAAAGAAAATGGACCAGCACTAGTGGGGATTGAAATACAGAAGAAGGAAGACTACAAAGGTTTAATTGAAAGATTAAACAAAAAAGGTTTTGCTTTTACAGAAGTTAATAAAGATAGTAACTTATTTAATTTGCTCATTTAATGTATAATGATAAGAGAAAAATGACATCTACTCAAATTGTGAACTTCTTATGACAATGTGTTTCATATTGACTCATTCGTTGTTAAAAGTACTATAATCGTAGTAGATTAGTTATTCTAATTAACCAAAGGGGATGTTCTACAGTGTTTTCAAACATCGGAGTTCCTGGATTGATCCTTATCCTTGTACTTGCTTTAATTATTTTCGGACCTAAAAAGCTCCCTGAGATTGGTCGTGCATTTGGTCAAACTCTTCGTGAATTTAAAAAATCTACCCGAGAGCTAACAAGTGATGTAATGGAAGAGCTCGATGAGGATAAAAAGAAGAATGCTACGAAATAAGGTGTAAGATATTTCTTACACTTTTTTTCTCGATTACATTTTGTTTATGGTAGGGGACTTACATGGAGGATAAAGAATTACAGCTTGTTGATCATCTAGACGAATTAAGAAAAAGACTTATTGTCTCTATTGTAGCTTTTTTTGGCTTCTTTATAGTTGGTTTTATTTACGTTGAGGAGATCTATCAATGGTTTGTTCGGGACTTAGAAGTTAAGTTGATTGCGTTAGGACCGAGTGATATCGTGTGGGTTTATTTCATGTTAGCAGGTTTAATTGCGATTGCAGGTACCATTCCTGTTCTTGCGTTGCAGATTTGGTTGTTTGTCAGACCAGCATTAAAACCTTTCGAAAGAAAAATTACTTTGAGTTATATCCCTGCTTTGTTCATCTTATTTATTGTCGGCTTATGCTTTGGATATTTTGTGATTTTTCCGACCGTTATGGGTTTTTTGATCGATTTAAGTGGCGATATGCTTGTTGCTAACTTTACAGCGGACAAGTACTTCCGTTTTATCATGAATATGTCGCTTCCATTTGGATTTTTGTTTGAACTACCTGTTGTCGTAATGTTTTTAACATCTTTAGGAATTGTAAATCCGTATGTACTTCAAAAAATAAGGAAATATGCATATTTTGTTCTGGTTGTAATTTCTGTAGTCATCTCACCTCCTGATTTTATGAGTGATATTTTAGTGACTATTCCACTTCTTTTTTTATACGAAATCAGTATCAATCTTTCGAAAATTGTTTATAAAAGAAAGTTGAAAAAAGAGAAAGAGTGGGGCTTGGATGAGGATGAGAGAGTAGATTTAGGATAAAAGATCAAACTCACTTTTTTATAAAAGTGGGTTTTTTGTTTTCAAAAGGCCCTCTTTTACATTATAATTAGCTTAATGTGTTCTTAATTAAGAACAAAAGATAATGAAAAAAATGAGGGTTGGTATGGATCGGAAATTATTAGGTTTTCTGTTTATTTATCTCGCTCTTCTGAACGTATTTGACGCTTTTGCTACTGCACATGGGTTATCACTCAATAAGATAAGAGAAATGAACCCTTATATGAATGGTATTTATCACATCCATCCACTTTTGTTTTTAACTGTAAAAATATCCTTATCAGTACTTCTCATTTGGATGGGAGTTACTTGGGGGAGTATGATTCGAAAAAAAAGACTCATATTGTCTCTGATTATTCTATCCTCTATCATTTATACACCGGTTTGTTTTACGCATATTTATTGGATGACCCAGTACTACTTTTCATAATGAAATAAATTTAAATATTTTCACAACTTGTGTATATTCAGACACACTTCGACAAATAAATATTGTATAATATATACAAACGGGTGAAAAAGAGGATTGATATTTTGCTATTCAAAAGCCTAGAGTTCAAAAATGTTGTTGGACAGAAGGTAAAAGTCATGGAAATTCCAGTATTGGAGGAAGATAGCCCTTATTATTTTTTAATCCAAGTCCGTTTGCAATCATTTATTTCGTCTCTATACCGGGACAAACAGCCGAAGAAATGCTATTCTTTTAGAGACTATTTGAAAAAAGCGTTGAAGTGGCCAGTGTACCAGAATGTATTCCAAGTACCAGAGCTAAAGAATAACGCGTAATTAATGTGTTTGTTTTTCTTTGACATGATTGTCTTTACATGAAGAGTATCGGTACATGCCGATACTCTTTCTTTTTTCGACATTAACCTAGAATTCTGTATAATAGGTAGTGAGATTTTAGCATTAGGATGTGAAGGAATTTGAGTAAAATTAAAATAGTGACTGATTCAACGGTGGACATGTCCGATGAATTAATAAGGAAGTATGATATTGAGGTTGTTCCATTATCTATTCAAATTGAAGGAGAGACTTACTTGGATCGGGTTGATTTAACCCCAAAGGACTTTTTGAATAAGATGAAGGCAGCAGAGGAACTACCTAAAAGTTCACAACCACCTGTTGGCGTATTTGCTGAACTGTATGATCGATTAGGTGCGGAAGGATATGATGTTCTTTCAATACATATGACTGGAGGAATGAGTGGTACGGTTCAGTCAGCCGAGACGGCAGCATCTATGTCAAAAGCAAATGTAAAGGTTGTTGATTCTCGCTTTATATCGAAAGCCCTTTCATTCCAAGTGATAGAAGCTTCTCTGATGGCCAAAGAAGGAAAAAGTATGGATGAGATATTGGCTAGCCTCGACCATATTCGTTCAAATACAAGATTGTTTGTAGTTGTCGATACTCTTGAGAATCTCGTGAAGGGTGGGAGAATCGGAAAGGGAAAGGCAATGATTGGTTCACTTCTTAATATCAAACCAATTGCCTCTCTAGAAGGTGGAGTATATACACCTGTTTCGAAAGCTCGAAGCTACAGTCAAGTAGCTAACTACCTTGCAAAGCAATTTGCTGAAGACACAGCTGGTCATAATATCAAAGGTGTTGGACTCGTCCATGCAGAGGCTCCAGAGTTAAATCAAAAGCTGATCTCAGCCTTAAAAACAATAGCTGATTTTGATTTAATAGATATTGAATATACCACTCCAATCGTTAGTACCCATACTGGGCCAGGTGCCATTGGTTTTATGTACTATTTTGAGTAAATTGCCTGAACATTATCTGTTCAGGTTTTTTTATTTGTTCGACAAATTTTAAACGCTATGTAAAGAATTTATAAAAATATGGAGGAAAGACAAGGATTTTGGATAGTGATGTCGAATAAAAAGGGAGTGAGACCCAATAAAAAGGGAACGGTGTATGTATGAAAAAATGGATCAGGCATCTTTCTTTATACAAGCAAGTTTTATTTTTTTCATTTTTTATTACGTTTGTTGTGATTTTTATGATCTCAAGTTTTAGTTATGCTCTACAGACAAAAAAGGAAATAGAGCAATTGACGGAGCGTGTTGAGGGACTATCAACGTTGTGGACAGCGGTTGTGTCTCCTGATGATGTAGAGAAAACCATTATGTTAAAGGACCCGAATGATCCTGCGGTAAAGAGACTGCAACAACAGGTTAACTTAATTAACGAGAGGAACTCTTCCTATTTTCATAGTGGGATTGTAGCTACTTCAATAAATGAAGATAAAGGAATATATGCCACGGTTGTATCGAATAGTTACGAGGGACTAAAACCTTTTTCTTTTTATAAGTCGGTGGACATTCATATCAACGCTCTGAAGGAAGCTATTGAAGAAAAAAAAGTAGTTAGTACAAAGGTGTATACAGATGATCTTGGCACGTGGTTATCTGCGTTTGCTCCGATACAGAATGAAGAAGGTAAAGTAGTCGGGGTATTAGTCATTGATGCAGAAGCATCTTTTATCAAGAATTCGCAGTTAGAAACGATGTTATATTTAACGGTTGTCTTTGTTATAACGATAGTCATCGTATTCTTTACCCTGAAGTATGTGTTAAACAATGTGATGGAACCCGTTGATGAGATCTTGTATGGATTACACGAGGTAAGTGTCGGAAACTTCAATATACATCTAAGTGGTAAAAAAAATTCAAATCTTGACCCATTATATGAACGGTTTAACTTTATGACCCAACAGTTAGCCATATTGTTTGATAGATTATCCATTTCAAGTCCATTAAATAGCAAGCAAGCCGTATCGGAAGAACAATTACATACATTTGAAGTGGCAATTGGAAAAATGGATACAATCATTAAAGAAACAAAATTACTTAAAGAGCTTCAACGAGCCGAGAAAATGAATGCCATAGGTCAATTAGCTGCTTCCGTTGCTCACGAAATTCGTAATCCAATGACGGTAGTAAAAGGGTTTTTACAAATCTTTTTAGCAAAAGATGGATTGAGTGAAGAAGAGCATATGTACGTAAAATTAATGCTTGAAGAAATGAATCGTGCCGAGAAAATTATTAATGAATATTTATCTTTAGCGAAGCCAGACCTGGAATTTTCAGAAAAAGTTCATGCCGGTGAACTTGCACACAAAGTGATGGATTTAATGAATTCGTATGCACTCATGTCAAAAAGCATTGGGATGAAAACGAACGTGTCAGGCGATGTTTTTATTAAAGGGAATGTTAGTGAGTTAAAGCAGGTACTTATAAATATATTAAAAAATGGGATAGAAGCGATGAAGGACGGGGGCACTCTCAGTTTGTCTGTACGGGAAGAAGGTCACTTTGGTATATTTGAAATCTTTGACACAGGAATTGGGATGAGTGAGGATGAACTTCAAAGATTAGGAACGGCTTTTTATTCCTTGAAGGAAAAGGGCACTGGCATGGGACTAATGGTTTGTTATCAAATCATTGAAAGAATGAGGGGTACTATTGAAGTTGAAAGTCAAAAAGGTGTGGGAACCACTTTTCGAATTATTCTTCCGTTATTTAGGGAATAGAGGAATTTTAGTTCTTTTCCCTTTCATCTTATTATCTCGTTTGCTAGAATAAACTTGAAAAGAATGATGAATGCAGGTGGATAAATGAAGGTCAAGATGTTTAGATGGGTAAGTATGCTGATGGTATTTATTCTTGCAGCATGTGGGAATAATGGGATACCTGATGCGAAAAATTGGCCGGTTGCTGATTTTACGTATACAAATCAGGAAGGCAAGCCCTTTAGTTTAAAGGATCTAGAAGGGAAAATTTGGGTGGCGGATTTTATTTTTACTAACTGTGAGGACGTGTGTCTTCCAATGACGTATAATATGGAAAAGCTTCAGCAGATGGTCAAAGATGAAGGGATTGAAAATGTAGAATTTGTTTCCTTTTCCGTAGATCCTAATGTAGATACACCAGATGTGTTAAAAGAATTTGGCGAGTATTTCAAGGTCGATTTTTCTAACTGGAATTTCCTTACTGGATATGAGCAAACGCATATAGAAGAGTTTGCGATGGATTCATTTAAGACAATAGTTAAAAAACCGACAAATCAGGACCAAGTTATTCACGGAACTGACTTTTATCTGGTTAATCAAGATGGGAAAATTATGAAATATTATACTGGTCTTAATGAAATTCCATATGAGGAAATTATTAATGATATGAAAGCCCTTCAATAGACCTTTTAAAAGGTCTATTTTAGTTTATTTGACAAGCAATTCACCATAGACTATACAAAAACCTATAAAGGCGGGTGTTTTTCGTGAGGTGGGCCTTTATTCTTGTTATTACCTTTGTACTTTCTTCTTGCAGTCATATACAAAATCAAAAGTCAGATCAAATACAGCTTAGAGAAACTACGGTAGAAAACAAAGCACCTATTCCTATCGATTTTATTTCCCAACCTTTTCAAATTGTTTCCGTAGGAGATTCTTTAACTCAGGGTGTGGGTGACAGTACAAACCGTGGAGGCTATGTGCCTTATCTTAAGGAATATTTAGAAAAAGAGAAAGGGATAACCACAGCAGAAATCGTTAACTACGGCGTAAGAGGCAATCGAACATCCCAGCTTATTAGTAAACTAAAGACAGATGAAGTGAAAGATTCATTAAAAACCGCTGATATGGTCCTTATCACCATTGGCGGAAATGATGTGATGAAAGTAGTAAGAGAAAATTTTTCTACCTTAGATCTGGAGTTATTTGAAACGGAAAAAAAGCAATTCGAAAAAAATCTTCGAACCATTATTGAATCGATTCGTGAAGTAAATCCTTCAGGTACGGTTGTCTTGATCGGATTGTACAATCCTTTCTACGAGTGGTTTCCCGATGTAGAAGAGATGGATATGATAATGCAGGATTGGAATATAGCGAGTCGGACGATATTAACCGACTATGAACGGGCTTATTTTGTCGATATAGCTGATATTTTTCGGGAAAGTGAAGAGAATCTCTTATATACAGATTACTTTCATCCTAATGATCTAGGTTACGAAAAAATTGCTGTGAGAATTTACGAAAATCTTGCATTAGGAATATTGACGGAACGGTATGAGTTGAGATCGACTGCCAGAAATGAGGCAAACACTGATGAATAGTTGGAAAAAACTTTTTATAGCTTTAGTCATTCTTAATATCATCGTTGTAGTTGGGGTGATTTTTTTGATTTTCCTACCTACAAAGGATGAAGAAATTGCTCTAAAGGATATCAATCAG
Source organism: Bacillus sp. Y1 (assembly GCF_003586445.1). Lineage (NCBI taxonomy): Bacteria > Bacillati > Bacillota > Bacilli > Caryophanales > Bacillaceae > Bacillus > Bacillus sp. Y1. The sequence goes on along the minus strand of NZ_CP030028.1, from coordinate 3,163,892 downwards.
GATGATTATGTACAATTTCATGTTCAATCAAACAAAGCCGATTTAAACAGATTGATCAATCATTATATCGAAGAGCAAGGGCTTAATGAGAGAATCAAATACAACGTCATACTGACTGACCAGGTGGAATTGTACGGAATGATGAAGGTATTTACTCAAGACGTGGAATTAAAACTTACCTTTGAACCAGAGTCTTTAGATAATGGTGATTTGATACTCAGACACAAGACCATCTCGATCGGGCATCTACAATTGCCCGTTCCAGTCGTATTGAAATTCATTCGGGATAGTTATGATATACCTTCTTGGATTACGATTCGACCGAATGATGAAGAGGTGTACGTAAACCTTCATGATCTAAAACTGAAGAGCGATACAAAGGTAAGAGTAAATACTTTTGATTTAAAACGAGATAATATACTGTTTACTCTTCTTGTTCCAATAAAATAGGTGGCTTAACGGCCACCTATTTTATTCTCTCTCCGTTAAAATGATAGGTTCAATGGATGGTTCACCATTACTTAGCCCTACGGCTACAAGTGTGTATACTTGATTTCTTTGGAATGAAAGAGCTGGCAACGGAAGTAGGACATCCTTTGTTCCAGTAGCTCTTACCTCAAGATCGACAGTTAATGGAGACAGGGCTAAATAATCGCTTGAGCGTCTGAACTCAATATTACGGAAAATAACATCACCATTCTTTACGGCTATATCAACTGGTTGAGTATCAGGTGAGAGATGTACAAATCGAACTTTCGTTTCACCGGACGGAATACTCGGATTATCGTCAAGCACTACAAGCTTTAACTTTTCAACCATATCAGAAGCGGCAAGTGTATATTGCTTCCCAGCCTCAACCGTTACCTTTCTACTTAGAACGGTTGATACCATGTCTCCTGCAGGATATATGTCTACTTGATATTTTCCAGCAGGTAATGATAAGTAATTGCTAGTTTCTTTAAATGAAAAATCGCGTAAAATTCGATTTCCATTAATATATACATCAACTTTTGGTGCATCAGGTGAAGCATGTAGTACACGAATTCTAGCGGGTGAATTGCTTTGATAGTAGTTTGCGACTGATTGGGCTCTAAGGGAACTCATTGCTTTGGTCATATACCTAATGTGTTTTTGGTAATAGTGAATATGCATGGATGGATCTAAGTATTTATAATATTGTGCTAATAAATCATACATAGCAGCTTTATGCAAATAGTCATCCTGGTTTCTATAATCAGACAAACCCCTCACTCCTTAAAGGATATTCAGTGTAACATATGCTTTGAAGGTGGGAGAGGTGCCTATGTTTGTTTTTTTGTTTACAGATTCCTGAATATGGGTTATAATACAAATATTATATAAAAGGTGGTGTTGTGTGATGATGAAATCAAGCATTGTATATAGTGTTTCTTGTCAATTTCACACAGCCCAATCAGTTACTAGATAATGGTCGTTTATCCATTCCTTTTCGTACGGTAAAAACCATGGGCTGTGTATGCCTATGGTTTTTTAGTATGTACTTTAGGAGGATAAAAGTTGAATTTACAAACAATCGGATATAATCTTTTTTTTGAACAGGAATTTTCTACTTTTGATAATAATCAAGTGATTGTAGGAAGAATTGCATTAGAACATAAGCATATGTATCGTGTGTTAACAGAGCATGGAGAATTGCTTTGTGAGATTTCAGGTAAATTTGTCTTTCAAGCTGAAAAAAGAGAGGATTATCCTGCAGTCGGTGACTGGGTGGTAATTAAGCCTAGTGTAGATGAAGGAAAGGGGATTATCCAAGCCATTCTTCCTAGACAAAGCAAATTTTCTCGAAAGACAGCAGGAAATGCAACGGAAGAACAAATTGTCGCTACGAATGTGGATACCGTTTTCTTGGTTAACTCTCTAAACGACGATTTGAACTTACGCCGTATGGAAAGATACTTGCTATTAGCTTGGGAAAGTGGTGCTAATCCGGTAATTGTTCTAACAAAAGCAGATTTATGCTCGGATGTTCAGAAGAATGTACAACTAGTGGAAAGTGTTGCGCTAGGTGTACCAATTGTTGTGATAAGTGCGGTGGCAGGTACCGGTTTTGAAGACCTGGAGATCCATTTGCTGCCCGGTAAAACGGTGGCTCTCTTAGGTTCGTCAGGAGTCGGTAAGTCCACACTCACCAATTATTTACTTGGGGCCGAAAAGCAAAAAATTCAAAGTATAAGAGATGCTGATGATAAGGGACGTCATACAACAACCCACAGAGAACTTGTTGTTTTACCGAACGGATCTTTATTAATTGATACGCCAGGTATGAGAGAAATCCAGCTTTGGGAAGGCGGAACTGGTATGGCTGAGAGCTTCTCTGATATTCAAGAGCTTAGTAGTCATTGTAGATATAGAGACTGTAAGCATGAGGATGAGCCTGGTTGTGCAGTTACCGCTGCAATTGAAGAAGGGGTAATGGATCTAGGCCGCTTACAAAGCTTCAAGAAGTTGGAAAAAGAACTGGCCTATCTGGATCGTAAGCTTGATAAAAGAGCTCAATCAGATGAAAAGAAAAAGTGGAAAAAGATTAATAAACAAATGAAACAAAAACGGTGATTCTTACAAAAACCTCTTTTTAAAAGGGGTTTTTTTACTGTATGTAAGCTCCTTGTTTGCATTGAAAGTCTTAATGAAATACTCTATATATGTGTGAGTCATTTGAAAAGAGGTGCCTTATGGAGAAACTTGCGACATTTGCTGGTGGATGCTTTTGGTGTATGGTAAAGCCGTTTGATGAACAGCCTGGAATTATTTCTGTCATCAGTGGCTATACAGGGGGACATAAGGAAAACCCTACGTATGAAGAGGTATGCCGAGAAACAACTGGGCATTACGAGGCTGTACAAATTACGTATGATCCTGAAATATTTTCTTATGAAAAGCTTTTAAGCGTATACTGGCAACAAATTGATCCAACCGATCCGGGTGGCCAGTTTTATGATCGAGGGCAATCGTATGAAACGGCAATCTTTTATCATGACGAAGAACAAAGGGTGTTAGCTGAACAATCTAAGCTAGAATTAGCGCAAAGTGGTCGTTTTTCAAAGCCTATCGCGACAAAAATTTTACCGGCAAAAGAATTTTATACCGCTGAAGATTATCATCAACAATTTTATAAAAAGAACCCAGTACGATATGGAAGATATTCTGAGGGGTCTGGGCGTGCTGCCTTTATTAAGAAAGCTTGGGGGGATGACCAATGACAAAAGAAGGAGATTTAAAAGAAAGATTAACTCCTATGCAATATGAGGTGACCCAAAGAAATGGGACGGAGCCGCCGTTTCGAAATGAATATTGGGATCAGTTTGGTGATGGTATTTATGTAGATATTGTTTCAGGAAAGCCGCTTTTTAGCTCGAAGGATAAATATGATGCGGGATGTGGATGGCCAAGTTTTACAAAGCCTATTGACGAGGAAGAAATTATTGAAAAAATGGATCGCAGTCATTTTATGGTTCGTACAGAAGTCCGAAGTAAATCTGCAGATTCTCATCTTGGTCATGTGTTTGATGATGGACCAGGTCCGACGAAGCTAAGGTACTGTATCAACTCTGCAGCACTTCAATTTATTCCCGTTGAGGAACTGGATGAAAAAGGATACGGTAAGTATAAAGTTTTATTTTCATAATACAAAAGGTAAAAGCCATATGCGGCTTTTACCTTTCTTTTTGAGCTTCCATCAATGTTGTTTTCTTCGAGGTCATGCCGCCAGAAAGGATAAATTTCATCGCATCTTCTGGCTTAACATCGATAAATTCAACATCCTCTTTTTTGATTAAAAAGGTGAATCCAGCCACTTGAAAGGTTTGAGGGACGTACACAGCGATATAATCACTTAACGGTTCGTAAAAAACATCAAGATCCTCTGCTGTAACAAACCCAAGGCTTTTCATATTTGTGCCAGGAACGGTTACAAGTGCCACCTTTGAGAAGGATTTTTTCTCACCTAAGAAGGAATGGACAGTATCTTTTATAACCGAATATACGGTTTTCACGAAAGGAATTTTCTCTAATAACCTGTCAATGATTCGGAAGATGGTACCCGTTACAAACTTCGTAGATAAAAAACCTAAAATGGTAATTAACACTAACGTTGCCAAAATTCCGATACCTGGAACGTACGACTCTTTAAAGTACTGCTTCAGGACCCCACCTAATAGTCCATCTAAAAACATGAAGGTTTTATATGTTACGTAAACCACGAGTATGATTGGTACAATCGTTAAAATACCATTCACAAAGCTCTTTAATATACTTTTCATTTTATATAACTCCTAACCTCTTAATATAAAAACATTACAATGTTTATTCGCTTTTGACAAGAGATACACTGTCCGCCTAAACTTTTTCGAGAAAAATGGGCATATACACATGCGGGACAAGAACCTACTACATATTGTAAATATTGTAAAAGGAAAGCTTAATTAGGAGGTATAAACATATGCATTACGGACATGGATGTGACCCTTGTTACCCTGGTTACGGGTACCCTACAGCAGTTTCGCCAGTTGGATGTGGATATGGTGGCGGTTTTGCATTAATCGTTGTCCTTTTCATTCTACTCATCATCATCGGGGCTAGTTTCTACGGAAAAGGATGCTAATATAAACAAAAGCTCGAGAGATAGTTGCTCGAGCTTTTGTTTATATAGTAAAAATACGAACATTATTTTTATGTTTTTAAAAATTGTTCGTATTTATTGTTGACTGAATAATCTATATTTGGTATATTTACACATGGTTAATGGAAATGCGAATATAGATAGTAGCCTCGGAGGGAATACCTTGAAAACAAATTATGATGTTATCGTTGTTGGAGCAGGTCCAGCTGGGATTTTTACATGTTATGAACTTACATTAAAAATGCCAGAAGCATCCATATTATTAATTGATAAAGGTCACGACATATATAAAAGAAATTGTCCCATTTTACAAAAAAAAATCGATAAATGCCCACCAGCAGCTGGTAGGAAGGAATTTGCTGGGTGTCTACCTGCGTGTTCTATTACCAATGGATTTGGGGGAGCTGGTGCATACTCAGATGGAAAGTTTAATATAACAAGTGAGTTTGGTGGCTGGATGACGGATTATTTACCAGATTCACAGGTTGTTGATTTAATAAATTACGTGGACCGGATCAACCTTGACCACGGAGCGACAGAAAGCATCACTGATCCTTTAACTGATAAAGTTAGAGATATCGAGAGACGTGGATATGCTGCTGGCTTAAAGCTTCTTCGTGCTCAAGTAAGACACTTAGGAACAGAACAAAATCTACAAATCCTTCAAAGTATTTACGAATACTTAAAAACAAAGATTGATATGGTTTACAAGGCAGAAGTTGAGGACTTAATCACAGAAAAAACGCCAGATGGTCATAAGGTAACTGGAATTAAATTAAAAGCTGGGGAAAGCTTATCTGCTGAAAAAGTGGTGGTTGCACCAGGACGCGACGGTTCGGTATGGTTGGCCAAGCTATTAAAATCAAGACGTCTAAAAATGATTAATAATCAAGTCGATATTGGTGTTCGTGTAGAAACATCAAATATTGTCATGGAAGAAATTAATGAGCACTTGTATGAAGGGAAATTTACGTTTAATACTTCGGTTGGTACCCGCGTAAGAACCTTCTGTAGCAATCCTTCAGGCCATGTCGTTGTTGAGAATCACTCTGGAATCATGTTAGCGAACGGTCATGCTTACAAGGACCCTAAATTAGGTAGCCCAAATACGAACTTTGCTTTACTTGTATCTCACACCTTCTCAGATCCTTTTGATAAGCCAAATGAGTACGCACATGAAATTTCTAGGCTAGCCAATAGTTTATCTAACGGTGGACTAATTGTTCAAAAGTACGGAGATATTTTAAATGGACGCCGTTCCACTGAAAAGCGTATTAAAGAGGGCTTTTTAGAGCCGACACTTAAAGAAGCAGTACCGGGAGATCTAGGGTTAGTGCTTCCATATAATACACTGAAGAGTTTAATTGAAATGACAGAAGCGCTAAATCATGTATCGCCAGGTCTTGCTTCTGAGCACACATTATTCTACGGTGTGGAAGCGAAGTTTTACTCCGCACGACCAAAGTTAAATGATCGTTTTGAAACGGAAATTAGTGGACTTTATGTTGGTGGAGATGGAGCAGGGATCACTCGTGGGTTGGCTCAAGCTAGTGCGTGTGGCGTTTGGATTGCTAGGGATATCATTGAGAAATCAACTAAAAGAACAAACACGGAACCAGTTTTGGTATAATAAGATGGACCTGTCAAAAGATGGCAGGTCCTTTTTATCGATTATTTATAAAGGGGGATGGATTGTGGTGGGGATGATTCCACGGCGGTTACAACCAGGTGATGAGGTTAGAGTCATATCACCTTCAAGAAGTATGGCCATATTAAAGGAAAAACAGGTGGATATATCAAAAAGTCGATTAGAAGCATTAGGCTTTCATGTAACGTTTGGAAAACATGTACATACACACGATGAGTTTTTTAGTACCAGCATCGAGGAGCGGATAGAAGATTTGCATAACGCATTTCTTGATCAGAACGTAAAAGGGATTTTTACAGCAATAGGCGGTTATAACGCGAATCAACTGCTTAAATATATAGATTTTAACATCATAAAAAATAATCCTAAGGTGCTTATCGGTTATAGTGATATTACCGCTTTAAATTTATCTATCTATCAAAAGACGGGGTTGGTTACCTACTCCGGTCCACATTTTTCTTCCTTTGGAATGAAGCATGGTTTTGAATATACAATGGATTCCTTTATCCAAGCGGTTACAAATGATGCGCCTTATGAGGTATTTCCATCAGAGTTTTGGAGTGATGATCCTTGGTATTTAGACCAAGAGGATCGCCATTTTCATGAGCAAAAGGAGTACCTAGTTCTACAAGAAGGAAACGCAGAAGGTACACTTATTGGAGGTAATCTGTGTACCTTGAATCTGCTTCAGGGCACCGAATTTATGCCTTCCCTCAAAGGAAGTATCTTGTTTATTGAAGATGACTACGAGTCGCATGCTCTTACCTTTGACCGAGATTTACAATCGGTTTTACATTTATCTGGTGCCGAAGACATCCAAGCCATACTAATTGGAAGATTTCAAAAGGATTCACAGGTGACAGAGGAAGCATTACGTAAAATAATTTCCTCAAAGAGGGAGATTTCTCACATACCGGTTATCGCAAATGTGAACTTTGGACATGTCAGTCCCATAGCCACCATTCCAATTGGTGGTAAAGCAACCATTGAAGCGAAGCAAGGCAGCTGCTTCATACAAATAGATCAATAACAGGAGTTAGAAGGAGCCATATTAATTTGTTTGGTTCCTTTTTGTTTCTAGAAAACATGAATTAGGCACTAAAAACCAGTTTGCAAAGAAAGATTTCCACTTCTTACTCATACAATCTTATAAGGCATCGCTTACGCTTGTATGAACGGGGGAGTCAAATGGAGCATTCATATTTAATTAAACCGCTGCTTGATGCGGTATATCCAACAATAGATTATGGGAAGGGCATTTATTTATATGACAAGGAAGGGAAGAGGTATGTCGATGCTTCATCTGGTGCGGTAACAGCCAATATTGGTCATGGTGTACCGGAAATTATCGATGCGATGGTTCAACAAGCTACACGGGTGTCCTTTGTCTACCGATCGCAATTTACTAGTGAAGTAGCGGAAGCACTTGCTAGAAAAATAGCTGAACAATGTGTTGGGGCTTTGAACTGGAGTTTTTTTGTAAATAGTGGCTCAGAAGCAACAGAGACGGCTATGAAAATAGCAATTCAGCATTGGCAGGAAAAAGGGGTTAAAACGAAAAATAAAGTCCTTTCTCGATGGGTTAGTTATCATGGTATCACGCTTGGTGCATTATCGATGTCAGGTCATACGTTGAGGAGAGCAAGATTTGTCCCTCTACTTGAGGATTTTCCCGCCATACAACCTCCTTATTGTTACCGTTGTCCATATAACTTAGAGCCCACCTCCTGTAAGTTTGCCTGTGCAACTGAACTAGAAAATGTGATTGAAAAAATAGGAGCAGACCAAATTGCTGCTTTTATCGCAGAGCCGGTGATTGGGGCCGCGGGTGGAGCAATATCACCGCCAGTTGGTTATTATAAAGTAATAAAAGAAATATGTGATCGACATCATATTCTTTTTATCGCAGATGAAGTAATGACTGGATTTGGCCGGACAGGCAAAATGCTAGCTTGTGAGCACTGGGGAGTGGAGCCAGATATAGTCGCGCTTGGCAAAGGAATGGGAGCAGGTTATGCACCTATTGCTGCTGCTTTAGTGAGTGACAAAGTGATGGAACCAATCTTGGCTGGAACAAAAAGTGTAATGAGTGGTCACACCCTAAGTGCGAACCCACAATCATGCGCGGTTTCACTAGCAGTCATGGAATATTTACAAAATAATAGAATTATTGAGCAAGTTGAATTGAAGGGCTTTTATTTATTTCATCATTTACAAGAAATAAAAGAAGAATTTTCATTTATTGGAGATATTCGGGGTAAAGGGTTGTTAATCGGGATTGAATTTGTTCAATCGGTAGAAAATAAAGAGCCTTTTCCAAGAGGAGATCAAGTAACAAATAAAATGATTCAGCTCGGGGCTAACAATGGCTTACTGCTTTACCCTTCAGCTGCTGGGCTTGACGGAATTCATGGAGATGCTATTATCCTTGCTCCGCCCCTGACGATTTCTAAGGACGAGATCGATGAATTACTAATTCTTCTGCGTAAAACCTTCCTAGACTTTTCCAATGAATTTTTAGAGGGGGGAGGTAAATCATGAAAAATCGCTTCAATAAGATTACCACTGTAGAAAAAGTATTAGATTTATTTCATGACGGTGGAACAATTATGTTTGGTGGTTTTGGTGGGGTTGGTTCTCCGCCATCTATTATTGAAGGAATGCTCAATAAAGGGATTAAGGATTTAACACTTATTGGAAATGATACCGGATTTCCACATATAGGGATTGGGAGGCTTGTAGCAAACGGACGAGTAAAAAAAGTCATTGCTTCTCATATTGGTTCCAATCCTGTTGCAGGGCAACTAATGACAGAGGGAACTCTTGAAGTCGAATTTTCACCTCAAGGAACGTTAGTAGAGAGAATTAGAGCGGGTGGCGTAGGAATTCCAGCTTTTCTAACTGATATTGGAATGGACAGTGACTTTGTGTCAACCAATAAAGAGAAAGTGGTGTTAGAGGGAAAAAGTTATTTACTAGAGACAGCATTAAGTGCGCCTATATCGATTGTCTATGCGAAGAAGGCAGATGAATATGGCAACCTTATTTATGATAAAAGTGCAAGAAATACCAATCCATTGGTAGCAATGGCTGGAGATATTACGATCGCAGAGGTGGAGGAAATCGTTGAAGTGGGTGAACTTCATCCGGATGAAATCGTCACACCTGGAGTGTTTGTCAATTATATTGTACCGACGGAAGGGGTGAACTGGAAATGGGTATGGGAATAGGTATCCGTGATCAAATGGCCAAAAGAGCTGCGGCAGAAATCAAAGAAGGCATGGTGGTCAATTTAGGGATAGGCATTCCCTCGCTTGTTCCGAATCATCTTCCATCAGAAATAAATGTCATGTTTCATGCGGAGAATGGAATCGTTGGGATGGGGCCTTCACCAGAACATGGGGAAGAGGATGAAAACCTTTGTAATGCTGGAGGATACCCGGTTAGTTTAGTTAGTGGTGGTTCTTATTGTGATAGTGTCATTGCATTTGGAATGATACGTAGGGGAATCGTGGATATCACCATTTTAGGAGCATTGCAGGTAAGTGAAAAAGGAGATTTAGCGAACTGGATTGTTCCGGGTAAAAAAATACCTGGTATGGGCGGTGCGATGGAACTTGCACAGAAAGCGCAGAAGGTGATCGTATTAATGAACCATACGGATAAAGCGGGAAATAGCAAAATTGTAAAAGAATGCTCTTTTCCATTAACCTCTCGGGCATGTGTGGATATGATTATCACGGATATGGCCGTCTTTCATGTGACTGATAAAGGTTTAGTTTTAAGTGAGGTTTTTCAACCATATACATTGGATCAAGTTCGAGAGTGTACCAATTGTTCATTTTTTTGTAAGTAACACAATAGATAAAGGGGCGAAGAGGGATGGAAGAGGAGCTTCGCAAAGTTAGAAAGTGGATTAAAAGGAATCGCGTACATGCAACTAGACTTCTTCAAAAGCTTGTACAAGAGGGAAGTGTAAGGGGGAAGGAAGCTGCTGCTCAAGCAATAATTATTGAAAAGTGTAGAGAACTAGGTCTTCAGCTCGATATTTGGGAGATTGGTGATAAGACCCTTATGAACCATCCTGCTTACTGCTCGGATCGAAAGGATTATACTGGGAATCCGAATGTTGTTGGTGTTTTGAAGGGTACTGGAAACGGTAAATCATTAATTCTAAACGGTCATATTGATGTGGTGCCAGAAAATAACTTGGCTGAGTGGAAGGATGACCCTTTTAGTGGCTTAATCGAAGAGGGAAGATTATATGGTCGTGGGTCCACAGACATGAAGGGAGGAACGGTGGCCCTTCTTCTTGCGATGGAAGCGATTATTGCTGCAGAGATACAGCTGAAAGGTGATATCATTTTCCAGAGTGTGATAGAAGAAGAAAGTGGGGGTGCGGGAACCTTGGCCGCCGTGCTAAGGGGATATCTGGCGGATGGAGCGATTATTCCTGAGCCTACAAATCTGAAAATCTTTCCAAAGCAGCAAGGCTCTATGTGGTTTCGTGTGACTGTTAAAGGACGCTCAGCACATGGGGGTACTAGGTATGAAGGGGTAAATGCAATTGAAAAGGGAATATTGGTGATCAATCAGTTGAATGAGCTAGAAAAGGTTCGGAATAGTAGAATTGTAGATCCATTATATAAAAATATACCCATTCCCATCCCGATAAATATCGGGAAGATTCATAGCGGGGATTGGCCATCCTCCGTTCCAGATATTTGTATAATAGAGGGAAGAATTGGTGTAGCACCAGACGAAAAAATGTCTGCCGTCCAGGCTGAACTAGAACATTCATTGCAGGAGCTCGAAAAGAAGGACATTTGGTTTAAAGACTATCCAACCAAGGTTGAGTGGTTTGGTGGAAGGTGGATCCCCGGCGATTTAGAAATAGAACATCCGTTACTTACTACTCTTGAGTCATCCTATAGAGAAGTTATGGGATCTTCCCCTGTTATTGAAGCTTCCCCATGGGGTACAGATGGAGGAGTACTATCAAAAATTGGAGATATTCCAGTGGTAATTTTCGGTCCAGGCGTAACAGAGGTCGCTCATGATGCGAACGAATATATTGTTTTAGAAGATTTATTTACCAGTGCTGATATCATTGCTACTACCATCCTGAATTGGTGTGAAGTAAGTGGAAGTGATTCATAGATTGTATAGAAATAATGAAGAAAGTCTGACCAAGTATTTGGTCGGGCTTTCCCTTTAGGAGGAGATACGATGAATCAGTTGCCAGCTTATCGTACAGTTGAGGAAAGTGGGATTCGATTCGAAGTTTACATGGATGTTTTTAATAAACGTGTACGAGTGGATCATTATGTGGGGGACCCCTACCTCGTCATCCAAACTACTGAAGAGCTTGCAAAACAGGCGAATAGTGAAAAAATAATTATGAAAGGAAAATTTGAGGACTACAAAATATTTTTAGAAAAGGGATATAGGAATGAAGCGATCATAGATGGGTATTTTTTAGGATCGGATGGATATTTTTTTTGTAAATACCTTGAGCCGGACAGAGCTTTTACCGCTCATCTTCAAGTGGAAGAAGATATCATTGCTTCTGTCCAGCATCTAAAGAGGTCGTCACAAGTGATTATGCCACCAGCAGATTACAAGATTATGAAAGTGGGTGAGAAGGAAGCGGTAATGCTTTCGGATTTGTATCGAGAGGTATTTCAAATTTATCCCACTCCCCTGCATGATCCCGAATATGTGAAAAAGACAATGAAAGAAGGTACCATCTACTATGCATTTATGTATCATCATGAAATGATTAGTGCCGCATCTGCTGAAGTGAATTCCTTGTTTCGTAACGCAGAATTAACGGATTGCGCGACTAAGAAGGAACACCGAAAATTTGGATTAATGAAGATCCTTTTGAAAAAGCTTGAAGAAGACTTATTTGAACAACAAATCTATTGTTCCTACTCTATAGCAAGGTCGCTTTCCTTTGGAATGAATGCCGTTCTCCACCAATTAGGCTATCAATACAGAGGACGGTTAGTGAACAATTGTTACATTTTTGATAAGCTGGAAGACATGAATGTTTGGGTGAAAAATTTATCCACCTACCAAGCTGCCGAAAATTAATATAAAGTGACAGTTTTTCGGCACATAGGCATATATATGCTTTAGGTGGGTGATGATGATGTTTGAAACAAGCAGTATTTCCATCGAAGTAGTGACGGAAATCTTAAAGGGCGTTGATGAGGGAATTCACGTTGTGGATCTAAACGGCAAGACGATTTTTTATAACGAAGTGGCCGCTCAGCACGATGGATTAACCGTGGGTGAAGTAATAGGGAAGCCGTTATTAGAAGTGTTTCCATCGTTAACAGAAGAGACGAGCACGTTATTAAGAGTATTGAAGTCTCGAAAAGAAATTGTGAATGTGGCTCAATCATATTCCAATATTCATGGGAAAAAGATTGAAACGATTAATTCAACGATTCCTATATGTGTAAAGGGCGATTTTTTTGGCGCGATGGAAATAGCGAAGGATTATTCCAGTATTAAAAGATTGTCTGAACAATTATTGGATTTACAAAAAGAAAAACAAGTGATGAATACTAAGAAAAAAAGCAAAAGCGCAGTTAAGTATACTTTAGATGATTTACTTACAGAAAATAATGAGTTTCTTCAAATAAAAAGAGAAGCATATAAGCTTGCAAAATCGCAATCGTCAATATTAGTTTATGGCGAAAGTGGAACGGGGAAAGAATTATTTGTTCAAGGGATACACGACGCATCTGTTCGAAGACATGCCCCTTTCATTGTTCAAAATTGCGCTGCCATTCCAGAAACTTTACTCGAGAGCATTCTCTTTGGTACAGCAAAAGGGAGTTATACGGGAGCAGTTGACCGACCTGGATTGTTTGAGCTTGCGGATGGGGGTACGCTGTTTTTGGATGAGCTTCATGCCATGCCGGTTGATTTGCAGGCAAAGCTATTACGTGTTCTTGAAGACGGAATGATTCGTCGTATTGGCTCTTCGAAAAGTGTCCAGGTAGATGTTCGGGTGATCGCTGCAATGAATGTGCATCCTAGAAAAGCACTGGAAGAAAAGCTGATAAGAACGGATATCTTTTACCGATTAAATGTATTAACGTTTGAGCTATTGCCGCTTAGAAAAAGGCCAGAAGACATTAAATTTTTATCAATAAAATTTCTCGATCATTATAATGGGGTTCTTCATAAAAATATACAAGGTGTGTCTACTGAAGTTATGAACATTTTTCAATCCTATGAGTGGCCAGGGAATGTTCGGGAACTCAAGCATACCATCGAATATATGATGAATGTTTGTGAAGAAACAAGTTTGGGTATGGAACATCTACCAGCCATGCTGAAAGGAAATACCTCTGCATCTAGGAAAGTCATCAAAGATTATTCTCTAAAGGGACAAATCGAGGAGCTAGAAAAAAATATGATTTGTGACGCTCTTAAGGAAACGAGTGGAAACATAAAGCAAGCTGCCAAACTGCTGAAAATTCCAAGACAAACCCTGCAATACAAAATTCAAAAGTACGAGCTGCAAGGTGCCGAGTAATCGGCACCTTTTTGTATGGAGATTAAGATATAGAAGACCCATGAGAGAGGAAAAAAGGTTGAATGGTAATTGAACGGGGGTTTCAGTGCCCGTAGAAGAGAAAAATAAAGCTTTGCGGTAACTGAAAGGGGGTTTCAATGCCTATGAAGTAATAACAAGCATCCCAACGGTAACTGAAAAGTCTATTCAAAACAGCGCCTCCGATTATAGGTTTTGGCACAAAACTTGCATAGTTTATGTAAAGCATGTTTGGGAGGAATGAAGAATGAAACATTCATTATATAAACCAGATCGTCATTGGTCTTCGATAGAACTTTGGAAGGATGTTACGGAGGAGCAGTGGAATGATTGGATTTGGCAACTCACAAATACGATCCGTACATTGGATGATTTACGAAAAGTTATTAACTTAACCCCTGAAGAAGAAGAAGGAGTAAAGATCTCAACAAAAACCATTCCACTAAATATTACTCCATATTATGCATCGTTAATGAATCCGGATGATCCAAGATGTCCGATAAGAATGCAGTCGGTTCCTATTTCACAAGAGATTGTTAAAACAAGATACGATCTGGAAGATCCTCTCCACGAAGATGAAGATTCCCCAACACCAGGTTTGACCCACCGTTATCCAGATCGAGTGTTATTCCTCGTAACAAATCAGTGTTCCATGTATTGTCGCTATTGTACGAGACGCCGCTTTTCTGGTCAAATCGGGATGGGAGTTCCTAAAAAGCAATTAGACGGTGCAATCAGTTATATAAGAAATACGCCACAAATAAGAGATGTTCTCATTTCTGGTGGAGATGGCCTTTTAATCAATGATAATGTACTTGAATATATCTTAAAGAATTTAAGAGAGATCGATCACGTTGAAATCATAAGAATAGGTACTAGAGCACCAGTTGTATTTCCACAACGAATCACAGAAAATCTGTGTAATATCTTGAAAAAGTATCACCCAGTTTGGTTGAATACTCATTTTAATACATCAATTGAAATTACAGAGGAATCTAAAAAGGCATGCGAAATGCTAGCGAACGCAGGAGTACCAATCGGAAACCAATCGGTGATCCTAGCAGGTATTAACGATTCTGTCCCAATCATGAAAAAGCTCATGCATGATTTAGTAAAGATAAGAGTTCGCCCCTATTATATATACCAATGTGACCTTTCAGAAGGCATCGGCCATTTCCGAGCACCTGTTTCAAAAGGGTTAGAAATCATAGAAGGGTTACGAGGGCACACGTCTGGGTATGCAGTACCTACATTTGTTGTTGATGCTCCTGGTGGTGGAGGGAAAATTGCTCTGCAGCCTAACTACTTAATTTCGCAGAGTGCTGACAAAGTGGTACTACGCAACTTTGAGGGTGTTATCACTTCTTATCCAGAGCCTCAGAACTATGTTTCTGGTAGAGCGGAGGATTACTTTAAACAAATCTATTCTGACTTCGAAGATAAAAAATCATTAGTTGGAATCGCGGGACTAATGAATGATGTAAAGCCAAATCTTGTACCAGAAGAGTTAAATCGTTTGGAACGCAGAAAAGAATATGACTCCAATCCTGATCACACCTCTTTAAAGGATAAACGTGAAAAGCGGGATGAACTAAAGAATAAGAAATTTGAAGCGCAAAAGAAAAAGGCGGTTAATAAGGAAGGGTAGTAAAAAATGTGCAATATGCCGTTTCCCCTAAAAAAGCATCTATCATTGGATAGATGCTTTTTTATATAGTAAGAACTTCTTTAGATATATGAATAGCAGTAAATTATGTGTGAAACCAATTATTTCTGTAATAATAGGAAATAATACTGCTCTTATTGGTATATAGGGAATTGGACGGAGTTTTGAATGCGAATTATAATATATAAAAATACATCGGTTAAATAAGTCATTGTATTTATACATCCAAAAGGAACTTATACAAAAAGGAATGAGAGAATTATGAAATACGGTGTAAAGGACAATAGACATTCAATAATAACAGAAGAAGTCAAACCAAGAGATAATAAAAAGATGGAGGATTTAGATGGCGAATGGCTAGAACTTGTTTCATTGGCTGTGAATTCAAACGTTACAAAAGATGAATTTCGTAATTTTTTAGCATCTAATAATTCATCAGAAAAAATGGGTATTAATAATGAATCCGAAAGAACATAAAACAGGGCAGAAAATATCAAGATTATCGCCAGTCGAAAATTGTCTACATAAGATAGAACTGTTAATCGTAAGCTTAGTGACGGAGTATAAACATAAAAAAATCTCTGAATCTGATTATTTAATAAAGTTAATCGCCCTCAAAGAAATTCAGGGAGAGTTATTACAGATGGTTCCGAAAAACATGAATAAGATGGAAGTGAAGGGGCTATTTATTAATGAGTTGATGTAATAGTTGGTTAATTATATTAATTATTTACAAAATGATTTTTGATTGAAATCTCTTGTGGTAAAATAGTCCTACTTAAATGGTTTTTCAGGGGGATAATAATTTGGAAGAGATACGATTTGTCATAGCGGATGATTGTGACGTTTCAAGAAATTTATTAAAAAAGATAATTCATGCTTTTCCAATATATAAATGTGTGGGAGAGGCATCAAATGGAGATGAACTGATCTCACAAGTTTTAATAGAAAAACCACATATTATTTTTGTAGATATTACTATGCCTAAGGTGAATGGTATCGATGCGGCAAAAGATTGTATGATCTTATATCCGAATTTAATCGTAATTTTTATTACTGGTCATAATAATTATGCTCTCGATGCCTTTAATATGGCAGCTTTTGATTATATTATGAAGCCGATTAATCGAATTCGTTTAATTTCTTCTTTAGAAAAAGCGAGGCAAGCTATTAATCATTCTAATAAGTTGAAGAATGCTTACCCCAAAGACAAGGAGAAAAGAAATTAGTTTGTCGACGCGAAGGTACAATATACTATCTTTCGTTGCAAGATATTATTTTTATTGAAAAGGAAGGTAGAAAAGCGGTAATTCATACCCGAAAAAAAATAGTCGAGACAAATGAAACAATCAATTCTTTGTTAGTTCGATTGGATAGTAGGTTTATACAATCCCATAGATCCTATATTATTAATATTAATTACATTTCGGAAATGAATCAGATTGGAGATTCCTACATTGTTAGTTTTAATGATTATTCAGGTAAGGCTTATATCTCTAGGAAGAATTTTCATAGAGTTACTAGCTACATAGAGAAGGAGGTTTCCTTCGATCTCAAAAATCACTTAGTTAACAACAGCTAACAACTTACTCCTTAAAACTATATTTACCTTTAAGTATTTAGCAAATCACCTTATTTTACTCATACAATGTATAACAATGATCTATGAGTTCATTGTTATCTTAGAAGTAAAAGGAGGTTTTTTAATGAAGGAGTGCCACTGGTGTCATTCAAATCTAATAAAAAAACAAAATCATACGGTATATTGGGAATTGCCAGACGGGACAAATGCAATTTCAATTGAAGAGACTCCATCCATCTATTGCTCGGACTGTGAGATGATTTATCAAGAAGATGAGCTCGTGAAAGAGATTGAGGATCAATTATTTTTAATTGATACAAAAAAACTTGCTAAACAGGTAACTTACAAAGAATTAATGAATCAGCCACGCTTATTAAAGAAGAATTACTTTGACTTTACAAGTTAAGATGGAAAAACACTTGCCTTTTCCAAAATACCTATAGTAAGGTTACAGGGAAACCATTTGTGAAAGGCGTGTCCTAAATTTTGAGAAAATCGTTCTATCACTTCTTAATGAAATATAGGCATCCAGCACCAAAGGATGCCATTAGTCGATTTGCCAATGATGCCTACGTAGATCATAGCTTTCCGAAGACATCAACTGACTATAGTGAATTATCCTCCTATTTGGAGTTAAATGGCCATTACTTAGAGAGCATGTCTGTATTTGATGACGTATGGGATTTATATATAAATGACTAGGTCATAAACTAAATTTGAATAAAAACGGTTGACACGTTTCTTCTATGAAGAGACGTTTTTTTATTGCTTGCATATACTATTGTAATCAGTAACCACGACAAACATTGGGGTGAACCATTGACATGAGTGAGAAAAAAAAACCAAAGTATAAAATCGGTGATACTGTCGTGGTCACCATGTATGGTACGGTAGGCAAAGTAACAAATCTAAAGTGGCTTGATGGAATGTATGTATATGAAATAAATAAGAGTGAAGGATTATACATGGAATCAAGTCTCCAAATGCTTTCCGATTATGAAGGTGATCCGATCGAAAGAGAAGAGATTGATATAGAATACAAGTTTTTTATTGGCGATCTTGTCCAAGTGAAAGGTTATGGGGCGGATCTGTTTAAGGTAGTTGGTTTTCGAACAGAAATCTGGCGTTATAAGGAGGATGCATGGGAGGACGTCATTTATGAGCTCTCACGTATCAGTGATGGGGAATGGCTAGAAGTGAATGAAGATGAGTTGACGCTGATTGCCGATGCCGATAGCGCAGATACGTTTATACAAAAGCTTGGACTTTTGTATTCACTAGATAAGAAGAAAAAAACTCTTAAACTACCTGAACCGAAAAATGTGTATAGAAAAGCTGAAAGAGAAATTTTAAATGAAAAAAAACAATCAAGTGAAATGATTGATGCCTTATTAGACTTGTATAATGACTATCGTATCCTATATGAAATGTTTCATGATGAAGATTATGTAAAAGTCATGAAGCTAGTATTAAAAAAACTTCAACAGTTAAAGACAAACGATGGAAAAAGCAATGTGTAATCAGTTTAAATAAAAGAAGATGAAATAAATAAAAAGCGGAACTCCTGTCCAAATAGCTCCTTGAAAAAAGAAAGACGTAATCTTCTCAAATGAATTCATTAATATACTTTCTTCACTATTTATATCCTCACTAAATGATTGAACCAACTTTGAAAAGGTTGTCATAAGAACTCCTCCTAGAATCTTTGTTTGTATTTCATCTTTATGCTTGTCCAACTAAAAACATTCCAAACGTATGAAAAGAAAATTTGAACAAAGGTGCTGTATTTTTAAGGGAATTAGCATGAAAAGGCTTTATGCATCATACATTTTGAACAAAAGGGGGGCGAGTCAATGAAGGAGATTGAGGTATTCATCGATACAGATGAAATAGCAGAGTTTTTCTTTCAAGAGCTGATGAAAAGGGGCTATGTACCCTCAGAAGGCGAAGTGGAAGAACTCGCTGATATTACTTTCGAATACTTAATCGAAAAATGCATTATAGATGAAGAAATCGAAGATGAATAGCTTAAGAAAATCATTGTATAACCCCAATAGAAAGGACGAAGCCATCAGCTTCGTCCTTTCATAATGATTCAGAAATGTTGTCCAGGGCAGAATACAAAAGATAATGACGCAAAGCGATTACCGTTAAATCATAGTCAGTCACCTCTGGAAGTTCATTGAAAAACGATAAAACATCCATGTTTTTTTGCTGAAACCAGTCAACTTTATTTGTATACTGATGCGTCACATCTTCCCAAACACTTTCAAGGGCTGGACTAAGCAGTTTTTCATTGGCGTTCTCCAGTTTCGTAAAAAGAAAATCCCAGTAGTCGCTTCTAGAACCCGTATGCGGTTGATTGTGAGCAAATTTAATTGTTTCTGATATATATTGTTCTTCGAATAAAATTTGATAAAGCTCCTTCCCTAGTTCAACCCGCTTTTTCACATGTTCAAATTCCCTAACCGTCTTTCCACTAATGCGATACCGGTATTTCTTTGAAAGTTTGTATGGAATAAAGATCGTTGTAAATCCAAGATTTTCTTGTAATTTGTAGGGCAGCTCTTGAAGAAGAGAGGTTGATTGATAAATTCCTTTGATCACTCGTTCCTCTAACATAAATTGTTCATTAATAATCATGGCTACGGTTATTCCCCTTGAATTCTTTTTTAAATAAAATTCGGTCCAAAAGGGTTGCATAAATGTTGATACATGAAACGCAGATAAAAGGTGGAAAAGTGGTTTTCCTATTCTCTTGCTGTATTCATAAAGAAGCAATTGTGGAAAGGCATCTTGAAAAATGAATGCATTTGATCGTTCGAGGAATAAAAAGTAGCGATTTATTTGAGAATCAGACAGGAAGTCCTTTAAATAAGAGCTCTTTAAGTCGGTCATGTAATATCCCCCGTTACGGGACACGATATGAGCCAGGAAGGACCAATGAACCTCTTGATTTCTGGTGAAAAACTCATAATATGCTTGGGTTCTCGTGATGTTATTTTTGTTATACGCATGAGTTTCTTTTGTAATTTGTGCGACGATGTTTTTTTCTTTTTGATCCGTATAAAAAATCGGCGATGGGGAAAGCATGTTTAATTGTTCGATAAACATTGATTTTTCCTTTAAACTATATATCTCTTTACGTTTAATCGATGGAAGCATCCAGAGGGAAATCTTTTCTTGAAGAAGACCCAAAAAAGGAATAGAAGAAAAATTCATATTTTGCCACCTTTCTATGAAACCTTCCATCCGAAGTAACGTATATATTTATATCAACCATTAGGAGGATTGAGTGATGTTAAAAAAAATCCTAAAGTCAATATTGGGAAGTTCTCATCATCGAAAGTATAGTTCAAGTGATTATTACAAGCGTCGGAATATGCATAAACATAGTCATTACGGTCATGCACATTACAAAAGAAAACATAAAAGCAGCTTTTTTAGCTCGAAAAGCTTTTTTAGCAGTTAGTATCATATATGAAAAAAGGTCGTAAAACATGATGATTTTTAAGCCTGCTATCTTGGCCTTCTCTTCACTAATTGATAAGGAATTAGTTGAGGGAGAGAAAATTAATGAGCGTTATATAATAGAAAAGTTTTTAGGAATGGGCAGCTATGGCCATAGTTATCTCGTTTATGATTCCTATTTAGAAAAAAAAGTTGTTTTAAAGCTAGTTCGATTTCATAAAAGGATCACGAAAAAAGGAATACGAATTCATCAGTATGAAATTGAGATACTGAAAAGCTTACAGCATTCCTCCTTTCCTACCGTTTTTGATGAAGGCATGTGGGGAAGGATTCCTTTTTTTACAATGGAGTTTATCCACGGAAAAACATTTGAGCAGCTTATCTTTACCGACGGACAGAGGTTTACCGAAGAGGAGTCTTTGTTATATGGATTAAAGCTTCTTGAACGAATAGAGTACCTTCATCAAAAAGGCATCGTCCATAGAGACTTAAGAATTCCAAATATAATGCTTGAAGGAGATGACTTAAAAGTAATAGATTTTGGATTGGCGAAGTGGTTATCACATGCTGATAATAAAAAGAGGGAACTTAAAAGCGAGATATCTCCTCAGGCTGACTACTTTCAGTTAGGCCATTTTCTCCTATTTTTGCTTTATTCCAATTATGAAACAAATGGTAGTGAAAAGGAGCGACCATGGGAGGAAGAGTTATCATTGTCATTAGAAACCAAACAGTTAATCAAAAGATTACTTCAAGTCGACGAACCTTTTGAAACGTTTAATGATCTTAAAACTTGTTTCTTACATGCGGTGAATAAAGGGAGGAAAAAACATGTCACTTTTTAATAAAGTATTTGCAAGTATTGGGATTGGCTCGGCAACGGTAGATACGAAGCTTGAAAAAGACGTCTTCGTACCAGGGGAGGAAATAAGAGGGATTGTACAAATAAAGGGTGGAAAGCTTGAACAGCTAATTGATGATATTTATCTGAATCTACATACAACCTATTTAAGAGAGTCAGATGATAAAAAGCATATTGTCAAAGGGGATATCGAAAGGTTCCGCCTTATTCAATCCGTTACAATTGGTGCAAATGAGACGAAAGAAATCCCATTTGTTATTAGGGTACCGTTTGATACTCCAATCAGCATTGGACGAACAAAAGTATGGGTAGAAACGGGATTAGATATAAAAAATGCGGTTGACCCTTCAGACAAGGATTATATTAATGTAGTCCCTAATCGATTAATGAAAGGTGTATTAGATACAGTTGCTGATCTGGGTTTTCGATTGAGAGAGGCAGATTGTGAAGAGCTTCCATACCGCAAAAGAAGACGATTACCCTTTGCACAGGAATTTGAATTCGTTGCTGTTTCGGGATCCTTTAGAGGCAAACTAGATGAGCTAGAATTAATATTCTTTCCGCAATCAGATGAGCAAATGGATCTTGCTTTACAAATAGACCGGAGAGCAAGAGGATTAGGTGGGTTTTTAGCAGAGGCTCTTGAAATGGATGAAACAAATATCCATTTGAGTATCCATAGTAGCGATCTTCCGAGTCTAAAATCAAAGCTTGAATCCATAATTAGTCAATATTCTTAACTATATTACAACACTTTTTTTGTCAAAGCGGTATCTCGACAAAAAAAGTGTTTTTTTGATGAAGGATTCGACAGGGCTAAAGTCTAATCAAAAAGGGAGTGGATAAAAAAGGGGGGCTTAAAGGTTGTTAAAGGAACGGAGCAGGCTATTAAAGAAAACGTATGAAGTAATGATCTTTCAAACACCCAAATTCAGGCAGACTAAAGGGTATAAACAGGTGTACCGTATGAATGTAACGGGCAGTTCACATCTGCATATTTTAGAAGATGTGTTTCGTATATTTAATGTAAAAGACAGCATTCCAAATGATTATCAAGGTCGCTATATGGGAACAGGGGATATTATTTATATTGACGAGGGGAGACAGGGCACTACTTACTATCAACTTCAGCCGGGTGGTTGGAAAAAAATAAGCCGAATTCATGTACTTTAACAAGACTGTGGAGACACTCCGCAGTTTTTTATTTTTGCAGTAAATATGGTATAGTTTATTTGGTGAATATTATATCTGTAAACTAAAACGGGAGTGAAAACCAGATGAGTGTACATATCGGCGCGAAAGAAAATGAAATAGCGGAAACAGTTCTTCTTCCAGGAGATCCTTTACGAGCAAAATATATCGCAGAAACCTTTTTAGAAGGTGCTACTTGTTATAATGAAGTTAGAGGAATGTTAGGATTTACAGGAACATATAAAGGGAAGCGAGTATCTGTACAAGGAACAGGTATGGGTGTTCCATCAATCTCTATTTACATAAACGAATTAATGAATAGTTATAATGTTCAAAACCTGATTCGAGTTGGAACCTGTGGGGCTATTCAAAAGGATGTTAAGGTTAGAGACGTGATTTTAGCCATGACCGCTTCCACAGACTCTCAAATGAATCGACTAACATTTGGTGGAGTTGATTATGCACCTACAGCAAACTTTGATCTTTTAAAGCGTGCATACGATGTTGGTTTAGAAAGAGGATTAAATCTAAAAGTTGGAAATGTCTTTACTGCAGACATGTTTTATAACGATAACAGTGAACTTGAAAAGTGGGCAAAATACCAAATTTTAGCGATCGAAATGGAAACAGCAGCCTTGTATACATTAGCCGCAAAATTTGATCGTAAGGCCTTATCGGTACTAACAGTGAGCGACCATATCCTTACGGGTGAAGAAACGACAGCAGAAGAAAGACAAACTACTTTTAATGATATGATTGTTGTTGCTTTAGATGCAGCGATTCAATAATTAGCAAGCAGCTTCTAGATGTAGAAGCTGCTTTTCTATTCTGTTTTTATCAAAAAGGGTGCTGCATTTTTTTAATGATGTTAAAATAGAAATATTGTATTAGAAAAAGAAGATAGGTGGGAAACATGCGTAAATATTTATTATCTATAGCAGGGATTACCCTTTTATTGTCCGGGTGCGATTTTAGTAAAATCCCATACTTAAATAACAACCAGAAGGAAGAAACAACTCAAGTAGACGAACAGAAGGAATCAGAACCTATCGTAAACGAGGATAACAATGGACAGACGGATTCAGAACAGGGAGATGGATCTCAAAATCTAGATGGGAGCACACCTGATGGACCTACTCTAGAAGCTATTTACTTTAACGATGTAAAAGAAGTGAATGGAAAGCAAGTGATTCAAAACCCATTAAATGTACTTGCCCTTGTAAATAAAATGTTTGCATTGCCGGATAATTATAATCCAACAGACCTTGTAAAGCCGAATGTTTCTTTTTCATTCGGAAATGAAACAATAGAAAAAAGTTTAATGCGGAAGGAAGCAGCGCTAGCTCTTGAAAAAATGTTTTCGGAAGCAAAAACGAATGGAATTGAACTGTATGCCGTATCGGGGTATCGTTCATACGAGAGACAGCGTATCATATTCGACGCAGAAGTAAAGAAAAGTGGCGAAGAGAAAGCAGCTCAAGTCGTAGCTGTACCAGGAAATAGTGAGCACCAAAGTGGACTTGCGATGGATATTTCAGCAAAAAGCGCGGATTTAGGATTAACAGAATCGTTTGGAGAAACAATTGAAGGAAAATGGCTTGCAGCAAACGCGCATAAGTATGGATTTATCCTACGCTATCCAAAGGGAAAAGAATCCATAACCGGTTATCAATATGAGCCATGGCATTTTCGTTATGTTGGTGTATCCGCTGCTCAAACCATCTTTGAAAAAAACATTACTCTTGAAGAGTACTTTAACATCGTTGAAAAAATCTAATGTTCAAATAGAGAATATCAAAATCTTTGTTAAAACAAATGCAAAGATGTTATTCTAAACAGTAAGAACAAGCCTATGGAATGAAAGTGGTGAAGCATTTGGAAAATGAACAACGACCAGAGGAACAAACAGGTTCTAGTAAATCAGCATATATACAAATAAAGAAATTTCATTTCGTTATGTTGTTGTTTTTAGTGGTATTTTTAGCAGCCGGTATTACTACGTTTGCACTTGCATTTGGTGATGAAAAAGTAGTAACTGCTGGTACGGAGAGAAAAGAATTTGAGAAGTTATACAATGCATTTGATACGATCCAAGATAATTACTTTAAAGAGGTCGATGAAAAAAAACTAGTTAATGGGGCAATTGATGGAATGCTCCAATCACTGGATGATCCATATTCTGACTATATGAATGAAGAAGAAGCATCAAGCTTTCATGAGAGTATTTCTTCTTCATTTGAAGGGATAGGGGCCGAAATTCAGGAAAAGGATGGTTATATTATCATCGTGTCTCCTTTAAAGGGATCACCTGCTGAAAAGGCTGGTTTAAAACCGAACGATAAAGTAGTATCCGTAGATGGAAAAAACATTCAAGGAATGGGATCCACAGAGGCTGTATTACTTATCCGTGGAGAAAAAGGGACAACTGTTAAGCTAGTCGTACAACGACCTGGTGTGTCAGAACCTCTAAACTTTTCAATTGTAAGAGATACAATCCCGATTGAAACAGTCTACGGAGAAATGGTAACTGATACGATTGCGAAAGTTCAAATAACGACTTTCTCTGAGAATACCTCAACTGAGTTAATCACGATCTTAAATGATCTGCAAGCTAAAGGAATGAAAGGTCTAGTTCTTGATTTAAGGCAAAATCCAGGGGGGCTTTTAAACCAAGCGGTTGCTATTTCGAGCTTGTTTGTCCCGGAAGGAAAAGTGCTGTTTAAGGTTGAGGACCGAGATGGAAATATTGAAGAGGTTAAATCAGAGCAAAAGGAAAATCCAGATATCCCATTAGTTGTAATTATTGATAAAGGAAGTGCTTCTGCTTCAGAAATACTAGCAGGAGCGGTGAGTGAATCGGCAAACGTCCCATTGGTTGGAGAAAAATCATTTGGTAAAGGGACGGTACAAAGAGCCCAAGATTTTTCTGATGGTTCGAATATGAAGTATACAACAGAAAAATGGTTAACCCCAGAAGGAAATTGGATCCATGAAAAGGGGATTGTTCCTGATTATGAAGTTGCAATGCCAGAATACGCAAATATATCCTATATTGATCCAGAGCAGGAGTTAAAACTTTCGGTTGCTTCCAATCAGGTAAAGGCTGCTCAGCAAATGTTAAAAGCTCTTGGTATTGACCCAGGACGAGAAGATGGATACTTTGATGAAGCCACTCAAAAAGCTGTTATTGAATTTCAGAAACAGCAAAAAATTGAGCAAACAGGTATTCTAAAAGGTGAGTCAACCATTTTATTAATGGAGAAATTAAGAGAACTCCTTAAAGCAAACGACCCACAGGTTCAAAAAGCAGTGGAACTTCTACAACAACAAGAGGTAAAGTAATAAGTGAGAGCTTTCCCATTATTCGGGAAAGCTTTTTTTATGTAAAAATGTACAAAACGACAAACACTAATCTCTAAGTTGATAAGAAAATTTAGTTCCATACGAGGTGAATACAATGAGACGTATAATGGCCGTTTTCCTGATTTTTTTATTAGCAGGCTGTGGTTATTACTCCTCGAAAGAGAACAATGAGAATAATCAACCCAATACTAAAAACAGAACTGTTGAAAAAACCAGTGAAGAGATGCCAGTGGAACGGTTTCGTCCATTTCAATCATATAAAAAGGACGTAAATGTCCTATTACTAGGGGTTGACAGCAGAGGGGAATCATCCTCAAGATCTGACACCATTATGCTTGCAAAATACGAGCCATTAAACAAAAAGGTGAAGCTGGTTTCCTTAATGAGAGATAGTTATGTAACGATACCAGGATATGATAAAAGTAAGTTAAATCACGCTTATTTTTATGGTGGGGACAAGTTATTAAAGGAAACGATTGAAAAAAATTTCAACGTAAAAATAGATCACGTAGCCTTAATTGATTTTCAAGGGTTTATTGAAGTGGTAAATATACTTGCTCCACAAGGATTAAAAGTAGATGTATCAAAACCTATGATGAAGGATTTACGTATTTCAGGTGAACCGGGAATGTATGTGCTTAAGGGCCAACAGCTTTTGGATTATGTAAGATTCAGGCATGATGCAAAGAGTGATTTTGGAAGAGTTGAAAGACAGCAGGAGGTCATTATTTCTTTAAAGGATGAAGCGGTTGAAACACTTGGTTCATTTGATGGAATTGTAAAATTGCCAGAAATTTTAACAGAGGTAGCTAACCATGTGGACACCGACATTGTTCTTAAGGATTACTTGACACTTGGAGCAACTTTTATTCTAAACCCTGTATCAAATGTTGAAACATTACGAGTACCAGTTGAAAATAGCTACACAAATAAATATACTAAGCATGCAGGAGAAGTATTAAATATGGATATGCAGAGAAATCAGGATGCTATTTCTGAATTCCTATCAAAAGAGGTAAGTGAATAGGGAAGTTGTTCTTACATCTTCTCTATTTTCCTGGAAAATGTAATTATCGTAATGGGGGAAAATAGGTTATGAAACAAACGGAAATTTATATATTATCGGGGTTTTTAGGAAGTGGTAAGACGACTCTACTAAAGAAACTTTTGCAAGCGGAGAAGGAGAGAGGCAGGAAGGTTGCCGTACTGATGAATGAACTTGGAAAAGTATCCATTGATTCAGACGAAGTAACTGATGACGTACCATTAAAAGAGTTACTAGGTGGATGCATTTGTTGTACGATCCAAGATAAACTTGAAGCACAACTTCAGGAGCTATTAATTACTCATCAACCAGATTGTATATACATAGAAACAACAGGAGCAGCACATCCAGTCGAAACTTTAGATGCTGTGCTATCCCCATTATTTGCAACCCAACTTGATGTGAAAGGGATTCTTACCGTTGTTGACGGTAGACTTTGGTTAGAGCGCCGAACATTCTCTCCTCAGATCCAGCAGTTGATTACAGAACAAATTAGACATGCGGATTTAATTGTCATTAATAAATCAGATGAACTAAGTGAAGGTGAAAAGGTACTCATTACGACTGGTATTCAATCTCTTAATGAAAAGGCAAATGTGATTTTAACTACCTACTCTAGTGTGTCAATGAAGCAAATCCAATCTCTGGCATATCAGAAAAAGTCTCATTTGACCAAGAGTCATGTTGAAAATGATTTGAAATTGAGTACATTTGTTTATTCGTTTTCAAAGGCAGTTGATATGGATGGGTTTGAAAGTTTCTTACAAGCATTGCCCGACACGATTTATCGAATCAAGGGTTATGTAAAATTTTCTGCTACGGCCTATCCTTACTTATTTCAGTTTTCGTATGGAATGCCGATTTACATAAAAGAAGAGATGAATATGCCGTTAAATCTAGTATTTATTGGGGAAAACATTCTGTGGGATGAAATTTCTAGAAAGCTTCAGGAGTTGGAAAAATAGTAATTTTAGTAAAGGAAATTGGAAAGCTTGAACATGGTGCCCAAGCTTTAATTGTTTTGATTTTGTCCAAATTTAACAAATGTTCTTTCGTCTTCAATGAGTCCACAAGCTGCACATTGTACTTTATAAGATGGGCCTTTGTAAGCCATATGAAATGGAGAAAGTTGCTCTTGTGAGTACTCCTCCATCACGTCACCGGTTTGAGGATCTAGCTTTACTGATTGTGGTTCTTGCTTAATAAGATTAAAACGACTTCGATTCGTTTTACAATTTGGACAACGATAAGGCTCAGCCATTTGTGATTCTCCTTTCGCTTCTTTTATGATGTATATTCTTTCCTTTTTTATATCGAATATGTATTTAAATAATAACAAATAGAATGGTTGTGAAAATAAATGAAGAAAGTGTTAGAAGGATATCGATCTCTTTGGAATAATCGTCTACTTAATGAGGGAGATGATGAGGATGTTCTTAGAGAGGCGATATCACGTGAACTTAAGGATGAGTTTTCCCATCCTCGCGTTCGAAAACAGCCCCATGAAAAATATTACTTAGCAACAAAAAGGGTGATTGATTCTGACATCGAATCTGATTTGAAACTTTCACTCCTTACCATCCATGTTGAAGAAATGGAGAAGATATTGTCCGTAACAAGGAAGCTGTAGCTTCTTTTGTTACGGAAGTAAGGTGAGCACTGAAAAGAAATGAAGAATGGTCCCAGCAATAACAAAAAGATGCCAAATGGCATGGTGGAATTTAAACCCTCTCCAAACATAAAAAATGGAACCAAAGGTATATAACAAGCCTCCGATAACGAGTAAATACCAGCCAGATGGCTCCATGCCAGTAGAGATTGGCTTATAGGCAAATACTATTAACCAACCCATCACTACATATAAAGCAGTGGAGATGAATAGAAATTTCTTCACATAAAAGGTTTTAAAAACAGTTCCCCCAATCGCTAATCCCCAAACGATTCCAAACAAAGTCCAGCCTAGTGCACCTTTGACTAGTAAAAATAAAAATGGAGTGTAGGTCCCAGCGATAAAAAAGTAGATGGATGAGTGATCGAAGATTTCAAATAAATCCTTTACCCTTCCTTGTGGAAAGCTATGAACCAATGTAGATGAAATATATAAAAGAACCATTGTTGCCCCATATAATGTAAAGCTAACAATATGCCATACATTTCCGTAAAGAGATGAAAAGACAATAAGAAGAACGAGAGCAGTGATGCTAAGTAGGGCTCCAATTCCATGGGTAATTGAATTTGCTATTTCTTCTCCTTTTGTAAAAACATGAGTTTCAGCCAAGATCATCACTCCGTTTCGTTATATTATAATCATGTTATTACTTTACTAAAGTTTGACCAACAAATAAAACATTTTAATATATTTTTGTATTTCACACTTATTTCACACACAAGTCGTATAATAAGCGGTATTCGAACTGTAATGAGGAGTATTATGAGAATGAAGGTAAAAAAAATAATGCTGATTACTATTTGGGCACTTCTCTTTATCGTTTCGGGGTGTTCTAATGATCAACCAATCATTCCGGAAAATAAGTCGCTGGCAATTACAGTCAACATAAAAGATATGTCACTTTCTTTTGTTGATCTTGAAGAAGCAAAAGTAATCGAAACTTGGACAATGGACAAGCCCTATACTGGGGGTGTTTTATTACCAGATAATGATTCGCTTCTTTTGTACGGAAAGCAGGTCGAAACGGTTGATATTTACTCTTTACGAACAGGAAAGCGTATTAACAGTTGGGAAACAGGCAGAGGAATCGTCGAAGGAGTACTACTGTCTAATAGTGAGGAAATTGCCTTTTCTGATCAAGAAAAGCAGTCTGTAAGATTCTTTCGTTTCGATGGGAAGGAAATCAAAGAAGTGGTAAAGACCGGTAATCCGCTAGCGTTAATACCTACTAACTCACAATTATTCGCAGTAAGTTATAATTCTAAAAAGCTAACCATAATTGATCTCCAAAGCAAAGAAATATCGAGTCAATTTTCGATTCATTCGGCGGCTACTGGTGCGATTATTCAGGAAGATAAGAATGAAATATGGATTGGTGGCCATGGGCTAGGCTCTGAGCTCGAAAGTTATATCCATGTTTATGATAGTAAAACAGGTGAGTTAAAACGGAAAATTTCAGCTCCTATTATGCCCATTAATTTATTACATAATAAAGACGGGACATATGCACTAAGCCATGGTTCAAATAGTCTTTATAAAATATCAGATGTAGGAGTTATACAAGCGAAGATTACTGTGGGAGCGAATCCTTTTGAGATGACAGAGTATAAAGACCAGCTAATTGTAGCGGGCTACGATAGTGATGATATTCATTTCATCACGAAAAAAGATTTAAGCATAGGGAAGTCAGTCAAGGTTGGCAAAGGACCCTTTCAAATAATCATTAGGGAGATTGACTAATGGAAAAGCAAATTCAAGTTCTCATCGTGGATGATGAGGAGGATATGAGGCAGTTACTGAAGATGTATCTTGAGAATGCTGGTATGATTTGTTCACTTGCCGCAAATGGTGAAGAGACGTATAAATACGTTACTGGCAATCACTTTGACATTATCTTACTGGACATTATGATGCCTGGGGATGATGGATTTGTTGTTTGTGAAAAACTTCGTCATGTATCAAATATACCCATTATTTTTCTATCGGCAAAGGGAGAAGAATGGGATAAAGTGAAGGGGCTCAAAACTGGGGCAGACGACTATATTGTGAAGCCATTTAGCCCTGGTGAACTTGTTGCTAGAATACAAGCGGTTCTTAGAAGAAGTCATACATTTAAAGATGAAAATGAAATTGTTAAGGCAGGTATCATTTTTATTGATAAGAATGCTCGTAAGGTAATGGTTCAACATGAACATATTGTTCTGACATTAAAGGAATATGAAGTACTTCTTTTTTTGATCGAGCACCACGGTCAAGCGCTGAGTAGAGAACAACTTCTTGAACAGGTGTGGGGGTTAGGGTATAGCGGAAGTCTTCGTACAGTTGATACACATATAAAAACTTTACGAATGAAGCTCGGAAAGGCTGATTACATAGAAACGGTCTGGGGAATCGGTTATAAGTTTGAGGTGCCTACTAATGCAATTTCATCCTAATACCCTTTCAAAGAAATTATGGATTTTTGTTACAACAACCATTATTATAACCATTGGCTTTTCGTTTTTATTATCAAATTATTTCTATGAAAAATTATATGTTGAAAATGTAAGAAGAGGGTTATTGGAAGAAGGAACAAGGCTTTCTGCTGAATATGAAGGTGGAGCTTTATCGAGCGAATTAATTGAAAAAGTAGAATGGTACAATACAAAGAACGAATCAGAGGTTTTTATTGTTAGTAACCCAAAAGAGTTAAGCGCTTGCTTACCTTATGAAATCGATTACGATACCATTATCGGACCGGAAGAAAGAGATCAGTTACTCAGTGGGCAATCTGTCGAAAAAATGGGGTATGAAGAGCGGTTTGATCGAGACGTTATGGCCGTAATCGTCCCTTTAACTGATTCGAATCGACTTGAGGGGATCATTTATTTATATGTGCCCTTAGCAAAAATCTCAGAGCTTACAAACGATTTTTCGGTCATTGGCCTGGTAGTTGGGTTACTCTTTGTCATTATGTCTGTTTACATAGGGACCATTTTTGTAAAGAAAATAACAAAACCCTTAGAAATCATGAAACATGCTGCTGAAAAAGTAACAGCAGGGGATTATTCAGCTAGAGTACCCGTCTTTTCTAAAGATGAAATCGGCCAGTTAGGAACCGCCTTTAACCTCATGTCGGTATCGATACAAAAAGAAGATGAAAGAAAAAAAGAATTTTTAGAAGATGTATCTCATGAGCTACGTACCCCCATTAGTTATGTGAAGGGTTACAGTGAGGCACTAAAAACGGGTCTTGTAAAGACGTCCCAAGAGCAGGAGCGGTATTTAGCATTAATACATAGAGAAGCAAGCCGAATGGAAAGGCTTGTTGGAGATTTACTTGATTTATCGAGGTTCGACTCTGAAGATTTTCGTTTAGAATTACGTCCATTACCATTAGCTCAGCTTGTTGAGGATTGTCTGGAAAAATACAGTCCGACACTCCAACAGAAGGGCTTGCTACTAAACTCAGACCTAGATCCTGACATTATTGTAAGTGCTGATGAGGGCAGAATAGAACAGGTGATTCAGAATATCGTAGATAATGCAATAAATTATACGGAGCAAGGTTGTATCACCGTTCTTCTGTCAAAACATGAAAAAGGGTGTATCCTTTCCATAAAGGATACAGGCATTGGTATTCCTAGGGAAGATATTCAAAGAGTCACTCAGAGATTTTTCCGTGTGAACAAAGCACGAACTAGAAGCGATGGTGGTACGGGTCTCGGGTTGGCTATTTCCAACAAGTTAATACAACTACATGGAGGCACGCTTGAAATAGAGAGTGACTTTGGAGAAGGAACGTGTATCTCCATCGTTCTTCCCGTTACCTAAAAATATGAGATGGATAATCTGAAAGGAGTAATAGGAATGAAAAAAGGATTAATTTTTATTATGTTCACATTTTTAATTATGAGCTTAGCGGCTTGTGCGCAAGAAGAGGATGAGACTCCACAGTTTTTAGATGTACAGCTGACGATTACTCCAGAACATGCCGAAAAAGGGCAGCAGGTTGTTTTTGAAGCGAAAGTAACCTATGGGGAAGAAGAGGTTACCGATGCGGATGAAGTTGCCTTTGAAATATGGCGTGCAAATGACGAAAATCATAAAAAAATAGAAGTAGAGCACAATGAAAACGGAGTGTATTCCCTAGAAAGAACGTTTGATATGGATGGAACGTATTATGTATACGCCCATGTTACTGCAAGAAGCATGCACAATATGCCTAAAAAAGAGTTCGTTGTGGGTACAGCAAGTGAAAAAGAAGAGGACACATCTTCCTCAATGATGGATGAAGAAGAGGACCATAGTGGTCATTAATCCTCTCTTTGAATAAATAAAACGACCTCTTCATTTTCTACTGGTAGTTTAATGGTTAATATCCCATCTGTTAGAGAATAACGTATTCCTTCTTTGTTAATGTGAGAAGGAAGCGTTATTTTTTTTTCAAATGTAAGATGTGGTCTTTCCTTCATGTGATAACGCATGCCCTCTTTCATAGTTCGGCATGTACCGGTTAAGATACAAATCTCTTTCTCTATTCTTACATGTATATCACCTATTTTAATGCCAGGCACCTCTGCTTCTAGAATAAAGCCTTCATCATCTTCATATAAATCACAGCGAGGAAAATTTTTTTGTTGCAGCTCCATCGTCCATTTCATTGTGGACTCAACTTCTTTTCTCCAAGACGATTCTAAGTTACAGTCATAATTAAAGAACATCACATGGTCACCCTTTAATAAATTTCTTTTACATCAATTTCTGTGTATTGAAAATCGGTGCTTTTTGGAATCTTTACTTCAAGTACGCCATCTTTATATGTTGCGACTCCACCTTTTTTCTTCACTGTTGCTGGTAAGGTGTATACTTGACGTTCCGATTCAATTGGGCAATTTTCAATGATAAGCTGATTCGACGTATGACAAACTTTAATTTTATTAAGGCAGTCTTCGTCCTTAATGGGAATCATAGCAAATACGAAGTCATGTGTTTCAAAAATATGAGCAGAGTGAGTGTCTTTTTTTATAGAGTTCGAATTCTGGTTGCTTTGTGAATTTGTAGCAAACTCAGGAGAAAATCCGGCACCATTCATTCCTTGGCTAAACACTTTACTCATGGTCTCCTGAACGTATTTCTCGACATCCTGAGGTTTCATTCCTTGAAAACTACCCTTCATATCCTTTCCGAAGGGGAACATATTCCATGGAAACATTTGTACCACCCCTAATTATAAAAAATCTCCACTACATCTTATGCAATAACTTAGGTATGGTTAAATACGATTAAGACACTTTATATTTGCATTCAAGCGAACTTCTTTTTAGTATATTTATTAGAAAACAAAATTTATTTATTGTGAGGTTATTGATTTGAATTCAAAAACAGCTTTGATTACAGGGGGAGCGACGGGTATTGGGAAGAAAATCGCCGAGGAGCTTGCTCAAAGAGGAATAAATCTCGTTGTTAACTATCGAAGCAGTGAAAATGAAGCGATTAACCTTGCAGAAGGATTAATCGCCGAATATGGAATCAGGATTGAACTCATTCAGGGTGATGTTTCTAGTCAGCAGGATTGTATAAAAATTTGTGAACATATCAAACAAAAAAATATAACGATAGACATACTCATACATAACGCGGGGCCTTATATTCATGAAAGGAAAAGACTAACTGATTACTCGGTTGATGAATGGAATTATTTAATTAATGGTAATCTAAACGCAGTGTTTTATTTAACAAAAGAATTAATTCCTAATATGAGAGAGCAAAAGTGGGGAAGAGTCATAACCATTGGATTTGATAGGGTGGAAACAGCACCAGGCTGGGTTTATCGTTCAGCTTTCGCAGCTGCAAAAACAGGTCTAGCAAGTTTAACAAGAACACTTTCTCTTGAGGAAGCTGAAAACGGTATTACAGCAAATATGGTATGTCCGGGGGACATTACTGGTCTTTGGAAAGAGACGAATATACTAGAGGCAACGTCGAAAGTTTTAACAAGTACACCAGTTGGTAGGCCAGGGACGGGAGAAGATATCTCAAGGGTTGTCGCTTTTCTAATTGACGACCAGTCGAGCTTTATAACCGGTAGTATTATCCCTGTAACAGGAGGGGTGGACGTTCTCGGGAAAGTTCATAATAAATGACTCTTTACAGTATTGTCAAAGAGGTATAGTATATTGTATTATTTACGATATCATTGGAATACTATTCCAATGATATTTTTCGTTTTATATCTTAATAAAAGAAGGGTATTTATGAACAAAACCATAAAATTAACGCCTGCTCAATTATTAATTTTCGTTTTTATCTTTTTTATCTTCTTAGGAACGATTCTTTTGCTACTACCGTTTTCAACAAATAAACCACTTACATTTATTGATGCGTTGTTTACGACCGTTTCAGCCATGACGGTAACAGGATTAGGTGTAGTTGATACAGGAACACACTTCACGTATGTAGGACAATTTATTATCGCATTGCTCATACAGCTTGGTGGATTAGGGATTATGACCTTTTCTGTGTTTATTTTTATTGTTTTAGGAAAAAAGATTGGATTTAAACATCGACTGATCATGCAACATGCTCTTAACCAAGTAAATATTGGTGGGGTTATAAAGCTAGTTAAGAATTTGTTCTTTTTTTCTATCACCATTGAATTCATTGCAATGATTATACTTGCACTTCGTCTTGTTCCCGAATTTGGTTGGAAAAAAGGGCTATTTTCAAGCTTTTTTCACTCTATTTCAGCGTTCAACAATGCTGGTTTTGCCCTGTGGCCGGATAACCTTATTCAGTTTGTGGGAGATCCTATCATCAATATTATTATTAGTGCGCTTTTCATAATTGGTGGACTTGGATTTACCGTTTTAGTTGATTTAAAGGAAAAGAACTCTTTTTCAAAACTTAGCCTACACAGTAAGATGATGATTGTAGGGACGTTAGTCATTAATGTTGTATCTCTTCTGCTTATTTTTGCATTAGAGTATAGAAACCCACATACTCTTGGTAGCTTAACAACCGTAGAAAAGTTTTGGGCATCTTACTTCCAAGCAGTTTCACCAAGAACAGCAGGTTTTAACACCATTGATATTGGTTCAATGAATGATCCAACGATCTTTTTTATTACAATTTTAATGTTTATTGGTGCCGGTAGTGCTTCTACAGGTGGTGGGATTAAGTTGACCACTTTCATGGTTATTTTGTTTTCCACGTTTTTCTATTTAAGAGGACGAGACGATATTCAAATCTATAGGAGGAATATTCCTTCTGGTTATATTGCGCGAGTGACAGCAATTGCTATGACCAGTGTTCTAATCGTGGTGCTAGCCGTTTTGCTTATCAACATAATAGAGCCTATCCCATTTTTACCATTATTGTTTGAAGTAGTATCTGCATTTGGAACAGTCGGGTTGTCCATGGGCATAACTGCTAGCTTGACTGTTCTCGGAAAATTGATCATCATAATGGTCATGTTTATTGGGAAAATCGGTCCCTTAACATTAATGTTTATGCTTGCAAGACCGCAAATATCGAATTACAAATATCCAGACGAAGAAATATTAACTGGTTGAGTAAAAAAGAAGGATCCTTGTATCCTTCTTTTTTCTTAGGATCGTTTATAGTAAAATAGTATGAGGTAGTGAAAAAATAGCGAAAGCACTAGGTGAAGGAAATGACAACGTACAAACGATTTATCAAACAACTAATCACCAATTATATCATTGGTTCCTTATTAGCCGTTTTTGGTGTTGGAGGAACACTCATGTTTTCAACTATTGATATCACTACAAATGACCAATTTTATTTACTATTAATCATGATTCTCTCGGTGATTTGCATGTTCACATGTGAAGCCATTACATTTTATTATCATATAAAGCCTATTAAAGTTGTTTTTTCTACTAATAAAGTAAAAGAAGAAGATGTAAGGAAAGGGCTTAGACAGCTGTATCAGTTTCCTATCCTTACGGTGAAACGAATCCTGCTGCCGCACTTCTTAGGACTATCCATCCCAGCAACATCATTAGCAGCTGCCTTTATCTCTATGGGGAAACTTCATGTTCCCATGATCTATATTCTTTATTCAACAATTGCCGCCGTATTCGTAGCGATTCTCCATGCATTAACGGAGTTTTATTTAACATTACGAGCGATACAACCAATATCGATAGCGATGAAAGCGATGCTTCGATTAGGTGAAAACTCTCTGTTTTTGGAAAATGATATGGTTGTAGCTATTCGTAAGAAATTTCAGTACACAGTTTTAATTATTGGAGTTCTCCCTGTCCTCCTTTTCCTTTTAGCAGCACAAATCAAATTGTCGCAACTTACGGGAATGGAAATGCAGGTGTATTGGCAATGGGCAGGATTAATTATTGTTTTTACCGTTATTTATTCCATATTAGTCTCTAGGTTTATGACAAGAGATATTGAAAGTCCTCTTCGTCAACTACAGGAATTAATGGAAAATGTTAAAAATGAAAACTATAACTTTATTAAAACAAATGTGTATACGGATGAATTTTCAAAAGTGTTTATCGGCTTTAATCATATGGTTAATGCTATAAATGAACGTGAATCAACCAATAAACAGCTATTAAAAAGTTTTATGACTTCTCTTTCCGCCACTCTTGATGCGAGAGATCCATACACGTCGGGTCACTCTTCACGGGTAGCAAAGCTCTCCTTTGAAATTGGTCAAGCCCTTGGTTTAAATAAGGATGATTTAGACCAGCTGTATCAAACAGCATTATTACATGACATAGGAAAAATTGGTGTTCCTGACCATGTATTGCTTAAAGAAGGAAAATTAACGGAAGAAGAGTTCGCTCATATTAAAGCTCATCCCGTGATTGGAGAACATATATTAAAGCAAGTACAACCTGCAAGTAAAGTTGCTGGGATGTTACCAGGTATTAGACATCACCACGAACGTATGGATGGAAAAGGGTATCCAGACGGGTTAA
Organism: Bacillus sp. Y1; assembly: GCF_003586445.1. Taxonomy (NCBI): domain Bacteria; kingdom Bacillati; phylum Bacillota; class Bacilli; order Caryophanales; family Bacillaceae; genus Bacillus; species Bacillus sp. Y1. The sequence goes on along the minus strand of NZ_CP030028.1, from coordinate 3,126,214 downwards.
AAGGACAACAAATTCCACTTTATGGCCGAATTATTGCTGTTGCGGATAGTTTTGATGCCATGACGTCTGATCGCCCATATCGAAAAGGGATGGTAGAAGAAAAAGCTTTAAATATCCTTCTATCTGGAAAAGGTACCCAATGGGATAGTGAATTGGTTGATCTGTTTATATCCAATATGAATCGTATATTAGAAGAAAAAAGGCCAGCTCGTTAATTAGAGCTGGCCTCCTTACTATACATTTTTCTTTGTACATAGATCAGGCGACTTGATAAACAAATAGCGCCAACGGCTAATCCTGAAATGAGACCAATCCAGTAGCCAAAAGCTCCCCAATTGGTGTAATTAGCCAAATAGTAGCCAAATGGAAGGCCGACTACCCAATAGGAAACGAGAGACATAATAAATGTGATGTTAACATCTTTGTAGCCACGTAGGGCACCTTGAACAGGAGCCTGGATTGCATCTGAAAGCTGAAAAAATAATGCATACATTAAGAAATGTGAAGTTAATTGTAATACTTCATAATCACTTGTATAAATAGAAGCAATTTCTGTTCGCAATAGAGCTAAAATGATCCCACATACAAGAGCCATACTAACAGCCATTGTTAATCCTATCCAGCTATAGATTTGCGCATCACGGTACCTTTTTGCTCCCACTTCAAAACCAACAACGATTGTTAGCGCCATCGATATGCTGAGTGGAATCATGTAAAGAAAAGACGCGAAGTTAAGAGCCGCTTGATGAGATGCAATTGTAACGGTATTAAAGGTACTCATTAAAAGTGTGACAGCTGCAAAAATACTCGTCTCAAAAAATATCGCTAAGCCAATCGGAATGCCGATCATAAGTATTTCTTTCCAAGCCTTTAGTGCTAATGGATAAATCTTACTGAACACATGGAATGTTGAGAAAGACTCTTTTGAAACAATAATCCATATCGAAATCCCAGTAACAATCCAATATGTTGTGGCCGTGGCATAGCCAGCACCTACTCCTCCGAGCTCAGGGAACCCGAATTTTCCATAGATAAGTAGATAGTTAAAGATAATATTAATAGGAAGGGAGGAAAGTGAAATAAACATTGTGACTCTAGTTTTTCCAAGTGCATCGATAAATGATCGCAAAACTTGATAGACAAATAAGGGGATAATCCCGAAACTAAGGGCTACTAAGTAATCATGGGCTATCTGTTCGACAGCTGGTTCAAGACTCATAGATTGAAGAAGGCAGTTTATAGTAAATGCACCTATGATAAGAACAACTATTGCTAAGGTGATTGAGAGATAAACTCCTTGAATGACCTTATAAGGTATTTCTTTACGATTCTTTGCGCCAATTAATTGTGATACAACTGGGGTTATTGCAAGTAATATTCCACTTAATCCTGTAAATACAGGAGTCCAAATACTCGAACCGATGGCGACACCTGCTAAATCAATCGGACTGTAGTGACCTGACATGGTGGTATCAAAAAAATTCATTGAAAATAAAGCAAGTTGAGTAACGAGAATGGGTAAAAGAATGTATAAAAGTTGTTTGATCTTTTCTTTCTTTGTGTGTGTTTGATTCATCATGTTTTTCCTCAATTTCTATTCAAGTAACGATTGAAATTATATCACATTTACTTCTGTTGCCGAACAAATTTTTGACACAAACCTTTCACTAACATGCCATAATATTTTTTAAATTTTATGAACAGTTTGATAGGAGTGAATGAAATCTATGTCTTTTGTGAAAAATGAAGACAACATCATTTGAAAGGAAGCGACCTGCATGAATTTCAACTTAAATCGCATTAATCCTAATCAAACTCAGGTAATATACATGGATGGACGTTTTGAAACACTCACCAATGAAGAACTTGATGATCTACTCGCTACTGACATTTTTTATCAGGAGGAAGTCCCTCAACAACCACAATAAAAAAACGCTCCTTTTATAAAGAGCGTTTCTTCTATTATTGTATGAATTTTCGTTTATGCTTCTAATAAATGTGTTGATTCTTGGTGTAATGATTGTTGCGATTGATGATGGCTTTCACGCTTAACATGCAATGTGTATAAATCTTTTGGAATTTCGTATAAGTTATAAAGATCTTCATCTTTGTTTAATTGGTCAAATAAAGCTTTTCTCGTTTCATTAGCGCAAACAACATAAGGTAATTTCTCCGCTGCTTTTTGCGAGCGGACGTTAACCTTTCTTATTCGCATATAAATGGTCTCTATTCCTAACTCATAAAAAAGCTCTTCAAAAAAAGCTTCTTTGGCAATCTTATTGTATCCTTTGCCATGGTATGGTTTTCCTAGCCAAGTGCCAAGAAAGCCTGCATTGTCCTCGATATCAAACAAATTAATTGTTCCTATTGGAGAACCCCATTCATCAAGTATCGTACGAGAGATTATTTCTCCACGTTCTTCTGCTTCCATTGTTTGTTTTGTTATAAATAGATATTCGTCATAACAACGTGCTTTTTGGCGCACAAAAGGAAAGACTTCTGGGTGCGTCATTAAATCGTAAAGTGCATGGCAGTCGTGAAGCTCGCGCTTCTTGATCATGTGTATCCCTCCAATATGAGGACAGTCCGACTCCATGACAAATAGAGACTCCGATCCTACCCTCGAAATTTTTTGTAGTGCTAAAAAATTTCGGGGTGGGAATCGAACCCACTAGAACCAGATACCTGGTGGCGCACCATTTGCCTTCCCTAGTCTTGCCTATATTTTATTCTAAGAAAATAAATTACTTATTACTCACTAAAGTATCATACTAAAATTTATTACCGATTGGAATAGGAAAATGCATAGAAATTGATCTATTTTTATCGTCAATTTTTGACAGACAAAATCCTACAAAAATCATGCTTGACTATATACAATAGCGCCTTTTATCATTGTCCATTTTGGTTTTGATAAAAAATGGAATGGATGATGACTCCAAAGAACCAGGTCTGCTTCTTTACCAATTTCTATGCTTCCAATTTTATCATCGATGCGTAAATTTCGTGCTGGTAATATAGTAATTCCTTCTAATGCCTTTTGCTCTGGTAGTCCTTCTCGAGTAGCAATCGCTGCACAAATATTTAAATATTGAATAGGGGTATATGGATGATCCGTTGTAATGGAGACTTCCACTCCATAGTCAGTTAATTCCTGGTAAGTTTTCCAGCTTTTATTCTTTAGTTCTATTTTTGAACGCCTCGTTAGGGTTGGGCCGACACTAACCTTAAGACCAATTCCTTGCAATTCTTCTGCAATAAGATGGCCTTCTGTACAGTGTTCTATTCGTAAGTCAAGGTTAAATTCCTCTGCAAATCGAACCGCCGAAATGATATCGTCTGCCCGATGAGCATGTATACGAACTGGTATCTCCCGTTTTAATGCCATAACAATCGGAGCAATCCGTAACAAATCTGGATTGTCACAATACTGAGCTTCTCTAAACTTTTCACGAAGCATTCCCATGATTCCCATTCTAGTGATGGAATCGTTATTCCCTTGACTATGGATTCTTTTTGGATTTTCACCTAATGCAATTTTTAGTCCGGCAGTTTCTTGCGCAAGCATCTTTTCAATGTTTTTTCCAAATGTCTTAATGACAGAGGTCGTCCCGCCAATTACGTTTGCGCTTCCTGGCATAACATGAGCGGTGGTAATTCCATGCTTGATTGCATCAGAAAAGGCAGGGTCAAGAGGATACACACCATCGATGGCACGAACATGAGGACTCATTGGATCAATTGTTTCGTTCGCATCGTTACCAGCCCATCCCGTCCCTTCATCGTAAAGACCTAAATGGGTATGAGTATCAATGAAACCCGGTAGTAAAAAATAACCGTTGCAATCAATGATCTTTGTTGTACTGTCAGAAGGAATCTTAGAATGTATTTTACTTATTTTACCATCTTCAATTAAAATATCCCCACAATGAATGGGTTTTGAGGTAATGGGATAAATATGAGCATTCTTTAATAGTATTTTGTTCATCTTTTCAACCTAACTTTCATTCATAATCTTTTACGTTTCAATCTCCCATACTAAAAAGAATGGAAAAAACCCACCCAAAGGTGAGTGTATTTAAAAAATCCCCATCAACTGTAGTATGATAATTAATAGTCCTAATATCCAAACATACACAGCAAAAAATCGTAAGGAGTGCTTCTTTAAAAAATTTATCATCCAAACAACGGCAATATATCCAAATAAAGCTGAAGCAATAGTCGCAACAAGAAGACTGCTAAAACTGATATTTTCAACCTGTCCAGATGCTAATTCTCCAAATTGTAAAACCACTCCACCAGCAATAGCAGGAATAGAAAGTAGAAAGGAGAAGTAGGCAGCGGTTTCTCGATCTAGCTTTCTGAACAGACCTGCGGCAATAGTTAACCCAGAACGTGAAACAGCAGGGAAGATAGCTGCAGCTTGGAAAGTTCCGATAAATAAAGCATCTCCGTATGTGATAGAATGTAACGTTTTTTCACCGCGACGCACACCCTCTGCAATCCATAAAATAATTCCGGTAAAAATAAATTCCCAGCCAATGGTGATACCAGTCTTAGAGATAGAATCAAATAAATCACTTAATAAGAGCCCAACTACAACTGCTGGGATCGTACCAATGATAACGAGTTTAGAAAGCTTTCCAAATGGGTTCCTTATTATCGTAATGAGTTCATTTTTATAAATGACTAAAACGGCTAATAGCGTGCCGATATGAAGCATCGTATCTAAGAAAATACCCGCTTCATCAAGTCCAAATAAATGCCTTCCTAAATACAAGTGACCAGTACTAGAGATGGGAATAAATTCAGTTAATCCCTGAATAATACCGAGTACAAATGCTTCTAATTTTGACATCATCAGCTGCTTCACCTCTCTATAAGTTGACTACTATATATCTATTGCAGCATGTCCTGAACAAGAACTCTCCAAGTCAGAATATTTGTACATAAATCTCCTGAAACCTTTCATAATTTCAACCGTAGATAATACTATAGGATAAAAAGGAGTGAATAGAATGCCAACAAATGAAGAAAGAACCTTGGCTGCTGCCATTTATGTGATTAGTTTTTTTACAGTGTTTATTGGGCCCTTGCTAATTTGGCTTATTAAAAAAGATTCGTCATCATACATTGATTACCATGGAAAAGAGTACATGAACTTTTTTATCTCTTACTCTGTCTACACGTTTGTTAGTGTTATTTTAATGATGGTCTTAATTGGTTTTTTAACCATTTGGGTGGTTGGTCTAGCTGGATTTATCTTTACGATTATTGGGGCTATTAAAGCGTACGAGGGTACTTCGTATCGAATTCCGTTAATTTTCCGTCTCATCCGATAATTGTTACACATAAAGCCTAGAGGAATCTGGGCTTTTTTGTATGTAAGAAAAATAAAATTTGTTATAATATGTAAATGAAGGGAATGTAGAAAGGAAGTAATGATGTGTTTATAGATGGAACAGGTCTTGTATTAGAAGGCGGCGGAATGCGCGGAGTATATACGGCAGGTGTGTTAGAGAGCTTCTTAGAGAACGGATTATCGTTTCCTTATGTTATTGGTGTGTCTGCTGGTGCGTGTAATGCAGCCTCATATTTATCACAGCAGAAAGGGAGAAATAAAAAGGTGAATCTTGAGTATATATCGGATTCACGTTATCTCTCTTTGAAAAATTATATAAAAAATAGGGAGTTGTTTGGGATGGATTTTATTTTTCATGAAATTCCATCAAGGCTAATACCGTTTGACTTCGAATCCTTTTATAAAAATAAAACAGAATTTGTCATTGGAACAACCGACTGTGCATCGGGTGAACCTGTGTATTTTAAAAAAAGTGATTATGGTCAAGAGATGCTGACGGTATTGAAAGCGTCGAGTTCTCTTCCGTTTGTTTCACAAGAAATATTTTTTAAAGGTAGATACTTACTAGATGGGGGAATTAGTGATTCGATTCCTTTAAAAAAGGCCAAGAGTGATGGTTATGGGAAGAATGTAGTTGTATTAACTAGAAACGAAGGGTACACAAAAAAACCTTCAAGATTTGGTTTTCTTGTAAAACAGAGGTACCCTCAGTATCCTGGGCTACAACGAGCGTTAACACGCCGGTATCAAATGTATAATGACACAATAAATGAGATTATTCAGGAAGAAAAGAAGGGAAATATAATGGTTATTCGACCATCAAGCCCAATTAAGGTGGGGCGATTGGAGAGAAATGCGACGAGACTAGAAGAGCTATATCTACAAGGATACGAGGATGGGCTTTCAAGTATCGAGGCTATTATGCACCTTTAAGCTTAAAATTACATAAAATACGAGTTTCATAGATTGGTTTTGTTTTGAATACACTGTAAAACATTAGCAGGGAGGAGTTTAAAATGACGGTATGGGTCTTACTTGCGATTACACCTTTTATTACTCTCTTGTTTCTAGAAGAGGTTATTCAATTCTTTTATCAGCGTTATGTGTATGGGGCTGGAAAGGTCGAAAAAAGACTATCATTTTTTATTGGAACTTGTTTGAAAAAAGTGAAGAATGTAATTCAACGAACAAAAGTAAGGGTGCAAGGATAATAAGAAGTATCATGAATAGAGAAACAGTTTCATAGAATGAATTAGGGAAATTCTTTCTAAGGAGACTGTTTTATGAAAATGTATAACTATTATCACTACGCAGCAATGACGAGTTTGCATGCCAGTATTGTTGCACTAATACCACCATTTTTCTTAGTATGTATCGGAGTTACTCTGAAACAACATCATAGTGTTCTCCTATTAACTCTGCCTTTTATTGTGTACAGTTTCATATCTTATCAAATATTTCTAGTCAATAAACATAGAATGGAAGATTCGGATGAGCCAGTTATTGAGTCAACAGTAGAGTCTGTTGTTGGTTCTTCTATGGCTATTCAGTTTCTTCCTGCCCCCTCTTTAAGGATGCTTCTATTTTGCGAAAACGGTCAACTTAATGCGGAAATAAAGGATTATTATCAATACAAATTTAGATGGTTTATTCCTTATTTTATAGATCAATTTTTTCCGAAAACGTATACCTTTTCAAAATCTGATGGAGGAGTGTTATACACATTTATACTAAAAGGAAAGAACATTTTAATCATGAATAATGTGGATGGTAAATGTGTTGCGAGTGTTCAAAGGATGGCTTTTAAAAGGTATGTGGTAGAAACAAATATTGCTAAAAAGGAAGTAATCGTTCAATCCTCTTCCTTTTTTACAGATATCAAACTATACAACTCTCAAGGAGTAATATTGGCTAGAGTGAGACGAGGTTTTCTTCCTCGTATTTGGGACAAGCATATTAAAGATGTAAATACACCTATTCTTACATTTAGTGAAGAGGTAACCGATCTCGATAAAGTCATACTCCTTTCTATTCTGTCCAAGATCTATCGCTATAGAAATCATTGAGCAGTGAGATAGAATAATTGAAATAGTTATAGTATGATGAAACCAACTTCAACCTGGGGTTGGTTTTTATTGTGGAGGATTTACAATGAGGAAATTTATGATTATCATCACGTTGATTGTCTTAGTACTGTTTGTCGTTGACAAGTTTGTATTAAAAGAGAAGGGGTTAATTAGCAAGGTAGACGAAAATAAATACGAAATAATCAAAGATGCTGACACTCTTCCAGTAGGAATAAAAATGGAGAATCAAGCACCAAACTTTCAAGTGATGGATTTAAACGGGAACCAAGTGAGCCTGACAGATTATCGTGGAAAGAAGGTTCTATTGAATTTTTGGGCAAGTTGGTGTCCGCCTTGTAAGGCTGAAATGCCACATATGGAGGAATTGTATAAAGAATACAAGGATGAGGGATTTGTTATTCTTGCCTTGAACATGACAAACACGGAAGATAGCCTTGAGGACGTAACATCCTTCGCCCGCGACCAAAAGCTGACCTTTCCAATTTTATTAGACGAGAAGGGAGAAGTCTCAGCTGAATATGAAATTTTGGCCTATCCAACAAGTTACTTTATAGATTCAAAGGGAGTTATAAGAAATAAAGTGACAGGTGCTCTTGATAAAGAAAATTTGTATAAAGAATTGATGCGACTACCTTAATAAGGAATTGGCAGTAAGTGCAAAATGTGATAAAATATATGATTGTGGCTGACTCATATTTACTGAGTGAAAGCGGGTAGGGAGAGGGCTAATTAAATAGATTGGAATCCATATGATAAGTGCATGGTTACATCGTTTTTTTAGGATTGAAGCGCATGAATCATCCATTCAAAAGGAGATAGCTGCAGGAACGATCGGCTTTTTCACGATTGTGTATATTGTTGCTGTTAATTCGCTTATCTTATCTGAAGCAGGTATACCGCTTGAAGGAGCAATAATCGCGACTATTCTTACGTCTGTTGTCGGTTGTCTTCTCATGGGCTTGTGGGCGAATGCACCGATTATTCTTGTTCCAGGAATGGGAATTAACGCACTGTTTTCTTATACCCTAGTGCAAACAATGGGTCTTACCTGGCAGGAAGCGTTAGCGGTTGTATTTGTATCAGGAATTATGTTTATGATTGTTGCCTTTACTAGCTTGTCTATTAAGCTAAGTCAGGCAATCCCACAGTCATTAAAGGAAGCAATAACCGTAGGCTTAGGACTATTCCTCATGTTTATTGGTCTTGAAAAAGCCGGCTTAGTTGTAAAAGGAACCAATAGTTTAATAGCACTTGGTGCGTTAAACGAACCTAGTGTATTGGCTTCTATTCTCACCTTTGTTATTGCGGTTATTTTGTTTTTAAGAGGAATTCCAGGGAACTTTCTGTTAACGGTAGCGTTTGGAACAATGATTGCTTGGGTTTTTGGTACCATTGATGTTTCTGGTGAAAATCAAGCAAGCTTCACAATTAGCGAATACGCGGAAGTTTTTGGGGCGATGTCGTTTGCTAAAATGCTTACTTTTTCTTTTTGGGTAGCGGTGTTTTCATTATCGATGGTATTAATATTTGAAAATATCGGATTGGTTCATGGCCACGCGCAATTTATCAATCGTCCAGAAAAGTTTTCCAAAGGTTTACAAGCGAATTCTGTTTCTGCCTTTGTTTCAGCTATTTTTGGAACAAGTCCAACTGTTTCGACAGTGGAGAGTATATCGAGTATGGCTGCAGGTGGAAAAACAGGGTTAACTGCTGTAACAACAGGTCTTTTATTTGCTGTTTCAGCATTTTTTATCCCTGTTTTTAAGTGGATACCAGACTCGGCAATCGCACCTATCCTCATTATCATTGGTGGATTAATGCTTCAGAATATCCGAAACCTTGATATGAAGGATTTAAGCGAGAGCTTTCCTGCGTTGATTATGATTGTGATGATCCCATTCACGTATAGCATTGCTGATGGAATAGCGATCGGATTTATATTATATCCGCTGGTGAAAATTTCAATAGGAAAAGCAAAAGACGTTTCAGTTCCTCTTTATGTCATCGCTTTTTTATTCCTTGTAAATTTCTTTACACATTATATATGATTGATCAGGAGTATCTCTTTTTAGAGATGCTCCTTTTATTTTTAGAACAATAAAAATTTTCTTTCCTACAAACTTCGACAGTATCTATGATTTACCTCCGATAAAATATAAATATTCGCCAAAGAGCAGTGGTCGGAGGGAGTAAGATGGAAGTTTTTGTTGCAAGGCAGCCGATATTTAATCAAGAAGAAGGTATAGTTGCTTACGAGCTGCTTTATCGAAATAATCACATAAATGAATTTCCAAATGTAGATGGTGACCGCGCTACTACTGAGTTGATCATCAATAGCTTTCTAAATATAGGGATAGATGCTCTTTCTGAAGGAAGGCCTTGTTTTATTAATTTTACAGAGAAACTATTAGATATGAGGTTACCTTCCTATGTTAGTTCAAAGAAAATAGTCATAGAGCTTGTTGAATCTACACGCCCCAGTAGAAATCTATTAGAAATTCTAAAAGAAATGAAGAAAAGTCATTATAAAATTGCGATTAATTCTAGCTTGTTAGATGAACTGAACCCCTATTCAAATGATATATTAGAACAGACGGATTATGTAAAGGTAGACTTCCGAAAAACAGATAAGAACGTACGCAAGCGCATAAATAAAAAGGCACTGGCTACTGATACGATCTTAATCGCAGAAAAAATAGAAACCAATGAAGAATATTTGGAAGCAAAATCTAATGGTTTTAGTCTGTTTCAAGGCTATTACTTTTCAAAGCCTGCAATTTTCTCAACTTTTGATATCCCTGCTTGTTTTACCTCCTATGTTGATATGAGAGCATTTATATCAAAAGAAAAAACTTCTGTTAATGATATTGTTGAATTTATTGAAAGAGATCCTTCACTTTCATATAAAATTTTAAAACTAATTAATTCACCGGCAAATAAATTAAAAGAAAAAATCTATCATATTCGACAAGCAGTCGATCAGTTTGGGCCGTTCGAAATAGAAAACTGGATATATGTTTTGGCAGCAAGAGAAGAATTAACTCAAACCTCTAGCATCTCCTTAGACGTGGCAAAACTATGCCTAACAAGAGGAAGACTGTGCGAAGAAATTGGAAGAATACGGAATGGTAAATCCGAAAAAATACCAGGATATTTTATGACAGGTATTTTATCTTTTATGAATGGGGTCAAGGCCATTCCAATAGAGAAAATGATTGATTCACTTCCGCTAAACGAGGAAATGGTCCAAGCGTTAATGGGAGTGCAAAACGAGTATAAAGATGTATTGGACCTTGCTGTTGCTGTTGAAAAAGCACAATGGAAAATGATCGGAGAAATATGTAAAAAGCTTGAAATCATGGAAACAGATTTGTTCAAACTATATGCTGAAGCAATCAATTGGTCTAACCGAATGGTTGTAGAAGATATTTGTTATCTTTAAAATTCAAACATAATGTTCTACACGATTACTTTATTGTACAATAGAGGAAATGTAGAATATTAATATGTATGTTTACGGAGGTTTGAATGTGATTTTAGAATTATTAAAATGTCATGGATCCAATAATGACTTCCTCATCATTGATGAAATGACAAATCCTTTATTTACTGAGCAACAGCGTTCCGAGCTTGCATTACTTCTTTGTAATAGAGAAAAAGGAGTAGGAGCTGATGGGATCTTATTTGTACTGGGTAGTGAAGATTTTGATGCTAAAATGAGAGTATTTAATGCAGATGGGTCAGAGGCGTCTATGTGTGGAAATGGATTACGCTGTGTGGCCCGTTATGTTTGTGAAAAACTTTCCATCCAAAGTGCCGTCATAGAAACGATGAAAGCGAATTTGGAAGTGAATGAGCGAGAAAGCATTCTTGGAGAAATCCCTACATATCAGGTAGAAATCTCTCCTGTTTCTTTTGAACTTAAAGATCTTCCATTAATTCTGAATCAAAAAACATTAATAGATGAACCAATCCAAGAGCTTTCAGAAATTAAGTTCACTGCTGTAGCAGTACCTAACCCTCATCTAATTGGAATTGTGACAAAAGATCAAATTCAATCAAATATACAAAAAGAACTGAGTGAAAAGGTAAACAGACCAAACGAGTTATTTCCAGATGGAGTAAATGTGAGCTTCGTTAAGCCGCTTCAGGAAGGAAGTATTTTTGTACGTACATTTGAAAGAGGAGTTGGGTTTACGAATGCTTGCGGAACAGCGATGTCTGCTTCTACGCTTGTTACTTGTTTGCTGGGCCTGAATGAGTTTGAACAACCGGTAGATGTGTTTAACCCAGGTGGCAAGGTACGCTGTATTGCTCATAAAGTTGATGACTCTTTCAAAATTGACTTAATCGGGAATGCAACCTTTACACATCGCATCCAAATAGAAGTTCAGTTGGAGCAACAAGTATTTTCTTATATGAAAAAGGAAGAAATTACAAAAGAAATCAGTCAATATAAGAACTTAGAAGAACATTCAAAACAGGTGTTAAACGAATGGCTGTAGGCCGGGGTATCCCGGCTATTTTTTTTGTTTTAAAAATTCAAGAATGGGTGAAAAGTTCTGCTTTTGTTTCGTCTCGAAATAGGATTGAAACGGGTCGCCTTTTTCATTTATACGCTTCATCATGTTTAAGATCGTAAAATCCTCCATACGAAGTTCGTCTGTTACTTCATCCCAAAATAAGGGAGTGGCTAGAGCGGCTGTATCATTTCCCCTTGCAGAATAAGGTGCCACAATGGTTTTTCCTTCTGCATGTTGGATATAGTCGATATACAATTTATTTTGCCGATTTTTCTTTAAGCGTTCGATAGTAAAAGAATTTGGTGCTTTCGAGATTAAATATTCTGCAATGAATTCCGTAAACAGTCTTGTATCATCGTAAGAAAATTCATTTTCAGGAAGAGGGATATATATCTGTAGACCTTTATTTCCTGACGTTTTTACAAAACCAATAAGATTCAAATGGTCGAGAACTTCTTTTATCATTTGAGCAGCTTTAATAGCTAGTTTAAATTCCTTTTTAGAAGGAGGATCCAAATCTAACACAATTTCACTTGGTCCGTGACTAGATAGAGTTTGAAAAGGAATATGGAACTCAAATGCCAGCTGGTTACCTAACCATAATAACGTTTTTAAATTATTGCAAACGATATAATTGATACCATCGTGTAAGGCGGTTTGAACGAACTCAGGTGCATAGTCAGGACAGTTTTTTTGATAAAAAGCTTCACCGAACATACCATGTGGATAACGAATAACGGTTAATAATCGGTTATGTAAAAATGGCAATAAATACGGTGAAATTTCCTGTAAATAACGAATAAAATCAATCTTCTTTACCGCTGGCTTCTCCCATAAGGGCTTATCTGGATGTGTAACATCAATATCCTTAGGTAAATTTTTTTGCTGATGAACAAATTTTTCAAACGTACAATCCTCAGGTGAAAGATCAAATTGAAACCGTTCAAAATGAGGCTCGCGCATTTGTTCATCATAAAGTTCTAAATACTTAATCTCTAAGCAGATAGCGGGTTGAACGTAGATGAAACGGTCATCCTCTTTTGTTTTATTTTCTTTAATAATTTGAAAAAGAGCTTGTTTTTCCTCGGGTTTAATACCAAATAAAAATTGTCCAATTGGATATATATTGGTATCCTTGTAAACTCCAACATAAAAATACCCATTTGACTTTTCATATGCTGTGACAAAGCAGGAAACATACTTAAAGTTTTTGAACTTCAACCAAAGAGTGGTTCGTTTGCCTTCCTCCCACTGATTTGTATCTTGCTTGGCCACAATTCCTTCACCATCATGTAAAACGACTTGTTCCCAAACGGCTTGATAATCTTTAGAAGCGGGAATTAGCTGAATTAAATCTGAACTCACGGGGTCGGGAGCTGTGGGTAAGTGACAGTCTTCAAAAAGCTTAAGAAGTGCTTTTTTACGATCAACATAATTCCTATCACTGTAAGATTTTCCGTTTAATGATAATAAGTCAAATACAAGGAGACGGCATGGATTATGCAATGCTTTTTCAAGTATTTTCTTTTCGCTGCGCATTCTGCCTCGAACTTGAATGCTGCTAAAATGCGCTTTATATTCATTTTCAAGATACACTAACTCCCCGTCGAGCACCAAGGGTAGAAATTCTTTAAACAATTCATTGTTTTTTTCTAGGTAAAGTTTAATTTCTGGAAAAATTTCAAGTAAGGAGTTTCCGTTTCTGCTTATCAATTTTATTTCCTTATCCCAAAATAAAAGCGCACGAAAGCCATCGTATTTTACTTCGTAGTTCCAATTATCACCCTGTGGTACCTCGAATGTTAAAGTAGGTAGCATTGGTTTCACACGAATCACTCTCCTTACCTTTTAGTTTTCCTATATCATCATTTACTTACTCTTTTTCCAAATAGTAAGTAGGATAATGTGTCTTTTTAAAGAAAAAATAATAAAAATGGCTAATAGGAATGGAGAATGCACATGCATACAATTTGGAAAGGGAGTATCAGCTTTGGGCTCGTAAATATCCCCATCAAGCTTCATTCGGCAACAGAAGATAAGGATATTAAACTTCGGACATTGCACAAGAAATGTCACTCTCCAATTAAATATGAAAAAACTTGTCCTGTTTGCGATGAAGAAGTGAAGCAAGAGGAAATTGTTCGAGCATATGAATACACAAAAGGGAAGTTCGTCATTCTTGAAGACGAGGATTTTAATAAATTAAAAAAAGAGAATGAAGAAAAGGCAGTTGAGATTATAGATTTCGTAAAAATGGAGGAGATTGATCCAATCTATTATGATCGAAGCTATTATATGTCCCCGAGTGATGGGGGCGGAAAAGCCTATTCCTTACTAAGAAAGGCGCTTCAAGAATCGGAAAAGGTTGGATTAGCAAAAATTATCATTCGATCAAAAGAACAGATGGCTGTCATACGTGTGTATGAAAATTCATTAGTAATGGAAACGATCCATTTTCCAGATGAGGTAAGATCTGCTGCTGATGTTCCAAATGTTCCTGCGGAAGATAAAGTAACAGAAAAAGAACTTGATACCGCAATAATGTTGATCGATCAATTAACTACAACGTTTAATCCGGAAAAATATACGGATGATTATCGAACCGCATTGATAGAACTGATTGAATCTAAGCGTTCAGGTAAAGAAATTGTTACGCCAGTAGAAAAAGAACAAAAGTCAAATGTCACAGATTTAATGGCTGCACTACAAGCGTCAATCGATAAAACAAAACCGAAACAAGCGACGACAGAAGCTCCTAAGAAAAAACGAACGACAGTCAAAACAAAAAAACAGGCATAAGAGAAAAAAGTCAACCGGTTCAAAGGTTGACTTTTTTATTTGCATAATTTACCCGTCTTTAAAAAGTCCTTGAGAATTACGTACATACAAAATAAGATAATAAATAAGGATGTGAGAAGATGGACCAAAAAATATTGCCAGCATCATCAAATTTAAAGGATTTTGAGTTATTTTTAAAAAGCCCGTATCGAGTAGGGGTATTCCTTGAAACGCATATCGCTCAGTTGAAAAACATTAATCAATTGGCTAAGGCACATGGAAAGGATATGATCTACCATGTTGATATGATTCATGGTCTGAAAAATGATGATTATGGAACAGAATATATTTGTCAGGAAATTAAGCCGTATGGAATTATTTCTACCAAATCAAGTGTCATTTTAAAAGCAAAACAAAAAGGGGTAATTGCTGTTCAAAGAATTTTTTTAATTGATTCTCATGCACTAGAAAAGAGCTATAAGCTTGTGAATAAAACGAGGCCAGATTATATTGAAGTACTTCCAGGAGCTATGCCCTGGATGATAAAAGAAGTAAAAAATAGACTTGATACTCCAATTTTTGCTGGAGGTCTTATTCGTACGTTTGATGAAGTAAATAATGCATTAAAGGCTGGCGCTACGTCAATAACAACTTCGAAAAAGGAACTATGGGACTTATTTTAATCTACTAAAATATTTATAAATTTTAGCAATTTTTTCATATAGTTATTGACAGCGTTTTCAAAGATTTATATACTGTAAATACAAGTTAATCATTTGTGACGGAGAATAGGAGACTCACGCAGATTACCTAAATGGTGTATTCTGTCGTGGGTCTTTTTTTTGATGTTCCAAAGTGATGGCTTGAAATTTTTAAATAAGAAAGGGGTATGTGTATGTCGCCGTTTTTAGGTGAAGTGATTGGAACAATGATTTTGATTGTGTTTGGTGCGGGAATTGGAGCGGGTTCTTCTCTGAAGGGGAGTTACTCAAACAATCCTGGTTGGATTGTGATTACTCTAGCGTGGGGTCTAGCAGTAACAATGGCTGTTTTTGCAGTAGGCTCTATTAGTGGGGCGCATTTAAATCCTGCTGTAACGGTTGCGCTTGCGGTGAATGGAAGTTTTCCTTGGGCAGATGTACCGAGTTACATAATTGCTCAATTGCTTGGTGCTATAATAGGAGCTACTTTAGTATTTTTACATTATTTTCCTCATTGGAAAGGTACAGAAGACCCTGGCACGAAGCTAGGTGTGTTTGCAACTGGTCCTGCTATTCCACATACGTTCTCAAACGTATTTAGTGAGATGTTCGGTACTTTTATTTTAGTATTAGGATTATTATTTATCGGAGCAAATAATTTCACAGAAGGACTAAATCCGATTGCAGTGGGGCTTTTAATTGTGGTTATTGGTATGTCACTTGGAGGAACTACCGGGTATGCGATTAACCCCGCTCGTGATCTAGGTCCAAGAATTGCGCATTTTCTACTTCCCATCCCAGGAAAGGGTGGTTCGAACTGGGCCTATTCCTGGATACCAGTTGTTGGCCCAATTCTTGGTGGTGCATTAGGAGCAGTTTTCTACAAAACAGTCTTTCTAGGAGAAGCAGGTTCCTACACTTGGCCGGTAGTAGGCGCTTCAATAGTGGTTCTTTCATTATCATATGTTTTTGGTAAAAAACAATCAAGTAATACGACTGCCTCACAAGCAGCTTAAATTTAATCTATTATTAGGGGGAACTTTTAATGGAAAAGTACATCTTATCTTTGGATCAAGGTACAACAAGCTCGAGAGCGATTTTGTTTAACAAAGAGGGAGAAATCGCCCACGTAGCTCAGAAGGAATTTACTCAAATTTTTCCTAAGCCAGGTTGGGTAGAACATAATGCAAGCGAAATTTGGGGGTCCATATTAGCTGTTATTGCGAGTGTCATGTCAGAATCGAATGTGAAACCAGAGCAAATTGCTGGATTGGGGATTACAAACCAACGTGAGACAGCTGTAGTTTGGGATAAGGAAACAGGACTTCCGGTCTACAATGCAATTGTTTGGCAATCGAGACAAACAAGTGGAATATGCGATGAATTAAGAGCAAAAGGATATAATGATTTATTCCGTGATAAAACAGGTCTTCTTATCGATGCTTATTTCTCAGGAACAAAGGTAAAATGGATTCTCGACAATGTAGAAGGTGCACGTGAAAAGGCAGATCAAGGGAAACTCCTTTTTGGAACAATAGATACGTGGCTCGTATGGAAGCTATCAGGAGGGAAAGCTCATGTTACCGATTACTCGAATGCATCTCGTACATTAATGTATAATATTTACGATTTGAAATGGGATGAGGAGCTTCTTGAAATTTTATCAGTTCCAAAATCAATGCTTCCTGAAGTCCGTCCTTCCTCAGAAGTGTATGCACATACGGTTGATTATCATTTCTTTGGCCAAGAGGTTCCGATTGCGGGAATTGCTGGAGACCAACAGGCTGCCTTATTTGGTCAGGCTTGCTTTGGTGAAGGAATGGCTAAAAATACGTATGGAACAGGCTGCTTTATGCTCATGAACACGGGTGAAAAAGCAGTGAAATCTGACAATGGCTTACTAACTACGTTAGCATGGGGTGTTGACGGAAAAGTTGAGTATGCGCTAGAAGGAAGTATCTTCGTTGCAGGCTCTGCCATTCAATGGCTTCGTGATGGACTTAGAATGTTAAAGAATGCTGCGGATAGTGAAAACTACGCGTCAAAAGTAGAATCAACGGATGGAGTGTATGTTGTTCCAGCTTTTGTTGGATTGGGTACACCTTATTGGGATAGCGATGTTCGTGGTGCGGTGTTTGGATTAACTAGAGGAACTTCTAAAGAGCATTTTGTCCGTGCTACTCTAGAATCATTAGCTTATCAAACAAGGGATGTTCTTTCTGCGATGGAAGCGGATTCCGGTATTGAACTTAAAGCGTTAAGAGTAGATGGCGGTGCTGTTAAGAATGACTTCTTGATGAGCTTCCAATCGGATATTTTGAACGTACCAGTGGAAAGACCTAAAGTAAATGAAACAACCGCACTGGGTGCTGCTTACTTAGCTGGATTAGCGGTTGGGTATTGGGAAAGCAGAGATGATATTGCTAAGCAATGGGCAGTGGATCGTGCTTTTGAACCGAAAATGAATTCAGATAAAAGAGAAGAGCTTTATTCTGGATGGAAAAAGGCTGTTCATGCAGCAATGGCATTTAAATAATATATTGAATTGATAAATGTTTACCAGTGACATACAGTTTGGTATACTAAAAATAAGTTAATAATTCAGGTTGGAGAAATCGGAGAGACCACAAAATCATTATCTTTTTGGATAGTGTATTTTGTGGTCTTTTTTATTCATTCTAATTAGAAATAGGGGGAAATAGGGATGATCTTTTCAAATAAAAATCGAAAACATTTAGTAAGTGAACTTTCAACAAAGCATTATGATGTATTAGTCATTGGTGGGGGAATTACAGGTGCTGGAATTTCGCTAGATGCCTCCCTTCGAGGAATGAAAACGGCGGTTGTTGATATGCAAGACTTTTCTGCTGGAACTTCCAGCAGATCAACAAAACTAGTTCATGGTGGATTGCGTTATTTAAAGCAATTTCAGGTAAAAATGGTCGCTGAGGTTGGTAAGGAGAGGGCCATAGTTTATGAGAATGGTCCACATGTAACTACCCCGGAATGGATGCTGCTTCCTTTTCACCAAGGAGGAACGTTTGGAAAGTTTAGTACCTCTTTAGGGTTGCGTGTGTATGATTTTTTAGCAGGAGTAAAAAAGTCGGAGAGAAGAATGATGTTCTCTGCGAATGAAACTCTTACTAAGGAACCACTTGTGAGGCAGGATGGGTTAAAGGGTGGCGGTTATTATGTCGAATATCGTACGGATGATGCAAGGCTTACAATAGAAGTAATGAAGGCAGCGGTTGACAAGGGTGCATGTGCGATTAATTATACAAAGGTAGAAAAACTCGTTTATGAACATGGTAAAATTGTTGGCGCGAAAGTAAGTGATTTAATTAGTGGAGAATCATATGAAATTCGGGCAAAGAAAGTGATAAATGCTGCTGGTCCTTGGGTGGATAGTATTCGAGAACTTGATCGATCCAAATCTGGGAAGGTGCTAAAGCTTTCCAAAGGTGTGCATATTGTTATTGATCAAGAAAGATTTCCTCTCAAACAAGCCATTTACTTTGATACACCGGACGGTAGAATGGTTTTCGCCATCCCTAGGGATGGAAAAACTTATGTAGGTACGACAGATACCTTCTATAACGACTCCATTGCCCAGCCTAGAATGACAACAAGCGATCGAGATTATATTATCGCTAGTATCAACTATATGTTTCCAACGGTTCATATTTCTGTTGATGATATTGAATCGAATTGGGCCGGAGTGAGACCATTAATATGGGAGGAAGGGAAAAATCCTTCTGAAATTTCAAGAAAAGACGAAATATGGGAATCAAAATCAGGTTTGATTACGATCGCAGGTGGCAAGTTAACAGGCTATAGAAAAATGGCGGAAACAGTGGTTGACTTATTATCCAAAAAATACAGTGAAGAATTAGGAGAGAAATTTTCTAGTTGTCGCACCAAGGATTATCCTATTTCTGGAGGCGATGTTGGAGGTAGTAGAGGATTTAATATGTATATTTCTAATCAAGTCAAAAAGGGAGTTGAAGGAGGACTATCAACCGAAGACGCAACGAAATTGACTAAAATGTATGGCTCCAACGTGCCTAAACTACTTGAGGTTATTAAAAATAATAAAGAACAAGCAAAGAAATATCAAATGCCTGTAACATTATTTGCACAATTAAAATACGCAGTCGATCATGAAATGGCGTATTCACCGATTGACTTCTTCAACCGGAGAACAGGGGCTCTTCTTTTTGACATAGAGACTGTAAAAACATATAAAGATCAAGTGATTGATTTCATGGCTGAAGAACTTGAGTGGAATAAAGAAATCAAACAGAAGTATCAGAAGGAATTGGAAATTGAAGTGTTATATGCAACAGTTCCCATTGATGATCAAACTAATGAAAAATTAGCATAGCTCTCCTTTATGGGGAGCTTTTTTGACAAAAGTAAAAAAATGTTATATAATAAATTTTGTTGCTTTTTTGAGGTGGATTGTTATTTTAAACGGATAATAATTATTAAACTTCAACAAGGAAAAAAATGTTTGTAATACAATTGATACTCTTCAGAATGGTATTCCATGATACCATTAGAAAATTACATTAGACGGTTTCCCCAACAATCCTTCTTTTTTTTCGTATTTTCACTTTATTTACTCATTTCCAAAAAAATGATTTAGAGTTAAGTTTACAAGAGTGTCATTCCCTGAAGAAATTACAGGGCCTGATTCACACTGGCGCGGTCTAGGAGCCGTAAGGATGGAAGAGAGGTAGGGCTTTCATTGTATTAGGTAAATTACTACAACCAATCATATCTCAAAAGAGTTTGCATAACGGACAACAATAGTTGTCCGTTTTCTATATGTATGTGAGAAAAACCCGAACGTTAATATATTATTTGGTTGAAATATATGTGTTTTAAGAATATAATAAGCATGAATTAACAAAGTTTATTAAAAATCGCAGTAACTGACGACAAATGTGGAAGCAACCACAGGGGAGCTGCGTCGCTGTTAAGCCGGTCGTCTGGGCAGAGAGAAGGCGTAGGTCTGTCTCTTTTTCTAATATATGGAGGGGTTAACGTGACGAAACCTGTTATTTTGGATGGTCAGATGGTAGCAAACAAAGTCAAAAATTCTCTTAAGGAAAGAGTGGAAAAGCTCAAGGAAGCAGGAGTTACTCCTTGTTTGGCTACAATTCTAGTTGGTGATGATCCTTCTTCTGCCACATATGTGAAGATGAAGGGAAATGCATGTGAGAAATTAGGAATTGTATCGAAAAAAATTCATTTGCCAGCTACCACAACTACTGAGGAGCTTTTGGCCACAATTACTGAATTAAATAACGATGAAAATGTAAATGGGATTCTCCTTCAGCACCCAGTGCCTAAGCATGTTGACGAAAGAAAAGCGTTCGATACAATCAGTATTGAAAAGGATGTTGACGGTGTTACTAGCTTTGGTTATGGACAAACAGCATTAGGGTTTGGGGTGTTTCCTTCTTGTACACCAGCTGCAATTTTAACAATTATTAAAGAATACGGAATTCCTGTACAAGGAAAGCATGCCGTTGTTGTAGGGAGAAGTCCAATTCTTGGTAAACCAGTATCAGCTTTACTATTAAATGAAAATGCAACTGTAACTACATGCCATTCATATACAAATAACTTACCAGACATTGTGAAACAAGCCGATATTGTTGTTGCAGCAGTAGGTAAGCCTAACTTTATTAAGGGTGAATGGGTGAAGGAAGGGTCAGTGATTTTAGATGCTGGCTATAACCCAGGAAACATTGGGGATGTTGAATACGATTCTTGTTTTGAAAAAGCATCCGCTATTACACCAGTTCCTGGTGGTGTTGGACCTGTAACGATCGCCATGCTATTAAAACATACAGTCGATTCGGCAGAACGCAGATTTCAGTCGAAAGTGGAAAATGAAGTAGTTCAATCCATTTAATCTTCTTGACTTATTCGGGATATTGGATTAATATTAAGTTAACGCTATAAAGTTCGGTATATATTTTTGGTTAAGTGGTCGTAACTGCAGGATGTGGTCGATTTTCTTCCCTTCCTTGCAGTTACGTCTTTTTACGTTTTTGATCTATATATTTAGTACTTATGGTGAACAATTTTTTGGAGGTTTTACACATGAACACAGGTAAAGTTAAATGGTTTAATGCAGAAAAAGGTTTCGGATTCATCGAATCAGCTGAAGGTCAAGATGTATTCGTACACTTCTCAGCAATCCAATCAGAAGGCTTCAAAACTTTAGAAGAAGGCCAAGAAGTTACTTTCGAAATCGTTGAAGGCAACCGTGGACCACAAGCTTCTAACGTTCAAAAAGCTTAATATATTGAGTCATTTAAGGTGATGCATTGATATAAGCATCACCTTTTTCTTTGGAATGAAACCATGATAATTAACTCCGTTTTATTCTCTCGATCATTCCTTCACTCAAAAAAATTACAAAAACAACTTTAAAATATAAATCTAAGTACAAAATAATGATATAGGTGTTTAAATTAAGGAGGAAAAATAACTTTGACAACATTTTCAGATTTTGGTCTAAGTAGTGAATTACAAAAAGCAGTTTCAAATATGGGATTTGAAGAACCAACACCAATACAGGCACAAGCGATTCCGATTGCTCTTCAAGGAAGAGACATGATTGGTCAAGCGCAAACAGGAACAGGTAAAACAACAGCATTTGGTGTTCCATTACTAGAAAAAATGGAGTTACAAGAGGGAATTCAAGGTCTTGTATTAGCTCCTACACGTGAATTAGCAGTTCAGGTAGCTGAAGAATTAAACCGAATTGGGCAAGTAAAGGGTATTCGTACTCTACCTATTTATGGCGGTCAAGATATTAATCGCCAAATTCGATCATTAAAAAACCGACCACAGATCATTGCTGCAACACCTGGACGACTAATTGACCATTTAGACAGAAGAACGATTCGTCTAAATAATATTAAAATGGTTGTTCTAGATGAAGCAGATGAAATGCTAAACATGGGCTTCATCGAAGATATCGAAAGAATTTTAAGTGATATTCCTGAAGAACGTCAAACATTACTTTTCTCAGCGACAATGCCCAAGAGAATTCAAACTCTTGCCGAAAAATTCATGAAAAATCCTGAGCTTGTAAAAGTAAAAGCAAAGGAAATGACAGTTACAAATATTGAACAATTCTATCTTGAAACACATGAAAAACAAAAGTTTGATGTATTAACAAGTTTACTCGACATTGAATCTCCAGAGCTTGCAATTGTTTTTGGCCGTACGAAGAAGCGTGTAGATGAAGTGGTTGAAGGGTTAATCAAGCGTGGTTACTCAGCTGAAGGAATCCATGGTGATATCCCGCAGTCAAAACGTGACCAAGTCATTCGTCGCTTTAAGGATGGAACAATTGAAATCATGGTAGCAACTGATGTAGCTGCTCGTGGCCTGGATATTAGTGGAGTATCACACGTGTACAATTTTGATATTCCTCAGGATCCGGAAAGCTATGTACACCGAATTGGTCGTACAGGACGTGCTGGGAAGAAAGGTCTAGCTTATACATTTGTTTCCCCACGCGAACTTGATCATTTGAAAATTATTGAGCAAGTAACAAAGAAAAAGATGGTTAAAAAACCAATTCCTTCTTACAAAGATGTGATCGCTGGAAACCAAGAAGCTACAATTAACAAAATTATGAAGGTAATTGAAAATAATGATTACTCTGATTACAAACGTGCGGCTGAGTCTTTATTAGAAGATATTGATTCTGTAACGGTACTTGCTGCAACATTAAAGCTTTTAACTAAGGAACCGGATGTTACTCCAATAAAACTAACAGCGGTAGAACCAATTCGTTCACGTAAACCGAAGTCTGGTTTTAGAGATCGTACACGCTCGAATGATCGTGGAAGAAGCAAGGATTTCCGAAGTAAAGATCGTAGAGATGATCGCGGTTCCCGTAATCGTAAACCAGCAAAACAAAAATAATTTACATTTTTGTGATTGAAATATAAAAAATTAGGCAATATATAAATGTGATACAAGGTATCATTAAAAAGAGCTTTTGAAATTTAGGAGGATTTTTTACATGGCAACTGGTAAAGTAAAATGGTTTAACTCAGAAAAAGGTTTTGGATTTATTGAGGTTGAAGGTGGAGAGGATGTATTCGTACATTACTCAGCAATTCAAAGCGAAGGCTTTAAGTCTCTTGATGAAGGTCAAGAAGTTAGCTTTGATATCGAACAAGGACAGCGTGGACCACAAGCTGTTAATGTTAATAAAATCTAATGGATCCAATAGAGCTCTTTTTAGAGCTCTTTTTTGTGTCTGAAACAAATAGGGGGTTCAATATGAAATCATTCACAGTAAATTTTCATAAAGAAGATCAAGTGGATAAGATGGTAGTTAATAAACTGAATGAAGAAGATTTTCAACTAGCAACAGAAGGTGGCACGCGTCATTTATTCGAATTAGATACAAATATCGGGTTTTTTGTTTATTTTGATGCAGTTGATAAAGAAGGAAAAGAATCGTATCTGGTTCTTCACTATGAAGAAGAAAGTGAAGAACCAAGTGGTTGCTATTCGTTTGAACTTAAGGATTTTTATCAATTTGCAGCACTCCAATTAAATGATTTAGAGTACAATGAAGAGGAAGCTGAGGGGGAAGAGGCTGAAGAAGAGTATGGGCCCATTCACCATTTAGCACATTTAATGTATCACATTATTGAAGATGGCAAGAAAGTAGAAGAGGAGTAAAGAGAGCGATTGCTCTTTTTACTCCTCTTCTGCTTCTAGGTAATGTTCTTTACAAAATGATTGAAGCATAACTAACTCTTCATCTTCTAAGTCAAATTCCAGCACTTTTTCTGTGTCAGATTCTAATATGTGATAATGTGAAACACGTGGACCATTTTCGTCTACAACATATAGGACCTTCAACTTTAGCCCTTGTTCTCGGTACAATTCATCCTCTTCGTCCACAGTAAAATCGATCAAGAATTCATATCGATTTCCTGTTAATATGCTGAATGGGTCTTCCACTCTTTCAACTGTGTATTCTGTATAATTCATCTTATACCTCCTGATTGAAGCTTTTTTTAGTATACCCCTATTTTGTAAGATGGAAAAGCAGTTTTCATCAAATGGAACTAAGCGTATAATAATAGGAAGAACATTACATGCTAGGAGAGTTTCATTTGACAATTAATAATAACTTGAAAGAAATGGAACAATTAAAGCAAGAATTGTTTTTTTACAAAAGATTTGTGTCATTATTACCTTTTTCTTTTACATATACTGACCCCGAATTAAGGATGGAGCTTACTAAGAATGAGTTTGAGAATGTTGATCTAATAAAAAATTCAACTGCTAAAAAAAGAGGGATAAAGATTACCTCCACTCCTATGATTCCTTTTGAAGAGATTGAAATTTTTTTGAATGAAATATTAGATGTGGTTCCACATCATATTGTGTTTATTAATTCTGAGGGGATAGTTACTCTTTGCAATGCGCAGGCCGCTATAGATTTACATGTGGATCGCGAAAGTGTTGTTGGAAAGCATGTGCGAGAACTTCTCCAGATTCCGGATGAACAAATCAAAATGCTTGAAACGTTACGAACAGGCAAGCCGATATTTAATCAAGAAATATTAGATAAAAATTACGGGATTATTAATACAAGAATAATTAAAACCTCAGAAGGAAGGATAGACCGAGTTGTAGGTGTATTTCGCTTTCTAAATCATATTAAGGAAGCAGAAAAACAAACTTTAGCTAGTAGAATAGCAGCAGGAATTGCTCATGAAATTCGAAACCCTTTAACGACTGTAAGAGGATACTTACAATTACTACAGGGGAGAGTAGATGAAGAGACTGCGGAGATGTTTCGGTCACTTCTTATTCCAGAGATTGATCGAGCAAACAAGATTATAACCGATTTTCTGCGTATTTCGAAGCCTGGTACGGTTAAGAGAGAGATATTAGAGGTAAAAGATTTTTTTATCGATTATCTCGGTCATTTTCTCAATAGTGATGCACTGCTTCATAATGTTAATATTACATATAAAATTAGTCAGGCGTCTGCAAATAGTTTCTTTGTAGCTGATCGAGAAGAGTTATTTCAGGTCTTCTCTAATTTATATCGAAACTCCTTGCAAGCCAAAAATGGTAGCACAATTGAAATCACGATTTCAACAGAATTGATAGGGTCAAATATATTCATTGAATTTGTTGATAATGGTGTGGGAATTGCGCCTAACCTACTCCAACATGTATTTGATCCTTTTTTCACAACAAAGGATGAGGGAACTGGATTAGGGCTCTCTGTCTCAAAGAAAATCATTGAAAACTATCATGGAACGATGAATGTTAAAAGCAGTCCTTTAGGAACCCGCTTTCTTATTTATTTACCTGTTTATACAGGAAAGGTACCTCTTTAATCATACATAAAAACATTTTGTTTTATAGATACATAACTCTTTCCTGTTCATCGAACAATAGGTAATGAAAGGGGAGAGTTATGTGGATAAAAAGACAAAAGGAAACGAAGAGGGACTTTCCTGGTATGCGTTATCCTTAATTGGAGTCGGTTGTATTATCGGTACGGGCTTCTTTTTAGGGTCAAGCATCGGGATTCAAATGGCTGGTCCAGCGGTCCTATTGGCTTTTCTAATTGCAGGGATAGGGACATATATTGTTTATGACTCACTCGGAAGAATGTCCGCTCAGGACCCTCAAAAAGGATCATTTCGGGCATATGCTAAAAAGGCATTTGGTCCATGGGCTGGGTTTACAAGTGGCTGGGTATATTGGATGTCAGAAATGCTCATTACTGGAAGCCAACTTACAGCTCTTTCAATCTTTACGAAATTTTGGTTTCCGAATATCCCTTTATGGGTATTTTCCGCTTTTTATGCCGCTCTAGGTATTGTTGTTGTTCTTTTAGGTAATAAAGGGTTCGAGAAAATAGAAAATCTCCTCGGTGTGATTAAGATTTCCGCTATTTTAATGTTTATAATTATTGCAATTCTTGCTTTAACTGGAGTTATTGATGGTCAGAAGGGATTTGATCATTTCCCTAATACCAAAAATGAAATATTACCAAATGGATTAAAAGGCTTATGGTCTGCTCTAATTTTCGGATTTTACGCTTTTGGCGGTATAGAAATTATGGGCATTATGGCAACACGTTTAAAGAACAAAGATGATGCTCCAAAAGCAGGGAAAATCATGCTCATCGTCTTAACAATCATTTACCTCATATCAATATTTCTAGCTGTTACAATGATTCCATGGCAAGAACATTCCGATAAAAAAAGTCCATTTGTTAGTGCTCTTCACGAATATGCCAACTTAGGGTTTGTTCCTCATGTGTTTAATGGGGCTCTTATTATTGCAGGATTCTCCACCATGTCAGCATCGTTATTCGCTATAACAACGATGTTGGTAACAATGGCAGACGACCATGATGCTCCAAAATTATTAGCGAAGCAAGGGAAATTAAAAGTACCTCCAATAGCTTTACTGGTAACGATATCAGGTTTAGTTGCTTCCATAGTCACTGCACGTTTGATGCCGGATTCCATTTATGAATATATTACAACGGCAGCCGGATTAATGCTTTTATACAATTGGATACTGGTGTTATTTTCAGCTCCGCGTCTCATTACTTTTTCTCGCTGGGACCACATCAAAAGGTTTATTGGGATGGGGCTTATCCTTTTAGCCATTTCAGGTACTTTATTACATGCTTCTTCCCGACCTGGATTATTTGTCAGTCTTTTAATCGTGCTTATTATTATTTGCGCTGACATCATTTCCCATTTTGTAAAAGGGCGGGCTAAAAAGAAAAAAATCAACACACACAATGGTAAGATAAAAAGCCATCGACACTATCGTAAACGGCAATAAGCCCCTTTTTATTAGGGGCTTTTATATTAGTTCATAAAGATTTTTAACGCTTCAAACCCGAAATATAAGCCAAAACCAATTAAGGATATAGAAGAGATGATCGTGATTATTGTTAGCAGTTTTGTTGTGAGTAATTTCCTAAAGCTGCTTGCAACTGCTGCCATACATACGTCCCAAATGACAAGTCCTAAAATGATGGCACTGCTAAAGTATAATAGCTCTGTGTGTTCGTACATGGTTGCCGTTTTTGCTAATACTGACCCATATATACCTAACCAAAATAAAATAGTTAGCGGATTAGAAATGGACATGAAAAATCCAGTGATGAAGGATTTGGATAAAGAAGCATCCCTATTTCCTTTGCTAAGTACAATTTTTCCAGCACCTAGTAATCCTTCCACACCTGTGTAGACCAATACAAAAAATCCGAATAACCATAAAAACATTTTTACTATAGGAATTTCAATGAATTGAGAAAATCCTAAAAAAACGAGTAGCATATAAAAAATGTCTGCTATTACAGACCCTAGGCCTAGCACCCAAGCGTTCAAAAAGCCATGTTTAATGCCTTTATCCATTTGTGCAGCATTAATGGGACCAATTGGAGCAGCAAGTGATAAACCTAGTAGCACATAACTGAAAAATACACCCAAAGCAAATTCCCTCCAATCAAATACAACTGCTCGTACACATTGTATTCATGAAGGATTGCTTGTACGACAAAAAGATAAAGGTGAACTCAGAAAAAAAGTCCCTTCAACAGAATTAGGTTAAAGGGACTTGGGGTTAGTCGTTCTCTTGGTATTCCGAATCAATTCGTTCATTTAGGTAAGTATTAAGAGTTGTTGCAAATTGAATAGATTGAAGACTCATTTCCTCTTCAATCCCGTAACTAGTCGTTTGCTTTTTATAAGGAATTTGGAAGTTATTCTGCTTTCTATAATCCATTAGTAGTCTCCTTTCATATACAATGTATTGTTAGTATATACACTTTCGTAGTATTTATTGGGAAAATGTTTTCTATACAATTTTTCACAACAGTGGTATAATCTAATTATAGGATAAAAAGCGGAATAGAAAATCCAATTATTATAAAAAGGGTGATAGATTGGTCTTCTTTTTTATAATAGCTGGATTTTTTATTATTTAGCTATTTTAGGAGGGGAAATATGGGATTCGGAAGAAAAAATCAAGAAGAAGTTGTGAAAGAAGAAACAAAGGTGTGGGTCTGCTCATCAGAAAGTTGCAAGTGTTGGATTCGTGACAATTTTAAAAGCACCGAAAGCCCAAGCTGCCCCTTATGTCATAGTGAAATGAAGCAATCAACGAAAATCGTTGAAGTGTTAAACAACCCAAGTAAGTCATATTAATATGAAAGAGAAAGGCTAGTCCTAGCCTTTCTCAGAGTTTTTCTTCTACTCGGTTGGAAGGATGAGTTGATAGAAGAGTACATCTTGCCAATCATCGAATTTAAACCCCACCTCTTTAAAGTGTCCTGCCAATGTAAATCCAAACTTCTTATGTAAGGCAATACTTCCTTCGTTTCCTGCCGTTATCCCTCCGATCATTGTATGGAATCCATGTTCTTTTGCTCTAGTAATTAATTCAGACATTAGTGCAGTACCAATCCCTAAGCCCCTTGCCGCTGAAGATATGTAAATTGATAATTCAGTGGTTGAATTGTATGCCGGTTTTTCACGGAAAGGACTTAAGCTCCCATAACCAACCACTTCACCATGCCATTCAGAAACAATTAATGGATATTTACCACCATATTTGGCAAACCAAGTTTTTCTCTTCTCTAATGATTCAGGTTCCAAATCAAAGGTGGCAGTTGTGTTTACGATTGCCTCATTATATATTGATAAAAGGATAGGTAAATCATTAATATGTGCTTCGCGTATCTTTAGCATGGTAAATCCTCCAATAAGATAAAATATCTCCTATTTTACCTTTTCATTGGGTAAATGAAAATAAAAATCTAATGATTATAAATAAAAAGGAGTACATTTCCTTGTGATTATGACTCAGCAATACTTTACAGTAACAAGAAAAATTGTAAATGGAACTCAGGTAGTCTTACACGAAGAGCAATTATTAAAGATGTATGAAGATAAGATTACTTCAAGTGCTTCCACTTTTTCATTTTCGGATGTTCATGATGTTTCTTTTAGAAAATTGACGAAAGAGTTAGGTATTCTATATTTACATACGAATCAAGGATTGTTTCCTTATAAGGTGAGAGAAGAGCCACGCTGCTTTATTGAAACGTTTTATAAGCTGAAAAATTAGTGAAAAGTCACTGTGGTGGCTTTTTTTATTTTGCCCGATATCTCAAAAAGTTGGATACCTTATATTGGAGCATGTGTCAGAAAACAATAAGCGGAATGTAGGTTAAAAACCCCTGGAAGAGAGCAAATTAAAGATGCTTCACCAAAAGAAATCAGGGGGGTAACACGAATGATAAAGAAAAAAGTACTTCTTACAGCGATGTCATCAGTTGTGACACTTGGTTTATTGTCTGCTTGTGGAGTGGACGATAACAACTTAAACAATGACGATGATGTCAATTATAGACCGGTTAGATACAACCAAAATGATGATAACGGAATTTTAGACAACAATAACGGTAATCGAGGAAATGGAATCTTTAATAATGATAACGATGACCGTGATAATAATATTTTTGACAATGATCGAGACAACCGAAATAACAATATCTTGGACAATGACCGAAATGATCGGGATAACAACATCTTAAATGACGATAATGACGACAATGACTTGGATTTAGATCTTAATGATGACGATAACAATAATGATCGTAACGGTCTTGGTGGAAATAATGGTAATATGTCAGGTAGAAATCGTTAAGCAGTCGGGTTGGGCATAGAAATATGCCCAATCTTTTTAATATTTGAACTTTTTGTGACAGTTTGTTATAATTATTACAAAATTCAGTATAGATCGTGGAGGTGTCACATGCTTCGAACAATTATTGCTGGGATCGGTGGTTTTTTTCTAGTATTTATGGAGACGTTTTTAGTGATGAAGTTAAAAGGTTGGCACTCAATTGAAATTGGAGGTATTGCACCATTCGTGAGTGTATGGTCAATGAATTTCTTTCTATTATTCACAATGCTCTCTCATGCTCACTTATGGTATGAAAAGGTCCAAAATGAGCGCAATCAAGCTCAACCCGAAGGAAAATAATCAGAAGTATCCAACATTTTGTATGGATGCTTCTTTTTTTGACCTAATAAAAATCTGTAAAACAAAACAACCAAAAAGCTTCATAAGTTGAAGTCCTTTTGGTCGTTTTTTATTATACTTCTTCTAATTCAGATATATCGACCGTGGATCTTTCTTCCAATGGTCCACGCAAATGAACGGTTGCGGTCTTCCCGTCTTCATGTAGCTCGTCAATCCACACAGAAGCACCGTTATACTCCACGTGAATATCTGCTGATGATGATAATATTTGCTTTACTCTTCTAGAATCCATAATTATAGCCTCCTTATCTAATTCATTTACTACTTTCCCCAAACAGTTAGTAAATCATGTGAATGTTTTTAAGCAAATTCCTTCATTTTCTCAAAGGTAAATGGTAGATTTTTGTCGAAATTTTGATAGTTTTTGATAATTTGAGAAAGATTTTGATAGAAAGTGATTGATTTTCGAGAGGGGTTATAGTACTCTTGACTCAGGAAATAAAAAAAGAAAGCGTTTTAATGAGGTGATGCATTGTTAACACCAGAGCGCCATAGATTGATTTTGCAGCAATTAAAAGAAAAAGGTGTAGTTAAAATACAAGACCTTGTAGACCTAACAAATTCATCAGAGTCAACGATAAGAAGGGACTTAACACAACTAGAAGATGATAAATTCTTAAAAAGGATACATGGTGGTGCTGCTCGATTACAGGGAAAGCTACAAGAACCGAGCATGGTCGAGAAAGCTACCAAAAACCTTCAACCAAAGAAAAGAATTGCCAAGTATGCCTCTAGCTTAGTGGAAGAAGGAGATTGTATTTTTCTTGATGCAGGATCAACAGTAATGGAAATGATTCCTTACTTACCAAAAAACATTGTGGTCGTGACAAACGGACTTATGCATGTAAAGCCTTTACTAGATAGAGACATCCCAATGTATCTAATTGGTGGGTATGCAAAACCTAAGACAAATGCCATTATTGGTCGAGGAGCGCTAACAAGTTTAGAGCTATACCGTTTTGACAAATGCTTTATGGGAGTGAATGGAATCCACACTCAATTTGGGTACACAACACCTGATCAAGAAGAAGCAATGATTAAACAATCAGCTATTTCTCTCTCAAGAGAAGCATTTGTGTTAAGTGATGAATCGAAGTTCTCAGAAATAGCATTCGCTAAAATTGCTGACTTACATGAAGCGTCGATCATTACGGATGATCTGAACAGTGAGTTCCAAGATCAATACATGAGCAAAACGACAATAAAGGTTGTGAAAGAATGATTTACACCGTAACACTCAATCCTTCCCTCGATTACATTGTGGAGGTAGAAGAATTAACACTGGGTGATTTGAATCGTACAAAAAATGAGACGAAATTTCCTGGTGGAAAAGGTATAAATGTTTCAAGATTACTAAAAAGAATGGGTGTACCTAGTAAAGCTTTAGGTTTTGTTGGTGGTTTTACAGGACTTTACATTAAGAATTATTTGAACAATGAAGACATTGAAACAAAATTTGTTGAGGTTCTTGAAGATACGAGAATCAATGTAAAGTTAAAATCCAATAGTGAAACAGAAGTGAATGCAAAAGGACCAACTATTACAGAAGTAGATTTTAAAAAGCTTCAGGATCAGATATCCCAATTAAATTCAGAAGATACTTTAGTATTAGCAGGGAGCATTCCATCAAGTATGGAGTCAAGTACGTATGAGAAACTTGTGTCTATCTGCCAGCAAAATCAAATAAAGTTTGTTGTAGATGCAGAAGGAGAATTACTAAAGAAAGTACTACCATTTAAACCTTTTCTCATAAAGCCAAACCACCACGAACTTGGTGAATTATTTAATACAAGTTTTACAACTGCAGAAGAAGTGGTTCCTTATGCTCGTAAGCTTGTAGAAATGGGAGCCGAAAACGTTATTGTTTCCTTGGCAGGAGAAGGAGCCGTGTTAGTAAATCGTGAGGTTGCTTACCTTTCAAATGTACCAAAAGGTGAAGTGAAAAGTTCAGTTGGAGCAGGAGATTCTATGGTAGCCGGTTTTCTAGCCAAATACGAAGAAACGAAAGAGATTGAGGAAGCGTTTCGTTATAGTGTTGCATCAGGAAGTGCTACTGCATTTTCAATTGGTCTAGCAACGAAAGAAATGATAGAAACACTATATACAAGCGTTAACATTACAAAGTTCTAAGGAGAAAAAGAGATGAAAATAACTGAGATTTTAACAAAAGAAACCATTCATCTAAACCTTTCAGGCTCAACGAAGTCTGAAGCAATTGATCAGCTCGTTGATGTATTAAATCGCGCTGGAAAGCTAGAGGATGCAAAAGAATTTAAGGCGGGCATTTTAAAGCGTGAGGAGCAAAGTACTACAGGAATTGGTGAAGGAATCGCCATTCCTCATGCAAAAACGAAGGCAGTTAAAACAGCTTCAATTGCATTTGGTAAGTCGGTAAATGGAATTGACTACGATTCGCTGGATGGTCAACCAGCACATTTATTCTTTATGATTGCAGCTCCAGAGGGGGCAAATAATACTCATTTGGAAGCGCTCGCAAGGCTTTCATCTATCTTGATGAAAAATGAAGTAAGAGATGCATTATTAAAGGCAAATACAGAAAGAGATGTTTTGAAAATTATCGATCAGTACGACCAGGAAGAGGAAGGGGACGAGGAAACGATGTCTGGGGAAAAGAAATTTATCGTTGCTGTAACTGCTTGTCCAACTGGAATTGCTCATACGTATATGGCGGCTGATTCTCTTAAGGCTAAGGCGGCTGAACTTGGTGTAGACATTAAAGTTGAAACAAGAGGATCTGGCGGAGCAAAGAACGTCTTAACGCCTGCCGAAATTGAAAAAGCAGTTGCTGTAATTGTTGCAGCTGATACAAATGTTGAAACCGATCGTTTTAGTGGTAAGCATGTTATTGAAACAAAAGTAGCAGACGGAATTCGTAAACCGAAGGAACTAATTGAAAGAGCTCTAAAACAAGATGCCCCAATTTTTAAGGGTAGCGGGAATGCATCTTCTACTTCTTCTGAACAAAAAGGTCAAGGTGTTGGTGCTACAATTTATAAACACCTAATGAGTGGTGTATCTAATATGCTTCCATTCGTTGTAGGTGGAGGAATATTAATTGCAATCTCTTTCATGTTCGGTTACAACGCCTTTAATCCAGAAGATCCTTCTTATCACCCAATTGCAGAAGCATTAATGACAATCGGTGGAGGTAGTGGTGCATTTGGGTTTATTGTTCCCATTTTAGCAGCGTTTATTGCAATGAGTATCGCAGATCGTCCAGGCTTTGCAGCTGGTGCAGTTGGAGGTTTATTAGCTAATAGCGGTGGTGCAGGGTTCTTAGGTGGTATTATTGCAGGTTTCTTAGCAGGTTATATTGTGGTTGGTCTGAAAAAGTTGCTAACAAGTTTACCATCATCTCTTGAAGGTATAAAAACGATTCTTTTATATCCTTTGCTAGGAATTGCTCTTACAGGTTTTGCAATGATCTATATCGTAAATGGTCCAGTTGGAGCGCTTAATACAGGAATTACTAATTGGTTATCAGGGCTAGGTACAGGTAATGCAGTATTACTAGGATTAGTACTAGGGTTAATGATGGCATTTGATATGGGTGGACCGATTAACAAGGCAGCGTATGTATTTGGAACTGGATTGTTAGCAAACGGGGTATATGAGCCAATGGCAGCAGTTATGGCAGCAGGTATGGTTCCTCCACTTGGAATTGCAATCGCTACTACTTTCTTTGGCAAGAAGTTCACAAAACAAGAAAGAGAAGCAGGAAAAGTTAACTATATTATGGGATTATCTTTTATCACAGAAGGAGCGATTCCTTTTGCGGCGGCTGATCCACTTCGTGTTATTCCTTCATTAATGGCTGGATCAGCGGTGGCTGGTGCATTAACAATGATGTTTGGTATTGGATTACGTGCACCACATGGTGGATTATTCGTAGTGCCTTTAGTTGATGGCGGGTGGTTTATGTATTTAATCGCTATCGTTGCTGGAGCAATCGTATCAGGAGTAATACTTGGGCTAGTAAAGAAACCAGTTCAAGAATAAATCGTCAAGCTCAGTGGGTATCACTGGCTAAATAAAAAAGTAAAGTCGTACTGGAAGCAGTACGACTTTTTTTAAGCACTTTTTTTCTCGGGTTTTATACCAAATAGTATCACAAGTAAACCAATCGCACTTATGCCAGCTAGTATATAAAACAGGGAAGTTTGGAGATGTTTTTGAAGAATCGCCATGATAGGTGGACCGGCTGCTACACCAATAAATCTCATCGAACTGTAGATGGAGGAAATCGTGCCTCTTTCCTCCATCTCGATTCCTTCTGTTATGAACGCATCTAAGCAAGGAAGTCCAACACCTATTCCAATGCCACCGATGGTAAACATTGATATCATAAACCATAAATTATCTGAAAAGCTTAGAGCAGCTGTACTAATAGCTAATAAAACAATTCCAACGAAGGTAATCCACTTCATCAAAACTTTATTTTCTTTAATCATTTTCCCTGTAATATACGATGCAAGGCATAATGCTCCGAGTGGGATTGTTAAAAACAATCCTTTTTTCACATCTTTAATGTTATACTGCTTCTCCAATATATCTGAAAGGTAAAATAATACTCCAAATAATACAAACATGAGAATAACTCCGACGATAAATACGGTATAGAGCCAACGGCCATTTTGAATAAAGATTTTCTTCACCTTTTGGAAAAATTTCTTAAATGGAATTGGCTCGGTTCTCTTCTTCGGGTTTTGAACGAGAAAGAGAGTTAAAAGAATAGATATGATACAAAATGCAGGGATAGCCCAGAATGGAAGATGCCAGAAAAAACTTGCTAAAAAAGCACCAAGGATAGGGCTTAATACTTTCCCCAGAGTGTTTGATGTTTCAATCACTCCAAGAGAGCTACTAACCTCTTCCTCACTTTTAAACATATCTCCAATCAGAGGCATAACAATAGGGAAAGCACCTGCTGCACCAACACCTTGCAAAGCCCTTCCAATTAGAATAATCAAGTAAGGATCAGCCATCTTCCAAGAGGCCCATCCAGAAATAAGCCCCCCGATACCTGCAATGAATAGACTTGGGATTATCACCTTTTTTCTCCCAATATGGTCAGAAAGATAACCGGCGATTGGGATCAGTAATATAGCAACAATTGAATAAACAGTAATGATCATGCTTGTTTGGAAGGGAGAAATATTAATTTTCTTTTCCATAACGGGAAGTACCGGTATCAGCATGGAGTTACCAAGTGTCATAACAAGAGGAATAGATGATAAAGAAAGCACCGCCCATCTTTGATTATGGTGTTTACCATCACCCTTCTTTTTGTTTTCCTTATACTTTTTCCCGTTTCTAGATTTATAAGAATTTGACATTTCGACCCGCCTTCATTCATTTTTTATAAGAAAGGGACCTTTTCACCTAATTAGGTGATTACTCACATAACTATAATATGGACCTAAGAATCAAAACTCATGAGTTTTTTTCATTACATAAAAATGGATTTTCCAAACATTGTAGGCTAAAATATGTATCATCATATGAAGTGTATGGGGTGACATGATGGGAGAAATAATAACGCTTAGTGTTGGTAAGCCGAAAGCTTTTATGTGGAAAGGGAAAAACGAAAGCTCAGGAATAGGAAAAGAAGAGATTTCTGTAGCCGAGTTAACAAAAGATGGCTTTGTAGGAGATGGTGTTGCAAGTTTAGAGTACCATGGGGGACCAGAGCGTGCCGTATGCGTTTATTCTTTTGAACATTATAAGCAATGGGAAAAGGAGTTTGCTGTAAAGCTTTCCCCACCAGCCCTAGGAGAAAACCTTTGTGTAACAGGTATGCTTGAAGAGGATGTTTATATAGGAGATGTATATTCCCTTGGGAATGCAGTTGTTCAAGTCACACAAGGTCGTGTTCCTTGCTCTAAAATTTCAAAGTTCAATGATATAGATCTCTTTTTAAAAAGAATTGTCGAGACAAACTATACTGGTTATTTCTTTAAGGTGCTACAGGAAGGAACCGTACACAATGAAGGGAAGCTTGAATTGTTAGAAAGGACCCAAGAAAAAGTTTCTATCCTTTACGCCAATCAAATTTTTCTTCATGATAAGAAAAATAGAGAGGGTTTAAAAGACTTATTACAAGTAAATGAATTGGCACATGTGTGGAGAGAGAATGTAGAAAAACTGTTAGCAAAAACAGTTTAATTTCATTATTAAAAATTTTCAGTTTTTATTGTTGACTTTTTTAGGTAAATCTTATATGATAATAAACAATTAAAGACTACGGCGTTGATGAAGAGTAGTACCTTTTACAGAAACTTTAGAGAGCTGATGGTTGGTGCAAATCAGTGTGGAAGTATTAGGGAATGGACTTCGGAGCCTCCAAACCGAACCTTTATAGTAGTAGGCCTTGGCGAAAGTCTCATCGTTACAAGAGACAGATATTTGTTGCTTCTTGGAAAGCAAAGATATCTGTAAAGTGAGCTAATAAATTTAGCTAATAAAGGTGGCACCACGGGTTTCTCGTCCTTTTTCAGGAGAGAAGCCCTTTTTGTATTTCATAAAAGAAAATCGTCGATTAAGAGTAGTAAGCCAAGTTTGTTTGACACAGAGAGTCGGGATTGCTGGGAACCGATCAAACCCTTGGCTGAATGGACTTATGAGAGTGGTCTTGAACGTGGAGTAGGGACCAACGGAATTCCACCGTTACAAGGAACTTAAGGGAGCATGTATGCTCTGAACCTGAGGTGGCACCACGATGATAATCGTCCTCTATACGTAGATATCTGCGTATAGGGGACTTTTTTTATTTATAAGGAGGGAAAAACCATGAACGCCAATGTTCAAAACATTATTATTGAAGAAATTCTTGGTGATACGTTAACACCCATTTCTATATTTCAGCGACTCAAAGGTATGAAGAAATGTTTATTAGAAAGCTCGTTAAAGCACGAGCACTCAGGCAGATATTCCTTTATAGCAGCTAATCCTGCAGTGGAGCTAAAGGGCAGCGGAAATAACACGATACTTATAAAAAAACAAATCAGTGAAACCATCCGAGCTAACCCTCTAGAGGTGCTGAAAAAAATTGTACCGAATATTGAAAATGACTTCATGAAAGAAATCCCTTTTATTGGTGGAGCTGCAGGTTTTGTAAGCTATGACATCGTTCGTTATTACGAGGAAATCGGTGAAATACCGAGAGACGAAATGATCATCCCAGAAGTCCATTTTCTATTATTTGAAACAATCGTTGTTTTTGACCATTTGACTCAAAAGGTTTTCATAGTTGGGATTCCGATCATCGAACAATCTTCTCTGGAGGATATAAAAGATTTGGTCGAAGAAACAAAAAATCAGATTTTGAACGAAAGGGAAGAAGCACCTTCACCAGTTTCCATTTCTTCCTATGAAGCGTCAATCTCAAAAGAAGAGTTCATTGACAGAGTGAAAAAAGCAAAGGAGTACATTGTAGAAGGTGATATATTCCAAGTCGTCCTTTCCCAAAGGATGAGAGCAACAATACAGGGTGATCCATTTTCATTTTATCGTAAACTTAGAGTTCAAAATCCTTCTCCTTATATGTATTATTTCGATTTTGAAGATTATGTGGTTGCAGGGGCATCACCGGAAAGCTTGATGAAAGCAGTCGGGGAAACGGTCTACACGAATCCAATTGCAGGTACGAGGCCAAGAGGGAAAACTCCGGAGGAAGATGAGCAACTGAGTGTGGAATTGATTCAAGATGAAAAAGAATTAGCTGAACATCGAATGCTTGTTGACCTTGGTCGAAATGATTTAGGTAGAGTTTGTGAATTTGGTAGTGTGCAGATCAGCAAGTACATGGATATCGAGAAATACAAGCATGTCATGCATATTGTGTCAGAAGTAAAAGGAACGTTGTTGAGCAGTTATCATCCAATCGATGCATTGATTGCATGCCTACCGGCAGGTACCGTTTCTGGAGCACCAAAAATTCGGGCGATGGAAATCATAAACGAACTTGAGGATGTCAAGAGGGGCATTTACTCAGGAGCAGTCGGTTATTACTCTGCTAACGGAAATATCGACTTTGCTCTTGCTATTCGAACAATGGTGGTTAAGGATTCCAAGGCATATATCCAAGCTGGGGCAGGAATTGTGTATGATTCGGTTCCAGAAAAAGAATACGAAGAAACCATTCACAAAATGAAAGCTTTCTTGGAGGTTGAAAAATGATTTTACTAATTGATAATTATGATTCCTTTACCTTCAATCTATATCAATATTTAGGAGAACTGGGAGAACAAATAGTAGTAAAAAGAAATGATAGTCTCACAGTGGAAGACATTATTGAGCTATCCCCAAAAGCAATTGTGATTTCTCCAGGACCAGGACGCCCTGAACAAGCTGGGATATGTATTGAAGTCATTCAACAGTTATACACAAAGATCCCAATCCTTGGCATATGTTTAGGACATCAGGCAATTGGTCATGCCTTTGGCGCGACGGTCTCAAAAGCGAAAGAAATTATGCACGGGAAAATTTCGAAGATTTCTCATGAGAAGACAGAGCTTTTTAAAGAATTTGAAGAACCTTTGGAGGTAATGAGATATCATTCCCTTGTTATTGAAAAAGGGACACTTCCAAACACGATACAAGTACTTGCTACTTCCATTGATGATGGCGAGATTATGGCGATTAAACACAAAGAGGCACCTTTATATGGGTTTCAATTTCATCCCGAATCAGTAGGGACAGAAAGTGGAAAAAACCTAATTCAAGCATTCCTAACATCAATTGGAGAGGAGTTTCTAAATGAGAGAGTATCTACAAAAACTGTCTGAAAACAAGTCATTGTCGCAAATAGAGATGAAAGATGCAGTAAGGAAAATTTTTTCCGACGAAGTAACTGATAGTGAAATTGCTGCATTTCTTATCGGATTGAAGACAAAGGGAGAAACGGTGGAGGAAATTGCTGGTTTAGTTCAGGCAGTTCGTGAAAAATCACTCACCTTTACCAAAAAAGTGGAGAATGTAATGGATAATTGTGGCACAGGTGGAGATGGTTCGAAAAGCTTCAATGTAAGCACTACCTCTGCATTTGTTATTGCTGGCGCTGGTATTCCAGTTGCAAAGCATGGAAACAGAAGTATCTCTAGTAAAACAGGAAGTGCTGATGTTCTTGAGTATTTAGGTATTAATTTAACCTTAACCCCTGAAGAAGCAGAAGAATGTTTAGAAGATGTTGGGATTAGCTTTTTATTTGCTCCACACGTACATCCGAAAATCAAAAACATTATGAAAGTGAGAAGAGAGTTAAAAATACCAACGATATTTAACTTAATTGGACCATTAACAAATCCAATGGAACTTGATTATCAATTACTAGGAATATATAGAAGAGATTTGCTTCAGACCTTTGGTGAGGTTCTTCATACCCTAGGAAGAAAAAGGGCTGTTGTAATTAACGGTGCAGGATTTATGGATGAAGCATCGTTACAAGGGGAAAATCATTTAATCATTGTTGATAACGGTTCGATTTCAGAAAAGATAATTGCCCCTGAAGAGGTTGGTTTATCTTCATACCCTAACGAAGCAATTATCGGTGGAAATGCCATGAGAAATGGGGAAATTTTATTATCTGTTCTGAATGGAGAAAAAGGAGCCTGCCGAGATACCGTGTTGTTCAATGCAGGGATTGGGATTTATGCAAGTGGAAAAGCGAATTCCATTGTAGAAGGGATCGCAAAAGCAAAAGAGAGTATTGATAGCGGTTCGGCGAAACAGAAGCTTGAAAGTCTAATTGCAAAAGGGAAAAAATTCAAAAAGGAAGGAGTCGTGTAAGTATGGAGACGATTCTTGACAGGATTATTGCTGAGAAACAGAAGGAAGTACTTATTTTAAAAGAACAACCAGTGCTAAAGGAAGTTGACAGGAAGCATGTGTCTTTTATTCAAAAGTTACAACAAGCGGAAGAAGTGAAAATTATTGCAGAGTTCAAAAGAGCATCTCCCTCCAAAGGACCAATTAATTTAGAATGTGATCCGTCTGAACAGACCCTACAATATGTTCAAGCAGGTGCCGATGCAGTAAGTGTTTTGACAGATCGTACTTTCTTTAAAGGAGATTTCCGAGACTTGGAAGAAGTGAGAAAGACGATCACGGCACCTATTCTTTGCAAAGATTTTATTATTGATCCTATTCAAATTGATTACGCAAAGCATGCGGGTGCTAATCTAATTTTGTTAATAGCTGCTGTGTTAGATTTAGAGACTTTGCATTCGTTATATCATTACGCCACCAGCAAAGGTCTTGAGGTACTCATGGAGGTACACAATGAGGCAGAATTAGAAAAAGTGTTAACTACTGAAAACGTCTTAATTGGTGTAAACAATCGGAACTTAAAAACATTTGAAGTCGATTTAGCAACAACAGAAAGATTAGCACCTAAAATTATTCAATCTAATAGATACTTAATAAGTGAGAGTGGTATCGCTACTACAGAGGATGTAAGAAGAGTGGTTGAGGCTGGTGCTTCAGGTATTTTAGTAGGTGAAACGTTTATGAGGCATGAAAAGCCGGAAGAAGCATTACGGTCGATGAAGCTTCCGTTAAGAAGGGTGGCTTCTAATTGAAAGTAAAAATATGTGGAATTACCGACATACATGCAGCAAAGGTTGCTGTAGAAGCAGGAGCAGATGCAATTGGTTTTGTTTTTGCAGAAAGCAAACGAAAGGTAACGATTGAACAAGCAAAAACCATTATTGACACCCTTCCAGCTCATGTATTAAAAGTTGGTGTGTTTGTAAATGAGAATGTAGATACCATCCAAGATATAGTTGAAAAAACAGGATTAACAGTGGTTCAGCTTCATGGAGATGAAAATCCTGATGTTTGTAAAAAATTTTCAGTACCAGTGATCAAGGCATTAGGTGTATCATCAAAGAAGGATTGTGAGAAAATTCAGGAATATCCATGTGAATATATTCTTTTAGATAGTCCTAAAGGAAAATACCGAGGTGGTAACGGGGAGACGTTTCCATGGGAGGTTGTGGACTCAATGGCTATAAAAGGGAAGAAGCTTATCGTAGCAGGTGGGCTTAATTTCAATAATGTCTCGTTAGCTATTCAGTCACTTCAGCCATATATGGTTGATGTTAGTAGTGGAGTGGAGACGAACGGCAAAAAGGATGATGAGAAAATGATTCATTTTCTTAAGGAAGCGAAAATGGGAACAGGGGAGATTTGTAAATGACGACATATGTAATGCCGGATGAAAAAGGCCATTTTGGTATATACGGTGGTAGATTTGTACCAGAAACGTTAATGCAAGCAGTTTTAGAGCTAGGCAAGGCTTATGAGGAAGCAAAAAATGATGAAAGCTTCCAACAGGATCTAGCCTACTTACTAAAAGAGTATGTAGGGAGAGAAACACCTTTATATTTTGCTGAAAATTTATCCAAGCATGCGAAAGGTGCAAAAATCTATTTAAAGAGAGAGGATTTAAACCATACAGGCGCTCATAAAATTAATAACACGGTCGGTCAAGCGCTGTTAGCAGTTAGAATGGGGAAAAAGAAAATTGTTGCTGAAACCGGTGCGGGTCAGCATGGGGTAGCTACTGCGACGGT
Source organism: Bacillus sp. Y1 (assembly GCF_003586445.1). Taxonomy (NCBI): domain Bacteria; kingdom Bacillati; phylum Bacillota; class Bacilli; order Caryophanales; family Bacillaceae; genus Bacillus; species Bacillus sp. Y1. Next base: position 3,084,013 of record NZ_CP030028.1, on the reverse strand, counting down.
TTGTGCTTTATTAAATCTGGAATGCGTTATATTTATGGGAGAGGAAGATATTAAAAGACAGCAACTGAATGTGTTTCGAATGGAGTTACTAGGTGCAAAGGTTGTATCTGTTACCTCTGGAAGCCGAACGCTGAAGGATGCATGTAACGAAGCACTGCGCTATTGGGTTTCAAATGTGACAGATACTCATTATATTTTAGGATCTGTAATGGGACCACACCCTTTTCCGATGATGGTAAGAGATTTTCAAAGTGTGATCGGAAAGGAAACGAAGCAGCAATATAATGAGAAATTTGATAAAAACCCAGAAGCAATTGTAGCTTGTATTGGTGGTGGGAGCAACTCGATGGGGATGTTTTATCCATTTATTGAGGATAGTGAAGTACAGCTAATAGGTGTAGAAGCTGCTGGTCATGGTGTAGATACGGAGCAGCACGCAGCTTCACTAACAAAAGGAAAACCAGGAGTATTACACGGTGCTCTTATGTATTTGTTACAGGATGATGCTGGGCAAATTCAAGAGGCTCATTCCATTTCTGCTGGTTTAGATTATCCTGGAGTTGGGCCAGAACATAGTTACTTAAAAGATATCGGAAGAGTACAGTACGAAAGCATTACTGATCATGAAGCATTAGAAGCATTAAAATTGTTGTGTAGGCTTGAAGGAATTATTCCTGCTCTTGAAAGCGCACATGCAGTAGCATATGCCATAAAACATGCGAAAACAATGACAGAAAATGAGTCCATTGTTGTCTGTCTTTCAGGTCGTGGAGATAAAGATGTACAAACTATTCAAGCAAATATGAAGGAGGCATTGTAATAATGAATCGCATTGAAAAGGCGTTCCATAGCCTAAAAGAGAACAATAGGAAGGCATTTGTGCCGTATCTGATGGCAGGGGACGGAGGATTAGATCAGTTAATGGACCAATTGATCTTTTTAGAAAATTGCGGAGCAACGGCAATAGAAATTGGAATTCCCTTTTCAGATCCAGTAGCAGATGGACCAGCTATTCAAGAAGCTGGGATTCGAGCATTACAATCGGGTACAACCTTAAAGGAAGTATTGTCAGCGATTCAAACCATACGTCCAATTGTATCAACCCCACTTATTTTAATGACTTATATGAACCCGATTTATGCTTACGGAATTGGTTCGTTTATTCATGACGCGGTTAAGGCTGGAATAGACGGCTGTATTATTCCTGACTTGCCTATTGAAGAGGAAGAATTAATTGCTCCTCACTTACAAGATGCAAATATTGAGTTAATACGTCTTGTTACATTAACAAGCCCACTTGAAAGAATAGAAGAAATCGCAAAGAAAGGTCGAGGTTTCTTATATGCGGTCACAGTTACAGGAATAACAGGTGCTCGTACAGAATTTAATAATAGTGTTTCCGAATACTTAAAGGATATAAAGAGCGTAAGTCCTATCCCAGTGCTTGCTGGATTTGGGATATCCACTCCTGAACAGGTGGTTGAATTAGGTTCTTACTGCGATGGAGTGGTTGTTGGTAGTAAAATTGTTCAATACTTCCATGAAAAAAAATTAACTGAAATTGAGCATTTAGTTCAAGCATCTAAAACTGCAGACGTATCATAAAAAATTGTAATCAATCTCCTAACATGAATATAGTGAAACGATCACATCCTAATCATGTTAGGAGGTGAATGAACTTGGATGCAAGAAGAAATAAGATAACGCAAGACATCTTCGGCTATCGTACAGCTATTGCAAATATAGCTCTAGTAGGTGGATGTGGAGCTGAGGGAAACGATTGGATTTTAATTGATGCAGGCGTCCCTTTCTCAGGAAGTTATATTAAACATTTTACTGAACAAGTATTAGGTGATGGTAAGAAACCAATTGCTACCGTCTTGACGCATGCTCATTTTGACCATGTTGGTGGTCTTTCCTACTTATTAAATGAATGGCAGGTACCTGTATATATTCATGAGCAGGAACAAGAGTATGTAACAGGTAAAAAAGATTATCCACCACCACATCCGTTCATAGAAAAAGGGCTTATGGCATTGTTATCACCTCTTTATCCAAGAAAAGCGATAAATATTCAGCAATATATACGGTTGCTTCCAACAGATGGTTCCATTCCGGAAATGCCTGGTTGGAACTGGATTCATACACCTGGACACACAGAAGGCCATATTTCATTGTTTCGTGAAAAGGACCGTGTCGTAATCGCGGGTGACGCACTGATTACCGTGAAGCAGGAGTCGGCATTAGCTGTTTTAACGCAAAAGAAAGAGATTCATGCTCCACCAGCATATTTTACTCAAGATTGGGATCAGTCTTTTGATTCGATAAAGAAAATACAGAACCTTAACCCTACGCTCATTTATACTGGCCATGGAAAGCCAATGGAGGGGAGAGAACTGAAAAAAGGACTGGATTTACTGATACAACGTTTCGAAAGAGAAATGGTGGGGAATGAAAAATATGTGCATTAAAAGTTAGCCTTAGTAATAATTACTAGGGCGTCTCTTATTTCACTAATATGTTGTAGGAGGTGGGAAAGTTGTATGAACAAAAAAGATTTCAACAGGATGTAAAGCTTATGTTGTCTACCATACAGGAGAAAACAAAATCAATTCAAGACACTATTTCTGAAGAAGATTGTTGTATTCTTTCTGAGTTCGACCTTTTACTTAAGCTGGTTTCTGACGCTCAAACTGTTGCATCCTCTTATTATTTAGAATCATACTTATCACCATATACAACGGAGTACAACCAAATTGCAAAGGCTGCATCCAAACTTTCAGAAAAAAGGCACGGAGCATTAATTGTTGTTGAAAGAAAGCAGCCATTAACAGAAATTCTACACAATGGAGTCATAATCGGTGCGAAATTCAGTCAAACTCTTCTAGAAACCATATTTTATCCTGGGAACCCATTGCATGATGGGGCTGTTCTAATTCAAAATGATTTTATTCACTCAGCAGGAAATATTTTACCTGTAAGTAATCAAACGTTTCAAAGTAAAAAGCTCGGCACTAGGCATAGAGCCGCATTGGGATTATCTGAGTTAACAGACGCAATAATGATTGTAGTTTCAGAGGAGACGGGTCGCATTACATTTGCCATTAATGGAAATTTACATGTAGTAAAAACATAAGTTAGAAAAGTTTGGCATTTATTTCATTTCCTGTTATCATCAAATATATATTTATTATGGGGAAGTGTAAAATGTCATTAACAAATAAAAAATGGTTTCAGGCGATGATCGCTATTATCTTCATACTAATTATTTCTTTATTAGTTAGAGAAAATGCCTTCTTATTTCAACCTCTCATCGTATTGCTACAGACGATATTTTTGCCATTTGTAGTTGCAGGAATATTATTTTACCTATGCAGGCCTCTAATATTTTGGTTGGTGAAGAAAAAGGTTCCAAAATGGATGGCAATTCTTTCTGCGTATTTAGCTATTACACTAGTCCTTTATGGCTTCATACGGTTGATTGGACCAATCATCTCTGATCAATTAGACCTTTTTATCAACAATGTACCAAGCATGGTTACTTCGGTTGTTGACGGAATTAAATATATACAAGAAAATCGTGATACGTTTCCTGAATTTATTCAAGAGGCTATAATTGATGGAAGCAATCAGCTGGAGACACAAATTAAAAACAATACCGGTAATATTGCCAATGGAATTTTTTCTATCTTTGGATTTATTGGAGGATTTATTAATACCATCTTCTATTTGGTGCTAGTTCCATTTATCCTGTTTTATATGTTAAAGGATAGCAACAATTTTGCACCAAGAGTGGCAAGTTTCTTTAAAAAGGATTTACAACAAGATGTATTACAAATCTTAAAAGAAACAGATAGAACCATCTCTACATACATTCAAGGGCAATTGATCGTAAGCTTATGTGTTGGAATCTTACTATATATTGGATATTTAATTATTGGACTTGATTATTCATTAGTTTTAGCACTGTTTGCAATGTTAATGAACGTCATACCTTTTTTAGGACCATTTTTAGCTGTAATTCCTGCCCTTTTTGTTGCGTTATTTCAAGATCCCATCATGCTCGTCTATGTTGCCATCATAACAGTGATTGCTCAACAAGTAGAAGGCAATGTCATCTCGCCCCAAGTAATGGGGAAAAGCTTGAATATTCATCCTTTAACGATTATTGTTCTGATTTTAACCGCAGGAAATTTAATGGGGTTGTTGGGGATTATTTTTGTTATCCCGGTGTATTCAATAGTTAAAGTACTGGTTACACATGTAATTAAAATATATAGACTAAATAACAAAGACCTTGCTTCATAACTAGAAGCAAGGTCTTTTTGTTTAGAAGCAAACCAGTTAAGCAAAGGTATTTTTTAGTTAATTATTAGTAGTTAAAATAAGAAGCACCGACAATGATCAACAAGATAAACAATACAACAAGTAGAGCAAATCCGTTGTTAAATCCTCCGTTATAGCTTTCGCCCATTCTTTTCACCTCCACTTAAAAAGTGAACAGCTTGTATTACTGTCTATTTATCCTATGAAGAAAAGGTCAGAGTGGTCGGACAAGTAACCTAGGTCAAACGCACTTTTTTGTTTCATATTTTGAATTTGTAACCTTTTTGTAACCATAGGAGTCCAATCATATAAAGAGTTGTTTTTCAGAAAGGTGGTTGCTATGAAAAGGAAATGGGTTATTGGACTTTCTATTCTACTTGGATTGTTATTGGCAGCGATTGTCATTTACACAAAAGAAGCACGTCTTGCAGCAAAGTATGGATCAGGAAATGAACTCGAGGGTGAGATGGTTAACGGTACTCTTCCCGTTATCGAAGATAAAGCGCAGTTAAACAAGTATTTTTATCAAATTATTAAAGAAGAAAAACAAAATCAAAAGTTTTTTACTGCTATAAAAGAAGATAAAGCTTCAGAGGAATCCTCCATGGATAATGCTGCTTCTGACACAAGTTCAAAAGCAAGTGGCCAAGAGGTCTCAAGTACAAATGTTCAAGTTCAAGGAATTGATGAAGCAGATATTGTTAAAACAGACGGTGAATATATATATCAAGTAGTAGATGGTAGGGTAAATATTATTTCTGCCAAATCAGCTGGAAAAATGGAGCATGTGGCGTCCATACAATTTCAACAGACATTTTCTCCTTCACAATTGTTCTTGGATAAGGGACAGTTATTAATAATCGGCTATAGTTATAGTTATGAGACTAATACAGCCGAAAAAAAAGTAGCGGCAGATAGTTTGTATGCACCTATGAATGAAATGACAAGGGCACTTGTTTACGATGTAAAGGATCCAGCAAAGCCAATTTTAGAAAGAGAAATATCGCTGGAAGGATATCTTTCAAGTGCTAGAAAGATAGGGAGTAAGGTTTATTTAATCGCGAATCACTTTCCACAATATTGGTTATTGGAAGATGGGGATGAAGTTGATTTACGTCCAAGATACTCAGATTCTGTAAATAAAGAGGAAGCAACCTCTGTATCTTATGATGAAATTCAATATATTCCTGGATCAAAGGAAGCAAATTATACCACTATTGCTGCTTTTGACCTTGCTGAACCTTCCCAGGAAGCGAAAATTACTACTTATTTGGGGAGTGGAGGTCAGTTGTATATGTCGAAAGAGAACCTCTACTTAGCCCTTACGAACTGGAGATCAGCAGATGAGCGAGAGGAAGCGTTCACACCAAGGACAATGATATATCAATTTGGGATTAATCAGTTAGAGGTTACTTTTCAAGGCAGTACAGAGGTGGTTGGTACAGTTCTAAATCAATTCTCCATGGATGAACATAATGGTTATTTCCGGATAGCAACAACCGAAGGAGATAGTTGGGATGAAAGCAAGCCTTCCAAAAATCACTTGATCGTATTTGATAAAAATTTAAAACAGGTCGGTGCGCTTTCTGATCTAGCAAAAGGTGAAAGAATCTACTCAGCAAGGTTTATGGGGGATCGCATATACATTGTAACTTTTAAAGAAACAGATCCTTTATTTGTCATTGATGCTTCAGAGCCAAGTAATCCAACGATTCTTGGAGAACTAAAAATACCAGGATTCAGTAATTATCTGCATCCTTACGACGAGAATCATATTATTGGTTTTGGTTACGATACAAAGCTAGTGACTATGGAGGGAGATAAGGAGCCTAGAGTATTAACAGAGGGTGTCAAACTTTCCTTATTTGATATAACCGATGTTAGCAATCCGAAAGAAAAGTTTACAGAGATAATAGGGGGAAGAGGGACGTATTCACCTTTAAACTATGATCATAAAGCTCTGCTATATAAAAGGGAACATGGCCTCTTTGCTTTTCCGATTAATGTATATGAAAGTGTAAAAGGAAATGAATACGAGCAAAAATTTATTTTCCAAGGTGCTTATGTATATAATGTAAGCCTCGATAAAGGTTTCTCCTTGAAGTCAAAGATCTCTCATATGAAGGGGAAAGAACTGTATGAAGAATGGGATAATGAAATTCAACGTCTGGTATATATTGATAAACAACTTTATGCCCTATCTCATTCGAAAATAAGTTCATACAGTTTAGAAAACTATCAATTCATTTCAGAATTAGAATTAAATTAAATGTGAAGGGAGCTATTATGCTCTCTTTTTTCGTTGCTATGTCAATAGTCTTATTCTATAATAATTCGTATCTAGAAATAATATCCAAAAGTTATTGTATAAGGAGACGATCTATGATTCGCCGATTTTTTACTTATTATGGGCCGCATAAAAAATTGTTTACGATTGACTTTATTGCGGCTGTAATTGTTGCATTATTAGAGCTAGCTTTTCCGCTAGCTGTTCAATGGTTTATTGATTCCCTTTTGCCTAGTGGAAACTGGTCAATGATTCTTTCTGTCAGTTTAGGATTGCTAGCATTTTATATTATCTCGACTTTTTTACAGTACATCGTCAATTACTTAGGTCATATGCTAGGAATTAATATCGAGACAGATATGAGACAACAGCTGTTTACCCATGTTCAGAGACAGTCGTTCCGATTCTTTGATAATACAAAGACGGGTCATATCATGAGTAGAATAACAAACGATTTATTTGACCTTGGAGAGCTGGCACATCATGGACCAGAGGATATCTTTATTGCGTGTATGACATTTATTGGTGCGTTCTGGATTATGCTAACTATTAATGTCAAGCTGGCGCTGATTGCTGTGTTTATGGTTCCTCTATTAATCTGGTTAATTACATTTTGTAATCTTCGCATGAATAAAGCGTGGAGTAATATGTATAATGATATTGCAGACGTAAACTCAAGGGTAGAGGATAGTGTTTCAGGAGCAAGGGTTGTACAATCATTTACCAATGAAGCTTTTGAAATTAAACGATTTAAATCAAATAATGAACGCTTTCGTTTATCAAAACTATCTGCCTATAAAGTGATGTCTTTTAGTTTATCAGGCATTTATATGATGACTCGTTTTTTTGTGCTGATTGTGTTGGTTTATGGGGCATGGCTAAGCTTCTCAGGGGAACTAACGTATGGAGAGCTTGTAGGTTTTATTTTGTATGTGAATGTTCTATTTAAGCCAATTGATAAAATCAGTGCGATTATGGAGCTTTATCCAAAGGGAATGGCAGGGTTCAAACGCTTTTTGGAACTGATTGACACAACTCCAGATGTTTTGGATCAAAATGATGCTATTGAGATGGACGAATTAAAGGGAAATATTCGCTTCAAGGATGTGAATTTCCATTACGATAGCTCAAAATCCATTTTACAAGGTATTAATTTACAAATAAATAAAGGTGAAACGGTTGCATTTGTTGGTCCTTCAGGAGCTGGAAAAACAACGATTTGCTCACTTATTCCTCGTTTTTATGATGTAACGAGTGGGGCAATCTCTATAGACGGCATTGATATTCGAACCATGACGAAAAATTCTCTTCGATCTAATATCGGTATTGTGCAACAGGACGTGTTTCTTTTCACAGGTACAATACGAGAAAATATTGCTTATGGAAAATTACATGCCAGTCAGGAAGAAATTGAAGATGCAGCGAGACGAGCTCATCTTCAAGACTTTATTGCTTCATTGCCAAATGGATACGAGACACAAATAGGGGAAAGAGGCTTGAAGCTTTCAGGAGGACAAAAGCAACGACTCGCGATTGCTAGAATGTTCTTAAAGAATCCACCTATCTTAATTTTAGATGAAGCAACGTCAGCACTTGATACGGAAACGGAAATGATTATTCAAACAGCTCTATCTGAGCTTGCAAAAAATCGCACGACACTTATCATTGCCCACCGATTAGCAACGATTCGAAATGCCAATCGAATTGTCGTTGTTACAGAAGAAGGAATTGCTGAGCAAGGTACTCATGATGAATTAATTGAAAAAGGTGGATTATTTGCGAATCTGCACCAAGTACAATTTCAACAACAATAAAAACAGTGGCTTCTGGGAGGAAGCCACTGTTTATTTGTGTATTACATAAATGGAGGAAGACCGTTACCCATTTCCTTAACAATTAGTGATATGGATTCAATTTGCTTTTGATCGAGATCAAGTGCCTCTGCAATCTTATTTTCAAGATTTTTAGTAACATTGCGTTTTCCTAGTTCAACTAAGGCGATAAGTGAGTAGCTACAGTTAACAAGTTTTGCAAAGTCTCGTTGGGTCATGCTGTAGCTTTCTCTAATAAAACGAATGATTTGGCTGTCCATAGATTCACCTCTTCTTCTTTACGAAACTCCTAATCACCTTTGTTTTTCTTGTATACACTGTCTTTATAAAACTATTAATAAATTAGCACTTTCATGAAGGTCTGTAAAGATACTTTTTATGATTTATAAATAATAACAATTAATAGAGCGTGAAAGTTGTGATTTTCTAAAATTTCATCCATACTATTTGATATATGATCAGTAAAGGAGCTGCTGCTTTTTGAAATATCGAGTGTCTGCTGTTCAATATCACTTACATACGATTTCATCATTTGAAGATTTTGCCGCTCAATGTGAGCACTACATAAAAACAGCACAGGAATTTGGTTCGGATTTTATACTCTTTCCGGAATTTTTTACAACCCAACTATTATCCATCGGTGATGAAAGTGGCAAAGCTTTATCCATAAATGACCTTCCTAAGTTTACAGAAAAATATATAGATTTATTCAAAAATTTTGCCTCAGAGACAGGAATGCATATCATTGGGGGAACGCATGTATTAGAGAGACAGGGTAAGCTCTTTAATGTTGCTCACCTGTTTTACCCAGATGGCCGTGTAGAAGAACAAGCGAAGCTTCATATTACTCCTACAGAAGTGGAAGAATGGAATATGTCTGCTGGGGATGGACTGCGAGTGTTTGAAACAGATAAAGGTAGAATTGCGATGCTTACCTGCTATGATATAGAGTTTCCTGAGATCGTTCGAATGGCAAAAGCAAAAGGGGCTGATGTAATTTTTTGCCCGTCATGTACAGATGACCGTCACGGTTTTCATCGTGTACGCTATACAAGCCATGCAAGAGCCATTGAAAATCAAATCTATGTGGTACTTACTGGAACAGTGGGGTCCTTGCCGACAGTTGACTTCATGCGTGGCAATTTCGGTCAAGCGGTGGTTATCACACCAAATGATGTTCCGTTTCCACCACAAGGGATTATGGTTCAGGGGGAAATTAATGATGACATGATCGTTACCGCTGACCTTGATTTAGACCTTCTTTATGAAGTGAGGGAAAAGGGCTCAGTTACAACATGGCGCGATCGTAGAATAGATCTTTATACTGACTGGAAATAAATTTTTAAAAAGGAGTGACAGGAATGGATTACGTTCGTATTACAAGCATTGAAGATCCTTTGTTTGTTAAAATGCATGAGTTAATGAAGGAAGTTTTCCCACCTGAAGAGGTGTTAGAGTTTGAATTATGGAAGGAGCCTTTAGAAGATCCAAGTATTCGTGTGTTTGTTGCGGTACATAACGGTGATGTGGTTGGTTCAACAGAATATCGTTACTATCCGAACTGGAACATTGCAATGACAGACTTTACAATTATTGGTCGCCAAGGTCTAAGTTTAGGACGCTTTCTAGCTCAAAACCGATTAAAGGACCTAACTGCATTAGCTAAAGAAAATGGGAAAGAACTGTTCGGAATGTTTGCTGAGATTTATGATCCTTATCAGCGCGGTGATTTCGAATTTGGTGGAGTAAAAGCAATGGATCCGTTTGTAAGAAGGGAAGTACTTTCCCATCTTGGCTACAAAAAGTTAAACTTTACATATGTGCACCCATCTTGGAAAAATGATGGGGAAGCGGTAGCCGGTCTTGATTTATGCTTTATGCCATTAGATGATCAGCTTGGAGAGATTTCATCAGAGTTAGTGGTTGATTTTATTACGACTTATTACAGTGTGTTATCAAATAAACCTGCTCAATGGGTACAAATGGTAGATGATCTGAAGAATAGAGAAACAATTGAGTTACTTCCCCTATAGTTAAAAAAAGGATGAAGCAGTTATGCTTCATCCTTTTTTGTTACATGTGCTGTTAAAAGTTGATGATATGTTTGACCTGTCATAAAAGATACTAAGCCTAGATTATTCGATAACTCGGTAATGCTCTTTTTATTTACATATAGGTAATGAATACTTTCAGCTAATGTTACTGCTTTGGTTTCAGCAATTGAATCGTAATGGAAATTTTGCTTCTCGTCACAAACGCGCACAATCCAGTCTTCTGTTTGAAATATGGTATAAAGAACAATGGCAGCTTTTAGTGCTAATCCAGAAAGGCCTCTAAAGGTTTCATTTTTTAATGGGCTGCTTGTAAGTTGGAGTAGTTTGATTTCCTCTTGTTTACCGAATTGTGTCCATACTTCTATCGCAGATGCCATATGAGCATCTCCTGATAGAATGGTTATTTCAGAGGGATCCAATTTCATAAGCACTTTATAAAAATGATACACGCCTTTTCCGTTCATTCTCCATGCCTCTAAATCAAAGGAAGTAGTCACAGGTATCCCTTTATTTCTTAAAGGAGAAATATACTTTTCAAGGAAAGATTCGATTACCTCCATGCCATACAGTGGGGCAGGGGAAACGATGACTAATGGATCTTTCTTCCGCCAACCACTTTCAAGTAATTTGGTTGTAGCAAAAGTCCAGCCCTTTTCATTGACTAGTTCAGGGCCAGAAGTAGAAGGAGGTATCCACCTATTTGACTGATTCTTATAATAACTCCATTCTCGGCTTGTACGTGTATCTAAACATAACACTTTTGGTTTAGTAGGTGCAATGTATGTCCATGGTCCAAAACCAATTATGGAGTTGATCCAGCTTTTATAAGTGTGTAAATTGAAGGGTTTGTTCATTACATACTCAGCTAAAGGGAGGAAGAAGTCACTTGAAAAACGAGAGGGGTCATTTCCCCAGCCTTGGAAGGCAAAGTAGGCTGTTAAGGCATTGGCAAGGATATGTTTTCCGAGTGGAGAGTTCTCCACATTTTCCTTCCATTTTTTCGTTATATTCCAATCATCTGTAATATCGTGGTCATCACATATCATATACGTTGGTATATTTGCTAGTAGTCTTTGAGTTGAAAATGTAGAGTTTGCAAAGTTTATAATGTCTGCATTATTGGAGGTATTACTTAATTGAGGCAGAATGTCCTTCCAGAGGGCTGGACCAAAGCTTAACAAATACATAGTTGAATATTCTCCGAGAGTAAATAAGTGATTACTAGATTTTCTTGACGTAAATTTACAAACGTATTTAGAAATCTGTTTTCTATTAGTGTAGTTTGTTATTCGTTTATCTATAGCAAGTAAGTCTTCCTCATATCCCATCAATGTCTCTGCAGTTTTACGTATAAATGGAAAGAGATGTTCTGAAACATCATCGGCATAAATTTGGTCACCCGTTAAAAAAAGAGCTGCAGGACGTTTTGTAGGATCTAATTGATGTTTTTCCAGTAGTTTATCTCCCAAAAGAAGGCAATCCTCGCCCTTTCCATGTATTTTTCTGCATGAGCCATACAAGAACGAGGAGGATTCCGTGCTTTTTATAAAAAAGGACGGGTATTTTAAAGAAGAATAAACGATCCGAGAAGGACTTTTATGATCTAAATATCCTAGCTGTTGTAAGTCAAATGTATGGTTGCCCTTTGAAAAAAATAAATTATAGCCTAATAATTGATCGGTGGGGAAGACGTTTTTTAATGGATTGATTGTTATTAGGTGTATATAAAGTTGTTTTCCTAATCGAAGTTTGTGGTTTTTAACTGAAATGGGAAGGATTTTATGATTTTGATCAAAGATATAAAGGCTTGCTGTTATTTCATAGTTCTTAGAGGTTGCTAGCCAAATGTTAATTTGATATTCATCTACTCTTCTCAAAATCGGACCGGATAAAATAGGAGGAAATTTCAAGTGATTCACCGTCCTTCCTAATGGTTAATTTCCTTTGAATCCTCATTTCGAAATCATATGTAGTTACTCCTGAAAAAATAATACCTTTATCCCTTGGAACGCAAAATAAAGACCGAACCCTAATAATGATACTCCTGAGAGGATAGAGGTGAAAATGATGTACTTCAAACTTAGCCACTTCCGAAAAAGGCTAGTAAGGCCAGCAACAAATACATCCCATAGAGCAAGTCCGAGAAATATCATGGAACTATACAGAAGTAAATCAGTTGTTCCGAAGCTTGATGCTGTTTTTGCCAGGACCGATCCGTAAATACCAAGCCAAAACAAAATAGAGAGAGGGCTTGAAATAGACATGATAAATCCAATCAGAAAGCAACGAAAAATGGATTCGTTATTGCGCTGATAGTCAAAGGTGAACTTGTTAGCAGTCACAATACTTTCAATCCCGCTATAAATAAGAATAAATCCTCCAAAAAGCCATAAAAAAACCTGGATGAATGGATTGTCAAGAAAATGTACAATGCCCATATACACGGTTAACATAAATATTCCATCTGCAATCATCGAACCAGCTCCAACAGCCCATGAATGCCAAAACCCATTTTTTAAACCTTTATCTAATCTTGCTGCATTTACAGGTCCAATCGGGGCAGCCAGTGTTAAGCCAAGAACGATATAACTTAGGTAAATCACATGATCACTCCACTCACTAGGATTGTCCAAAGGGGATAACTTGTACATCTTATGCGAGTGAAGGGGAAAAACATTCATAAGAATGTAATTATTAAGTAAGACAAGCCTTAAATGTGTCTAATTTTCAAAAAATATTTGACAAATTTGTGAACTTTATTAAAATATAAATAAAGGGGATGAAATAATATGAATGAAATGCAACGTAGAGCGTTAGGTCCAATTAGTACCATTGCAAAATTTGGATTAGTATTAGGGGCATTGTTATTTTTATACAGCTTTTTTGAAAGCGGTATCACAATGAGTTATACACTTTCTATTAGCATTAGTATTATGGCTTCATCCATGTTAGTGTTCGGTTTTGGTTTATTTATTTCCTTGATGGGGGAAGTTCGCAAATAAAAAATCCGGCTCAATAGCCGGATTTTTTATTTTTATTAATGAGCAGCATGCCCTGATGTTAACACCCAGATAGAACCAACAACAATAACAACTGCACAGAATACCATAAACGCGATATTTATGATATTTACTTTGCCGTCTTCTCCTTCTGTCATATGCATAAACATAAACAATTGAAGACCAGCTTGAATGATAGCAAGCGATCCAATAATCCACATGACAATCGTAAAGGACAATTTCATCTCAAGTGCTACCCATGCAGCAACGAATGTGAGTACTAGTGACAATACGAATCCAAAGACGTGAGCTAGCGGAAAACGTTCTGTACTTTTTTCCATCTATAACACCATCCCTTTTAAATAAACAAACGTGAAGATAAAGATCCAAACAACATCAAGGAAGTGCCAGTAAAGACCAATGATAAACGTCTTTCTAGCAGTAACAGGTGTTAATCCACGCTTGGCAATTTGAATGATAACCATCGTTGCCCAGAAAATCCCGAAGGTTACGTGAGCACCGTGTGTTCCTAAAAGGACAAACAAGCTAGAAAGAAAGGCACTAGTTTGCATGGTTGCACCTTCATGAACATAGTGAATAAACTCATTAATCTCCATGAATAGGAATCCTGCACCTAATAGCAGGGTTAATATAAACCAACCAATTAAGCCCTTCTTATTGTTTCGACGCATTTCCCAAATGGCAACACCCATCGTAAAACTACTTGTTAAAAGTAGGACCGTCTGAATCATTACTTCTTTGATCATAAAAATATCTTGATGAGTTGGGCCACCTGCGTAGTTTTTATAAAGTACACCATAAACACTAAAGAGGGTAGCAAATAATACAATTTCGGCCCCGAGGAATATCCAGAACCCTAAAATATTCATACGGCTTTGTTCTGTTTGATATTCTAATGGGAGGGAAGTGTTCACATTAGCTGACATGATTATTCACCTTACCTTCCATTTTTCTCCAAGCGCCTTCTGTCTTTTTAATTTCGTCTTTATGAATGTGGTAACCATCATTGTAATCAAATGAACGATAAATCAATCCTGCAATAATTAGTACAGCAGAAATTGCAGCTAATAAATGCCATTCAAATATGAGGAAGAACCCAACAATTCCGAAAGCGACGCACATTAAGAAAGGTAGACCAGAGTTGCTTGGCATATGAATTTCTTCTATTTCTTCGTCTTTTAATGTAAGACCTTCATTATTCTTTTTCATATACCAGAATACATCTAAAGATTTCACTTCTGGTAGTTTAGCAAAGTTATAATGTTGAACAGGTGAAGCTGTTGCCCATTCAAGTGTTCTAGCATCCCATGGGTCACTTGAAATGTTGCGGTCCGCATAACGAATGCTCCAATAAATATTGTAGCAGAACATTGCAAAACCAGCTGCTAGGATAACTGATCCGATTGCAGACAGTAAGAATAGAGGAGCAAATCCTGACTCAACAGAGAAGGTATAAGCACGTCTAACAGCTCCATTTAGACCTAGGAAGAACATTGGCATAAAGGTTACGTTAAATCCGATTACAAACAACCAGAAATGCCATTTTCCTAATTTTTCATTTAACATAAAACCAAACATTTTTGGCCACCAGTAGTAAAGTCCAGCGAATACTGCAAATACCACACCTGGAATTAATACATAGTGGAAGTGAGCAACTAAGAATAAAGTATTATGGTACTGATAATCAGCAGCACCCATCGCAAGCATAACACCTGTTACTCCACCAATAACAAAATTAGGAACAAATGCTAAAGACCAAAGCATAGCCGTAGTCATTTTAATTCGACCTTTACGCATCGTAAACAACCAGTTAAACATTTTTACACCCGTCGGAACGGCAATCATCATTGTTGTGATAGAGAAGAATGAGTTGACTAAAGCGCCAGATCCCATTGTGTAGAAATGGTGAACCCATACAAGCATACTTAGTACTGCAATGGCAACGATTGAAACGACCATCGATTTGTAACCGTATAGCTGTTTGCGAGAGAATGTCGAAATAATTTCAGAAAACATCCCGAAAGCAGGGAGGATAACGATGTATACTTCAGGGTGTCCCCATAACCAGAACAAGTTAGCCCAAAGCATGTCAGATCCACCAGCAGCTACTGTAAAGAAGTGTGTACCGTACAAGCGGTCAAATGTCATTAACGCAAGTGCAACTGTAAAAATCGGGAATGCGGCTACGATAATAACGGAAGTGATTAGCGTTGTCCATGTGAACATAGGCATTCTCATTAATGTCATGCCTTTTGTACGCATTTTTAAAATCGTTACGATAAAGTTAATACCAGTCATCAAAGTTCCTAGACCAGCAATCTGTAATGAGATTGCGTAGTAGTTATTCCCGATTCCTGGGCTGAATTCTTTACCTGCAAGAGGGAAGTAAGAAGTCCATCCTGCATCTGGAGCACCACCTACAACGAATGCGATATTAAACAGCATCGCACCGCTGAAGAATAACCAGAAACTTAATGCATTCAACTGAGGGAACGCTACGTCTCTTGCTCCAATTTGAAGCGGAATAACAACGTTCATTAAACCAATTAAGAATGGCATGGCCATGAATAAAATCATGATAACACCATGAGCCGTAAATACTTCATTATAATGCTGTGCGTCTAGAATGCTCATTTCTGGACGAGATGTTTGAGCTTTCATCATTAGTCCATCCATACCGCCACGGAAGAACATAAGAACAGCGGCTACGATATACATGATTCCGATACGTTTATGGTCAACGGTAGTGATCCATTCACGCCATAGCCATTTCCATTTTTTCAGATACGTAAGACCACCAATAATTCCTAGAGAAGTTAATAAAATAGCAATCTGTGAACCTAGGATAATTGGATCTCCCGTAATCAGAATTTCATCCCACTTAATGCCCACTATGGTCACCTCCATGGTCTTCCTCATTATTTTCTACTTCAGTAGTATCTTTTTCATCTTCCTGGTCAAAAATCTTTCCTTGGTACCCGTGGTAACGATAGTCTTCAGGGTCTGTCACAAGCTCGGAATCGTGATCCGCATGGTTGATCCAAGCTAAGTGTGTGTTGGAATAAGTTAAACGACCAAGATGTGTTGGTTTCAGTAGTTCCATGTACTTCTCTTCTGTAAGCTCTGGAGCTGTTTCTTTTACTTCTTTTACCCATGCATCATACTCTTCATCGGTCTGAGCAAGTACTTCAAATTCCATTTGAGCGTATCCGCGTCCGTTGAAGTTTGTGTTTCTACCCATATATGAACCAGGATTGTCAGCAACTAAATATAGTTCCGTTTCCATTTTATTCATTGAGTATTTTTGTCCACCTAAAGCTGGCACCCAGAAAGATTGCATCGTTCCAGCCGATGTTAATTTAAACAGGACAGGAGTATCTTCTGGAATGTTCACGTAGTTAATTGTTTCAATTCCTTCTTCTGGATAAGAGAATATCCATTTCCAGTCTGCAGAGGTTACGTGAATAACGATCGGTTCTTTCTCCTCATACCCTGCAGGAACATCTTCTAAGTCATACAATGTTGTAACTGTAGGAATCGTTAAAGCGATAACGATCAAAATAGGAATAGCTGTCCAGACGATTTCTAATACGGTGCTACCGTGTTCTTCTGGCGGCTCATAACCCATGTTTTCTGGCTTTTCTCTATATTTCCAAACAATATAGCCAAATAAGCCAAATACGACAACTACTACTAAAAGCATCCACATTAAAGACCAATTAATTAACTCCATGATACTTCTAGCTACTGGCCCTTGAGGCTGAAATACAACCATTTCACAACCGCTTAAAAATAATAATGGTACGGCTGTTACAAGGGATAGAAATAGCATTTTCAACTTCAATTGTTTCATCTCCTTCTTATATGAAATCAGGTTTGTGTTTTGTTTCACAAGGAAAATTAGAGTTTACCACAAAAAGATATTTTTGCATAACAAAATGTTCGTTTTTTCACAATGAGATTTTGTCAGTTGTTCTTACGGTAAAATTCTATCTACTTCCTAATTACCACTATGTAGATGATAATAACATGTTAAATGAGATAAATTTGTGACAAAAATAGTAAGGAAAATAATGTTAGGGTGAATATATGAGGGAAAATGTTGATATATCAAGGGTTTTTTAGTATATCTTTATCCGTTGTAAAATTCGACAATTTTGTGACATGATGTCACAATTCATTCATATTTAGAGGAAAACGATTACATATAATAGGGTGAGGACAAAATTAAAATCAGGCACCCTTTAGCCTGATTTATTTATAAGGCAAGATAAAGAGTTCCTGATTTTTTTTCCACTCAGCATATAAAACCTTATCATACGTGTGAAAGTTTTGTTTCAATAGTTCGTTTTTTAACCACTGTTCATTTAGTCCTGCTTCTTGGAGATTTCCATATAGAACTTCTCCATCAAGTATTAACGTAGTAGGAATGGAAGCTTCCTCAGCTTGAATGTTTAAATCATCTAAAGTAGGTGGTCTATTCTGAGATTTCGGAAGTACACTAACAATTCCATTTGTCTCAAGGATTGCATACTCAACTTCTTGTAGAGAAAAATACCCTTGTTGACGTACTAAGCTTTGCAATTGATTTATATCGAGTTTGGCCTTTTTTAACGTTTCATATTTTATAAAACCATTATGAATAACGATATTTGGTTCACCTTCAAGTGCTTTTCTCGTCTTTTTGAATTTCTGAGTGATAATCTCGACTCCATAAATTAAACCACCCCAAACAATCGTGCTGAATACGATTTCCACCCAGGTTGTTTCATGGTCATAAACGGCGTTGCCAATTAATTCACCTAGTATAAGAGCGGAAATAAAATCAAACGGTGTGATTTGTGATAGTTGAGTTTTCCCAAGCGCTTTTGCTAATATAAATAGCATAAAAAACCCTAGTATTAATTCTGATGCAACAGTTAAATAATGTGTCATATCAAATAACTCCTATTCAAACAGTAGGGGATTTTCTTATTATTAATGCTCATCATCAAGAAAAGGAAGGTTAACGTAATAATACATGGCCCCCATGAGGATACTACCACCAATGAGATTGCCGATGGTCACCGGAATGAGATTATGAATGACTCCTGAAAAAGAGATCGTTCCAGGGTGGTTAAGAACAAGTGCGATAGCAAAGGTACACATATTAGCAATACTGTGTTCATATCCAGAGATGAAGAAGCAAAAAACAAATAGTATCATTACAAATAGCTTTGCACCATTCTCTTTCATTCCCATAGGAATAAAGAAAGCTAAACAAACAAGCCAGTTACAAAGAATAGCTCTAAAGAAAAGTTCCATTGTTGGAACATGCATCTTTTTCTCAACAACACTTAACAGAAAACTATTTACCGAAGCCTCCGCAAATAATCCTGTCACATATATTAATAAAGCAAATGCTGTTGCACCTAATATATTACCTATATAACTTAAGCCCCAAAGTGTCCAAACATATTTCCAACTCATTTTTTTCCTTAGTGCTGTGTAAGTAAAATAAAAGGTGTTACCTGTAAATAAATCCCCACCACCATAGGCAATTAGGATAATAGCTGCTCCGAATGTAAAAGCTGCCATTGGATATGCAACAGGAGAATGCTCATTGTAAAAATAGCCACCTGTTTTAAAGGCAACAATTACTCCAAACCCAATAAACATACTTGCAAGCATACTACGTAATAGATAACGCAGGATGCTTTGTTTATATGTTTTTAATTTTTTTAAGGCAAGCTTTTCAACTTCTAAAAGTGGGTAATTTTCCATCATTTCCTCCTGAACATCAAACTTCTCCAATAAAAGTTATTATTTCTAAATTTTGCGTGACTATGTACTATCATAACATTCCTAAAGTTTCATTATAAGTTATAAAAAGAGAAGCTCAGGGATATTTTTCCTGAGCTTCTCTTCGATTAAGATCGTAATTGTTGCTCTGCCATTTGGATGAGGCGTTTAGTCATTTCTCCTCCAACAGAGCCATTTGCACGTGCGGTTGTATCTGCACCAAGTTGAACTCCAAACTCATTGGCAATCTCTTCTTTCATCTGATTCAGTGCATTTTCTGACCCAGGTACCAATAGCTTGTTTCTACTCATGGCTATCCACTCCCGGCACAAGTTTTGAGCATGAATTATGCTCAAATTTAGTTTGAGTTGATGTATTCAAAAATATACTAAGATGTCATTACATTTTCTACCTGTGAAGGAAAACTGGGTAAAAGAATGGTTGCCGTTGTGCCTTTATTTGGTTCACTACTGTAGGAAAGATCTCCACCATGCTGCTCAATAATCTTAAAGCTAACGGTTAATCCTAGACCCGTTCCATTTTCTTTTGAACTATAAAAAGGCTCACCAAGACGTTTTTTCGCTTGCTCAGATATTCCTTCTCCACTATCAATCACACGAATAACTGTCATCCCATCAGAATTTACATCTAGTATGACATCCACTGTACCGCCGTTTCTAGACGCTTCAATAGCATTTTTAATAATATTAATGAGCAATTGTTTGATTTGATTTTCTTCACAATTGATGGTGGAAGATTGAACTTTATAGAAGTTTATATTTACATTCACCATATTTGCTTGCGTTTCTAATAAGGAAATCACATGTTCAATCGTGTTACTAACATCAGTTTTTGAAAAATTTACTTTTTGAGGCTTGGCTAAAAGCAAGAGCTCACTAACGATTTCATTTATTCTTTCTAGTTCACTGAGCATAATTTCGTAATATCTGTCGTTTTTCTGATCAGAAGGACGAATAAATTGAACAAAGCCCTTAAGAGAAGTTAGTGGGTTTCGTATTTCATGTGCAACACTAGCAGCTAGTTCCCCAATTACAGAAAGTTTTTCCGAACGTACTAATCTTTCTTCAGCCAACTTTTTTTCTGTAATATCTCTTCCAATAACTACTAGACCTTTTCTCGAGCCATCTTCATAAAACAATGGATGTTTAATGGTGTCAAATGTTTTTGTCCCTCCATCAGGAAGGGGAATTACTTCCTCGCATCTAGTAACCGTGCGGCTTTCCCATGCAATGCGGTCTGAATATTCTTCACAATAAATAAGGGCATCACGGTAAAACTCACTGTATTCAGCCAACTCTGTGTCCGTTTTTCCTTTATAATCCACATGTTCTAATTGAAAAAGTTCAAGTCCGAAGCCATTGGTTTTTAGCCAACGCCCTTCTCCATCTTTAAAACAAACAAAGTCAACCATTGAGTTAATCAATGTTGATAATTGTTGTTCCTCTTTTTCTACAGTTTTTAATTTATGGCTTTTCTTAACAATTAAAAAGAAAAAGAACAAATTAAAAATAACAAATAGAATATCTTTTATAAGGTGTGAAAACTTATTAGAAGTAACATCACCTGTAATATAAACAGAAGCTAAAATATAAATTAAACAAAAAAAGATATAGACAATAACCATTTTTTTCAATGAGTGTTCTCCTGTTCTTCCTACATACAAAATAGTAAAAAAGTACCAAAAAAATTTTATGATAGTTCTATTTGTAAAAGTACCATGTTTTTTTCAAAAAAGGAAGAGGAATACAGAGAATCAAGTTACAGATAATTTTATTCTTACTGTGTTAGTTTGTAACTTCAATTCAAATTAAGACGACTAATAAGGTAATAGGATTACAAAATGAGGTGTTTATGTGAAGAAAATCTTTGTGTTTATAATAGCAATTTTTATTTTAGGTGGATGTGGTGCTGAAAGGGAAGCAGAACCGGTAGTATCATCCGGTAAAGAGGAGGAAAATATGGATACAGTTCAAGGAGAAGTAGTTTCAATGCTATATGAAGTTAGTCCTCTATTGTTTCAGTATCATGTGAAAAATGAATCAGGCAAGGAAATTACACTCGATTTTACTTCTTCTCAAAGGTTTGATTATTCAATAGTAAATTCAAACGGAGAAGAGGTGTTCTTATTTTCAAGTGTCAGCTCCTTTTTACAAGTGGTAGGAAAAGAGGTACTCGCTCCAGGAGACCAACTATCTTATGACATTAACGTGAAAGATGTTGAATTAAGTAAAGGGAAATATACGTTAAATGCTTGGATGACACCAAGGACTGGTAAGGTGTATAGTTCGTCAATTGAATTCTCAGTTGAATAAATGGCCTTGTTTGTAGAAATGCCTAACTTCCAATAAGGATGTTAGGCATTATCTTTTATAGCCGCTAGGAAAAGAAGAAGAAAATGGTATAATAGGTTCGTAATGTATTTAAAGGCTCAAAAGGAGGTTGAAGGAGCTAGTGCGGTTTACAAAAATTATTCCTAATATGTTTACATTAGGAAATTTATTTTGCGGCTTTTTATCCATCGGTTTTGCAGCGGAAGGTGAATATAATAATGCTGCCATTTTAATACTAATTGGAATGATGTTAGATAGCATGGATGGGCGCTTAGCGAGAATGCTTAAGGCAGATAGCTCACTGGGAAAAGAGCTGGACTCATTAGCAGATATTGTTACGTTTGGAGTCGCTCCGTCATTTTTAGTGTATTATACATATTTAAATCAACTTGGTAAGTTAGGGATTATGGTTGCTGGTTTATTCCCATTGTTTGGTGCTTATCGACTAGCCAGATTTAATATAAGCAGCTCGAAATCTAGCTTAAATTATTTTATAGGTGTACCAATTACTGCAGCTGGTGGAATTTTGGCCTTATTAACGCTATTTGGTAATTATATACCTAACGTAATAACAACCGTTGTATTTACAGGATTATGTTTCTTAATGGTAAGCCGGATAAGAATACCAAGTTTTAAGGAAATTCCTTTACCGAAATACGGGACGATTGTTACTCTCTTTATCGGGTGTTTGTTATTTGTTATCTATAAAGGTACATATAAGCAATTCCCTTATTTAATCTACATAGCAACTCCGCTTTACATCGCATATTTAGCCTATCGCTTTGTAAAAAAGAAAAATAATAAAGAAGAACTGGAGTAGAAAAACCCCTTCATTTTTTAGAAATGAAGGGGTTAAATTTGCTTATTTTACTTAAAGAAAACTTTATCAATATTATATTTTGCCTGTTCTGTATTGATAATATATGTTTCATAAATTTCTCTTTCCATCGCATCTTCAACAGTAATAACAGCAATTTTGTATACTTCATCCCGATGTTTTTTAATAGGAGAAACTTGATCCTCAAAATGCTTTTTCACTCTTGGGCGAAGCTTCCTTGCTTTACCAACAAACAGTAAATCATCGCTTGCATTAAAGAAAAGGATTATTCCGCCTTTATCTCTTGGGATTTTGTGATAATCGGTAAAACCGTATTCGCTGCTTATTACTGCTTCAACTGGCTCTCCAACTTGTCGTTTCTTAGTAATTACGACATCTGGGTTAGGTATTTCAATTTTTATCATATGTATTCACTTCCTATTCTCCATTGATACTATCATTATTATAGGTAAAAATCCACTTTGTAATTACTAATCGTTGTGAGTATTATCACCAATTAATCAAAAAGAGAAATTATGAACATTTTGTGAATAGGTCTAATCTTATTCCTTTTATTAAATGATCCATTCTTTTACGTGATGATTTGGAATAAATGGTTATTTAGTAGTAGGAGAAAAGTATATTATAATGAATAATTTTGTTTTGTCAAATTTCCTATGTGAGGAAATGTAACATGAATTAAGGCAGATTTTTTAACTATTAAAACAACTATTGTAGAGTATGAACCTGCTATGGATAATATTGCTATAAATAACTCATTATGTAATATGAGACCATATGGAGGAGTGCTAAATGAAGATTATTGATAGCTATATTTTAACAAGTGAGACACTGTTTATGATTCCTGAAATCGATCCAACCAACAATGTATGTACGATGGTTCAGGAAGGAAAGAAATCCTTTTTCGTTTCGAAAACTCCTAAAAGAATTTTAGAGGAAACCATGAGATACTATGGATTTACCTTAGAAGGGGCTATTAATGGGGCAAAAGCTGTATTAGGTAATTATCATATGGTCCCAATAGTTATTAGTGCACCTTTGAACATGTATTGGTTTCCAACCCAATCTCCTTCTAGTGATCACTGTATTTGGATTTCGCTAGTACATATTGAGGACATTGTACAATATAGCTATCTGCAGTCCCTTGTTTCTTTTAAAACGGGGAAGTCAATTATCATTAACAAGAAAGCCGCTAGATTAATAAACAAGCAACAGCAAACCGCCATTTTAAAAGTACGAACGGAACAGCGGCTTGCCAAGAAGGATTCTTACTTTATCCTACATAATAAATATAGTGGAGTTCAGAGAGGAGAAAATCCATTGGTAGAATAATTGAAAAAACCGGCATATGTAAATATGTGCCGGTTTTTTGGTGAAATTTTTTAGTCAAAGACGATTGTTTTGTTTCCAAACGGAATAATTCTATGGCTATTATGCCATTTTACCGCCTTTAATAGTACCTTCCTTTCAACTTGACTTCCAATTTTCTTTAAGTCAGAAAGTTCATGATGATGTTTGACGCGCTCGATATCTTGCTCAATAATAGGTCCTTCGTCTAGATCATCCGTTACATAATGGGCTGTTGCACCAATTAATTTAACACCTCTTTCATAGGCACGCTTATAAGGATTTGCTCCTATAAATGCAGGTAGGAAAGAGTGGTGAATATTAATAATTTGATATGGATAATGCTCGATAAATGCTGGAGATAATATTTGCATGTATCTTGCTAAAACAATTGTATCTATTTGATATTCTTTTAATAGTTCCAATTGCTTCTTTTCAACTTCTTCTTTTGTTTCACGAGTAATAGGTAGATAGAAAAAAGGAATATTAACATTCTCAACATATTCTCTTAAATCCTCATGATTTCCAACAACTAATTTAATATCACCTAACAAATCACCACGTTGCCATTCTAGTAATAATTCGAGGAGACAGTGATTCTCCTTTGAAACAAAAATGGCTAAGTTTTGTGATTCACTTCCATAATTAAAGGAATACTTCATATCAAATGTTTCGGATAGAAGTTCGAATGACTTCTCAATAGATCGTTTTTTATTTTCTAAATCTGAACATTCGAATTCAATTCGTAAGAAAAAATGACCTGCTTCTGGGTCAGTTGAATGTTGGTTTGAATCGATAATATTGCAGTCATGTTCATATAATGTCGTTGAAACCTTCGAAACGATGCCTGGTCTATCAGGGCAGCTGATTAGTAGGATTCCACGATTACTTCTTTTGTCTTGTATGCCGTGTTCCAAGGTAATCCCCCTCGTTGTAATAATATTGTCCAATCATACTACACACTAAAGTAGTTTTGTACATAAATATTTTTTTAATGTGAAATTTGATAATTTTCAGAACGTAAGAAAAATCCTAGTAGTAAAACTAGGATCAATTGAATAGCCTTTTTTATTGCTCCATTTTAGAAGGAGTTTTTCTTTTTTTACTGTAAACATAATAGAAGGTGAGAACTATGAGGAATATTCCCCCAAGTATATATTCGTTAATAGTGGAGGATAAAAAACCAGCAGGAATAAGTGCTAAAACGAAAAAGTAAATAAAATTTCCAAATAGGGTTCCGAGAAGAAAGCTAGAAAACTTAATAGAACTGACCCCCGCTAATATATTCACCAAGCTAGTCGGTACAAAAGGAATTATTCTTGCTTCAAACACATAAAGAAATCCTTTATTTTCAACTTTTTCTACCAGCTTTTCATCTACCTTACTTAGAAGCCAACTTTGAAATAAATAGCGAACAAGAAAGAAGATAATGATGGCGGCAAGAATACTTGTTAACCAACTCCATAAAAAACCTAACAAAAAGCCAAAAAAAGTTATATTAATGGTTATTACTATTAGTAATGGGATGATCGTGAATGTGTTTTGAATGATCATGACAAATGTTGAAAATAGTAAAATACTGATTCGATTGTTTCCAACAAATGTTTCTATCTTTTGTAAGTCACCCTCAAGGACCGCTTCAAACAGAGTAGTATTTTTCAGGAAAATAAAAATACCTAAAATAATAAGAACAAAAACTACATTTCTCCAATTTAACAATAGCCCGCTTATAGATCGATTTTTCATATAAGTTACATTAGTGGGTGACACAAATATTCAACCACCGCTTCCCCTTTATCTAGACTATTTTCCGCCTTGTTTATCTTATTAACTCTCCGTCAATAGTGTACCACAGAGAGGGTGTCAGACACCCTAAAAAGACAAAATGGGCATATTTGTCCGTCTGGTATGGACAGTGGTGATTGAATTCTATTGTAATATAATCTTACATAAAGAAAACTTTTTAAATCGAAATATTTAAAAAATTAAAAATAATTCTTTTCAATTGTGACAACTCTTATTATAATAAGAAAATAATATACTAAAGGGGGAATTTATTTGGAAGATTTTGTGAACTGGTTGAATGGAATTATATGGAGTCCAGCACTTATTTATTTATGCTTAGGAGTAGGATTGTATTTTTCACTTGCGACTAGATTTTTACAGGTTCGTCACATGGGTGATGTTGGAAAATTAATGTTCCAAAAGCATTCATCAGAAAATGGTATTACTTCTTTTCAAGCTTTATCATTAGCTCTATCTGGACGGGTAGGTACAGGTAATATCGCAGGGGTTGCAACAGCAATTGCTTACGGTGGACCTGGTGCTGTTTTTTGGATGTGGTTAATTGCGTTCTTAGGAGCCGGATCTGCGTTTGTTGAGGCTGCGCTTGGTCAAGTGTACAAAGTAAAACAAGATGGTCAATACCGTGGAGGACCTGCTTTCTATATTGAAAAAGGTTTGAAAATGAAATGGTATGCAGTTTTATTCGCATTTGTTACGGTGCTTGCAACGGGTGCTTTGCTTCCAGGAGTTCAAGCAAATAGCATCGCCGCGGGTATGGATAACGCATTTGGTATTAGTCCGGCAATTACGGGAACTATTGTTGTTTTCGTCTTAGCTGTAATCATCTTTGGTGGAGTTAAGCGTATTGCTCGTACAGCAGAGATTATCGTACCGTTTATGGCGGTAGGATATATTATTGTAGCTTTAGCAATTATTGTATTAAATATTTCTCAATTACCAGGAGTTATTT
Organism: Bacillus sp. Y1; assembly: GCF_003586445.1. Lineage (NCBI taxonomy): Bacteria > Bacillati > Bacillota > Bacilli > Caryophanales > Bacillaceae > Bacillus > Bacillus sp. Y1. The sequence goes on along the minus strand of NZ_CP030028.1, from coordinate 3,057,422 downwards.
CATTAATCTTCTCAAGTGCTTTTGGCCAAGATGCTGCTTTCGGTGGAATTCTTGGATCTGCTATCGCTTGGGGGGTAAAACGTGGGATTTATTCAAACGAAGCGGGTCAAGGTACAGCACCGCATGCGGCATCAGCAGCAGAAATTTCGCATCCAGCAAAGCAAGGGATTGTTCAAGCTTTCTCGGTGTATATCGATACATTATTTGTTTGTTCAGCAACAGCGTTTATGATTTTAATTACAGGTATGTACAATGTTACTCCTGAAGGGGCTGACCCAATTCGTACGAATTTAGAAGGGGTAGAACCTGGTCCTCAATATACTCAAGCTGCGGTTGAGTCAGTAATGCCAGGATTTGGTGGTCCATTTGTTGCAATTGCTTTATTGTTCTTTGCATTTACAACAATCATGGCGTACTACTACATGGCAGAAACGAATCTTGCTTACATAAATAGCAAGAAGAGCCGTAAATGGATGGACTATGTATTACGTGTTGTATTCCTATTTATGGTGTTCTACGGAAGTGTGAAGACAGCGGGTCTTGCTTGGACGCTAGGTGATATTGGGGTAGGAAGTATGGCGTGGCTTAACATTATTGCGATCGTTTTACTAACGAAGCCAGCATTAAAACTTCTTCGTGACTACGAGGAACAAAAGAAAGCTGGTAAAGACCCTGTATTCGACCCAGTTAAAGTCGGAATTGAAAACGCAGAATTCTGGGAAAAGGATTATGTGTACCTTGGAGATCACGAGGAAACTAGAAGAGATTTTGAAAATAGTAAAACAATAAGTAAATAAAGCTGTTGCTTAGGCTCATAATGATTTGGGAGATGTTCATTACACCAAATTGATATGAGCTTTTTTATTTGTGAACTGTCCACCTGAGGAGGACAAAAAGGGGGGAGTGTCCACGAAGGGTGTCTGACACCTACCCGGTGTGGTATACTTTTCGGAAAAGGGCTAGAAGGGGAACGGGAATGGTAAGTAAGGAAAAGAAGCTCTACGAAGTAGATTTATATAAACCGATACAAAAGTTTTTTACAAAGCTTGGTTATGAGGTACATGGAGAAGTCCATCATTGTGATGTAGTGGCACTAAAGGATGAGGAATTAATCATTGTCGAATTGAAATTATCCTTAACGGTTGACCTCCTGATGCAGGCAACAAAAAGGCAGAAGCTTACGGATCAAGTGTATATAGCAATACCTAAGCCAAAATATAAGATGAACTCAAAGAAATGGCACGATCTTTGTCACTTATTAAAAAGGCTCGAATTAGGGTTAATTGTTGTTTCTTTTTTAAAAAGCGGTGCTAAAATGGAAGTCTGTTTTTCCCCACAACCATTTAACAGACAGAGAAGTAAAAATTATCATGTAAGAAACCGGAAAAAGTTGATTGAGGAAATGAAGGGAAGAAACGTTAATTACAATGTTGGTGGAAGTTCAAAAACAAAAATTATGACCGCATACAAAGAGAACTGTATACAAATTGCCAGTTTGTTAGATAGAAACGGCTCGATGACCCCAAAAGCACTCCGACAACAAGGTACGGGTGAGAAGACACTCTCGATTCTTTCAAAAAATTATTATGGCTGGTTTGTAAAAGTAGGCAGAGGTGTGTATACCATTACTGATTTAGGAAAAAAAGAGTTGAAAGATTATCCTGAAGTAGTTAATCATTTCCTTGTTGCTGAAGATACAAAGACAAACGACGAGTATCTAAATGAAAATTCATGAAATTGTCAACCTAACTTACTCTTCGTTTTACTAATTTTTGCTAAGATTAAGATACAACATAATATTTATTAGGCTATGAGAATTGGAGAAGCCGTTAAAACAGTGGGAGTACATCACTAACTCCCATGAGTTTTTACGGCTTTTTCCTATTCTAACGATGGTTAGGTGACTATTGAAGGGGAAGTGATGGTTTTCATTTTTATGATGATTTTTGTTGTTCCTCTAAATGGATAAGGGAACCTTTTTTTATCCAATATTGAAAGCTATCAAGTGGAAATACACCCCTACAATTAGAGTTCTCCATTTGAATCACGACTCCATCTCTTGTTAACTCTACAATTTTCAGTTTGTCCGAATTGCTGATATTTGGGATGAAACTCTTTGTCATTTCAAATGACATATTGTTCATTAAATCCATTTCTCATACTCCTTAAGGGTAACTTTCTTTCTTTTTTAATTTGTCCAAAATTAGATATTATATCCATAATTTAGTAAAGATTTTTGATAATAAGAAGGTCAAATTTGAACAAAGCAGTTTCAGTCAGTAAAATATGAGTATAGACCGATACTGCTATTAGGAGAAAAATTATGAATAAAACGTATGTTACCATTGTCTCGTTCTTATCGATTGGAGCATTCCTGGTTTTGCTATTTGGGTTTTCATGGACCATTCACAATCAATTGAGTAAAAAAGAATCTACGGTAAGGGAACAAACTCAAGTTGAGGAAATTGTAAACGAAGAGGAAGGAAAAACCATTGTTGCACTTGGCGATTCTCTTACTAGGGGAACAGGTGATGAAGAAGGAAAAGGATATATTGGTTATTTAGTTGAGGAATTAGAAGAAAAAACGGATGAAAAGCTTACTCTTCATAACTATGGAGTGAAAGGGTACCGTTCAGAACAACTTCTAACTCAAATAAAAGGGGAAACGATACAAAATCAAATCAAAGATGCAGATGTCATTCTAATGACAATCGGTGGAAATGACTTGTTTCAAGGCGGACAAACTCTCGTTAATCCAAAGCAAGACGAGATATCGGTTATAAAAGACCAATATGTAAATAACCTCAAAGAAACCATTGATATGATTAAATCAATAAATCAAGATGCCGTCATTTTTCTAGTGGGCTTATACAATCCCTTTATTGACCTTGAGGATGCTGCAACGACAACGGCTGTTGTAAGAGATTGGAATTATTCAACCAATCACCTTCTTGATCAATACCCGAATACAGTTTTTGTACCAACCTTTGACTTATTTCAGCTTAAGGTGAATGACTACTTGTTTTCAGACAAGTTTCACCCAAATAGCAAAGGGTATCAATTAATTGCGGAAAGAGTAGCTTCACTAATAACATGGTAGGAGTTTTATAATGACGGAGATAACTTTATCTATTAAAGGATTACGAAAAAGAATAGGGAAAAGAGAAATTATAAAAGGACTAGATTTTGAGCTTAAAAGCGGAGAGGTATTTGGTTTTTTAGGTCCTAATGGAGCAGGGAAAACTACAACTATTCGAATGTTAGTAGGGTTAATCCGCCCAACAGCAGGAAGCATTCATGTATGTGGATATGATGTAAAGAAGGATTTTGTTAAAGCTATGAGTCACCTAGGGTGCATTGTAGAAAATCCGGAGCTTTATCCGTATTTAACCGGGATGGAAAATCTTCAACATTTTTCTCGGATGATACCGAATTTCGATTCCAAACATTTAGAATATGTCGTTAAATTAGTCAGACTTCAAGATCGAATCGATGATCCTGTTAAAACCTACTCACTCGGAATGAGACAAAGATTAGGAATTGCTCAGGCGCTTCTTGGAAAGCCCAAGGTGCTGATATTGGACGAGCCCACAAATGGATTAGACCCGATGGGAATACGTGAAATGAGAGAATTTATCCGGTTTTTAGCTGAAAAAGAAGGCTTAACCGTGCTGGTATCTAGTCATTTACTCAGTGAAATACAATTGATGTGTGATAGGGTGGCTGTTATTTCAAAAGGAAGAATAATTAAAGTGGATACGGTTAGCAATTTATTAAATCTTCAAGAGCAATTAGTTTGGAAAGTGACTCCAGTTGAAAAGGGAACAAAGCTTCTGCAGACGGCTACATCGGTAACGCTGGATGAAGAGAACCGGTTAGTAACTCCGTTCTCTGAAAAATCCTCTTTGTTGAATCAAATGCTTGTAGAAAATGGGGTAGAGGTCCACGAAATCCAAAGGAAAGTGCCTACTCTAGAAGACCTATTCCTCGAATTAACAGGAGGAGAATCCGTTGAATAAGCTTATTTTTAATGAAATACTAAAGATTATCCGGAAGAGAAAACTGATTGTTGTTGTAGCGATTATGGCCGTTTTAATCAGTCTTTTTACATATGCACAATTTCGGGAGGTTCAAAGACAAATTGAAAAATTAGGGGATGTTGATTGGAGAACCACTTTACAGCAACAAATCGTTGATACACAAAACCGATTAACGAGCAGTGGTATCTCGGATGAATGGAAAGCTCAATTACAAATTCGTGTCCAACAGCAACAATACTACCTAGATAATAATATTAATCCAGCCGAGCCAGGTGCTCCTACATTTGTTCGTAGTTTTGCACAAGAATCGATTACCCTCTTTGTTCCATTATTAATTATGATCATTGCTGCAGACATAGTATCTTCAGAGAGGAGTGCAGGTACGGTAAAGCTTCTATTAACGAGGCCGGTGAAAAGGTGGAAGATTCTACTAAGTAAGTATGTTGCATTATTATTGTCCATTTCAATTATTGTTGTCCTAATGGGATTACTAGCGTATCTGATCTCAGGAGTGGTGTTTGGATTCGGAGGTTGGAAGGCACCAATTTTGACAGGTTTCACTAGCATGGGAGGAGAGCTTAATACTTCAAATGTTCAATTAATAGATCAGTGGCAGTACATTTTGATGGAGTTTGGATTAGTCTGGTTTGTTGCGATTGTCGTCGGAACTCTTAGTTTTATGTTATCCGTTTTATTAAAAAGTACATCAGCTAGTATGGGAGTCATGCTTGCTGCTTTAATTGCAGGATTAATTTTGAGCAATCTTGTATCATCCTGGCAGTCAGCGAAATATTTGTTCATGATTAATCTTGATTTAACAGGATATTTAGCAGGTAGCGCTCCTCCAGTACCCGGTATGACACTTTTATTTTCTATTGGAGTACTAGCTGTTTGGTCAATTATTGGGTTGCTAGTCTCTTTTACTGTCTTTGTAAGACAAGATGTATATTAAAAAAGTACCACTTATGTGGTACTTTTTTATATGGCAGCAGAAACTTCAGCCTCCGTTAGTGGGAGAATCACTTCGAAAGTTGTTCCGATACCAACTTGGCTAGATATATGTATTTTACCTTTGTGATTTTCAATGATTTTAAAGCAAGTCGTAAGACCTAAACCGGTTCCTTTTTCCTTGGTCGTGTAAAATGGTTGTCCGATCTTTTCGAGCGTATCTTTAGGAATACCACATCCTGTATCGGAAAAATAAATTGAAACAAACTGATAGTCATTCACAAGACTTACGTGAACTTTTCCGCCATTTTGCATGGCTTCAATCGCATTTTTAATAATATTTATAAAAACTTGTTTAATCTGGTTTTCTTCCCCATACACCCAGATAGGTTTTTCATCTTTCTTCAGCTTTATTTCAATACTATTCATATTGGCTTTTGTGCTGATAAGAGCAATAACATAGTCTAAAGTTTTAATGATGTCAAACTTTTTTAGATTGACTACTTGTGGTTTAGATAGAAGCAGCATCTCGCTTAATACAAGTTCGATCCTCTCGATTTCTGAAAATATGACATCGATATACTCTTTTTGGAGATGTCGTTGTTCTTTCAGCAACTGAATAAATCCGGAAATGGAGGTAAGTGGATTTCTTACTTCATGTGCAATGGCCGCAGACATATTTGCAACCACACTTAACTTGTCAGAGTGTATGGCTAAGTCTTCGTTTAATTGAAGCAATTTTAACTCTGAAAGCTTCCATTCGGTAATATCCGTTAATGTTCCAACCGTAGAAATAAGCTTTCCATTATCATTAAAATTAAATTTAGAGTTGACTTCTATCCAAACAAAGCCTCCATCCTTTTTACGTAAACGTACTTCTTCCTGGACAATCTGAGTGGAATGCTTAATCGTTTCAATAGCTCGTTGGTTCATCCATTCTTGGTCTTCATGGTACACATAGAATAATAGGGAGCGCCCAATACTTTCAAGGGGAGAATAGCCAGTAACAGTCTCCCAGGCTGGATTCAACACGGTAAAACAACCCAAGTGATCCGTTTGATAGACTACTTGATTCAAATTGTTAAATAAGTATGTATTTGTTTCTAATAGTTTTTTGTAGTTTTCTTCACTGTTTGATAGCTTTTTAAAAAGTACTTTTGATTTGTCAAAATACGAACCAAGGCACCAAGCAGTAATTGCGAAGGTAAAAGTGAAAGGAAGGTCAAGCCATGGATCATACTCATAATTTTTTGCTACATAGAAAACCATATTCCATGTAGTCATTCCAATCAAAAACGCAATAGTTGAGATCAATCTACCTTTGTAGCGTTCAAACATTGGTCCAACTCCATCTCATAAAAACTTATTATCATTCCTGATATAACTTAATATAACCTAATTTTGCTATCCTTGGAATAGAATTTCCTTTGATTTAAAGTAAAATTTTTAAAATTCAAACTATTTATTTCGTAATTTGAAATATTAGGTGAAATTAAGGTGAATGAGAAGAGGGAAGAGACCACCAAATAGATTCTTCCCTTGCAGTCTATTAAAAGTCATCATCTTGGGTGGAAAAAGGTATATTTAGCCTTCTTTCCACTGTTCTTAGTCGTTGATTCAATCGACTTAGGCGACGAGTGTGTTTTTCATCGTTTTGGTTCAGTCGAACAATTTCTTGATTTATTCTGCCAATTTCTTTATTTATTCTTGTGATTTCTTGTATTTGACGAGTTAATTCTCGATTCAGGCGTTCAATTTCTTTTGTCTGGGCTTCATTTTTTCTCTCTATTGTGGATAATCTTCTTTCTAATCCTTGAATTTGAGATGGTTGCCGATAATAGTCATGGATGGTTGTAGTTGGGACTAGATAACCATTTGTAAAATAAGTAGGGTAGTGAAACATTTGAGGCAGCTCTCCTTTAAAGTTAGTTGGTATAATTTATGAATGACTCAAATATTTGACAGGGCAGTAGCCTAGTGTAGATTTTTGTCATTCCATACATTATTTCTCGGGAAAGCGCAAGACTTGACATTTACTGCGAAATCTGTGTCGGAAAATGTATTATGAGGGCAATTGTTGTCAGAAAATTATAATAAAAAATACGTGCAATCTGTCAGTTGGTGTAATATTATTTTGCTTGAAGAGATAACTACACTACTAACAAATTGCTAGCAGTTGCTATAACGGGATTTCTATTACATAATGAAGTTGGAAAAAATATTTCTATGTAAGGGAACTTCTATAAAATTTCTTCGTATATACAAATAGTAGTTTTTAATGAAAATAACAAACAGGTAAATATGGAGGAAATGTAGATGAACAATCATGAAATTGATTTTAAGATTTATGGAGATGACATGCAGTTTGTTGAAGTGGAGCTTGACCCAGGAGAAACGGTAGTGGCTGAAGCAGGGAGTTTAATGATGATGGAGGACCACATTCATATGGAGACGATCTTTGGTGATGGTTCTTCCGGAGGTGGAGGTCTGATGGGGAAATTGCTAGGAGCCGGAAAGAGAATGATTACTGGCGAAAGCTTGTTTATGACGACATTCACGAATCAAGGAAGTGGGAAAAAGCATGTATCCTTTGCTTCTCCTTACCCGGGAAAAATAGTACCGATGGACCTCAGTGAGCTAGGGGGTAAAATTATTTGTCAAAAGGATGCGTTTCTAGCAGCAGCAAAAGGTGTATCCGTTGGTATTGAATTCCAGAGGAAAATTGGGGCAGGATTTTTCGGTGGAGAAGGATTTATTATGCAGAAGCTTGAAGGTGACGGATTGGCCTTTGTTCATGCTGGCGGGACTATTTATCAAAAAACGCTTGCACCAGGTGAAGTTTTACGTGTCGATACGGGCTGCTTAGTCGCGATGACGAAGGATGTAGATTACAATATCGAAATGGTTAAAGGTGTGAAAACAGCTTTATTTGGTGGAGAAGGGTTGTTTTTTGCTACATTGCGTGGACCCGGTACGGTTTGGATTCAATCGCTACCTTTCAGTCGTTTAGCGAGTCGTGTATTTGCCGCAGCTCCGCAGGCTGGAGGAAATGGAAGAGACGAAGGTAGTCTATTGGGTGGCGTATTTAGAATGTTGGATGGAGATTAATAAGAGACTTGATTGTAAAAAAGCTGCTACGGCAGCTTTTTTTGTTGACCTTATCGCACACTGTCCACCTGAGATGGACAAAAGTAGGGGGAATGTCCACAAAGGGTGTCTGTCACCGTTATGATGTAATCGTTATTATTCTTTCGTAAATGGAGTTGTTGCGGTATAATATGTCATGTGATTAAGTATAAGCCTAGTTAGTAGGCGAGTAGATACAATGTTGAAAGAGAGTGTTCATTATGGGCCGTAAGTGGAACAATATTAAGGAAAAAAAGGCATCCAAGGATGCAAATACGAGTAGAGTTTACTCCAAATTTGCGTTAGAAATTTATGTAGCAGCAAAACAAGGTGAGCCGGATCCAGAATCAAACCAGGCGCTTAAATTCGTTTTAGAGCGTGCGAAAACGTATAACGTACCAAGAGTTATTATTGACCGTGCGATTGATAAGGCTAAAGGCGGAGCAGAAGAGAACTATGATGAGCTTCGTTACGAAGGCTTTGGACCAAGCGGATCAATGATTATTGTTGATGCACTTACCAATAACGTGAACCGCACAGCTTCTACTGTCCGTGCGGCGTTTGGCAAAAACGGCGGAAACATGGGTGTAAGCGGATCTGTTGCTTATATGTTCGATAATACTGCTGTTTTTGGTATTGAGGGTAAAACGTCTGACGAGGTACTTGAGTTACTAATGGAAGCAGATCTTGATGTTCGTGACATAATTGAAGAAGAGGATACAGTAATTGTATATGCCGAACCCGATCAGTTCCACGCTGTACAGGTTGCTTTTAAAGATGCTGGAATTACAGAATTTACGGTTGCTGAGTTAACGATGCTCGCACAAAATGATATTAGCTTAGACCCAGAAGCTCAAGCACAATTTGAAAAATTAATTGATGCGTTAGAAGATTTAGAAGATGTACAACGTGTGTATCATAACGTTGATTTAGGAGAGTAAAGAAAGAAACAGGTCTTTATCATATAAAGGCCTGTTTCTTTTTTTATAGTTTTATGGACGATAGATGAAGAAAGGAACCTCTTCAAGTCCTAAAAGACGAACATATGTAAAAAGTTGTCCTTTATGATGAATTTCATGATCTTTAGCCAGCTCCAACATAGCTTTTCCTGGTAAGTCCATTCCAGCAAAAGCAATGATGGTTTTTAATTGTTCGTCAGTTAATTTTTCCAGCTCTTGTTTAGCGTACTCAGTCTGAGCCTCTACTAATTCAATAAGCTCTTTCGCTGTGGAGACTTCCTTCTTTTCTGTTGGAGGAGTAAACACTCCAGTCTTCACTGTGTTTACGAACATTGAAGTGGAACCCGCGATATGAAGGGTAAGCTCCGACAAGGACATTCCATTTTCCCACGGTCTAAAGGAGAGTTGCTCATCGTTAACCACTTTTAGTAACTCAAGTAATGCCTTTCTATGTGATAGCCAGCCGCTAATGAAACCAGATAATTTACTCATTCATTTTCCTCCTCAATTGAAAAATAATCATCTAGATAATTATATGATACGAACTTATTTCTAACCATTTTTAACTATGTATAAATAATTTGTCTAGTTTAGAAACATAATATGTCTGGATAAAAAATGGGTAAAGTAGTGAGATTTATGAAGAATCAGACACTTATTGAATTTATCAAGTTTTCTATTGTTGGAGCAATTAATACGATGGTTGATTTTGGCGTGTTTAGCCTGTTACTGACAAATGGTTGCCCCATTCTATTGTCTCAAATCATCTCATATGGATGTGGAATGCTAAATAGTTTTATAATGAATCGTTCATGGACATTTAAGGAGAATAAAAGAAATGAGTACTCTGAGCCCTTAAAGTATGTAGTAGCAAATGTAGCTACCTTAATTTTAGTGTCAGTGCTGATTCTACTCTTTATCAACCTGGTTCATCTTCCTGTTTTAATAGCAAAGGTCATATGCACTGGGATTGGGATGGTAATTAACTTTATAAGTAGTAAATTCTGGGTGTTTCAGGGAATCGAGAGAAGTAGGGGGTACGAGTGATTCGAAATATGGTTTTGAATAGAGTATAGGTAATGCATATTGGTCAGTTTTCATCCGCAAAAAAGACAAAGCGGGATCCACCCATACTTTGTCTTTCAACTACATATTAATCTCCCCAAAGTCTCCACCAGCTGCGTTTTTTTGCGGTTTTTGCTGCGGCCGCTTCACGGAAAGCTGAAACTAGATCTTGAAATCCTTCTTCACGTTGATGAATGTGACTAGTGAATTCTTGGAGCTCGTGAATGGATTCTCGGAGCTGCTGTTGATCTTCATGCAAAGAAAAGGCAACTGTTCGAACGTCATTTTTAACATCTGCTACGGTTTGAGACACTGCTGATAGAAGCTGGTCATTTTCTGTTTGAACGGATTGGTTCATTTGATCAATTTTTTGCTCAATGCTTTCGGAGGTTGCTTTTGAATGTTTCGCAATGGTTTCTGATAAGGTTCCGAATGTTTCAGAGGTATATTTCGAATTTGATTGAATCGCTTCAGTCAGTACTTGCATGTCAGCCTTTCTCTTATCGTTTGATCTTTGAATAGACTTTGATAGATCAATGACTGTTTGTAAAGATGAGTTTGCTAACTCGTGTTTGATTTCATCCATAAGGATGGAACGCTGCTCTAATATCTCTCGCCTTACTTCGTGAATCACACCTTCTTTTAAGGTTTGGAGGCTAGCTTGTATGTCAGTTAATTGTAACGAGTACTCGGGTGTTTTTTCCGTCTCTCCTACGTCTGTCGTTGCCAACACCATTTCGAATGATTCGGAAGCAGATTCTGAAGGGGATTGTAAGTGCTTCTCTAGAAGGGTTCGAATCATCCCCTTGCCCACATTTTGAGCTCTCATAGCTGAAATTTTTTCTAATAGTTTAATTTCAACACTTGTATAATAACGCGCACCTTGCTTTGTACGCGGAATGACTAAAAGTCCACTCAAATCTTTTTCCCATTGTCTGATCGTTCCAGAGGGAATACCAAGTAGTTTTGATACCTCTTGAATAGAATAGGCTCTTGTAATTTCTTGATTTATCATAGTGACTTTCCTTTCTTATAAAAATTTAGTGGTGTGCTAATATTAACAATTATTCTCTATGAAACTAGTTAGATTCCTGCCATAAGACAAAAGCTATCAAAACTAGTGTTCTTTCCCCAAAAGCTGAGGGAAAGCTTGGTTATTTGCGATTCGAGAGTCGAAATTAATAAAAAACCTCGAAAAAAGAAGGTAGAAACTGTAAGTGTCAATCGCTAAACTAAAGGTAGGGTCATAGAAAAACGGGGAGGGTAAGGGATGAGAGCAATCGTATTACGTGAACTAGGAGGACCAGTGCAATTTCAACTAGAAGAAGTGGAGAAGCCCATACCGAATGCTCATGAAGTGCTCGTAAAGTTGAAGGCGTCAGCTTTGAACCGTCGTGATATATATGTTCGAATGGGGCAATATCCAGGAATTAAGATACCGGCAATACCAGGAGCAGATGGGGCTGGAGTGTTAGAAGATGGGTCTGAAGTTATTATCTATCCTGCATTAAATTGGGGAGAAAATGAAAACTTCTACTCAAAGGGTTTTCATATTATCGGTGTTCCTTCAGATGGAACCTTTGCTGAATACATAAAAGTACCTAAAGAAAATATATTCCCGAAGCCCTCTTACCTTAGCTGGGAAGAAGCTGCAGCGCTTCCCTTAGGAGGATTAACAGCCTACCGTGTGTTGTTTACAAGAGGAAAACTACAAGAAGGAGAGACTGTATTAATCCCTGGGATTGGTGGCGGAGTTGCAACTTTTCTTCTACAAATGGCTGTTGCTGTAAAAGCAAAAGTATTTGTTACGTCTAGTAGCCAGGAGAAGATTAAAAAAGCGATAAGCATGGGAGCTTCTGGTGGTGTAAATTATAAAGAAGAAGGATGGGATCGACTATTAAAGGAACAAATGAAAGGGTCGGCAGATCTCATTGTTGATAGTGTGGGAGGCTCTAGTTTTTCTAAACTAATTAATGTAGCAAATAACGGAGGAAGAATTGTTAGCTTCGGGGCTACGGCTGGACCAATCCCACAAATCGTCATGCCAAAAATATTTTTTAAGCATTTGGATATACTTGGTTCCACCATGGGTTCACCAAAAGATTTTACAAACATGCTGAAACTGTATGAAGAACATCAATTACGACCGGCTATAGATTCGGTTTATTCTTTAGAAGAAATGCAACAAGCCCAAGATCGAATAGAGAAAGGAAGTAATTTTGGAAAAGTTGTGCTGAAACTATCCAGCAAGTTATAACTATTTTCACATAAGAAGCACCCATTTTAACAAAATGAGGGTGTTTTTTATTTTTTTTTAAAAAACTCTTCTATTTTTTGGATATATAAAATATAATTCAACTGTACCACCTGTATTACGATTAATAGTACACTAGGTACAGATTGGAGGATGTCTATGTTTGAGCTAGATATAAGAAGTCGAAAGCCAATATATGAGCAGCTGGTAGACAAGTTAAAAGAGCTTATTATTAGTGAAGTCATGAAAGCGGATGAACAGCTACCATCCGTTCGGGTAATGGCACACCAACTGACAATTAACCCGAATACCATTCAAAAAGCTTATCGAGAGCTTGAGGTTCAAGGATATATTTATTCAATCAAAGGAAAGGGGAGCTTTGTGAGTCCTGATACTCCAAAGCAAAACAGTGAAAAAATGAAGACAATTAAATCTGAGCTAATAAAACTTTTGTCAGAAGCTATGTATCTTGGAATCACTAGTGATCAACTCGTTGAAATCATAAAGGAAGTGGAATCCACAATAGGGGGAGGGAGCAAGAGTGATTCAATTTAGTAGGGTAAGTAAATCCTTTGAGGGAACAGATGCGGTTGAAAATATATGTCTCCATATCCAAAAAGGATCAATATATGGGTTGCTTGGAACAAATGGAGCGGGGAAAACTACTTTATTAAAGCTTTTAGCTGGAATTTATGTTCCTGACAACGGTTCTGTATTGGTTGAGGAGAGCTCAGTATTTGAAAATAGTTACATAAAACAGCGTGTTTTCTTTATTCCTGACCAACCATTCTTCTTTTCACAATACACACTAGCTGATATGGGGAAATTTTACGAGAAAATCTACAATAATTGGAATCAAGAGAGATATGAATTACTTGTGGATGCGTTTAAGATCGATGAAAAAAGAAAGCTTCATAAATTCTCAAAAGGTGTCCAAAGGCAGGCAGCGTTTATTCTAGCCTTGTCCACCATGCCTGAAATCCTTCTTTTAGACGAGCCGATGGATGGACTCGATCCAGTTGTTCGGAAAAATATTAAAAGTTTAATTATTGAAGATGTAGCATCAAGGGAAATGACGGTTCTTATCTCTTCCCATAATTTGCGTGAAGTAGAAGACATTTGTGATTATATAGGTATTTTGCATAAAGGAGAGCTATTGATTGAGAAGGAACTTGATGACTTAAAATCTGACACACATAAAATTCAAGTAGCATTCAAGGAAAATGTTCCGGAGAACCTATTTACCGGTGTCGAACTTTTGCATCAAGAGAAAAGAGGAAGTGTCTTTATCTGTATTGTTAAAGGAAAAGAAGCGGAAATAGTAGATAAAGTCATGAAATATCAACCTGTCATTCTCGATATTCTCCCACTAACCTTAGAAGAAATCTTTATTTATGAAATGGAGGGTGTCGGATATGCTATCAAAAACATCTTTGCTTAACCCTGAGATTTTAAAGTTAATGCTTAGAAGCTCAGGCTGGGTATCTATTATTTATTTTCTTGTATTGTTGTTTGCTATTCCATTTGAAATATTAATGAGAACTACAAATGAACGCTTGATGTTTGAACCAGCGAATGTGTTTCAATTCAATCTGGAACTTCAATATATTTTACTAGTATCCGTGCCTGTTTTATTGCCATTGTTCTTGTTTCACTTTATGCAGTCAAAACAAAGCTCAGATCTTATTCATAGTTTACCAGTAAGTAGAGAAAAGATATTCCATCAATACACCCTTTCTGGTTGGTTGATGGTAAACATACCTGTTGTCGTAATTGGAACGATTGTTTTCGTTCAGCGTAGTGTTTTGAGTCTACAATCTATGTTAGAAATTGACTCTATTTTTTATTGGTTAGGGATGACAATTCTTTTTAATACCATCATATATATTAGTACAGTGTTTATCGGTATGATCACAGGTATTTCAATTGTACAAGGTATTCTTTCGTATATTTTTCTGCTTCTGCCGGTTGGATTATTTGTACTAGGCGCATTTAATCTTAAGTTTTTTATGTTTGGTTTTCCAGATAGTTATCATCTAAACGGAAAAATACAATATTTATCTCCGCTAACCATGATAGAAGCAATACAAGATATTTCTAATGTGATACTTTTAGGGATCTATGCTGGCATTTCCATATTATTGTATTTTCTTAGTTTAGTGCTTTATAAAAAGAGGAAACCGGAATCTGTATCTCAAGCCGTTATTTTCCCAATTTTAAAACCAATTTTGAAATTCGGAATGACTGTTTGCTGTGCATTATTGGCAGCTGCTTACTTCGGTGAGTATCGTGAGGTATCGGAAGGATGGTTATTCTTCGGTTATCTGTTTGGATCCTTTTTCGGTTATGTACTAGCCGAAATATTACTTAATAAAACCTGGAGGGTATTTGGTAATCTTAAAGGTTATCTATACTATGGTGGTATTTTAATAGTAATCATTGCTATTTTTCAGTTCGATCTTACTAACTATGAAAACCGAATTCCAGAGATAGAAGATATCCACAAGGTGCATTTAAGCGATGGTCCTTATCTTTATTTGAATCCTGAGCAAAGTGGGTATTCAAAAGATACCTTCTTCTTAAATGAAACAAACAATATTCAATTAGTTCACGATTTGCATAAGCAGATTCTTTCCAAAAAAGAAAGTAAAAAAGCATCAGGTGAACAAATCGAAACCGCCTTTTTTGTGTACGAGTTAAAGAACGGAAAAAAATTGGTTCGTGAATACGAAATAAACAAGGATGATTATTTGGCGTATTACAAGCCGATTCATGAATCAAAGGAATATAAAGAGGTAACCTATCCATTGTTCAATTTAACAACGGATAAAATTAATATGATTACCATTGAGTCCATGGGATATAAAAATGATCGCGCCGTTATTTCTGAGAAAGCTGATATCAAGGAATTTCTATCTATTATAAAGGAAGATATACTAGCCTCAACTTATGAGGAGATGTACAGCTCAAAATCTTTTCAATCGCATATTTCCTTTTCTTTGAATAATAGTAAAGAATTTTACGGATACGCAGATATCCCTGCCTTAGCTACCTACAAAGGGCTTGAAAATTGGTTAGCCGAGAAAGAACTGCTTGATAATGCTTTTATCTCGGAGGAAGACATTGATTATGCAGTGGTTCTAGAAAAAGAGGACCTCGAAATCAATAATGATGGATATTCAAATCATGAAGTTTTTACTAATATGAATAATCATCCAAACTCCAAAACTTTCAAAACGAAAGAGCAAATAAGAGAACTGATGGATCATACAGAAGACACTTATTTACCAGACAGTAAAAAGACATACGTAATCGCCTATAAATTTAAAAATCAACAGGACCCTTATTTAGGAACGTTTGACAAGAGCGACGCACCAGCATATGTAAATGAAAAGTTTAAATAATGGATTACGGGGAAAGGGAGGGAGTGATCATGAATGAGGAATTATCGAAGGAAGATATGATGACGATTTGTTTTAGTCATCAAAAACTTCTCTTTCATATCGCCTTCGGTATCACAAGGGATTACCACTTAGCACAGGACGTAGTACAAGAAACATTTTTTAAAGCATTTCGGAAAATAGATACCATCGTCGATGAGGCTAAGCTCCGCTCATGGTTATCCGCCATTGCTTCAAGAACAGCAATTGATTTTGTGAGAAAAGAAAAAAGAAGGAAAGAAGTACTTGAAACTGAAATCACTTACCAAGAAGTCGCATCTCATAAAAATGTGGAAGAAGAAGTGAATTCCTTGTTATTACAGAATGAAATAACAAAAGCCTTTGGTGTACTTAATGCCAATCAACAATCTGTCCTTCATTTAAAAGTTGTAGAAGGGATGAAGGAAAAAGAAATTGCCGAAGCATTACACCTTAATCAAAACAATGTCAAAACCGTATTATACCGAGCGAGGAAAAAATTATCCATGCATTTAGCAGAAAAAAACTATGCATGATATGCTGGAAATATAAGGAAGGAACGTTACTGCTCTACGGCAGTAACGTTTTTAGTTTCTCTTTCGAGGATCTGACTCCTCAGCAAATTCCGTCCCAAACGCAAGCTTCTGAGATGTACGTAGAGGTCTTTTTCTTTCTATAGGAGTCGATGGTTCTAACCGACCTATAAGAAATAAATGTACAAACACCTCAGATATTCCGATGAATGTTGCTGCCATAATACTTCCCCATGCAATCTGTTCATAGCTGTGTAGAAGAATATTTCCAAAAATCCACACGATCGCATAGACAGTGAAAAAATCGATGACAACAGCGGCTCGGTTTCCAACCCTCGGCAAAATAATTTTATCTCCAATGAAATAGGAAACAAGGGTTACCAAAATACTGAATGACAAGACTTCGGATATCCCGGCTTCAAAGAACAGGTCAAAGGCAATAGTAAAAATTATAATACAAGCAATGAACTTAAGAAGGATGATTCGAAAATTTGTGCGCATAGCTTTCACTCCTTTTTACATATTGTAAACGTAAGTTTATTTTCCATTCACTAGAGGATAAGAAACATGAAAAAACCATATTGTCCTCTCTAAAAATACATTTGTCCATCTAATGAGGAAATAATGCTTGATTCTTTACTACTTTGAAGCGATAATAAATATAAATTTTATTTATCAGGGGATGTTTACATGAAGGTAGCAAAATTCGGAGGATCATCTTTAGCAAATGGAGAGCAGTTACAAAAAGTATTTCAAATCGTCACAGCTGATCCTAGTCGAAAAGTAATTGTTGTATCAGCACCAGGAAAGAGAAAATCAGATGATATAAAAGTGACAGATTTGTTGATACATTGCGCAGAGCAAGGATTAAATGGTGAAGATACAAGTGCTACACTTGAGCAAATAATCGATCGTTACAATAGCATCGTTAAGGAACTCCATCTATCATCAGACATTACAGAAGAGATTAAAAATACTTTACATTCTTTATTAACTGCAGATAAATCCAATCCAGACCATTATATGGAAGCTCTTAAAGCAGCTGGTGAAGACAATAATGCAAAATTAGTTGCGAGATTCTTTCAATCAAAAGGAGTGCATGCAAAATACATCAATCCAAAGGATGCTGGATTGTTTGTCACTGATGAGACTGGGAATGCACAAGTACTACAGGAATCTTATGACAATTTATATAAACTACGAGAAGAAGATGGGATTTTGATCTTCCCTGGATTTTTCGGTTATACAAAAGATGGAAATGTTGTAACTTTTTCGAGAAGTGGTTCTGACATTACAGGCTCGATCTTAGCGAATGGCATAAAAGCAGATCTGTATGAAAATTTTACAGACGTAGATGCTGTTTATTCAGTAAATCCAAATCTTGTTCAAGAGCCAAAAGAAATAAAAGAACTTACTTACCGTGAAATGAGAGAACTTTCTTATGCTGGCTTTTCTGTATTTCACGATGAGGCATTAATTCCAGCTTTTAGGGCAGGAATTCCAGTACAGGTAAAAAACACGAATAACCCGCTTTCGCCAGGGACTTTAATTGTTCATGAGCGCAGTGTTCAAAATGGTCCTGTAACAGGAATTGCAAGTGATAAAGGGTTCTGTAGCATTTATGTTGGAAAATATTTAATGAACAGAGAAATCGGTTTTGGAAGTAGATTATTAAGAATATTAGAAGAACATGGAATGTCATACGAGCATACTCCGTCAGGAATTGATGATATTTCTGTTATTTTACGTCAGGATCAAATGGATTACGAAACAGAACAACGAATTGTTAACCTTATTCTCACAGAGTTGCATGCAGATGAAGTGAAAGTTGAGCACGACTTGGCTTTAATCATGATTGTTGGTGAAGGCATGAGACAAAATGTTGGAACAACTGCAAGAGCTGCAAAGGCACTTGCCGATGCTGGTGTGAATATTGAGATGATTAACCAAGGCTCATCTGAAGTGAGTATGATGTTTGGCGTAAAAGAAGCGGATGAAAAGCATGCAGTAAAAGCACTTTATAATGAGTTCTTTGTCGGTGTACCGGTATAAGAAAGGAGAAGCATGAATATTCATGCTTCTTTTTTTGAAATAATAATCTTGTTTTAGTAAAAAATAAAGGAAATATGAAAAAACAAGAGGTCAGATATGCTCGAACAGACGGGAATCCATTGGGTCATATTAATCGTTGTATTGGATTAGCTTTATAATTGTTTTCATTGGTACGATAATGGGTTTTTATTTATACGCTAAATCAATGGCATGAGAGATAACATGATAGTGGCAAAAACAAAAGTAATTTGGTAATGTTATACTCATCATAGATTTGTTTGGAGGATGATTTGTGTTTATAGCCATTATATTTTTTCTGCTTATGTCTTTTTTTCTATCTGGAAGTGAAACTGCACTAACTGCGGTTAATAAAATGAAACTAAAGACAAAGGCAGAAAGCGGTGACAAAAAGGCGCAGAAGCTTTTAACACTTGTGTCTAATTTGGACGAATTAATTACAGCAATATTAATTGGTAACAATATAGCTAATATTATGCTGCCTACATTGGTAACCATTATTGCCATTGAGTATGGATGGAACGTAGGGATTGTAACAGGGATTCTTACGGTCGTATTAATTGTATTTGCTGAAGTATTGCCTAAGTCAATTGCTGCTAGTTTTGCTGATAAGATTGCCTTTCTCGTATTTCCGGTCATTCAGTTCATTATGATTATATTAAAACCATTAACATTTCTTTTGTCACGCTTTACAAGAGCTGTCATTAAGCTTTTAGAAAAAGAAGATAAGGATGGCGTGTCTATTTCAAAGGAAGAGCTTATTACTATGGTAGACATTGCCGCCACAGAAGGTACATTTCAAAATGATGAGACGAAAAGTATAAAGGGAGTTATTGATTTTTATAGCTTAGATGTTAGAGATGCATTAAAAACCCCGCGCATGGAAATTCAAGGAATTCCTTTTGACTCGACCTTCGAGGAAGCGAGAGAAGTGGTTATAAACAATCAATATACAAGATATCCAGTATATAAAGAGAACATGGATAATATTGTAGGAGTCTTTCATTCAAAGGGTTTATTATCTTGGTCAGTAGAACCTGATAAACCATTAGAGGATTTCACAGATAATTCCCCATTATTTGTATTTGAGTTTCACTCAATTGAAAAGATATTTAAAATGATGCTAAAGGAACGCAAGCATCTTGCGATTGTACTTGATGAATACGGGGGAACCAAAGGAATAATTACAAACGAGGATATTATTGAAGCCATGATTGGTCTTGAAATTAAAGATGAGACTGATGAAAATGAAGAGATATTGATCGATGAATTAACAGACTCGCATATCATATGTAATGGAAAATTAGCCTTACGAAGATTAAATGAAGTCTTCAAAACAAAGATTCCTGAAGATGAAGATGTATTAACTGGATTTTTATTAAAAGAAATGGGACATTTCCCGGATGAAGGAGAAACTTTTGAATACCATCATCTCCACTTTGAAATGCTTGTAGTAGAGGATAATAAAATCAAGCAAATTGAAATAAAAAAGAAAACCCCACCATTAGTATAAAAAAACTCCGTTGCCTTTAGCAGCGGAGTTTTTACTATAACTAACCAATAATAATACGTTCCTTAGGATAATGGAACTTTTCTTTTATTGGGTTTCCACGAATGATAAATAAGAAGGAGAAGATTCCAATTCGACCAATAAACATGACCAAAACGATGACGAGCTTACTAGCTGTACTTAATTCTGCCGTGATCCCCATTGATAATCCCGTTGTACCAAAAGCCGAGCTAACTTCAAAGACAATCTCCATTAAACCTAAAGAAGGTTCTAGAACAGCCAATATAATGACAGAAGCTGAACAAATCATAACTGCTGTTGTGATGACAATATATGATTTAAGAATGTCTTCTTGTAAAATCTCCTTTTTAAATACTTTTATCGTATCTCGACCTTTGGCATATGTAAATATACTTAACATCATAATTGCAAAAGTGGTAGTTCGTATACCTCCACCAACACTGCTTGGTGAAGCACCGATAAACATGAGAATACATAAAAGAAGTAGGGTAGGGGTTGAAAATTCACTT
Organism: Bacillus sp. Y1; assembly: GCF_003586445.1. Taxonomy (NCBI): domain Bacteria; kingdom Bacillati; phylum Bacillota; class Bacilli; order Caryophanales; family Bacillaceae; genus Bacillus; species Bacillus sp. Y1. The sequence continues at coordinate 3,036,968 of NZ_CP030028.1, read as the reverse complement.
ACATCCATCGTCGCTAAACCACCATTTCGAGTAGAAACCGATTGGAATAATGCGTAAAATAATGATTCATGCCAAGATTTCCCTGCAAAAAAATGATTATACTCAAAAAGAATGATGAGTAAAGTTCCGCCAATAACTAATAGGAAAAATGTTGTTGAAGTAACTTTTGAAAATAAACTAAAACGAAATAGGCTATCTTCTCTTCGAAATAAAAAGTGTCGAACCTCAATTAGAACAGGAAAACCAATAGCACCAAGAATTAAAAGGATGATGTTAACGAGTTGAACAAAATAATCATTAGCATATGGTAGCAGGGACTGACCGGTGATATCAAATCCTGCGTTCGTGGTTGCACTAACACTCATGAAAAAGCCATGTAAAAAGGCTTCCTGCCAATTGGGATAGTAATTAACCAAGTAAATACCGAGTACTAAACTACCAATTATTTCGATAAGGATGATAAGATAAAGAATTTGTCTCATCAACTGAACCAGACCTGACAGAGTAGACTGATTTTGATCGGTCATAATTAACTTTCGTTCACGAAGTCCAATTTTCTTGCCCATTAGGAGCCAAATAAATGTGCCTAAAGTCATAATCCCAATTCCACCGAATTGAAGGATGAAAGCAAAAATGAATGTGCCTGTCACACTTAGCTTTTCAGAGATAGAGATGGTAGAAAGCCCTGTGACACTTACCGCACTTGCAGAGGTAAATAATGCATCAATAAAAGAAATGTTCTCACCAGGTTTTAAAGTAATTGGAAGCATTAAAAGTACAGTTGATATAACCACCGCAAGTACGTAAAATAACACAATGATTTGAACAGATGTTAGCTTTTCCATAAAGATTTTCGAACTAATTTTCATGATAAACCTCTTTATAAATATTCTAAACTTATTGTTGTTCCCATAAGTTCCAATTATACAAAAGATATAGGTAATCGTGAAGTAGTTTGTTCAATTGCTCAAACAGTAATCTATTATTATTCTAACAGAGAGTATGAAAAAACAATGGAAAATAAATTATTATTTGTAACTTTATCCAATTTCCATCGTATAGATTACTACATGTGCTAAATAAGGATAGAAAGAAGGGCGAAAATGACTCATTATGCTCTAGAAGTTCACAACCTTACAAAGAAAATAGGGAAAAAATTGATTGTTGAAAACGTAACTTTTCAAATTGAAAAAGGAGAAATCTTTGGTTTACTTGGTCCAAACGGAGCGGGGAAAACAACGATCATTCGAATGATCGTCCACTTAATTAATCGTACAGAAGGAAAAGTCGTGATAAATGGACATGATTTAGATGAATCCTTCAAAGAAGCAATGGGAGAAATAGGGGCAATAGTGGAAAATCCTGAATTCTATAAATATATGAGTGGTATGAAAAACCTAAAGCATTATATGAGAATGGCGACAAAAGATGTTTCAGCTGCAAGGCTTGATGAGGTCATACGTTTGGTCGGTCTGGAACAAGCAATCCATCAGAAAGTAAGAACATATTCTCTAGGAATGAGACAAAGACTCGGAGTAGCTCAGGCTTTATTACATAGTCCAAGTATTCTCATTCTTGATGAACCGACTAATGGCCTTGACCCACAAGGAATAAGAGAATTTCGTGATTATTTAAGATTATTAGTGAATCAAGGTATTTCTGTATTGGTCTCCTCTCATTTGCTCTCCGAAATGGAACTGATGTGTGATCGCTTTGCAATAATAGAAAAAGGCAAGCTTACTCATATCTCCCAAATGAAAGAAACAGTTGATGTAGGCAGTCAAACAAAACAACATGTAATGTTTGAGGTTGATAACACTGAGCAGGCATTTAACCTACTAGTAAATCAAAATTTGGGTGAAGAAAGGAAGGTAGAGGCGGGTTTTATATATGCATCAATGGATCGGGTGACAGTTGCAAAGGCGAATCAGCTATTTGTCTCGAACGGATTACAAGTGTATGAGATTTCTTATTTAAAAGCATCGCTAGAAGATCGCTTCCTTGAGATTACAAATAAAGAAAAGAAGGAGCAATCGATATGATCGGGCTTATTCAAAATGAAATGATAAAAATCTTCGGGAAACGGGCAAGTTGGATTTATATTGCTGTATTAATTGTTGCAATGGTGATTGGTGGATTTATTTATCAAAGAATAAATGGAGAAGCCGATGATAATTGGCGTGAAAACTTAGAAGCACAGAATGCTCAGTATAAACAAGAAATAGAGCAAACCCCCGCCGATCAAGATCCAACATGGCTAGAAGATCAAATCAAACAAAATGAAAGATTTCTTGAGAAAAATATCAATCCAACGGCAAAAACCAATTGGCATTTTATGAACGATGTTGTTATAGGCGTAACAACACTTGTCACCTTGTTTTCTGTTATTGTAGCAAGTGCGGTCGTCGCTGCTGAGTTTTCAGATGGCACAATTAAACAGCTGCTTATAAGACCGCATAAAAGATGGAAAATCTTATTGTCAAAATATGTTGCGGTTTTAATATACGCAGTCATTTTAATGGCCACATTATTTGTCTCAGGATTCATTGTAGGGATTTTATTTTTTGGTCTAGGAGACTTTCAGACACCATTTTTCGAATATACGCTAGATGGGCAAAAAGAGGCCGTACTTGGTACGCAGTTTCTTTTAAAAACAGTCTATTTTCTTCCTAGCTTGTTAATGATTACTACGATTTCCTTTATGCTGTCCACCCTCTTTAAAAGTCAGGCTGTAGCAGTAGGGATAGGAATTTTTGTTCTATTTGTTTCAACTACATTAGGTGGACTTATTATCATGCTCGCTGAAGAGTATACTTGGGCAAAGTTTCTTATTTTTCCTCATCTAGACTTAACCGTTTTTGCCTTCCAAGATAATATTTTGCAAAATATTACCTTAGCTGGGTCCCTAATCATTCTTTCAGTATATTATATTGTGTTTATGATCGCGACGTTTGTTTATTTTCAAAAACGTGATGTGAGTATTTAAATCCTACAAAACAAGGAGAGAGGTAGAAATAGCTACCTCTTTTCTTTTTGTGATAAAGTAGGTATAGCATTTCTTAACGAAAGAGAGTGTTATAGAAAAATGACAAACAAACTATATTATGAAAATGTGTATCAATCCACTTTTGTAGCAACTGTTACGAAAAGTGAAGAAGATTATATTGTTCTAAGTGAGACCGCCTTTTATCCTACTGGTGGAGGGCAACCATGTGATACGGGAACGATTAATGGAATAATAGTTTCGAATGCGGAAGAAGTAAATGGAGAAATTCGTCATTATATAAATGAATCCATTCCTGTTGGTTCTAAAGTTGAGGGAAATATAGATTGGGAAAGAAGATTTGATCATATGCAGCAGCATGCAGGACAGCATATCCTCACTGCCGCCTTTGTAGAATTATACGGTTATGAAACCATCAGTTTTCATCTTGGATCAGAAAAAGTAACAATCGATCTCAATGTAGAGAGTATCTCTTCTACTGAGTTGGAAAAAGTCGAGCAATTAGCAAACCAGATCATTCTAGAACAAAGAGAAATAGAAACTAAATGGGTTTCAAAAGAGGAAGTAAGCCAATATCCATTACGGAAAACCCTTTCAGTTGAAGAAAATATCCGCTTAGTAATCATTCCAGAATTTGATTATAACGGTTGTGGAGGTACTCATCCACAAAATACAGGTGAAGTTCAAACCATTACTATCTTGGGTACTGAACGACAAAAGAAAAAGACAAGGGTCGAGTTTGTATGTGGTCACCGTGTTCGAAAGCAGATTCATGATAAGACAGCTGTTGTATCAAAGTTAACAAGTCTCTTACATGCACCTCAAGATGAACTAGAGACTGCTGCCCTCCGACTCATTGATAGAAATAAAACTCTTGAAAAAGAAATAAAGGTTTTACAAGAAACCATTTTACAGTTTGAAGCGCAAGACTTATTAAAAGAAACAACAAAAGTTGCTCACCATAGAGTCGTACAAGCTACTTTTGCAGATAAGGGCCTCCAAGAGCTACAAACCATTGCTCGATATGTGTTGGCTATTGACCCTGAAGTCAATGTCCTTTTCGTTTCAGAGATAAATGGGAAACTTCAATTTGTGTGTCAAAGAGAAGAGTCGGCTATCAATATGAAGAATCTAGCTCAATCGATATTGCCAGTGATCAATGGAAGGGGAGGAGGAAATGAAAAACAGGCACAAGGAGGTGGAGAGGCTAAAACGATAACTTCTGATGCACTCCTTACAATGCTTTTACATCAATTGAAGTGAATGCTATTCCAGGAAAGTCTAAAGGTTACGATAAAAGTATTATGAAAACTAATAAACGTGAGGGATTGGCCTTGAATGAAGATTTACTCCAAAAAGCAGAAGAGTTTATCAATCTTTGCTATTTAGAACTAGAAAAAGATTCTGTTACCTTGTTAGCAAGAGTAGAAGAAGTTAAAAGTTCGATTCTTAAGACGGGAACATATGAACATACATATGAAGAACTTTCCCATGGGGCAAAGATGGCATGGAGAAATAGCAATAAATGTATTGGACGTTTGTTTTGGGAGTCTTTGATTGTTAAAGATTGTCGTCATTTACATCACTCCGATGAGATCATCCATGCTCTTTTCGAACATATTAAGTTTGCGACCAACAATGGTCATATTAGACCGACCATATCTATTTTTAAACAAGAAACTAAGGAATATTCCATACGGATTTGGAACCACCAGCTTGTTCGATATGCTGGATATGATACACCACACGGATTGATTGGAGACCCTCACTCCGTTCCATTTACAAAGGTGTGTGAAGAGCTAGGGTGGGAGGGGAACCATACAAATTTTGACCTTTTACCTCTAGTGGTTCAAGTAAATCATGAAAAACCAAATTGGAGAACTATCCCTCCGAATCTAGTTCTTGAGGTCAATCTTTCACATCCGGAATATGTGTGGTTTGAAGAACTAGAATTAAAGTGGTATGGTGTACCGATGATCGCTGATATGCGTCTTGAAATTGGTGGTATTCATTACACGGCTGCCCCTTTTAATGGCTGGTATATGGGAACAGAAATAGGGGCTAGAAATTTAGCGGATGAAGACCGATATAATCTGTTGCCTTTAGTTGCTGACCACATGAAATTAGATATGTCTAGAAATAGTAGTCTTTGGAAGGATCGAGCACTACTTGAAGTGAATCGAGCGGTTCTATATTCCTATAAAAAGGCTGGAGTAAGTATTGTTGACCATCACACCGCAGCGGCTCAGTTTAAGTTGTTTGAAGAAAGAGAGAAAGAAAAAAGACGGAAATTAACAGGCAATTGGACTTGGTTAATACCCCCTGTTTCTCCCGCGTTAACCCATATCTTTCACCAGCAATATGACAATAGCACTCACTTGCCAAATTATTTTTATCAAGTGGCACCTTACGAGAAGAAATAGATTTTGTCTATTTCTTTTCATTTAAAATAAAACGCTTCCATATCAAAAGAACTATTGTTAATATAGGTATAAAGTACAACCTATAAATGGGGGAGCAATCATGAATATCACTGTTCGAAAAAAAATTATAGGTAGTTTTGTTATTGTTTTATTTATGTTAGTAGTTGTAGCAAGTGCTGGGATTTTTCAACTTTATTCAGTAAACAATACGTATCAATCATTCTTAAAAGAAGAAGTAGGTCAAAAGCTAGAAGTGAAAAATCTCCAAGAGCAAATGATTAGAAAATCAGCAGCCGTTCGTAGCTTCCTACTTACTGGAGAAGCTGATTATCTTACAGAATACGATGAGGCAGTAAATAGCTTTGGTAACTCTATGAAGAAATTAAAAACAACAATCACTGATAAGGAGTTATTAAATACGTTAACTGCTCTTGAGGAAATGTCAAAAAATGATTCAAAGTTTGCTCAAGACCAAATACAAATGAAAAAAGACAATGATGAATTAGGTTATTTAATTCTAGCAAAATCAACTGCACAAACGTTAGGTATGCAGTTTAATGCAAAAGTAAATGAACTTCTATCTATTCAGGAAAAACATTTAGACCATGCGAGTAGCTTGACCACCAAAAAAATAGATGGAATTGTCACAATCATGATTGTTATAAGTGTATCTGCGATTCTTGTTGCATTAGCACTAGCGACCATTATAAGTCTACAGATTGCAAAACCAATTGTTCATGCATCTAAGGCTATTGAGAAGGTTGCAAGCGGAGACCTTTCTATTGATGAGATAAAAGTGAAGAATAAAGATGAAATAGGGGCAATGATACAGTCTGTCAACTTAATGGTTTCTGGATTAAGAGAAGTAGTTGTTCAAGTTAGAGATTCATCAGCTCAAGTTGCAGCTAGTAGTGAACAACTAAGTACAAGTGCGCAGGACAGTACTCAAGCAAGTGAACAAATTTCTCATATTGTTGAACAAAACTCTGAGGGTATGGATCTGCAACTGCAACATTTAACCAAAATTCACTCATTAATTGAAGAGATGTCTAGCAATATAAATTTGATTACAAAAAGTAGTGAAAAAATGCTCGTCACAGCTGATAATACGTTTCAAGTTACAGATCAAGGAGCATTATCTATCGAAAAAGTTGTTAACCAAATGAATCTTATCAATGATGGAGTTTTGAATGCTTCAGAAATCATTCGTCAGTTAGGAAGACGCTCGAATGAAATTACTTCTATCCTAAATATGATTACCACCGTTGCAGATCAGACGAATTTGCTAGCCTTAAATGCTGCAATCGAAGCTGCAAGAGCAGGTGAACATGGCAAAGGATTTGCTGTAGTTGCTGACGAAGTAAGAAAGCTCGCGGAGGAATCAAAAAAATCAGCTGATCAAATTACAAAAATGATTACTTATATCCAATCTGAGACGGAACTAGCCGTTTCTGCAATGGAAGAACAGTCTCACAAAGTATCTGAAGGATTCGAATATGGTCAGGATGCAAAGAAAGCGTTTGCTCTTATTGGAGAGTCAATGGGAGACGTAATTGAAAAGGTATCAGACGTTTCATGTGCCATTGAGCTACTAAGCATGCATAGTACAAATGTCGTACAAGCAATTGACGAGGTAAAAGGAATCGCAGAAGAAAGCGTTGCAACAACTAGAGAAGTAGCAGCTGGAACAGAAGAAAACGTTGCTACTCTCCAAGAAGTAACCGCAAGTGCTCAAGATCTATCAGGTATGGCCGAAACCTTACAGCAGCTAGTTCGTCGATTTAAAATATAAACATAAAAGCATCTAGTTCCATCTAGATGCTTTTCTATTTAATTTTATATGATATAATGAAAACGAAATTATAAACAAACTACATAAGAAGAAACCACAAGGGGAGCGTTATGCTGAGAGTGAACGTTTGTTCTGACCCTTCGAACCTGTTAGATAATTCTAGCGCAGGGATGTGGACTGACTGAATTTTTTGTGCAATCATGTCTATCTACGCTCTCCTTGAGGTTTCCAAAAAGGGGAGATTTTTTTATGGGAAACAAACGATTAATCATGATGATTGAAGCATCTTTTTTTGCAGCTTTTGCATTAATTCTAGACCTTCTTCCATCGATCAAACTATCGCCTAATATTTCCATTTCATTTGCGATGCTACCAATTTTAATTATTGCCTTTAGATGGGGATTCGTTGCTGCAACCGCTTCAGGCTTTTTATGGGGACTTTTACAAATTGCTATGGGGGATGCTTATATTCTAACCCCGTTACAGGGCTTCATTGAGTATTTTCTGGCCTTTGCGTTTATTGGATTTGCAGGTTTCTTTATGAAAAAAATTCAGGTAGCACTTACAGAAAATAAGAAGAAAGCCCTTCAATGGATCATAGTTGCCACATTTGTCGGAAGTGCGGCTCGTTATTTTTGGCATTTTATCGCAGGATTTTTATTCTGGGGAGAATATGCTCCGGATGGGATGTCTCCATTATTATTTTCACTAGGCGTGAACGGTGGTACAATGATTGGGGCAGCCATCTATTGTTCTGTTATTTTATTCTTATTAGTGTCTAGCTCACCAAGATTTCTTCTCCACAAAAGGGTTTCCACTTCAGAGACCGTGAAAAAAATATCGTAATCCAACACTCGTCCATTGTTTTGGGCGAGTTTTTTGTATGGTTTTTCCTTAATGAGAGAAACTATCCCAATAACTAACATTCAAATGGAGGATTTTATGAAAAAAACTTCATTTATCATTTTTTTGGCCATTTTTACACTGTTCCCTCATCATGGGCATGGCCAGGAAATGAAAAAGGCAGCTATTATTATTGACGATTTTGGCGGTGGTGTGGGAGGTGTAAAGGATTTTCTAGAAGGTGATGTGCAAATAACGGCGGCTATTATGCCTTTCAATGAACTTTCTAAAAAGCATGCAGAATGGGCATATGAAAATGGCTTAGAGATTATGGTACATTTGCCTATGCAGCCAAAAAAGGGAAAGGCCTCTTGGTTAGGACCGAAGCCAATAACGAATGACTTATCAAAGGAAGAAGTAAGAAAGAGAGTCATTGATGCTATCGATAGTGTTCCTCATGCTATGGGATTAAATAATCATATGGGCTCGCTTGTCGTTGAAAATGAGGAAATTGTCAGAGTTATTGTCGAAGTGGCAAAGGAAAAGCAGCTATATATTGTAGATAGTGCAACAAGTCCAAAATCAAAATTTGAGGAAATCACTGAGGAATTAAATGTACCTTTTATTAAGCGAGACGTGTTTCTAGATGATATCTGTTCTGTAAATCAGGTCAAAAAACAAATGCTTATTCTTGCAAGGATTGCGGAGAGCAGGGGAACCGCTGTTGCCATTGGACATGTTGGTACATCAGGAAAGGTATGCTCGTTAGGTGTTACTGAGTCAATGCCTGAATTTAAGCAGAAGCATATAAAAGTCGTCCCGGTATCCGAACTGTTGTCTGATTCCATTCGATCAAAGTATTTTCATCTATATTAAAAGTGGCTGTCCAGTGGGTGGGATCCTCCCATTCATCGGACAGCCTTGTTTTATTATTGATACATGCTTGGAACTTGATTATGTTCAACATTCACATCGTCTGATGTATACAAAAGAATGGATACGGAACCCCCTCTCACTTTTGAACGTATTAAGATAGGATGCTTATAGTTGTTCATAAACACAAAGTCGGGCCCATACCAGCTGACTGTTGCGTCCCGACCTGGAGGAACATAAGGGACACGTTTGGAGTGGGAATATCGTTTCACGATTTTTAACCCTGCTCGATCCACTGCATTAAAGAGTGTAGAAGACACTTGGCAAATGCCTCCGCCGACCCCCTCAGAAAGCTCTCCTCGAACAATAATGGGAGCTGGCATATAGCCGCGTTCTTTTGTCCGTTGACCAACCACCTCATTGAACGAAAAGGTCTGACCTGGAAATAGGACGTAGTTATTTATTGCCTCGGATGATTTTCGTATATTGTTTGTTCTTGAGGTATTGTAGCTATTAAAATAAGTGACATAATATCCGATCGCTTGTTGTCGAATTCTTGACAATAACTCACTATCTACCCCTGGGTAAATCGGTTTTTTAGGTACTTTAAGCGTTTTAGCCCCTTTACTATAAAAATAGGAGTGATATAGGGTATGAAATGCTCTCTTATCAAGTTGATATCCCAGCTGCTCTGGCTGTAAATTTCCATGTTCATCAAGAATAGCATTTTTCGGTTCTATGTATACTTGTTGGGAAAGTTCAGCAGTTAAGATGTCAAGATGATGCAAGTCCATAAGAGGAGTATTGGGAAGAGGAAAAACTAGTTCTTCGCGATCTACAGTCATAATGGGTTGATCATTATCAATCAATGTAAGTACATCGTGATTTGCTGGTTGTTGAATAAGCATGAGAATAGATAAAAGTCCTGTAAATTTCAATCGTATCATCCTTCCACTTAGGTACCATGAGTATTATTCCAAGTTCACGATTTCCTTATGCGGGGATTAAGAAATGAAAAAGACTGGGAATCCCCAGTCTTTCGATTAAGCTTTTTCAGTTGTTTCTTGCTTTTGCTTAGGCCAGCTCTCGACCCCTTTTAATCCAGGGATACTATCTTCAAAAAAGACAGGGTCAAGACCTTGCTTACGTTGTTCAAGGTAATTATCAAGTGTCTTAAAAGCAATATTACCAAGTAAACCAATGGCAATAAGGTTTGTAAAGGCCATAATCGCCATCGCTAAGTCGGCTAGGTCCCAAACAATTTGTAAGCTAGCAACAGCACCGAAAATTACCATCCCAACGGCTAAAATTCGAAAAATAAGAAGAGTTGCCTTACTTTTATGAATAAATTCAATATTTGCTTCTCCATAGTAGTAGTTCCCAATAATTGAAGAAAATGCAAACATAAAAATCGCAATTGTTAAAAAGAGACTCGCCCAACTTCCAAAATGTTCACCTAAAGATGCTTGCGTTAACTCAATACCTTGGAGACCTGTGGTGTAGGAGTCTGAAAGTAAAATAATAAACGCCGTCGCGGTACAAACTACGAGGGTATCAAAAAATACTCCAAGTGCCTGAACAAAACCTTGTTTTGCAGGGTGAGATACGACCGCAGTTGCAGCAGCATTTGGTGCACTACCCATACCCGCTTCATTTGAGAATAAACCTCTTTTCACACCCATCATAATAGCAGCACCAATGCCTCCACCAACTGCTTGGTCAATGCCAAATGCATTTTTGAAAATAAGTGCGATAACTCCAGGTAATTCTTGTATATTAGTAATGATGACGTACAGAGCTAATATTATATAAAAGAAAGCCATGATTGGTACAATGACTGATGAAAATCTTGCAACCCGTTGAACTCCACCAAAAATAATAATAGCTGTTATAATAGCTAATACGATACCTACTAGTAAATTATCAGTACCAAAAGAACTTTTAAAAGATGCAGAGATCACATTACTTTGAACCGCAATGAAAGTTAGTCCAAAAGAAAATATAATACCAAAAGCAAATACTTTACTAAGTCCAACCGATCCCAGTTGTTTTGTCATATAATAAGCTGGACCGCCTTTAAATCCAGTCCCATCTTTAACTTTGTAGATTTGGGCTAGCGTACTTTCTACAAAAGCACTTGCTCCTCCCAAAATCGCAACGAGCCACATCCAAAAAACAGCACCAGGACCACCAACAGCTATTGCCATTGCTACTCCAGCGATATTACCCATGCCGATTCTTGTTGCAGCGCCTATAAAAAATGCTTGTAATGAAGAGACTCCTTTATTATTAGAAAGCTCAGTATTTTTATCTTTCAATACGTGAAACATTTCTCCAATCTTTACGATTTGGACAAATCGCATTCTTACGGTAAAATATAAACCAAGCCCTAGTAACAAGCCAATTAAAATATATGACCAAAAAATATTATTTGCTTGTCCAACTATTGTTTGAATCCATTCCATTATTCTTCCTCCTGATGTCGAAATTTGCACTTTTGCACATTAGTTGAATTATCTAGAAAATCAATTCATCTGTCAATCATAATTTCGTTGAAGTAGATTAAAACGTAAAAAGACGTTCAACAAGAACGTCTTTACTGTGAATTTTCTACTATTTCTAGAACCTTCACTTGAATTTTTGATACTCTTAGTTCATCCAACTCTATAGCGGTAAATTGAACTCCATTAAATGAGAAGAGTGGCTGTTCATTCTGGTCAGGGAATCTACCTAGTTCCCCAATGAAAAAACCACTTAATGTTTCATACTGATCTAAAGGGAGACCTAATTTTAACACATCCTCCACGTCATCTAAACTGGTTGTTCCTAGGATGTGATATTCATTGTCGCTTATTTTTTCAATTTCAATTTCTTCTTCTTCATGCTCATCATACTCATCAAAAATATTACCCACAATTTCCTCGAGTAGGTCTTCAACGGTGACAATTCCGTCAGTTCCCCCATATTCATCTAGTACAATGGCCATATGTGTCTTATTCTTCTGTAGCTCTTTAAACACATCATCTGTACGCATCGAACCAATCACATAAAATGGAGGACGAATAATTTTTTTCATTTCAAAAGGACGGTTATCTTCATGTTCCATAAATTCAATTAAGTCTTTTACATGAAAGATACCAATAATTGTATCCATATCTTCTTCGTATACAGGGAATCTCGTATACTTTTCTTCATTAACGATGCGAACGACATCCTTAATGGTTGCATCAGCAGGGATACCAACAATATTAGTACGATGAGTCATAATATCAGTAACATACGTATTATCAAAGGCAAAGATATTGTTGATCATTACGCTTTCTGTTTCTTGAATGGTTCCTCTTTCCTTGCCGATATCTAGCATCAGTTTGATTTCTTCTTCGGTTGCATCCTCATCCTCCGCATGTGGGTCTACACCAAAAAGACGAACAACGATGTTTGTTGATCCAGTGAGTAATTTCACAAATGGTGCAGAAATCTTTGACAAGGTGGTAAGCGGAATTACTGCTATCATCGAAATAGCTTCTGCTTTTTTCATTGCCAAACGTTTTGGAACTAATTCTCCAAATACGAGAGTAAAGTAAGACAGAATGATCGTAATGACAAAAACAGAGACGGTACCAAGCATTCTTTCTGATAATGGTACCCCTAAAGCAAGTAGCAGTTTAGTAAAGTCACTAGCAAAGTTCTCAGCAGCAAACGCACTCGCTAGGAACCCAGCTAATGTGATACCAATTTGTATCGTTGCCAAAAAACGACTTGGTTCACTTAATAGCTGGTGGAGCATCTTAGCCTTCTTATGTCCTTCATCAGCCATCACTTTAATTTTATTATCATTTAGGGAAATGAGTGCAATTTCTGAAGCGGCAAAAAAGGCATTTAATAATATTAATACAACTAATATGACTAGTTCAATCGTCAAAACAAAATCATCCTTTTATAAAATTTTCATCTTCTATGTATTAAGTATTCTTCTTAAGCGCGTATAAAATACTGCTCTATTCTAATATATGAAATGAAAAAAAAACTGTAAAGAAAAATACTAATAATTACTAACAAAACATCAACTTTATTTCGAAATCGAAATTTTTGACAATGAATACGTGAAAACATTGTCTTATTTTGCTGTTTTCTCATATATAAGAAGTAAGGAGGTGAGAAATAATATGGTGAAAATATTTTTGGATCCAGGTCATGGTGGATCAGATCCTGGTGCCACTGGTAATGGACTGCAAGAAAAAAATATAACACTCAGTTTAGCTTCTACCATTCGTAATTTTCTTATCAATGAATACGAAAATGTTGACGTTCAGATGAGTCGAACGGGAGACCAAACCGTGAGTTTAACTTCCCGAACAAATGCAGCTAACACCTGGGGAGCTGACTTCTACCTTTCGATTCACGTAAATGCAGGTGGGGGAACTGGCTTTGAGAGTTATGTTTACCCTAATGTAGGAGTTCCTACAACTACCTATCGTCAAGCCATTCACGAGGAAGTACTTAAAGCGGTAAACTTCTCGAATAGAGGACAAAAGCAAGCTGATTTTCATGTGCTAAGGGAAACCAAAATGGATGCGGTCCTCACAGAAAATGGGTTTATTGATAATACTTCAGAAGCAGAAAAGTTACGAAGTCCATCTTTTATTACAAGCTTGGCAAGGGGGCATACAAACGGGCTGGCTAGGGCGTTTAATTTAAGAAGAAAAACGACACCAGCTCCATCTCCCGGACAAGGCGAATATCGTGTCCAAATAGGAGCATTCCGAACAAGAGAAAATGCTGAAAGGCTAGCCGAAAGAGCTATATCGAAAGGGTTCGAGACCTATGTGTACGAAGTGGATGGGTTATTCAAAGTCCAAATTGGAGCATTTGCTGATAGAAGTAGAGCTAAAGAGTTAGCAAGTAGGGCAGAAAGAGAAGGCTTTGATGCATTTGTTCATCAAGGATAAGCCGCAGCACTTCTAAAAGGAGTGCTTTTCTTTTTATGGACAAGTTTGGTGGCCGAGTAAGCAACGGTTTTCGCATAGAATGTATTTTTTATGAGTATACATAGAAGAAAAAGTTGAATTTGTTGCTGTAAGGGAGGGGAATCGGTGAATAATGAGGTCGTGCAATATTACGTTGTGAACGAGGACTTAAAACTTTCTCCTGGGAAACTTGCCTCACAAATTGCCCATGCTGCTACTATATCCACCATAAATATGGTCAGCTCCAAGCAAGCTAGGTTTCCTGATTACTTTGAATACTATGTAGAATGGTACCAATCAGGCATGAAGAAAAGGATATTAAGGGGCAGTGAAAACGATCTAGAAACGTTGGTGGAAAGTGGTTTTTATGCGGTTCATGAAAAAGGAGTCACTGAAGTGCTTAATGGAAAGTTATCGGTCGTTGCATTACCACCAATGCCTAGACTGTTAAGTAAAAGATTCGTTAGCCAGTTTAAACGGTATTGATATAAATGAACGGACGTCTCAAAAACTGCTTGCTTGCTAATCGAGTCAGCAGTTTTTCCTTTTAGTTTAGAATATTGTGAAAAGATATTGCTGGATAAGAAGGATTACAGCAAAGTTTGTGGAATAATATACGGAATATTAAGACAATATGAAATAACTCCTTCTCTTTCTGTATATATTTAATAGTAAGAATAGAATAAGGAGGAGAAAAATATGGGAAAGATACTGAATACGTGGTCATTTTTCATGGTATTACTTTCTTGTGGACTCGTATTTGTTCTCTCTACTAATATACTTACTTCTTACTTTATCCAGTGGGTTGGAATTCATCCGTTAAAAATGATTTATTATTTTACAATGATTGTATTTTTCGTTGGCATCATTGGTTTTTCAGGTGTTACTAATTGGAAAGGGGCGATAAGAAGTGTTGTTACCGTGGGCCTAGCTGCATTTATTATCGTTTTTTTGGCCTATATCATTTATGTTGGCAATTTACCTGAGTAAAAAGGAGGGGACAACAATTGCGTGACGTTGAATTAAAAGCGATTTTTGACCATCATATTGCACAAAAATATTTGACTAGATCAGGCATTTCCCATGCGATTGCTGTCGCTTATCATTCCTTTCACTTGGCAAAGAAACACTCAGTACCTGTTGATTTAGCAGCAAAAGCTGGGTTGCTGCATGATATTGGACACTTCACTTGGTATAAAAATGGGAAGTGGGATTATGAAATGTATAAAAAATACGATATTCATCCTATAAAAGGGGCTGAACGCGCTCATAAATTATTAATTCGCCTCGGTGAAAACCCCGCGTCAGCAAAGGTCATTTCTCATGCCATTTTATTTCATACCGATTCGTTTCTACCAACAAATACAATCATTAGAACTCCCTTACAAGAAATTGTAAAAAAGGCGGATGAAATGGATGAGGAAGAAGGGGGATTACATCATTATCGAACCATTTCAAATGAAAGGGCAAGAAAGAGTTTAGAAAGATTAGATCACATGATTGATACCGAGTTAAATAGGGGATAAACCACTTTTCTGTAATAGAAAAGTGGTTTTTTTTGTGAAAAAAACGATTATGACATCAACTGTTACAAAATCGCCACAAATCAATAAACGTTGATATATCAACGTTTATAAGGTCCGAAGTACCTTATGAATGCCGAAAAATAGCCCTCTAAGGGAATTTTCCGAGGTGGGTAAGGAAATCCCCCGATACGTTCAATTGAGATCAAGACATAAAATAAGAATAACTTAAATGGTGATTTTTCAAGGAGGAGCTTAATAATGCAAGGAGTACTTTCAGCAAATAAAAAAGCAACACATTCAATCGATCGTGCGTTTGCTTCTAAGTTTGCCAAATCTATGTTTTTAAGTGTATGCGGACTAGCAATTTTATCATTTATTGGAACGAGAATGTTTACTCATATCGACTTGAATTTATACGGATACATGGTTGGTACGATTGTTTTTTTAGGAGGATTCTTTTATCGATTTATCGCTTGGGGAGAGCGACCACCAACAAAAATCTTCGTTAAAAAAGGATTAAAACTTTTGTTTCGGAAGTCAACCCCTAAGACGACTACGGAGCACCTAGTCACCTATCGTTTTATTTGGAATCGTGGGATCTATCGTTGGACTCAACATATTTTAATGGGTTGGGGTTGTGTAATCGCAGCATTCGTTACCTTCCCATTAGTGTTTGGCTGGATGTACTTTACGATGGAAGAGAATGGATATTATACGGTTGTTGGAATGGGAATTGACATCATGACAATTAAAGCAGACGGTGCTTTAGGATATCTTTTCTATAACGCTTTAAATATATCTGCAGTTATGGTAATCACAGGTGTTTGCATGATTATTTACAGACGCTTGAAAAACATGCAAGCACGTGCAGAACAAACAGTTGTTTACGACTTTTTGCCATTATATTTACTACTTTTTGTTAGTATCACAGGTATTGCATTGACGTTTATCAATATGTTTTTACACGGCTGGGGACATTCGGTCATGTCATTAATTCATCAATATTCCGTAATTGTTACTTTAATATATTTACCATTTGGAAAATTAGCACATATTCCTTTCCGCCCAGTAAGTATCTTTGCTAGAAACTACCGCGAGCATTATGCTGAGCAGTCAATGAAGCATTGTAAGGTTTGTGGTGAAGGATTTGTATCAACAGAACAATCAAATGATGTCGTTCATGTATTAGGCGTGAACCATATGGAATTTAAAAAGGAAGACTTTCATCTTGCGGAATTATGTCTTCCATGTCGGAGAAAGTACCGTATTGCTCAGTTCTCTGGCTTCCCTACACATGAAGTGAAAGTTAAGGAGGCAAACCAGAATGCAAAGGGATAAATTTTTTAAAGAAGTAAAGAACTTACATCATCCAAATGAAAAACTAGTGAAAACTCACTGTAGTTATTGCGGGATGCAATGTGGGATGAATTTACGAGTGAATACAAAAACAAATAAAATTATTGGCGTAGAGCCTCGTTATGAATGGCCCGTAACAGTTGGGAAAATGTGCCCGAAAGGTGTGACAGCTTACCAGCAAACGAATCATGATGATCGTATTTTAAGGCCGCTGATTCGTGATAATCAAGCATTAAAAGGAACAAAAGATGGTTTCCGTGAGGCAAGTTGGGAAGAAGCATACAATTTAATCGTAAAGAAATTTCAAGAATTACAGAAGGATTATGGAAAAGATAGTCTTTCAGTTTTCAGCGGTGTTTCAATGACAAATGAGAAATGCTATTTAACTGGAAAGTTTGCTCGTGTCGCTCTAGGCACAAGATATATTGATTATAATGGCCGCTTCTGTATGTCAAGTGCAGCTGGTGGATTTATGAGATCACTAGGTGTCGATAGAGGATCTACGATTCCTTGGACAGATATACATGAAACAGATTGCTTGCTTATAGCTGGGAGTAATACAGCTGAATGTCATCCAACCTCTATGTTCCGCATTTGGAATGTACAAGAAAGAGGAGGATACATCATTGTGGTTGACCCACGTGAAACACCAATTGCAAGAAGAGCGGATCTTCATTTGGATCTTCGTCCAGGTACAGACCTTGCTCTAGCAAATGGAATTCTCTATCAATTAATCGAAATGGGCCATATTGATGAACATTTTGTGAACAATCACACAAATGGATTTGAAGAGACAAAGGAAGTAGTGAAACAGTTTACTCCAGAATATACAAGCGAACTTACAGGTGTTGCTCCTGAGAAGATTATTAGAGCAGCTGAGATATATGGAAAAGCCCCAAATGCTGTAGTTATGTTTGCTCGTGGAATTGAGCAACAGCATAAAGGTGTTGACAATGTTTCTGCGTATACCAATTTAGCTCTCGTAACAGGCAAAATTGGTCGTCCAAAATCAGGCGTAGCCACTTTTACTGGTCAAGGTAATGGGCAAGGAGGACGTGAGCACGGGCAAAAGGCTGATGCCCTTCCTGGTTATCGAAAAATTGCCAATCCTGAACATGTTCGAGAAGTAAGTAAAGTATGGGGTATCAAGCCGGAAGAGATGCCGCAAGCTGGTGTATCAGCTTACGAGATGTTTGAGCTAATGACAGACAAAACGATTAGAGGTCTTTACTTACTATGCTCAAACCCAGCAGTTAGTGCTCCTAATCTTAACTATGTACGAAACGCTTTGAAAAATCTGGATTTTATGGTTGTTGCAGATTTTTACCTTTCTGAATCAGCCGAATTTGCCGATGTTATTCTTCCAACAACGACTTGGTCTGAGGATGAGGGAACTGTCACCAATATCGAAGGTCGAATCATTAAAATTAATAAAGCCCAAGAGCCTGTTGGCGAATCTAAACCAGACTGGGAAATTCAAGTGGATCTTGCTGAAAGACTTGGAAGAGGGCAATACTTCAGACATTTAAAAACAGCAAAAGATGTCGGAGACGAATTCCGCTTAGCCTCTAAAGGTGGTTACGCAGACTATTATGGAGCAACGTGGGATAAGATCGAGAAGCAAGATGGAGTGTTTTGGCCTTGTAAAGATGAAGCTGATAAAGGAACACCACATATGTTCTTAGACAAAAAGTTTTATCATCCAGATGGAAAAGCTAAAATTTGTGCACTTCCATACAGACCACCAGCAGAAGAGCCATGTGAAGAATATCCATTACGTTTAACAACCGGGCGTGTGGTGTACCATTACCTATCCGGAAATCAAACGAGACGAATTCAATTTTTACGTGATATGTGTCCGGAACCTTATGTTGAGGTGCATCCGGATACCGCCTCTAAATATGACATTCAGCATGAAGAGGTGGTTCGACTGTTCACTCGTCGTGGAACAGCTGATTATAAAGTGAAAATAACCGAAGCGATTCGAAAAGATACGGTGTTCGTACCATATCACTTTGGTCACGATCAATCTATTAATCTCCTCACCATTGCAGCACTTGATCCGATGTCAAGAATGCCAGAGTTTAAGGCATGTGCAGCGCAAATTGAAAAACTAGAAATAAAGAAGGTGCAATAAATGAAGAAGAGGCTCTATCTTGAATTAGAAAACTGTATCGGCTGCCGCTCTTGTTTGGCTGCGTGTACGCAGTGCGGAGGACATGAAGAGAAAAACAGAAACTATGTATATGATGTGAATCCTCTTGTAAACCGTCAGACGATGCCTCTCATGTGCCTTCACTGTGTAAATCCGGCATGTGCAAGAAGCTGTCCTGCTCAGGCGATCCAAATCCATGAAACGGGAGCGGTATTGTCTGCATTGGTAGAAAAATGTATTGGCTGTCAAAACTGTACGATCGCTTGTCCATATGGAATTCCAAAATTTGATACGGAACAAAATCTTATGTACAAATGCGATTTGTGTATTGACCGGACAAAGGATGGAATACCTCCCATGTGTGCAAGTGTTTGTCCATCAAATACATTGCAGTGGCTAACGGATGATGAGATCGAAGCAAAGCAAAAGCAGTTCAATTTAGATAATGGTAAATGGGTGACAAGTATGCCATATCTTGAAGGCGAAACAAATGTACGAGTGAATCTCCCTGGTATTTTACAGGGAGTAACAAAGTTATTTTAGGAGGGATTATCATGACACATAAAAATAATAAAATCCCCTTTAATGAAGATAATTATACCCACAATATCAATCGGAACAATGAGAGAAAGCTAGACCGTCGAGGATTTATGAAGACATTAGTAGGGGCAGCTGGTGTATTTGCCGTATCATCTCTCCCTTGGGGTGGGGTTGCAGCTAAGGAATTAATGGGACTAGGAAACAAGGAATATCCGCACAAAAAGATTGTTGATATAAAAAGTATTCCTGTTGGCCATTCCGTTGATTTTAAGTTCCCTGGTGAACATGACGATGCGATATTAATTCGGTTATCTGAAACAAAATATGTTGCTTATCAAAATGCATGTACTCACCTTCGCTGTCCAGTATTTTGGGAAAAGGAAAAAGGGGAGATGCTTTGTCCTTGCCATCATGGAAAATTTGATGTTGAAACAGGCGCACCAACCGCCGGACCTCCTCGTAGACCATTACCTGAAATTGAAGTAATAGTAGAGAAAGACGCAGTATATGCAGTGAAGGTGAAACGTTATGAAGTGTAATTTCAATTTTGCTGCCCTGTTAGTCATTCTTATGTTAAATATCGTATTTACACAAAAAATGGTGCACCAGTATTACTTTGAAAACTATGTAACGGCAATCATTTATTGTGTCTTAAATCTTATATTATTCCCTATAGCATTTCTAATTTACAAACAAGATCAAAAGAAGGCGTGATTGACAATGAATTCTGAAACCTACTTAGACTTCTGTTTTGTAAGAGAGCATGTTGGAGAATTCTCTAATCTCATTGATCAGTTATTAACTGATTTGTTTAAAGGAATGCGTGTGAATTGGTATCTTGATGAAAAAGTAACTGAAGGTGCAGATGTAGTTGTTGCAGAGATAAAAGGAATGACTCGTTTTCAGTCAGAGGAAGAAGTTATTGAACATATTGAGATACACGCACAAGTTGACTTCTGGTCTTATCTCCAAGGTTATAAGATGTTTGTTTACCCTAATGGGAAAGGATGTGGCAGTAGCTGTGCAGGGCATTAATCTTGAGGATCTAAAAATCTATGTCAATCAAATAGTTGAGCTTTCTATTCAGGACTATTCTGGGGAAGAGCAGGCCGCACCGTTTATAAAAAAGTCATTAGTAAAAGTTGGATTATGTCCTGACGAAACACATGTGAGAATCTATTTTGACGACAGAAATTTCTTTGCTATACCTGGATCTTCTCAAGTAACGGTTAGTGAAAAGGAATGGGTAGCGTTTGATGAAACTAGTAAACTATATTATGTAATTAGAAAGGTTGATTAACATGAGTAAAGGAAGAATCACTCATTGGAATCCAGAAGATGAACAGTTTTGGCAAAAAGAAGGGAAAAGACATGCCAAAAGAAATTTATTAATCTCCGTTCCATCTCTAATGATGGCGTTCGTTGTATGGCAAATATGGTCGGTTGTTGCAGTACGCTTAAATGATGTAGGATTTAATTTTACCCCTGAACAGCTGTTTACACTTGCTGCAATGCCAGGACTTGTTGGGGCAACACTTAGATTTGTGTATACTTTTGCAGTCGGAAAATTTGGGGGAAGAAACTGGACCGTATTTTCTACAGCTATTTTAGCTATCCCGGCAGTTGGGATTGGTTTTGCTGTACAAAACCCTGACACACCATATACCACTATGCTCATCCTTGCTGCTTTATGTGGACTTGGTGGAGGTAACTTCTCTTCTTCTTCAGCTAATATGAGTTTCTTCTTTCCGAAAAAAGAAAAAGGAACAGCACTTGGTATTAACGGTGGACTAGGAAATATGGGTGTATCGGTTGTTCAATTCGTGACTCCTCTCATCATTGCATCTGGAACATTTGCTTTGATTGGCGGAAGTCAAACATTGCCAACAGGCGAAAGTGTTTGGATTCAAAATGCAGCTTTCATTTGGGTTATTCCGATTGCAATTTTGACGGTCGCAGCTTGGTTTGGAATGGATAATATTCCAACAGCGACTCAATCAGTGAAGGACCAATTTATTATCGTTAAACGTAAGCACACTTGGATTATGACTGTTTTATATGTTGCTACTTTCGGTTCCTTTATTGGGTATTCAGCAGCATTTCCTTTACTACTAAAATCTCAATTCCCTGAACATGTTGGTCTTGCCTTCCTAGGAGCATTTTTAGCAGCAGCAGCAAGACCTATTGGTGGATGGATTTCCGATAAATTAGGTGGGGCTCTTGTCACTGCCTGGGTTCTTGTAGTTATGGCAATAGGAGCAGCAGGAGTTATCTATTTTACAAATGACAAAATGTTTACAGGATTCCTTGCATCATTCCTAGTTCTATTTATTGCGGCAGGTTTAGGATCTGGTTCGACATTCCAGATGATTCCAGATATCTTCCCTGTAAAAGAAGCAGCTCCAGTCCTAGGATTCACCGCTGCATTTGCAGCATATGGTTCATTCTTTATACCGAAGCTTTTTGGTTGGTCAGTTAATCAGTTTGGAACACCAGTGAATGCCTTTTATTTCTTTATCGCGTTCTATGTGATTTCCATTGTATTAAACTGGTTCTACTATCAACGTTCTACTGTAAGCACAAGACATTCCAAAAATGTAGCATAAACAAGGCATATGCCCCATCATTTGTTTTCATTTAATGATGGGGTATGTGTCTATCTATATTTATGGTTAGGGGGAGGTTCCTAATGAAAAATTCACCGACTAAAAATCAAATTAGCTCATACATCATCCAATCACAAGAAGAAGAAATTAAACGTATCGCACTTGAGCTTCATGAAGGTGTTGGGCAAACCCTCTATAGTATGTATACTGGGCTCCAATTTATAGAACAGGCCATAAACGGTTCAAATATGAAATCATATGTGAATGAAATGAGTCAATTACTTGAAAAGACGATTCAGGAAATCCGGCTTTTGTCAGTAGAGCTTCATCCTCCTACGTTAACAACACTTGGGTTAGTACCAGCAATGAAAAGCTATTTACGGATGTTTACGTCGACATACGGAATATTAGTCGATCTCGATATTGAGGGACAGGAACCGAAATTAGCAGAACCGCAAAAAATAACCCTTTTTCGAGTATGTCAAGAGGCATTAGGGAATGTAGCAAAATATGCGGACACTCATTTTGTGCAGTTAAACTTCTCATTTGGTGATAACAAATTAACCATGACAATTAAGGACAATGGGAAAGGGTTTAGCGTTGAAAATGAAATTCAGCGTTCTAGTGGATTGGCTGCTATGAAAGAGCGTATGAATTTAATTGGGGGCCAATGCGTGATAACTTCTGAAATAGGGGTAGGGACTACAATTGATGTTCTTTTACCGCTATAATAAAAGGATATAAGGATTATGTTCCTTTTTAGAAGGTCATGGGGGGGCTTACCTTGATAAAAATTATATTATGTGATGATCATGCTGTCGTGAGAATGGGATTAAAAATGTTATTAAGTAACCATCCAGAGATGGAAGTGGTAGGGGAGGCTTCAGAGGGGAACGAAGGTATTCAGTTAGCCCAAGAGCTAAAGCCAGATGTAGTCGTAATGGACTTAAGCATGCCACACGGCAAGGATGGCTTATCAGCTACATCAGAGCTAAAAAAGCTGATGCCAAACGTACAAATCCTTATTTTAACGATGCATGATGATGAAGAGTATTTATTTCGGGCGATTCAAGCGGGTGCTTCAGGATGTATTTTGAAAAGTGCACCACATGATGAATTGTTAGGTGCCATAAAAATGGTTGCAAAAGGTGATGCTTACCTTCATCCATCTGCCACGAAAAGGCTAATGGAAGAGTATATTGACAGCGTAAAACAAGGAAATCAAGATACTTTTAGTCTTCTATCTGATAGAGAAAGAGAAGTTCTAACTTTAATTGCAAAAGGTTATGCGAATAAAGAAATTGCAGAAAAGCTGGTCATTTCTGTTAAAACAGTTGAAACACATAAGGGAAATCTTATGGAGAAGCTTCAAATGAAAACTAGACCTGAGCTAGTTGCATTTGCACTTAAAAAGGGCTTGCTCGGCTATGGCATGTAAAGGATGTATTCAATGGTTATGGATAACTTATACAATCAGACATACATGAAACAGGCTTGTGAACAGCTTCAAGGAACGATTGAATGTGACTTTGTCGGTCTAGCCTTTCAAGAGAGCAAAGGACCTAATATTGGCTGGAAAATTGCTTCCGGGAATAGTAATGATAAATATGAAAGAATCACCCTACGGTATGGAAAAGGAATTGCCGGTAGAGTGATATCTACCGGAAGACCAATGGAGATTAAGTATTTTCCTCAGAATATTCTAGGAAAAGCTTTAGAGTATCCCATTCTGTTAGCGGAAAAACTGCTTTATGCGTACGCTGTACCTATACTCATCAATGGCATACCTAAAGGTGTGTTGCTGGTGGGGTTTAGATCAGAAACTTGTATCAGTGACGATGAAAAAAAGTTAGTTGAGAAGGCTGCAGCTGATATTAAAAAATTTCTATCATTGGAAAAAATGTAAAAGAATTTTAGAGGGAGGCTATAGAGTTGAAGGATCAATCGAGGATCATCAACGTAAATCATCACTCACCTAATCCTCTTAACGAACTATCTGAAGAATTACAAAAATCTGTTCAAGAATTAAAGGATTTCAAATTTGCCCTAGATGCCTCATCTATTGTAGCAATTACAGATGCTAAAGGTCACATTACGTATGTAAATGATAAGTTCTCTCAAATCTCTAAGTACTCAAGGGAAGAACTGATCGGATCGGATCATCGAATTATTAATTCAAGCTTTCATCCAAAGTCATTCTTCAAAGACCTATGGATGACCATATCATCTGGTCAAGTATGGAATGGAGAAATAAAAAATCGTGCAAAAGATGGTACATATTATTGGGTAGACACGACCATTGTTCCGTTTTTGGATTCAAATGGAAAACCGTATCAGTATTTAGCGATTCGTCATGAGGTCACAGAAAGAAAAAAAGTAGAAGAAGAGCTACAAAATATGATGACAAAAATCATCGAGGTACAAGAAGATGAAAGAAAAAGGCTCTCAAGAAATCTTCATGATGGGATCGGGCAAAATCTGTATAGTCATTTAATTTCAATTAATATTTTACAATCGCAACTAATGCATCCCTTACTTGATATGCTCCAAAAAGAAGCTACGGAACTAATTGAAGAAGTCAGAAAAATATCCCAGGAATTAAGGCCGTCTGTCCTAGATGATCTTGGTCTTTTACCTGCGATCCGTTCATATTTAACTCGTTTTTCAGAGAATTATCAGATTGATGTTCAATTTGATTGCTTTTTACAACAGCGGCTTTCATCAAACAAGGAAATTACTATTTATCGTATTCTTCAGGAAGCATTAATTAATATTCAAAAATATGCAAATGCGGAGCAAGTTTCGATTATTATTCGAGAGATGGATCAAGAGGTTCGTGTGATCATTGAAGATAATGGTCAAGGGTTCGATCCCTTAAACATTACAAGGGGAGTAGGACTATTTAGTATGGAGGAACGTGCTCGAGCGGTTAAAGGGGAAGTCCATATTCATTCCTCTCCTGGTAAAGGGACAAAGATTGTTTTAGAAATTCCATTATAAAAAGATTGACAAATTTAAGGAAAATAACATAAAATTAGTATATAAATTTTATAATATCTCCTAAAGGGGAGTAGCTTTTACAGCAAAGTCGTCACTTCAGAGGAAACTCTCGGCTTTGTTGGCAACACTCATTACTTGTTGTTAGCAAGACCTTTACCATTTGGTAAAGGTCTTTATTTATGGTCTTTACCTCCAAGGTAAGGACCATTTTTATTTTATTGATAATAGGATAAGGATAAGGGTAAATAAAAAATATTGAGGGGATTGGGAAAACATGATTTTGAGAAAGTATATGTCATTATTAGGAATTGGATCAGCTACGATAGACTTAAAGCTAGATCATACTAAATTTCAACCAGGGGAGTGTGTCACAGGACATTTTCATATTCAAGGAGGAACGATTGAGCAGCAGTTAAAAAGAATTGAATGTGATTTAGTAATGAAAAATGAAGAGGAAAATCAAGAAGTAATCATTGAAAGCTCAACGATCTACACTACACAAATGATTGAATCACAAGAACAAAATCAATTAAATTTTCGATTTACCTTGCCAGATAAACTTGAAAAATCGTCATCAACGATCAAGTATCGATTTAAAACCAAGATGATATTTGATGCAGGGGTTAAGAGTGAGGATCAAGATCTAATCCATATCCAGTAAAAGGTTAAGGAAGGGGAATCGAGCATGAAAAAAGCCTGGAGAAGAGTAGCATTTGTCGTTAAATTTTGGAGATTCTTACCCTTCATAAGAGAGTTTTATTTTGCACGAGACGTATCACCAAAACATAAGGCTTGGCCAATAGCTCTTATAATTGGTTATCTCTTATTGCCAATTGATGTGATACCAGATATATTTGCCATTTTTGGGTTTACGGATGATTTATTATTTACAACTTTCATCTTACAAAGACTAGTCAAAACGGCTCCACCGTGGTTAAAAGAAAAATACGATATAAATGAAAAAAAAATCATCTAATAGTAAATCCCCAGTTGCAGCTGGGGATTTATTACATTTATCGAAACCAACCCTTCTTTTTAAACCAAATATACATACCTCCCCCAATGATAAGCATAATGAGAAGTATAAGAAAGTATCCATATTTCCACCTGAGTTCTGGCATGTGCTCAAAATTCATTCCATAAATACCTGCTATAAAGGTAAGTGGCATAAAAATGGTTGTAATAACTGTAAGGACCTTCATCACTCGATTGGTTTGGTGGGAGTTATATGAAATATAACTATCGCGTATATCAGCAGTGATTTCGCGGTTTGCATCAATCATTTCAGATAATTTCAGCAGGTGGTCATATATATCAGCAAAATACTCTTTTTTTCCTTGAATGGTTTCTAGTCGGTGCGAGTTTAACATTCGGTAGAGAAGGTCTCTCATAGGAATAATCGTATGTCGCAGGCTTAATAAATGGTGTCTCGTCTCAAACAATTGATCAAGCAATTTTTCCATTGATAAATGATTCGAATTGTCTTCTATTTCATTTAAAGTATCTTCGATTTCATATAAAAACGGGAAATAATTGTCAACAATCTTATCGAGTACGTAGTAGAACACTAAGTATGGATTCCAGTCTTTGATCTTGCGGGAATGAATTAAACGCTCCCATACTTGATCTATTTCTGGGGACGGTAAATGGTGATAGGTGACAATAAATTGTTTTTCAACAAAAAAATTAATTTCTTCCTTTTCCAAGCTCCTTTCACCTAAGCGATGTGTAACGTAAAAGGTGTGCTGATCATAATAGTCCAGTTTAGGACGTTGAAGCTTATTAATGCAATCTTCTATAGCGAGGGGATGAAATTGCAAAGGATCCTGTAAATAAATCGTTTCTTCCTCACTTGGCTGATTGAAATCAATCCAATACCAAATCCATTCATTGGGATTAAAATGACGGAAACTAATGTCTTTTATGGTAAAATCTTTTGTAATGCCAATCATACGAATCATAGGAATCTCCTGTTACAATAGGTATCTATAGAGTATCGAAATATATTCAATTTGGCAATTTTTATCTAATAAGGCGGAGTGGACGAATGAAAAATTACGTTAATGTTATGGAAGAAATAGTAATCGCCTTAGTTACCATGTGTATGGTTGGACCTGAGTATCAAATATTTTGTAAATGTGACAAATGTCGAAATGACATCATCGCACTTAGTTTAAACAGCCTTCCTAGTCACTATGTAACAACAGAAGAAGGTAGAAAAATGGTTTATGAAACACTTAACACAATAGATAATCGAAAATGGATTAATAAAAAAATTATTTCAGCCATTCACGTTGTGGGAAAGTACCCGAAACACTAAAAATGACTATATGTAGTCAACCAAGAAATTGAAACGTTTGTTTTTTTGACACGAAAATAACGAAGTTCTGTAACACCTTTCTTATGTTGTAAATGATACAATTAGAAAAAACATTGAGGGGTTTTGAACATGAGTGAGATGACGCAATTAGTGCGGCTCTTAAATGAAATCAATATAAATGTAAACTCAAAATTAGATTCTATTGAATCAAGACTTGCAACGCTTGAGAAAGTGAACAGCATTGAGCATCGTGTAGCTGTTAATCAAATTGATATAGGTGATATCAAGGAATTATTACAGAAGATTGAGGAACATCCCTATGAAAAAGTGACCGTCGTCATAGAGGATACTTTTTCAAAAATGCAGGCTAGTTATCAAAAAAACTTTGATAATATATCGAAAAGATTGGATAGACAGTTGTTGAAGATCGCGAAAACGGAGGAAGAAATGCTTCTCCTGAAGGAATCACTAACAGAGTAAAAGAAGCGCAGCAATAAATGGCGCTTCTTTCTTTGTTATAAGGATGGTTTTAAAATTACTCCTTTGTTCTTAAGTGTGGAAGAAATTAATTTTGCCATTTCAACGGCTTTATTCCCATCACCATGTAAGCAAATAGAGTCTGCTTGTAATGGGATTTCACTTCCCATTATAGTTTTTACCCGCTTTTCAAGAACTAGCTGAAGTACTTGGTGGATGGAAGTATTTTCGTCGCTAATGACGGCACCTTCCATATGTCTTGGTGCAAGTGTCCCGTTTTCCATATAAGCTCGGTCCGCAAACACCTCATTTACGGTTTTTAGACCAAGTTTCCTGCCTGCTTCAATTAATTTACTTCCGCTTAACCCATATAAATATAAATTAGGATCCACTCGATAAACAGCTTCTGCAACAGCCTCAGAGAGTGCCTCATCCTCAGCACATAAATTATATAAAGCTCCATGAGGTTTTACATGTCGTAATAGTCCACCCTCTGATTTGACAAATGCTTCTAATGCTCCGATTTGATATATAACATCATGATAGGCATCTTTAGGAGAGATGTGTATATTTCTCCGACCAAACCCTCTTAAATCAGCTAAACCAGGGTGCGCGCCTATAGATACCCCGTTGGATAAGGCCATTAAAACAGCTTCTCTCATTGTAATCGGGTCGCCTGCATGAAAACCACATGCGATGTTAGCCGAAGTGATATATTTCATCATTTCTTGGTCATTTCCAAGCTTATAAACACCAAAGCTTTCGCCTAAATCACAATTCAGATCAACCTCCATGTTGAATCACTCCTTTTAATCCTAATTTAATGATTGCCTTTTGCACCCGCATAAGATGATTCATCCTACCATATAATTTTTGAGATTCTTGTAAGGTGATTTCTTCAAAATTTACCATTTCTCCTGGTTTTTTTTGTGCTAGATAGGGGAGGTCTACGGATGCGATTTGTGCTATTTTCGGATACCCTCCAGTTGTTTGTCTATCTGATAGAAGGATGATGGGCTGTCCATTTGGAGGAACTTGAACAGAACCATGTGCCACTCCCTCAGTAACAAGCTCCTGTTTTGTTTGTAATTGAAGGGGATTTCCATTTAGTCGGATTCCCATTCGATTTGAATCTTTATTAATTTGAAAGTCTGAAGTGAAAAACGCTTGATGGCTACTGTTTGTAAAGAGACCGTATTGCTTTCCTTTTGTAAATCGTACTTTTCTATTTTCCGTCACATGGCTATGTAATTCAGGGGAGAGCTTCCATTGTATACGATGTAATAAATAACTTGATGAGATCAATAATTGATCTTTAGCTTGTAAGGGCCTCCCATAGTGGCCACCAATTTGTGACCTGATATCAGTACTTCTACTCCCAAATTTGGAAGGAGTATGGATACCTCCACTTACAGCAAGATACGCCCGACTACCGTTACGAATGGCAGAAAATGAGAGAACATCTCCCTTTAAAACCTGGAGCGTTCTTCCGATGTCTATTTTAATACCATTTATTGTAGGGGAAAGATCTGCTCCACATATCGAAATGACTGCTGAACATTGGAACAGTAGAGTAGGGCCAATAAGGGTGATTTCAATCGTTGCTTCGTTATCTTCATTTCCCACAAGCCAATTAGCAAGCCGATGAGAGTGAAGATCTAGCGCACCTGAAGTGCCAATCCCCTTGGCTTGATAGTGGGTACGACCTAGATCTTGTATGGTTGTGAGGAGACCAGGCTTAAGGACAGTTATACTCATGAGATTCCTCCAGTTGGTAATACTGTTTAGCTGTTATCGGGTAAAAACGGATCGTATCGCTTGGCGCAAAAAGTGTGGGCTCCTTCTTTTCGGGATAATAAATACGAATCGGTGTTTGACCGATAATTTGCCAGCCACCAGGACTATCGGTAGGGTAGATTCCCGTTTGTTCACCTGCAATACCAACAGAGCCAGCTTTCACAAGTGTTCTAGGATTTTCTTTTCTAGGGGTAGCGATTGATTTAGGCAGTCCACTTAAAAAAGGAAAGCCTGGTGAAAAGCCGATAAAGCTAACTTGATAAATTTGCTTTGTATGAAAATGAATTACTTCTTCCATGGTTAGGTGGTGAACTTGAGCAACCTCTGTTAAATCCAAAGAAAAAGGAGGCTCATAGCATACTGGGATAAGAAAACAATTTCCATGTCTAGTGTCCGTTTTTAAACTTTTTCGCAATAATTCTTGGATGATCATTTTCATGTGCTGATATGGATAATCCGATTTTATGGAAGAAGGTTCATAGTGAAGCGTTAAGGTTGTATACGCAGGAACCAAAGCGATCATTCCTGGTACTGACCGTTTTGAGAGTAAATGATACGCAGAGTGGACGAATTCATTTGCTCTATCACTTAACCCAGTCGCTTGGAATTCAATCATTAGTGCAGCATCACCTAAAGGAGTAATTGAAAAATCCATTGAATCACCTATTCTATTAGTCATTACTTTTATTTTAGTAGAAAAATAGGGAAAAAAACACAAAAAAGTGTTTAGCTTGTTAGGCTAAACACTTTCTAGCAATTATCTTAAAACATTGAAGTAACGGGCTTCTGGATGTGAAAATACCATTGCTGTAACAGAAGCTTCAGGCTCCATCATAAAACCTTCTGTTAATTGAATGCCTATTTCCTCAGGCTTCAGAAGCGAGAATAGTCTTGTTTGATCTTCAAGATCTGGACAAGCTGGGTATCCAAAGGAGAAGCGTTGACCAGTATATTTAGCCGAGAATCGATCCTTCATCGTCATGCTAACCGGATCTGGGAATCCCCACTGGTCACGCATGAGGCGATGAATGAATTCTGCAAATCCTTCAGCAGTCTCTAGAGCTAAAGCTTGAAGAGCATGGTTTTCCAAAAACTTTCCAGCCTGTTTTAATTCTTCAGCGACCTGACGAATCCCTGTGCCTGCAGTTACTGCAAAGAAACCAACATAATCCATTTCACCAGAGTCAACAGATTTAACATAATCTGCTAAGCACAAAAATGGTTCTGTTTCCTGACGAGGGAACGTAAAGGTTTCAATAATTTCTGAATGATTTTCAGGATTATAGATAAAGATACTCTCATCTTTTGATTGAGCAGGATAAAACTGATAAACTGCTTGGGGTTTAATCCAACCCTTTTGTTTTGCATCTGTCTTTAGCTCATCAACAACATTTTTTACTTTCCACGCTTTTTCATCTTGAGCTGCTAAAAGCTTTTCAATCGTTCCTTTTACCCCTAAATGATGACCAATAAGCATTTGTTCATTAATATATGGCTCAATATGGGCAAGAGAGTATTGTCGTAAAATATGTCTTTTAAGGTCCTTTGGAGCTTGAACGATAAAGTCTTGTTTTGTTTTTGAGCGAACCTTAACGGCTGTAGCTGAAGCTGTTGAAGTTCTTGAGTCGGTGCTTGTACTAGCTAAACGCTCTTGTTTTTCTGCATGCTCAATCTCCAGCTTTTTCAGCTCTTCTTCATCTTGGAGCTGGTTAGCTAGACTTAACCCATTCATCGCATCCTTAGCGTACAATACTAAACCATCGTACTCTTTAGAAATTTTCGTGTCAGTAAATTTTCTTGATAGAGCTGCACCGCCAACTAAAATTGGAACATTAATTCCTGCTTGTTTCATGTCTTGAGCAGTCAGGACCATTTGTTGAGCGGACTTTACTAGTAACCCTGATAATCCAACAATGTCGGGATTTTCCTTTTTTATTGATTCGATTAATGTAGTTGGGGTTACCTTTATACCTAAATCAACTACATCATATCCATTATTGCTTAAGATAATATCCACTAAGTTTTTACCGATATCATGAACATCGCCTTTTACAGTAGCTAGGATTACTTTTCCTTTTGATGCAGATGTATCTCCTGCTTCCATATGTGGTTCTAAGAAGGAAACGGAGGCTTTCATTACTTCAGCACTTTGAAGTACCTCTGCTACGATCAATTGATTGTCATTGAATAGGCGACCTACTTCCTTCATACCATCCATTAATGGACCATTAATGATATCTAGTGGGGCAGGGTAGGTTGATAAAGCAATCTCTAAGTCAGGGATTAATCCTTCTTTTGTCCCTTCAACGATATAGTAAGCGAGTCGCTCCTCTAACGTCATATCCGGTAGTGTGCTTTTGGCTTCTTTTTTCTTTTCTCGGTAAAAATCTGTGAAAACAGCTAGTGTTTCATCGGTAGTATGGAAAAGAAGATCTTCAGCCATTTTTACTTCCTCAGGTGGAATACTTGCAAAACGTTCGAGTTTTTCTGTATTTACAATCGCGTAATCCAATCCAGCAACTGTACAGTGATAAAGGAATACAGAATTCAACACTTCACGTCCCACAGGTGGAAGACCGAAGGATACATTACTGATTCCCAATATTGTTTGAGTTTCAGGCATCTTCTCTTTGATCATTCGAATTCCATCAACTGTTGCTTTTGCAGAACCAATGTATTGTTCATCTCCAGTCCCAACAGGGAATACAAGTGGATCAAAAATAATATCCTGAGGAGGAACACCATATTTGTTAACTAGGAGATCATAAGATCGTTTCGCTACCTCTAGTTTTTTCTCGGCAGTGACACCCATTCCTTTTTCGTCAATGGTCCCAACAACAATTGCAGCGCCATATTGGTGAACGAGTTTGGAAACTGATTCGAATTTTTCTTCGCCATCTTCAAGATTAATGGAGTTTATAATGGCTTTACCTTGAGAATAACTAAGTGCCTTTTCTAGAACTTTGTCATCAGTTGAATCTATAACTAAAGGAACCTTTACTTTTTTAACAACTTCCTGAATAAAGTTCTCCATATCAACAATTTCGTCACGGTCAGGATCTGCTAAGCAGATGTCGATGACGTGAGCTCCGTTTTTCACTTGAGCACGCGCAATTTCCGAAGCTTCCTCAATTTTCCCTTCGCTAATCAATCTTTTAAACTTTCTTGACCCGATAACATTTGTTCGTTCCCCAACCATGATTGGTCGCAGAGTTGGATCATCGTATACAAATGGCTCAATGCCTGACACCATGTGGGCATGGTTTTCAATTCGTTGACGAGGCTTGTATTTCTTCATCTCATCAGAAATAGCTTTAATATGTTCAGGAGTTGTACCACAACAACCACCAACAATATTAATCCAGCCTTCAGCAGCGAAGTTACCAAGCTTTTTTGCTAGCAAATCAGGTGTTTCATGATAATGACCTTCTTCATCAGGTAAACCAGCGTTAGGGTAACAACTGATTGCCGAGTTTGATAGGGAAGAAAGGGAACGAATATGATCCTGCATGAACTCAGGTCCTGTTGCACAATTTAGTCCAACTGCTATAGGGTTCATATGTTGAATGGAAATATAAAAGGCTTCAATGGATTGACCAGCAAGTGTTGTTCCCATCGGTTCAATCGTGCCTGAAATCATAATAGGAAGCTTGCGGTTACGAAGGTCGAAGGCTCTTTGGATTCCTAAAAATCCAGCTTTTACATTTAACAAGTCCTGGCTAGTTTCAAGAAGCAGTAAATCTACATCACCATCTAGAAGTCCGAGTACTTGCTCCTCATATGTTTCAACTAAAGCAGAAAAGGTTGTTCCACCGGTTACACTTAATGTTTTGGTTGTAGGACCAAGGGAACCTGCGACAAAGCGTGGCCACTCAGGTGTAGATATTTGATCACACGCCTTTCTTGCTAGCTTGGCAGCGACCACATTAATTTCATACGCTTTAGAGCCTAAATCGTATTCATCCAATACAAGACTAGTGGCACCGAATGTATTGGTTTCAATAATATCGGCTCCAGCACGTAAGTACTCTAGATGAATTTTTTCAATCACATCAGGAGCAGTGAGGTTTAAAATTTCATTACAACCCTCGTACTCCTCTCCACCAAATTCATTAGCTGTTAATGCTTCTTGTTGGAGCATCGTACCCATCGCACCATCCATGATGAGAATTCGTTTATTTAGTTGTTCATTTAACGATGCTGTTTGCATTCAGCTTCCTCCTTAACACTTGGCTGTTTATCGTATTTGTATAAGTAGCGAGCTGTGCGGTCATTTCATAGCGCATAAAAGGAGTAATTAAATAAATTCCATTAAACAATTCAGAAGCTGCGTCAATCAATGACTTAGTAATAGCGATTCCTTCATTAGCTGACTGAACAGGATCATCTTTTAAAGAAGCCATTAGCTCTCTAATAGAATCAGAAATTTTTATTCCAGGTACCTCGTTATGAAGAAACTCCGCATTTTTACTCGATGTTAGCGGCATTAATCCAATGTAAATAGGTTCGTTGATATGCCTAGTTGCATGGTAGATCTCTAACAGTTTTTCCTCTGAATACACAGGTTGAGTAATAAAGTAATCTGCTCCATACTTTGCTTTCTTTTCCATACGTAAAACAGCTTTATCTATATATTTTACATTTGGATTAAATGCGGCAGCAACAGAAAATACACCTTTTTCACCTAAGTCCTTGCCAGTAGGGGACAGACCTTCATTAAACTGCTTAATCATGCTAATGAGTTCGAATGAAGAGACATCATATACCGATGATGCACCAGGGAAATCACCGACACGGGCAGGGTCGCCTGTAATAGCTAAAATATCATGTAATCCCAGGGTATGAAGTCCCATTAGATGAGATTGAAGACCAATAATATTTCGATCACGACAAGTAATGTGAACAAGTGGTCGTAAGCCTATATTTGTTTTTGTCAATTGAGCCAAGCTAGTATTACAAATTCTTGGAGACGCTAGTGAATTATCAGCTAATGTAATGGCATCAATACCGGCTTCCTTAAGCGCTTGGGCTCCTTCAAAAAATTTCTTTGTGTTCAGCTTTCGAGGTGGGTCCAATTCTACAATGACTGATGATCTTTCTTTAACAATTTCCTGTAGAGGACGTTCCGTACGTTTTGGTTGTACAGATTTCACTTGAACCACTTCTTTTTTTACTTCTACTTGCTTTTCTGTCACAGGTGAAGTTCCTTTTAGCTCTGAAGCAAAGGCCTCAATATGGGCTGGAGTCGTACCACAGCAGCCTCCTAAAAGGCGAACACCTTGAGCTCTGAATTCCTGAGCACTTTTTCGGAAATAATCCGCATCTCCTTCATAATGGAATTTTCCATCAGTGTACGTAGGAAGACTAGCATTTGGGTACGCGGATAAAAGCGCCGTTTTAGGTAATTCAACTTGTTCCAAACTTTCAAGCATATGATGGGGACCAAGTCGACAGTTCACTCCCACTACATCAGCACCAAGATTCTCTAAACGTAAAAGAGCTTCATTAATGGGCGTTCGGTTTTGCATAATGCCAGGGACCTGCATGGAAACTTGAGCAATAATAGGTAAATTTGTTTCCTTTCTCGCAATAGAAAGGACTGCTTCGATTTCATCTAAATCATAGTAAGTTTCAAGTAACAGGCCATCAATATCTTCAAGTAATAAGTAATGTAGTTGCTGTGAAAAGCTTTGGACAATTTCCTCTAAAGAAAACGAGTTGTGTCGGATGCCACGGTTACCACCAATGGTTCCTACAACAAAACTTTCATTTGTAATAGCTTGTTTCGCAATTTTTACGGCAGCACGATTAATTTTTTCTACAGAATCTTCAAGGCCATATCTTTGTAGCTTTAAGGAGTTGGCAGCATATGTGTTCGTTTGAATAACATCTGCTCCAGCTCGTAGATAGGCCTTATGAATGTTTAAAATATCATCCGGATGCGACAGGTTTAACTCTTCAAAACAACTATCCGTTCCATAAGAGTAGAGAAGGGTACCCATTGCACCATCACCAATGACAATGTCTTTTTTCAGTTTATCTAAAAGGCTCATCTTACTTTCTCTCCTTGGCTCTTCGCGGCTATCGTTTCAAGGGCAGCCGTGAAGTCTTTAATGATATCATCTGGATGTTCTAGGCCAACAGAAAGGCGAAGGAGACTTTGGCTGATTCCTCTTTTTAAACGCTGTTCAATCGGCATTGCCGCATGTGACATTTTCGCTGGGTAAGAGAGGATCGATTCAACAGCTCCTAAGCTAACAGCAAATACAGGGATCTCTGTTAATTCAACAAATTGTTTTACCGCTTCCTCACTTTCAAGTTCGAACGAAAGAACGGCACCGGCACCTTCTGATTGTTCTTTTTGTATTTCGTACTGTGGATGATCAGTAAGACCAGGGTAGTACACTTTTTTCACAGAAGGATGGTTCTGCAAGAAGTGCGCTATTTTTAGCGTAGATTTCATTGAGAAGTCCATCCGAACCGATAAGGTCTTCATTCCTCTTAACACTAACCAAGCATCTTGAACGCCTAACACAGCGCCAAAAGAGTTTTGTAAAAATCCAATCTGTTTAGCAAGGTCAGGATCGTTTACAACGATTGCACCAGCAACTACATCACTATGACCAGAAAGAAACTTCGTGGCACTATGAAGCACGACATCCGCACCAAGAAGTAATGGCTTTTGTAGAGCAGGTGTTAAAAATGTATTGTCAACAAAGGTTAAAGCTCCAACACTTTTCGCAATGTCACTGATGGCTCGAATATCCGTCACCTTTAAAAGCGGATTGGAAGGAGTTTCTACATAGAAAACCTTCGTATTCGGACGAATCGCTTGTTTTACAGCTGTAAGGTCCGTCATATCAACAAATGTGTGCTCGATTCCAAAACGCGAAAGGACTTCCGTCACCATTCTGTAGGTCCCACCATATACATCTTCCGTGATCACTACATGGTCTCCTTGAGAGAGAAGGAGAAACGCAGTCGAAATGGCTGCCATACCTGATGAAAAGGCATATCCGTTTGTGCCTTCCTCAAGGTTTGCAATGACTGTTTCAAAAGCTTCACGAGTTGGATTCGCGCTTCGTCCATAGTCGTATTTTCCAAACTCATCCACGCTGTGCTGATGAAAGGTGGATGCATGTTGAATAGGAACGGAAACAGCACCGTTAGTAGGATCAAATTTATGTTCATTATGAAGTAGTTTTGTTTCAAATGAGAAATTGTGTTCTTTTGTCATTTTTATGCCTCCGAACTTAAACGAGTAAGAGCTTGGTCAATATCTTTAATTAAATCCTCCACGTCTTCAATACCAACAGAGAAACGAAGCAGACGATTACAAACACCAATTGAAAAACGAACTTCTTCTGGAATATCCGCATGTGTCTGTGTAGCTGGGTATGTAATGAAGCTTTCTACACCCCCAAGACTTTCTGCAAACGTAATAAGGTTGAGATTTTGTAAGAATGAATTAACCCACTCTTCTTTTTTAATTCGGAAGGAAAGCATGCCGCCACGGCCTGGGTAAAGAACATCTACTACATTTTCATGATTCTTTAAGAAGCTTGCAAGCTGTCTTGCATTTTTTTCATGCTGTTTCATTCTAAGTGCTAAAGTCTTCATCCCGCGAATAAGAAGCCAAGAGTCAAACGGACTTAAAACAGCTCCAATAGAGTTGTGGTGGAATCCAAGCTGTTCACAAACCTCTTTTCCTTTCCCGACGATCAAGCCAGCTAGCACATCATTATGTCCACCTAAGTATTTGGTAGCACTATGAATGACAATATCAGCTCCAAGCTCAATCGGTCTTTGAAGTAAAGGAGTGTAAAACGTATTGTCGACAATTAATAAAATATTATATTTCTTCGCTAGTACAGCAACCGTTTGAATATCCGTTTCTTCCATTAAAGGATTGGTTGGTGTTTCAATAAATATGGCTTTCGTTTTTTCTGTAATGGCCTGTTCGATGATGTTCACATCATGAGTTTGTACATACGTACTCGAAAGTCCCCATTTTTTAAATCCTTGCTCTAGAATTCGATAGGTTCCACCGTATAGATCTCTTGAAACGATCCATTCATCGCCAGATTCAAAGAGTGCAAGAATGGTAGTGATTGCAGCCATTCCAGAACTACAGGCAAATCCTTGATCACCGCCTTCTAAATCTGCAATTGCCGCCTCTACAAGTTTTCTTGTTGGATTACCTGTGCGAATATAATCAAAGCCAGTTGATTGGCCAATTCCTTCGTGTCGATAAGCTGTCGAAAAGTAAACAGGTGGGTTTACTGTCCCGGTTTGAGTTTCACTTCTGTTCCCGATCTGCGCTACCTTTGTTTCGTTTTTGTACATTTTAGTCTCTCCCAACATCCAAATAATAAAAAAAAGTCTTCTCTCTAAGAAGAAGACTTTGTTATCAACATGAGCCATTCTTCTTATCTTCCAAGTAAAATACTTGCTGGAATTAGCACCTTTTCAAAAAATTGATGGTTGCTGAGGCTTCATAGGGCCAGACCCTCGACCTCTCTTGATAAGAAATCAAAACATTTAATTTTTTCTAACTTTACTATAGTAAATCGCTAAGTGTCAATCTTTTTTACAAATTAACGACAATTTTGTTCACAATTTCCTAAAATTTACTATATGAATATTCAGAACATTTAATATATAATGGGTTTGAGAACAAAAAGTGGAGGGAAATTCATGCAAACGAAAAGCAGATGTCATCATCGGTATATGTTGAGTGAAGACGCCTTTTTTGTTACCGAAGATGGAATTGAATTGTTTATTTCAAGTGAGAGTCTTCAAGGTTATCCTATAGGTGGTCACGTGGATTTTCCTCTTGAAATGAGAGAAATGAATGAATCAGCTCAAAAGGAGAAACGACTCTCCAGTCACCCCCCGCAACAACTTTACTTAAATATGATCGATCAGTTATAGACGGGGAAACCCGTCTTGTTTATTTTCGTACGATATATAAAACCACCGGCACATGGGTGCCGGTGGTTGTGTCCTACGATTTAATTGTCGGTTTCAAATTTCTTTTCTCAATTTCCTTCTTCAAAAACTTCGCCCATTCTTTATCCTTACCTGACTTTAATGCATTCCGATACGAGACAACTAACATTTCATTACTCATTATCTTCATTTGCAAGCCTCCTTAAATGGACTGAATTTTCTAGCTTTTTATCATTGTATCGGGTTTTAATCCATTTGAAAACCCAAAACTCCATATTTATTGCCATAAAATTATTAATATTCTGTTACAGGATTTTCACGTAATGATTTTTTTCATGATAAAATATGGTAAATAGTTTGTATGATGGGGGAGAAGGATGGATACGATTACACTTTTTGTTTATGGTACATTACGACGACATGAAACGAATCATGGATTAATCAGGGAAGCTATTTGCATAGCTGAACAGGCATGGGTAAATGGTGAGCTTTTTGATACAGGTAACGGTTATCCTACCCTCGAACTTAATGAATCTGGTAAGGTGCATGGAGAGTTATATGAAGTTAGTAAAAACCTTTTACCTCAGCTCGATGCATTGGAGGATTATGAAGAGGGTAAAGAGTCTAATTTGTATGACAGAACAAATGTTACCGTTCATACTGATAAAGGCACTAAAGTAGCGCTAGTGTATGTGAATGTGGACGAATCAAGCAAGTTCGAAAAAATCACCCACGGAGATTGGAAGTTACATAGGTTCATGAAAAATCGTCCTGAACAAGTATACTACTTTGCGTATGGTTCATGTATGGATGATGAACGATTCCGAAAAGCGGGGGTGGATCACTGTTTTAAAAACCTCGTCGGTGCTGCCGTGCTAAAGGGATACTCCATGAAATACCTTTTCAGAGTAAGTGATGGCGGAAGAGCAGATATTGTAGAAGATGGTGGTGAAACCGAAGGGTTGGTTTACTTAACTCCATATGAAGGGGTCGAGTATTTATTTGCTAGAGAGGGGTTTTATGGAGGATGGTATCGCCCTACCTTTGTAGATGTGGACATCGATGGGGAAACGTTTAAGGATGTTTTGACATTTCATGTGTATAACAAAATGCCCGAAGTGTCACCACCCGACCATTATTCGACCGAAATCCTTAGAGGGGCAAAAGGAAGATTGAGCGAGCGATATTATCAATATTTACAAACGGAGCTTAATCGTCTAAAAAAGTCGAGCCATAATTAATTTTTTATTGTACAACGGTTTAATACGAGTATCCATTGTGGTAAACACTTAATATCACCAACTTAAGAAAGTGGGTCAGAATATGAGTGGAAATCGAGACAATGGCTATTATGAGCTGGTGTATAATAATCGACAATACAACTATCTAGAGTTTATTAGATTAGATACAATATGTGAAATTAGTTATATAACTTTAAAAAATATCTTAACAGGCGAATTTTTTACCTTTGAAGAAAACAAAGTTCGAAAAGTGACAAAAAGAAATTTTCGAATTAGATCTTTTAAGAAGCATTTATTAGAAAAAGTTGCTAAGTAGTTACTTCCTTTCTATAATAAGATAGATAATGTAAAAGGAGTGACTGTAGTGATTCATCTAAAATGGTCAGAGTCAGAAACAATAAAAAAGGTAACTTGTGTTCACACAAAAGCTGAAAAATATATTGTCGATAATAAATTAACACCAGGAAATGTGTACGAAGTAAAAAATGAAACAGAAGAATTTTACTTTATTATAGATAATAGTGGAAAAGTCGGCGGCTATTACAAGGATTATTTTAAAGAAGCTTAACATCAGACTACATAATACTGTTAGCATGGTAGCTAACAGTATTTTCTTTTAATCTGTCATTTTTCTATTAATAGGGTGGATACTATGAGGTTATTATATGTAGGGATCGGTGGCTCCATTGGAAGTGTGTTGAGATATAGTATTTATTACAATATGTTAGCCATTAATGGAGACTGGTTACCATTTTTAGGAACATTACTTGCCAATTTGTTAGGAGCATTTGCACTGGGTTGGTTTACTTCAAGACTGCTGCTATCAAAGAAACTCCCTGATGATTTAGCAGCTGCTATTGGGACGGGGTTAATTGGTTCTTTTACGACTTTCTCTACCTTAAGTGTGGAGCTTAGCTCGCTTTTACAGGAGGGACAATATCTTCTAGCCATATGTTATGTATTTATAAGTATGATAGGTGGCCTGGTCTGTGCATTCGGC
Organism: Bacillus sp. Y1; assembly: GCF_003586445.1. Classification (NCBI taxonomy): domain Bacteria; kingdom Bacillati; phylum Bacillota; class Bacilli; order Caryophanales; family Bacillaceae; genus Bacillus; species Bacillus sp. Y1. The sequence goes on along the minus strand of NZ_CP030028.1, from coordinate 2,996,096 downwards.
GGCTTCCGAATAGGGCAGAGAAGGGTGGCTGTTCAATGAATTTCATTCTAATCGCTGCAGGTGGGTTTATCGGAGCTAATGCTAGATATATTATTGGTCTACTTGTGAAAAAGTACATAAACGTTTCCATTCCTATCGGTACACTCTTTATTAATGCAATAGGTTCATTACTTTTAGGTTTGTTGGTAGGTAAGGGGATAAGAGGGGACGTATACTCCTTTTTAGGAGTTGGATTTATGGGTGCTTTTACTACATTCTCTACATTCAAACTTGAACTGGTACAGCTTTGGCAATCAAAAGAACATAAAGCATTCGTCTTATATTTGATATTGAGCTACGGTTTAGGAATTGTCCTAGCTTCAATTGGATTTATGCTGGCATAAAGAAGGTCTGCTCTTAATAGAGCAGACCTTTTAGCTATGCTTTTTCTGTATTAGCTGTAACTGATGGTGCAGGTGTTTGGTATAATTTTTTTCCTATTAGTGTTTGGATAATGAGAAAAGTTCCCCCAACTGCCCAATAGAGAGGTAAAGCAGCAGGTGCATTAAATGAGAACATGACAATCATAATAGGTGAAAGAAGTCCCATAAACTTCATTTGCTGCTGTTGTTGACCACTTATGTTAGACATAGACACCTTAAATTGTAAATAATATACAATACCAGCAATGGCAGTAATCCAAATATCTGACTCACCTAAGTTGAACCATAAAAATGAGTGGGTTGCAATTTCGTGAGATCCCCGAATCGCGTAGTAAAATCCCATTAAAATAGGCATTTGAATGAGCATGGGTAGACAACCAATCGCTAACGGATTTACTCCGTGTTTTTGGTATAAACCCATCATTTCTTGCTGCAGCTTTTGTTGCTCTTTGCTATCTTTTGTTTTCTTTATCTTTGCTTGGATCGTATCTAATTCAGGCTTGAGTGCCTCCATTTTCTCTTTCATCTGCTGCTGACTTTTATACTGCTTAAGCATAAGTGGCATGAGAAGGAGACGAACAATTAATGTAAGAAATATAATGGATAAACCGAAGCTTCCGTTAAAAATCATCGCTATGGCATGAATTGCAGTTGAGAATGTGTTTACAAATACTGTTTGAAAAAATTCACTCATTTATCTTTCCTCCGTATCATTTGTATTATCTGGCTGAAGGAGGAAAGGTGCTATCTGTATCATCACTGCCTGCAACTTTTCGTCTAATGTATCGAAATATCCAGACGAGTGCAGGGTGTAGTTGGTGAGAGTATGTTCGCTCATAAACAAGTTGTCTATGTTCCGAGCTTAGATCGGTTGAGGAACAAACGGTATCAAGAAATTGGAACTCAATGTTCCAAATCCAAACCAATCGAAGGATCAGGCTGATCACGACAGATGCATAAATGGTATACATTGTTGAAAAATTTGTTAAGTCAAATAGAATCTCATCCATCGAAATCACCTCACTTCTTTTGAATGTTCTCCTTATAAGTATAGTAAATCATAAACTCCTGCGCAAATACGAAGATAATAAGGATTTATTTTGACAATTTACCTAAAATCGTGACATTTAAAGGTAGTTTCGCTATGATAGGTTAAAATGCATTTTTGAAGTTAAGGAGATTTTAGTAATGAAACGTGACTATCCAGACGATAGCTTGACCTTACATACGGATTTATACCAAATCAATATGGCAGAAACTTATTGGGAGGATGGGATACACAACAAGAAAGCAGTATTTGACTTATATTTTAGAAATTTGCCTTTTGGAAATGGCTACGCTATTTTTGCAGGCTTAGAAAGAGTCATTGATTACATAAGAGGATTTCGGTTTACAGATAGTGATATTGAATATTTAAGAGAGGTTGCTCATTATAAGGAAGACTTTCTTGATTATTTAAAAACGTTAACCTTTACAGGAAATATCCGTTCAATGGTTGAAGGGGAAATTGCTTTCGGAAATGAGCCGTTATTAAGAGTGGAAGCTCCATTAGCAGAGGCTCAGCTAATTGAAACGGCACTGCTTAATATCATCAATTATCAAACGTTAATTGCAACGAAGGCATCGAGGATTAAACAAGTCATCGGTGATGGAGTGGGAATGGAGTTTGGTACTAGAAGAGCTCAAGAAATGGATGCGGCTATTTGGGGTACAAGAGCAGCTTTTATTGGAGGTTTCCAGGCTACCTCTAATGTTCGTGCAGGAAAGATGTTTGGCATACCTGTAGCTGGCACCCATGCTCACTCTTTGGTCCAAGCATATAAGGATGAGTATATTGCTTTTCATAAATACGCTCGTAGACATAAGGACTGTGTGTTTTTAGTAGATACATACGACACACTACGATCAGGTGTACCAAATGCGATAAAGGTTGCAAAGGAACTTGGTGATAAAATTAATTTTCTTGGTATTCGTCTCGATAGTGGAGACCTTGCGTATCTTTCAAAAAAAGCTCGTGAAATGCTTGACGAAGCTGGATTCACGGAGACGAAAATTATTGCCTCAAACGATCTTGATGAGTACACAATCATTAACTTAAAAGCCCAGGGAGCTATGATTGATACTTGGGGAGTAGGTACAAAGCTTATCACTGCTTATGACCAAGCTGCGTTAGGTGCTGTTTATAAGCTCGTGGCCATTGAGGGTGAAAATGGAGAACTTGTTGATACAATTAAAATTAGTGGTAATCCGGAGAAGGTATCTACCCCTGGTTTAAAGAGGGTATACCGGATTATTAATAATGAAAATCATAAATCCGAAGGCGATTATATTACGATGGATGAGGAACATCCAGAAGCTGAATCTAGAATTAAAATGTTCCATCCTATACACACCTATATCAGTAAGTTTATTACAAATTTCACTGCCAAGGACCTTCATGAGGATATCTTTATTAACGGAAAGCTTGTGTATGAAGTGCCTAGTTTGCTACAAATGCAAAATTACGTAAAAGAAAATCTCCAACTGTTGTGGGAGGAGTATACAAGAGCACTAAACCCAGAGGAATACCCAGTCGATTTAAGTCAAAAATGTTGGGATAACAAAATAAGAAATATAGAAGAAGTTAAGGCGAATATTAAATCTCAGAATATTAGATAAGGAGGAGAAGAGTTGAGAAACATTCAAAGTCTTATTATGAATGAGTTACATGTGAAGCCTTCTATTGACGCTCGCCAAGAGGTGAACGAACGCATTGCTTTTTTAAAGGCATATGTGAAGAAAACAAACGCAAAAGGGTTAGTGTTAGGAATCAGCGGGGGACAAGACAGTACACTAGCTGGTAGGTTATCCCAATTAGCGGTGGAAGAGCTAAGACGAGAAGGCTATGAATGTAAGTTTATCGCTGTACGTTTACCATACGGTATTCAGCAAGATGAAGAAGATGCTCAAAGCTCCCTTAAGTTCATACAGCCGGATGAGGAATTTGTATTTAATATTAAGGAAGCAGTGGATGCAGTAAAGTTTGAATATGATCAAAAAACGGCAGGAGAGCCGTTACGCGACTATCATAAAGGGAACGTCAAAGCGAGAATGAGAATGATTGCACAATATGCCATCGGAGGGCAGGAAGGCTTACTTGTCGTTGGTACAGACCATGCAGCTGAAGCCGTTACAGGTTTTTTTACAAAGTATGGAGACGGGGGAGCGGACTTGCTTCCTCTGTCTGGACTGTCGAAAAGACAAGGCCGAGAGTTACTGAAAGAACTCGGTGCAAGTGAACGTCTATATTTAAAAGTCCCAACAGCTGATCTATTGGATCAAAAGCCTGGTCAAGCTGATGAGACGGAACTCGGAATTACTTACGAGGAACTGGATGATTTTCTTGAAGGAAAAGAAGTGGCGAACGAGGTAGCGGAGAAAATTGAACAGAGATATCTCATAACGGAACATAAACGACGCCCGCCGACAACGATGTTTGATGATTGGTGGAAATAAAAAGATGGGGAGCAAATAATTGCTCCCCATTTTCGTTATGCATATTTTACTGAAGCAGTTAAAAGCTCAAGAGCCTCTTGGGCTTCTTCATCACTTGGTGGTTGAATACCTTTTAATGGATACTCCATTCCAAGAGCTTCCCATTTATATACTCCGAGCTCATGATACGGAAGAACTTCGACCTTTTTAACATTCGTAAGTGTACCTATGAATTCCCCAAGTTTTTTTAGATCATCACGATCATTTGAAATGGTTGGTACAAGAACATGGCGTATCCATACAGGAACATTTTGAGCAGATAGGAATTGTGCAAATTCTAAAATATGCTCATTAGCCATACCAGTTAAGGAGATATGCTTCTTTCGATCAATATGCTTGATATCAAGTAAAATTAAGTCTGTGTATTGCAACAATTCCTTGAGGTTTGCTTGAAAGTGTTCTGCGTGTGAGAAACAGCCTCCGGAAGAATCAATGGTTGTGTGAATCCCAAGCTTTTTACATTCTTTAAAGAGTTCAATTAAAAAGGGAATTTGTAGAAGCGGTTCGCCGCCGCTAACAGTAATTCCGCCACCTGATGATTCGATGAAAGGTAGATATGTTTTTAAATCATCGATGATTTCGGAAACAGACATTTGTTTTCCAGTTCCGATTTCCCAAGTATCCGCATTATGACAAAATTGGCAACGAAGCAAGCAGCCTTGTGTAAATACGACATAGCGAATTCCAGGTCCGTCTACTGTTCCAAATGTTTCGATTGAATGAATGTTTCCGTTCATGATGAAAAACTCCTCTCATTTATCAGGTAGGGAGATGTTAGCAATCTCCCTACATCAGTTTTTATAGTGATCCATGGAATGTTCTGTTAATAACATCCATTTGTTGTTCTCTGGTTAACTTAATAAAGTTAACTGCGTAACCTGATACACGAATCGTTAACTGTGGGTATTCTTCTGGGTGCTCCATAGCATCAAGCAATGTTTCACGATTAAATACGTTTACGTTTAAGTGGTGTCCTTGCTTAACTGAGTAGCCATCAAGAATACTTACAAGGTTATTTTCACGGCTGTCTTCATCTTTCCCTAATGCTTTAGGTACGATGGAGAAAGTATTAGAAATACCGTCTAATGAGTACGCATAAGGAAGCTTAGCAACAGATGCGAGAGAAGCTAGAGTTCCTTTTGTATCACGACCGTGCATTGGGTTTGCACCAGGAGCAAATGGCTCACCAGCGCGACGACCATCAGGTGTGTTACCTGTTTTCTTACCGTACACAACGTTAGAAGTGATTGTTAAAATAGACATAGTAGTCATAGAGTTTCTATACGTTTCGTGCTTTTTAAGCTTTTTCATGAAACGCTCAACTAAATCAACAGCGATGCTGTCCACACGATCATCATTGTTTCCGTATTTAGGGAAGTCGCCTTCAATTTCAAAGTCAACAGCAATACCGTTTTCATCACGAATTGGACGAACTTGAGCGTATTTAATCGCACTTAATGAGTCAGCAACAACACTTAGTCCAGCAATACCTGTTGCCATTGTACGAAGAATATTTGTATCGTGAAGAGCCATCTCAATTCTTTCATAGCTATACTTATCATGCATGTAGTGAATGATGTTTAGTGTATTAATATAAAGACCAGCTAACCAATCCATTGTAGAATCAAATTTCGCCATCACTTCTTCATAGTTTAGGACTTCAGAAGTGATAGGGGAGAACTCTGGTGCTACTTGTAGTTTATGTTTTTCGTCTTTACCACCATTAATTGCATATAGAAGTGCTTTTGCAAGGTTTGCACGAGCACCGAAGAACTGCATTTGCTTACCAATTTCCATTGCAGACACACAGCATGCAATTCCGTAATCATCTCCCCATTCTGGGCGCATAATATCGTCGTTTTCATATTGAATTGAACTTGTTTCGATTGACATTTTCGCACAGAACTTTTTGAAGCCTTCTGGAAGGCGAGTAGACCAAAGTACTGTTAGGTTTGGTTCTGGTGCCGGTCCTAGGTTAGTAAGAGTATGCAAGAAACGGAAAGAGTTTTTCGTTACTAATGCACGTCCGTCATTTGCAACACCACCGATAGACTCCGTTACCCAAGTTGGGTCTCCACTAAATAGTTCGTTATAATCAGGAGTACGAGCAAATTTCACAAGACGTAGCTTCATTACGAAGTGGTCAACCAATTCTTGTGCCTCTTGCTCAGTAAGCACACCGTTTTCTAAATCTCTTTCAATATATATATCTAAGAAAGTTGAAACGCGACCAAGACTCATCGCTGCTCCGTTTTGTTCTTTAATAGCTGCCAAGTATCCGAAGTATAACCATTGGAATGCTTCAGTAGCTGTAGTAGCCGGTTTAGAAATATCAAAGCCATAGCTAGCAGCTAATTTCTTTAATTCGTTAAGGGCACGAACCTGCTCTGATAATTCTTCACGAAGCTGAATAACAGATTCCTTCATTACTGGAGTAGTACCAGCAAGATCTTTTTTCTTTTCTTGAATCAAGAAGTCTACACCATATAAAGCAATTCGTCGGTAGTCACCGATAATCCGACCACGTCCGTATGCATCTGGTAAACCAGTAATGATACCAACCTTACGTGCCATTTTCATTTCATCAGTATAAGCATCGAATACACCTTGGTTATGTGTTTTACGGTAGTCAGTAAAGATTTTTTCAACATCTTTATTTAATTCAAAACCGTAAGATTCACAAGACTGTTGTGCCATACGAATTCCGCCATAAGGCTGTAAAGAGCGTTTGAACGGTTTGTCGGTTTGAACACCAACAACTTTTTCTAAATCTTGATTTAAGTACCCTGCACCATGAGAAACAATAGAAGAAACGATTTCAGTGTCCATATCAAGAACGCCACCGTTTTCTCTTTCTTGTTTTGTTAAATCCATTACTTGATCCCATAATTTTGTTGTCGCCTCAGTAGGGCCTGCAAGGAAGGAATCATTTCCTTCGTACGTTTTAAAGTTTCTTAGAATAAAGTCTCTAACGTTTACTTCTTTTCTCCAAGTACCTTCTGAAAAGCCTTTCCACTGTTCCATTTGAGTCCACCTCTTAGTAAATGTTTATATAACAGATGATACAAATACATCATACTTGAAGTATAACAGATAATTAGTGAAATACATCACATAATCTAGGTGACATTTTGACAATGTTATGAACATTAGGTTTGTCAGAGGTTCGTTATGTGACAGAATGGTGAAAAAAGAAAACTGTACTATAATGATTCGGTGAAAAATAAAATCTGTTATACAAAAAGTTATTATTAATAACACTATTGTAACGTGGTAAATCTCTTCGTGGTCTATTAGGTTATGTAGATATTTTGACAGTTTGAATAGACCAAAAAAAAGATTGTGCGTGTTACACACAATCGTCTACAAGGGTTAATTCACAACAATATAGGCCGTCATTGGTCCGTTTGAATCTGAATCATGGTGGGTTAAGCAAACCAATCGATAGACACCCTTCTTTTGAAACTGGAGATCTAGTTCAGTTTCTTCTCCTTGAAGAATTTTACCGCTAATGTTTGTACCCTCAATTATAAATGGATGATTAGCACCGTTTATGCCCATAATCTTTAATTTTACCTTCTCACCCTTTTGAAGAAATATGGTGCCAGGGTCAAAGCGATACGCTTCGATTTCTTTTCCATCTTTAGTTGTCGCTTCAAACTCGCCAGTGACTAAATGAATTTCTCTCGTAGAATCATTGACTGATGTTTGAACGACTGCCTCGCTGCCCATGTTTAAATAAATCCAAAGGGAGGCGGAGAAAACCAAACCTAACAGAAGAAGTGAAAATATAATAGAACGTTTTTTGACGACTAGAAACTGCATCTTACCCCTCCAAAAAATTTATTTCTACTAATTTATATGCATCAAGGTAATGGAAACTTGTCTATACTTTTTCTATGAATGTAAATTTACGACCTTAGTATCGGTTTTTTCGTTATAAAGCACGAAATATTACCTAGTTTTTCAATTTCGTAACAAATGTATAATTTATGCGTTTACATGTTATTTTTTTGGTACAATCGAAAAAGACTGAATTCAAACAAGGTGTGTGCATACAGTGATAAAAAAACTATCTTTTATTTTTCTAACTATCCTTGCATTAAGTGCAAATCAAGTGTTTGCTGAGCAAATGGACGAGCTGTCCATAATAAGCGATTCGGTAATATTAATGGACTCACAATCCAATGCGGTCCTTTACTCAAAAAATGAGCATGAACGTATGTATCCTGCTAGTTTAACAAAAATTGCAACTGCCATTTACGCAATTCAAACTGTAAAAGTAGATGAAGTTGTAAAAGTAAGTAGTGAAGCTATTGAAGTTGAAGGAACTAAAGTATATTTAAATGAGGGAGAAGAAGTTACTTTAAAGAAATTAATTCAAGGTATGCTTATTAACTCAGGAAATGATGCAGCAGCTGCCATTGCCCTTCATATTGACGGTAGCATGGAGACATACGAAAAAAATATCAATGAATTTCTAAAAAATGAGGTTGGAGTTAAGAATACTCATTTCACGAATCCGCATGGACTCTTTGATGAAAACCACTATACAACAGCGTATGATTTAGGTCTAATCACGAATTACGCACTAAAAAATGAAACATTTAAAGAAATTTTCGGAACAAAAGATTTGGCTTGGGATGGTCAATCATGGGATACGACTTTGTTTACACATCATTTACTCTTGAAGGGAGAAATCCCATTCGAAGGTATCACAGGTGGAAAGACTGGTTTTGTCAATGAATCAAGGCAAACGTTAGCAACGACTGCTTCTAATGGTCAAATTGGATTAACAGTCATTGGTTTAGGAGCAACGTATAAACGTGATATCTATAATGATACAATTAATTTGCTAAGCTTTGGATTTTCTAACTATAAAACTTCAACTATTCCTGTGAATACAACATTTGAAAATGAAAAGGATAAGTTTGTTGTGACGGATCCGTTATATATAACAGAACCTCTTACTGGTTCTGCTGTAGTGGATGTAACAAAAGAGGGAGACTTAACTGTATTTGATTCTTCGAATAAAGAGCTCCAAACGATCTCTTTAGCTAAATATAAACTCAAAACAGCTCCAGAGAGGGCTTCTATCATAGGAGAAACCACATCGAATGATAAAACTACACCTATTATGATGAAAGCCATATCAATTGGATTATTATTTGCGTTAATTGGAGCATTCGTAGGAATGTGGAAAAAACGAATATTGAATGGATGAAAAATAGCCATGAGTAAGCTCATGGCTATTTTATATGGCTTGATAGATAAAGCATAACATACGATAAAATGATCATCAGAAGGACCCAGGACCAAGCGAGACTACTATTACCAGACTCAAAGGCAACATATATAGCTGTTGGAAGGGTTTGGGTTTTTCCAGGTATGTTTCCAGCGAACATGAGTGTAGCTCCAAATTCCCCAAGAGCACGGGCAAACGCAAGAATAGAACCAGAAACAATGGCCTTTACACTCAACGGAAGAGCGATAAATAAAAATACCTTCCATTCCCCAGCACCGTCAACTCTAGCTGCATCCTCTATTTCACTATCTACCGATAAAAAACCGGTCTTACATGATTGATACATAAGAGGGAAGGCAACAACTGTTGAAGCGATTACTGCTGCCCACCAGGTAAACATAACGGGTTGCTTAAAAATTTGTTCAATGAATCGCCCTACAGGACTATTAACACCAAAAATCATGATTAATAAAAATCCAACAACGGTAGGGGGGAGAACGATTGGTAAAAGAAGTGCTGTTTCGATAATGGTTTTACCTTTAAAGGAAGATTGATACATCATCCTAGAAACGAACACGCCAGAAATAATCACAAAAAGTAGCGAAACCGAGGCAACTGTTAAGGAGAGTTGCACTGGTGACCAAAATTGTAAATTCATATAATCAATCCAATACGTTAAATCCATATTTTTTAAATACTTGTTGTGCAGCTGTTGATTGTAGAAATTCAAACAAGGATTTGCTCTCTTTGCTATTGGTTGTATATTCTAAGACACCATAATAGTACATGATAGGGGAGTGAAGAGACGGAATTATGTTTTCAGTCACTTCTACTTTCTTTGATGTTAAGGCATCTGTTTTATAAACCATTCCAGCATCCACATTTTTCGTTTCTACATATGTAAGTACTTGAGAAACATCTTTCGTATATATTAGTTTGTCTTCGATTAGATTCCATAATTTAGCGTTTTGAAATACTTCCTTCGCATAACTTCCAGCAGGTACCGTTTCTGGTATTCCTATAGCAATTTTTTTAATTGTATGATCCTGAAGATTAGAGAGTCTCAATTGAATATTGTTATCAATCTTAGGTGTAATTAGAACAAGGGAATTAGCTACTAACGGTGAGTGGTAATTAGCGAGTATTCGTTGTTTTTCTACTAACTCATCAACATGATCCTTTGATGCCGAAATAAATAGATCAACAGGTGCTCCTTGAATAATTTGTTCCTTTAATGCTCCAGAACCACCAAAATTAAATAGAAGCTCAACCTGATGATTTTGTTCGTATAATTCTTTAAGCTCAGTTAACACATCTTTCATACTTGCTGCAGCTGAGATCGTCAATTGAATAGGTTCCTCTTTTTCTTGGCTGCAGGAACTTAATAAGCTAAACAAGCATGAAATGAGGATGGCAATGGTTATTTTTCTCACAAGTAAAGAAGCCTCCTATTTATTATGCATACAGAAAATTATAGCGAAATTTAGACAGTTGTGACAGTGACAATTAAAAAAAGTTGTCTAGAGGTTCGGATAAAAACCATCAAAATATAAGAAAATAACAGAGGAGGTGTTTTCATTATGTCAAATAGAAAAAAAGATCCTTCTACCGTTGGATTAAGTTCTCCGCAAGTTGAAGGGCAAGGCACGACAGAAAATGAAATGGCTGGTACAAAAAAAGATAGTGCAAGACGAAAAACAAAAAGACATTAAAAGAGAGCCAATTGGCTCTCTTTTAAATTTATTTATACATTTCTTCTACTTGTTTTTGGATCTCGCTGTTTTCTAAATACTCATCATAAGTCATTTGCTTATCTACGATGCCGTTCGGTGTAATTTCAATAATTCTGTTTGCAATGGTTTGGATAAATTGATGGTCATGTGATGCAAACATAAGTGAACCTTTAAAGTTTATTAACCCATTATTTACAGAGGTGATGGATTCTAAGTCAAGGTGGTTAGTTGGCTCATCTAAAAGAAGTACATTCGCACCACTTAACATCATTTTAGAAAGCATACAGCGCACTTTTTCTCCTCCAGAAAGAACGCTAGCTTTCTTTAATACTTCTTCACCTGAAAATAACATTCTTCCCAAAAAGCCACGAAGGAAGCTTTCACTTTGATCCACTGGAGAGAACTGGCGTAACCAATCGACCAGGTTAAGCTCACTTCCTTCAAAGTAAGAAGTGTTGTCCTTTGGAAAATAGGCTTGAGAGGTGGTAACACCCCATTTATACGTACCACTGTCAGCTTCCATTTCTCCCATTAAGATCTTGAATAAGGTTGTTTTAGCAAGTTCATTTGCTCCAACAAGTGCAATTTTATCTTCCTTATTCATTACGAAGCTAACATTGTTTAAAACTTTTTCTCCGTCGATTGTTTTTGTTATTCCTTCAACACGTAATAGGTCGTTTCCAATTTCTCTTTCAGGAGTAAAACCAACATACGGGTATTTTCTAGAGGATGGACGAATGTCATCCAAAGAAATTTTATCAAGTAATTTTTTTCTTGATGTTGCTTGCTTTGATTTAGATGCGTTAGCGCTAAATCTCGCGATAAATGCTTGAAGTTCTTTGATTTTTTCTTCTTTTTTCTTATTTTGGTCTTGAGCCATTCTCTGAGCTAACTGACTTGACTCATACCAGAAATCGTAGTTTCCAACGTATATTTGGATTTTCGAGAAGTCTAAGTCAGCAATATGTGTACATACCTTATTAAGGAAATGTCTATCATGGGAAACAACAATAACAGTATTTTCAAAGTTAATTAAAAACTCTTCTAACCATTGAATGGCTTTTATGTCTAAGTGGTTCGTCGGCTCGTCAAGTAAAAGAACATCTGGCTTACCAAATAGTGCTTGAGCAAGTAATACTTTTACCTTTTCTGAACCAGAAATATCGGCCATCTTTTTTGTATGAAGATCTTCAGTAATCCCAAGTCCCTTCAATAAAATGGCAGCTTCAGACTCAGCTTCCCAACCATTGAGTTCGGCAAATTCTCCTTCAAGCTCGGCAGCTCTCATACCATCTTCGTCTGTAAAGTCAGCTTTCATATAGATAGCATCTTTTTCCTGCATAACTTCATATAGACGCTTATGTCCCATGATAACGACTTTCATTACTTCTTCTTCTTCAAATTCATAGTGGTTTTGCTTTAAAACTGCCAATCTTTCTCCAGGTCCAAGCGAAACTTGACCTGTTTGTGACTCTATTTCACCAGAAAGGATTTTTAAAAATGTTGATTTTCCTGCACCATTTGCTCCGATTAATCCGTAGCAATTACCAGGAGTGAATTTAATATTTACATCCTCAAATAGTTTACGGTCACCATATCGTAGGCTTACGTCTGTTACTGTAATCATTTCTTTTCCTCCAAACAAAATAAACAATAATTTTCATTATAACACTTTTTACTGGTTGTTCGCATGAAATTCTATATCATCATCATTGCCAAAAAAATCAACCTTAAATAAAAGTTTTATTTTCATAGAAAAAAATGATGAAATTTCATATTTTTTTCATATTTATCATGTACAATAAAGCTAATCAGATCGGAAAAGGAGTCTTTAATATGGCTAAAAAACAATTAATAGACTTAGTTAATCGGTTAAAGGGGTCAGGAATTAAGGTAAGCTTTTCAAAACCTCGCCCAAAATCAATTCTCCTATTACAGCAACAGGCAAAATTATCATCTACAACAAATTAATAAAACGAGCGGCTATTGACGCCGCTCGTTTTATTGTATTTCCTTCATTATTTTATTAAAGACATCTTCTCGATTAAAATCATCACCCATAGGGAATTTCTTAATGAATTTATTGCTTTCATCTACTAGAAAAACGAAAGTTGAGTGGACATAGAATCCATCACCTGGATCTCTATATTGAAACTGAAAGGTATTGGCTAAACGTTCAATATCCTTTTGATCTTCCTTAATATGATTGGGGTCTCCAGTTAAGAAGATCCAGTTTCCATCGTCTTTAATTTCAAAATGGGACATGTGACTTTTCATCACTTCTGGTGTGTCACGATAGGAATCAATACTAACGGTTAGAAATTGAATTTTATCTCCGAATACGCCTTCCTCTTCAAGATCCTTTTTTAATTGATTCATTTTCAATGTTGTGGTTGGGCAAATATCAGGACAATGCGTATACATAAATTCCACTAGTTTTATTTTTTTCTCTGTTTTACTAAAATCAAAGCTTTCATTGTTCATTGTTGTTAAAACGATATCATCAGGAATGGTTGCATTTGCATCACGTATTAAAAAAAAGGATATACCAGCAGTTATACCAACGATGACAATAATTGAACAAATTATATATATTTTCTTCATGAACATACCCCCTCTATTTAAGATAATGAATCTTGAAGGAAAATCCTATGGACATATTGTGAACATATTTAATTGATCCCATATAGGACATTCATCTATACCGTTGACATCCCGTCTGAATACACTAGGAGTGAAAAGGCTATAGAGGAGGGTTAAATAACATGAGTGGAAATTATGGAGGCGGCTTCGCTTTAATCGTTGTCCTGTTTATCTTGCTAATCGTTGTTGGAGCAGGATTCTTCGGTGGAGGCTATGGCTACTAATATTTGTATATAAAAAAAGCGAGAGGGAAGACCCTCTCGCTTTTATTGTGGTTATTAATTCATACCGATCCAAACACTCTTAACTTCGGTATAGTTGTTGAGTGCATAAGAGCCCATTTCACGACCAAGACCAGATTGCTTATATCCACCGAACGGAGAAGCGGCATCAAATGCGTTGTAGCAGTTCACCCAAACCGTTCCTGCTCGTAAATTGTTTGCTACGTAGTGTGCTTGAGCTACGTCACGTGTCCATAACCCAGCAGCTAAGCCGTATTCACTTTGATTAGCACGAGCAATAAGCTCATCTAAGTCTTCATATGGAAGGGCAGAAATAACAGGGCCAAATATTTCTTCTTTAGCGATCGTCATTTGGTCACTAACATTGGCGAAGATCGTTGGTGAAACAAAGTATCCTTGCTCATATGGACTATTTCCACCAACTAATAGCTCTGCTCCTTCGTCAATTCCTTTTTCAATATACCCAAGAACGCGTTTTTGTTGTGTACTTGAAACAAGAGGTCCGATCTCGGTGTCAGAGTGTAGACCTGCCCCCTGCTTTATGTTCTTCGCATGACTCACCATATCAGCAACAACATTATCAAATTGCTTTTTCTGAATGAAGACACGAGAACCCGCACAGCACACTTGACCTTGGTTAAACATAACCCCATTTAGTGCTCCAGGAATTGCTTTTGAAAGATCAGCATCTGGGAGCAGGATGTTTGGTGATTTTCCCCCAAGTTCTAGGGTTACTCTCTTTAAGGTTTTTGCTGCTCTCTCCATAATCATTTTCCCAATTTCAGTTGAACCGGTGAAAGCAATTTTGTCAACTTGTGGATGGTCAACAAGCGGTTGACCTGCTGTTTCACCGAATCCAGGAATGATATTGACAACACCAGGAGGGAAGCCTGCCTCTTGAATTAACTCAGCTAAGTATAGGGCAGAAAGAGGTGTTTGCTCTGCTGGTTTTAGTACGATTGTACATCCTGTTGCTAGTGCAGCACCTAACTTCCACATAGCCATTAGAAGAGGGAAGTTCCAAGGAATAATTTGTCCAACAACACCGACCGCTTCGTGTCGTGTATAGTTAAAGTACGGCCCATTAACCGGAATAGTTTGCCCGACAATTTTTGTTGCCCAGCCAGCATAATATCGCATATGTTCAACAGCTAAAGGAATATCAGCATTCGTTGTTTCTCTAATTGGTTTACCGTTGTCCAATGTCTCAAGTTGAGCTAGTTCAGCAGCATTTTCTTCCATTAGGTCAGCAAGCTTATACATTAATCTACTTCTTTGAGCACTACCCATTTTTGACCAAGGACCTTCATCGAAAGCTTTTCTAGCTGCCTTCACAGCAAGGTCTACATCTACTTCATTGGCTTCAAAAACAGTTGCAAGCACTTCGCCAGTAGCAGGGTTATAGGTTTCGAATGTCTTTTGAGTTTGACTCTCGACGAATTCTCCATTAATAAAGAGCTTCTTTTTACCTGATAGGAACTTCTCTACTTTTTCATGCAATTGAACAGTTAATTGACTCATTGTTTCCCTCCCGCTATTTAATGGTTAAGTAATTTCCAAACTATGACAACGCTTACATCGTTAATACTATCATTTTATAAAACTACTTTTCAATCATAAATATAGTGATTATTACGATAATATTTGACACGATTTTTCGACAAAAATAAAATAATCGCCTAAAATAGGCGATTACGATTAATCAATATTACAATATTCAATCGGACAGTTCTCACAATCTATTTCTTTTTTTAAATAATCTAGGTCATGGACAGTAATTATTTTTTTGCTAATAGAAATGATATGGTTCTTTCTTAATTCAGTCAGCATTCTACTAACGCTTTCTCTTGCTGTACCACAGAAATTCGCTAGATCTTGATTTGTTAATGGAACCGATATTTCAATTCCATTTTCTCTTAATACACCATAACTATTACATAACCGGATAATGGTAGAATAGAGTGCACCTTTTTTTCCATTTAACACTAAATCACGAAACTTAGTAATGGTTTTTCTTATATGATCATTCATCCATCGGAGGAATTCAAAAGCCAACTGACTATTTTTAAAAAAGGCTTGTTCAAGATCGGCAATATTTATGGCTGCTGCTTCACCATTTTCTATTATTTTAGCATTAAATATATACCTTGGATCCACAGTAAATAAGGTTAGTTCTCCTACAATATCATTATGCTTACAAAGTCTTAAACTCAGTTCATTTCCTTCGGCGTTCATTTTAGATATTTGAACCTTACCTGATAAGATAATATACATTTCTCGTGCTTCTTGTCCTTCTTTAAACAGATAGCTTCCTTTTTTTATAGGTACAATTCGTTCAGCCGATTTTAATAATTCGCCAAGTTCGTAGGACAATTCTTCCTTATATTTTTGATTCACCATCGGTATCCTCCTTTAAGCACTGGCCATATAGTTTATTTAATAGAATGTCATGTAGCTGGTCAATATAGTTTACTTAATAAAGAGTTAACGTTTTGTGACAGAAATCACGTTAAATTTAAAAATTTCTTTTTAAAAGTGATATTTGTAACAGGGGAGAAAGGGAAGTTTTTAATATTCCTATAATGAAAACCCTAGTTTTCAATATTTTAATGATGAAATAAGGAGTGTGAAACCGCTTCATAAAGAGTCACGAAGCGTTCAATAGTTTTTCTATTAACAAAAGCAGGAATGAAGGGTAAAATGACAGTAAATATTGTGATGTTTTTCACATTTTGAAAAGAGAAAGGATCCTGAACATGTATAATGAGCTTACACCCATTGAGGAAGCGGCATTAAACGCTAAGAAAAAAAGAGATACTTGGATGTCATCTAAATTACATTACTTTATTAAAGCGATGCTTG
Organism: Bacillus sp. Y1; assembly: GCF_003586445.1. Classification (NCBI taxonomy): domain Bacteria; kingdom Bacillati; phylum Bacillota; class Bacilli; order Caryophanales; family Bacillaceae; genus Bacillus; species Bacillus sp. Y1. The sequence goes on along the minus strand of NZ_CP030028.1, from coordinate 2,979,415 downwards.
CTGGGGTCTATATTGGTTTCGGAATCATGGTATCTTATAAAACTGGGGAATTTTTCTTTGATGCCGGGTCTCCATCTGCCATGATGTTGGTAGCTATTTTCTTTGGGACTGCACTAGTAATGATTATTTACGGTGGGGCGGAGTTATTTACTAGTAACACAATGACAATGACCATAGGAACGTTAAAAAAGGAAACTACCTGGTATGAGACGTTCCAAGTCTGGGTGGCTTGTTACTTTGGAAATTTAGCAGGTGCATTGTTTTTTTCTCTTCTGATCATGCTATCAGGCTTGTTTTTATCTCCAGACAAATCGCAGCTTTTGATGGACGTTGCAAGTTATAAGATGCACGGACATACATTGGAAATCTTTTTTCGTGCGATTCTTTGTAATTGGCTCGTATGTTTAGCCATTTGGTTACCAATGCATGTAAAAGGTGACGTAGCAAAACTCCTTTTAACCCTCTTACTTGTATTTGGTTTTGTTATCTCTGGCTATGAACACAGTATTGCAAATATGGCACTATTTGGTATTGCACTAATGGTTCCACATCCAGAAACGATTACAATAGGGTCAGCTATCCATAACATCATACCTGTAACCATAGGAAACTTAATTGGCGGAAGTATTTTTGTCGGAGCTTTCTATGTGTACCTAAATAAAAAGCCTGTTGTCAAAGATAAGAAAGTACTAGAAAATGAAGTTTCTTTTTCCGTTTCTGAGAAGAGAGTAGCAAAAATGTAAAAATTTAATGGTATGCAATCACTCCTTGATATAGATCAAGGAGTTTTTTGATGAAGAAGCCCTGTGCGTCCATGGGGAAGAAGAGGTTATGTATATGGCTACGGTGGTTTTGCTGCAGGTATTGCTATTGGAGCAATCATCGGACTTGCATTCGTGTCATTCTTTTTCTGATAAGTTTGTTAATTAGTAAAAACGCCCATACAGGACAACTTTGCCACACATATACTGCCGATAGATGTCATGGGAGGTGGAAGTAATGAGCGCAGAAGCTGGATTCGGCTACGGCGGTGGATTTGCTTTGATCGTCGTTTTATTCATCCTATTGATTATTGTAGGAGCAGCATATGTAGGATGGGGATATTAATTAGTAATATAATAAAAGGGGTTGAAAGGTATGGGCTATAACTACGGATATGGTTATGGTGGATGTGGCTATGGATACGGAGGATTCGTGTTAATCGTCGTATTATTTATCTTATTAATCATTGTAGGCGCCTCTTGGTTATAAGAAGAAATAAACAACCTGCTCAAATGGGCAGGTTGTTTGTTTTTGGATACACAGGAAAAAATACTTTTAAAATATAATAAATTGTACATACTAAATAAAAAGAACGAAAGAATCTCTAGAATGGGGGCAATTGCTATGTTCTTTAACAGAAAAGCTCAAGAAGAAAAACCAGAAGATATTTTAATGGATATTGAAGTGTATTCATGTGCTGATAACGATTGTATTGGTTGGATGAGAAAAGAATTTGCAAGCTCCGATTTAAAATGTCCATTGTGCGGACATGACACAACAATGGAAGTTAGAGAGTTGCCCAAAATCAATTAGGGATTAGAAGCAAGGCGTAGCCTTGCTTCTTTAGTGTGTATCCGAATTAAAGTAGTGGTCATTAAATGCTTGTTCAGCAGCAGCTTCAGAAGCAAAAAGGGCATCGTCATCTTCAATTACATGAAAGGTCTCATTTAAGAATAAGGCGACTGCATCGGGATTATGAGGATGTTGAACGATTTCAGCGGCTCGTATATTAGATACAGTCGGAGTATGTGGGTTATTGTAAATCACAAACACCTCATCACCTACTTTGACCTCTTTTGGATTGATCATCTCCATCACATGATTACCTCCTTGAAATTGATGAGCATATATATATCGTTCTCATCAATTTCAAGTGTTATTCTTTCTGAAGACGTGGAAACGTTCACATAACTATCACAGTTATGGGGAGTATTCCTTTTTTTCAGGTGATATAATAAGAGTGTAAAGAAAACAAGTCAAAAAAAGAAAGGAGTTAACATTTTAGGAGACTCAACCATATAGTGTTCGTTCCGTAAGTAAGTATATTGAGAACGAGTAAACTATAAAGTCACACATAATCTGTGAAGCGGTGAAAAGAAAGGAAAAATGTAAAATCCCTACTTTTTAATCACTACTTATTCAGTAAAAAGGTACTTAGTAAGTAGCAAAGACCTGAAGCTGAAATTCTCATTTTAAGTATTGTAGCTATATAAAGTTAGGAAAAAATAGTTACGAGAAAATAATAAAGGGGAAAGAAGCCAATGCCTGGGGTTAAGTAGTAGACCAAAAACGGAAATTTTGGTTATGGAAATTACAACTTCCTTTATAGAATTCTAATAAAGCTTCAATTATGTGAATATGAGTTAAAAATTAAAACTAAATAAGGCTGTTTGTTATACGGAAGGAATACCTTCTCATTTCGCGAAGTAAGTGAGACCATCCAACGTAATCCTAACACGGAACAAACACACATCAGCAAAGTTTTAAAAAAGCTTAACCTTGTTATTTGAAGTAGGGAAATAACTAAACCGGAAGCAAAGCTGGTGAAAAATGGTTGGGTCCCCTAAGATGTTGACTTGCTCTCTAGTTTAACTAGAGAGCTTTTGTTTACTCAAAAAAGCACAGACTACGTAAAAATAATCTGTGCCATTTTTATTATTGATAGCTTGCTTCTAGTTCATCAATTAAAGTCCCTACGTAGCTTACGGCTTTCTCAATAGGGGCTGGTGTTGACATGTCAATTCCAGCATGTTTTAGCAGCTCTAATGGACGCAGAGTGCCCCCAGCTTTTAACACTTCTAACCAACGCTCAACAGCCGGTTGACCTTCTTCTTTTATTAACTGAGCCATAGCAGTTGAAGCAGTTAATCCAGCGGAATATGTATATGGATATAGTCCCATATAGTAATGAGGCTGTCTCATCCATGTTAGACTTGCACCTTCATCAATTTCCACAGTATCTCCCCAGAAGTCAGTTAGTACATTTGCTTTTTGTTCGCAAAGTGTTTTAGCTGTTAATGGTACACCTTCCTCAGCTAAACGATAAACTCTTCTTTGGAATTCTCCCTCTAGAAGATGTGTAACAAAGTTATGGTAATACGTTCCTAACAATTGTAATACAACCCAGCGCTTCATTTGAACATCATTCGTTTGGGAGAGTAAGTAGTCACCCAAAAGCATTTCATTCATAGTTGAGGGGGCTTCAATAAAATACATGGATGGGCGAGTATTCATAATTCGTTGATTTTTGTTTGCTAAATAAAAATGTCCTGCGTGTCCAAGTTCATGGGCAAGTACAAAAGCACCTCTCATGGTGTCTGTCCATGTTATTAGAATATACGGGTGGGAGCCGTATGGGCTAGAACAGAACGCTCCGGTTGATTTCCCAACATTATCAGCTAAGTCAACCCATCTTTCCGTTAATCCTTTTTTCATGATGCTGCTATACTCAGGCCCCATTACTTTTAATGCTTCTAAAATCACTTGGCTTGCTTCCTCATAGGTCGTAGATGGATTAAAAGATGGATCTAAAGGTGCCTTTAAATCACAGAATCTCATCGTTTCAAGACCAAGAACACGCTTTTTTAACTGAGCAAACCTTCTCATATGCGGAGCAAGCTCCCTTTGAATAACATCTAATTGATTTTCGTAGGTAACGTTCTCAACCTTTTGTGGATGTAAAAGCATATCTGTTACAGAGTCATATCCTCGTAATTTAGACAAAGCGACTTGTTTTTTTACTTCTGTTGCATACACAGCAGCGTACGTATTTTTGTACTTGCTTAATGTAGAAACAAATGATTCATACGCATTTCTTCTCACTACTGGATCTGGTGAAAATTCATATCGGTCTTCGAATAAAGCGAAGCTATTTGGTAACTCGTTTCCTTCGTCGTCTAAAAAAGAAGAAAAAGTCATATCGGCAGATTTACTTGTTTGATAAATTTGGTAAGGTGCTCCATGAACTTCCCCAAGAGCAGCAAGTACTTGTTCAGTTTCAGGGGATAAACGGTATTTTTTTGTATCTAGTAAATCAGCTAGCATATTCTGAAAAGGAAGGAGATTCGGTTGTTCTTGTACGAATTGTGAAAGGGTTGCTTCGTCAAGTTTTAGTAACTCTGAATCAATAAAAGATAATGATGAGTTTATTTTTGATAGTAGCGATGAAAGCTTTCCAACATTCGCTTGATTAGTTGGATTTGTTCCATCTTCTGATTGCCTTAAAGAAGCAAAAGTAGAAATTTTAATTAACTTATGGGTTAACTTTTCACGTTGTTCTAAACACTCAAGTAAAGTAGCGGAGTTTTCGGTTACTTTTCCTTTAAAAGCATCAAATAGACTTAGATCGTTTTCCACCAATTTGAGATTGTCTTGCCAAGTCTCTTCAGAATCAAACAAATCACTTAAGTCCCATGTTAAATGCTCAGGTACCTCTTCACGTAAATACCTTTTTTCAGATGTTTTCTCCATTTTCTTTCCTCCCCAACTATGTATTTCGTATTCCTAAGTATATACATTGTTAGTATACATGATTTGGAAGTATTTTTCTAAATATTTTAACAAATCAAAAAAAAAAAACGGTGAGATTATCTACCCTCACCGTGCTCAGTTACTGTTACTCTTCCATTTTCTTTGAAAGGCATCTATCACATTCCAAGATGTACGATTCAGCCTGCTCATGTACATGTTGACCACACTCGGGACAAACCTTTTTCGGTAATGTACGGAAAAACTCAACTGGACTCATTAACATTTTTACTCCTCCTTATATAATACAGGTAATATTAATTTCTCTTGTTATAGTACAGTATACACGAGGAAATCCGAAATGTGTAGACCCTTTTTATAAAAAATTCAAAATATTTTATAAATAAGCGAAATGTTCTAAGATATCATTTTTGGTGGGAAAACTAAAGAAAATAATTGTGACAAAAACCAAAACTTTTTCTTTTATAAACGGTATCTATCCATTAAAATCAAGTAGATATATACTGTTTCTGAAAAGGAGGCATCTCTTCTTATGCAAGAAATTATTGGATCGTACAATCCTATTTTAATTTTTTCTGCATTTATTTTAACGATAATGGCTTCCTATACTTCAATGAACCTTGTTGCAATGCTTCATTCCTCCGAGAGAAATAGGAGGTTTTTATTTGTTGCCGGTACCTTATCGATGGGTGTTGGAATTTGGTTAATGAATTTTATCGGAATGCTTACTATAGATGGAGCGGCTTCCTTTCATTATCGTATTCCACTCATTTTGTTATCACTTATAATTGGTATTAGCTTTGTAGGGCTTGCATTTTATACTGTTACAATACATCACTTCCATAAAACTAGTCTGTTATTAGGAAGTATTTTTATGACTTGTGCAGTTTTGTTCGTTCATATGGTTGGGATGCTAGGACTGGAAATCGTGTTTTCTTATGATCCTCTTATCCTTATCGTTGCTCTTATTTTGATGTGTGCATCTTTTTGGTTCGTATTTTGGATGCTGTTTTTTGCTAAAAACTTTTCAGTTAGTCATCGCATTTGGATGAAGCCTTTAGCAGCTTTAGTATTAACGATAGCTATTGTAGAAGGGCATTTTTTACTTGTAAAATCAGCTGCAATTATTAGGTTTAAAAATACGGATCAATTAGGGAATATGTACAATGAACGGTTATTTATTTATTTTGTACTTTTCTTATCGATAGTCATTTTAATTGGATTAATTTCATCCTCAGCATTTATCAGCAGAAAGTTGGCTATTACTGACACAAATCTTAAAGATATCACAGCTGCATTAGACGAATCTTCCATTGTTGCTATTACAGATCCAAAAGGGAAAATTACCTATGTTAACGACAAATTTGTTGAAATCTCTAAGTATCAAAGAGAAGAGCTTCTCGGTATGGATCATCGGATATTAAATTCAGGGTACCATCCACGTAGTTATTTCCAACAACTTTGGAAAGAGATTAGCTCAGGGAGAGTTTGGAAAGGTGAAATTCAAAATAGAGCGAAGGATGGGAACTTCTATTGGGTCGATACGACTATTGTTCCGTTTCTAGGAAAAAACGGCAAACCGTATCAATATGTCGCGATTCGACATGATATTACCAATAGAAAATTAGCAGAAGAGAAATTAAAAGATTCGTTAAAAGAAGTCAACGACATAAATTTTGCTTTAGATCAATCCTCCATTGTTGCTTTTACGGATGAAAAGGGAAAAATTACAAAAGTGAATGATAAATTTTGTGAGATTTCTAAATACACACGTGAAGAACTTATTGGGGAAGATCACAGAATCTTAAACTCAGGGTTCCATTCCAAAGCTTTCTTTAAGGAGTTGTGGAGCACAATAGGGAACGGACATGTTTGGAAAGGTGAAATAAGAAACAAAGCAAAGGACGGAACATATTATTGGGTCGATACAACCATCATCCCGTTCATGCATGAAAAAGCGAAACCGTATCAGTACCTTGCGATAAGAAATGATATTACTGAAAGAAAGAAAACAGAAGAAACACTTCATCGTCAGGATAAGCTCGCTGCTGTTGGTCAACTAGCTGCCGGGGTGGCCCATGAAATACGAAACCCACTCACTTCCATGAAGGGATATGGAGAGTTTCTATTAGAGGATGAAACCGATCCACAAAGAAGAGAATTTATTGAGATAATTCTTGATGAAATTGGTCGCGTAAATACGATTGTTGAAGATTTTATGGTTCTTGCCAAGCCTAAGGCAGTAGAACTTGAAGAAAAAAATATCGTCACGATTATAAAAAATGTATTTTCTCTATTAGAATTTGAAGCACGAAAAAAGCATGTGAAAATGAGCTTTGAAGCAAATGAAGAAATCATTCAAATCGAGTGTGATGAAGATAGACTAAAACAAGTGTTTCTAAACTTTGTAAAAAACGGCATTGAGGCTATGCCGAATGGTGGGGAATTAACCGTTAAAGTAAGTGTCGAGGATAACCAAGTACAAATCTCAATCCAAGATACGGGGGTTGGGATACCAGAGGATAAGCTCAAAAAGATTGGTGAACCGTTCTATACAACAAAAAAGGAAGGGAACGGTCTAGGGTTAATGGTTAGCTTTAAAATCATTGAAAGCCATCAAGGGAAAGTATATATAGAAAGTGAAATAAACAAAGGCACCACCTTTAATATCATATTACCTGCAAAAACTGCTTAAGCTTAAACCCCAGTCATTATAAACTGGGGTTTCTTTATTATTTTTGCTCATTTTTTTCTTTTTGTACAAAAAATCGGTGAACAGGTTTAGCAACTTTGCTAAAGTTCGTCTCTATTTTTTCCGCCAAGTGTGATGCTCGCTCATAAATGGCCGTCTTTAAATGATCGAGTTGTCTTTGAATTTTTTCCGACATGGCCTCTTGATGGTCTAGCCTTTCCATCACTGTTTGATGAAATACCTCTTGTAATCCCATTTTCTCTGAAATCTCTTCGTACATATTTTCATGTACATGTAGTTGTTTCGTTAACTCAACTGTTTGTTGTTCGTGTGAAGACAGTGTTGAACTAAGCTCGAGTAAACGCTGATCTTGTAAAGATAGTTGATCCACCATTGCTTCATGCATAAGCCCTTCTTTTGTAATTTCATTAAGGACAAGTTCATTTTCTTTTTCAAGCTTTTCGAGCCTTTCAAGAATTTTTTGATTGGTTTTACTTTGTTCAATCATTATTGATGCAATCTCTCGTAAAGATTGTTCTGATCGGCTGATTTCTTGTAGTAGCTCATTAAATTTTATCTGCTGAGAGGAGGTGGTTTCACTAAGCGTGCTATGAAATGATTCAATGGATTGTGATAAAGTAGAGTTAGTCATTTTTTGGTTTTGTAGTACTTCTTGAAAGTAGGAATACCGGAATATGGTCTGATTGGAGTTTGGTTCTCCTTGATTGGAAAGTATTAACGGATTCTGATTATTTAACGGCATCAAATCTCTCCTTTATGGAATTAAAAGTAAATAGGTGGAACCCTTTCTTTATGTTATGATAAGGATCGATTATTTGTTTATAGGCGTTCTGCAAAACTGTGAAGTTAAAATGTCTTTAAATTGAGGGGGCATTTTTTATGGAGTTATTTTCTTTAGATTCTTCTGTTGAAACGAATGATATTAAGTTAACGGTTAATTCGGAGATATTAATGTTTTGGATTCATTTTTCATCTTTTCACTTGCATTGGCGTGGTTATGAGGTGGAAGAAAACCAGGATATTGATGATGTAGAGAGGGAGCATCTTCATCATGAGTTGCAGTTCTTTGATTTTCTCTACCACAAGTTTTTAATGTATGTTCCAGAAGCTGACGGAGGAGGAGAGCATTTGACTATAATTTCCCTTCCATTACAGGTGGTTGAAAAAATCTTTTTTGAACTAGATGATTTTATTCAGTATTGTCAAGTTTATGGAGAGAATGAATTATTAACGATAACGAAGAATTATAAGTCCACCTTCGCCACTTTATTTCAGGACATTAACCCAAATACATGTCATTAAACCTTAGTCATAACCAGAACTTTTTAAGATCTGGTTTTTTTTATACAAAAATAGTGGGACAAGTTTTATAATTTAGAAATACGAAATAAAAGGAAGTGTAAACATAGTGATTGATTTACGAAGTGACACAGTGACAAAACCGACAAAAGAAATGAGGGAGGCCGCTTTTTATGCAGAGGTTGGTGACGATGTATATGGAGAGGATCCTGCTGTAAATAAATTAGAAGAGGAAGCTGCTGCCATTCTTGGTAAGGAAGCGGCACTATTCGTAACAAGTGGGACACAAGGTAACCAAATTGCTGTTCTAACCCATTGCCGTTCGGGACAAGAACTTTTACTAGAAGCGGAATCACATATTTTTTATTATGAGTCAGGTGCGGTGTCCGCGTTAGCTGGAGTGCAAACTAGAACGATACAAGGATCTAGAGGAGCGATGGATCCACAATTAGTACGTTCGGCTATTCGTCCGGAGGACATTCATTTTCCAGATACGGGCTTAATTTGCTTGGAAAATACACATAATCGTGCAGGTGGTGCGGTCGTTCCTGTTGAAAACATGAAACAGATCTATGAAATAGGAGCAGAAAATCATATTCCTGTTCACGTGGATGGAGCTAGGTTGTTTAATGCAGCTGCAGCTTTAGGTGTTTCTGTAACTGATTTTACGCAGTACTGTGATACTGTACAAGTATGTTTATCAAAAGGGCTTGGCGCACCTGTTGGTTCCATCTTGGCTGGAGATAAAGATTTTATTGTCAAAGCAAGAAAGTGGAGAAAAAGATTAGGTGGAGGATTACGGCAGGCTGGGCTGATTGCGGCACCAGCGTATGTAGCTTTAACCACTATGAGAGAAAGGTTAATTGAAGACCATCAGTTAGCTAGGAGCTTTTCTGATGCCCTTAAAAATATAAAGGGGATTCAAGTGGTCAATGAAGTTGAAACAAATATTGTAGTTGTTGATGTAGCAAATTTACAAATGAGCTCTCAAGCATTTGTAAATGAATTAGAAAAACAGGGAGTGCTAGCTGTCACCTTTGGACCAACCTCTGTTAGGTTTACCACTCATCATCAAGTGAACAAACTGGATATCGAACGTACCATTGATCTGGTTGCAAAGATATCAGCTGTACCATCAAAATAAAAGTCACCTGAGATAGCCTTCAATAAGGTTATCTTTTTTTTATGTCATTTTTCCTTGTTTATGCCATTTTTATTCTCGTTTTTTCCCATCTATGTTTTGTCTCGAAAGAAGAAACAATACATATGTAACACTTATTTACTAAGAGGAGGGGTTTACATTGAACAAGCGTCTACTTTCTGTAGGTTTTTCTTTAATGTTGCTTACTGCTTGTAACAACAATGCAGCCGAAGATACTAATAACCGCACGACCGGTACTTCGGATGTAGGATTTACAAGTGACCAAGCATCAAGATATACAACAAACAGAACTCAACGAGTGAATAATACCGATATGAATCCTCTTGTTCGTTTAGGTCGAGGAGATCATCAATATCATATGGACTCCGATTACCGAGGCGGAAGAGAGATTGGCCGTACAGATGTGGGAACTAATCCGTCCCCAACCGATGATTATCGGTATGTGAAAAAAGGCAGAGGAGAGAATCGAGGCTTCGGAGCCGCTGGGATGAACGGGTCGTCAAACGAACAAGGAAAATCCAAAGCATTAGCGCATAACGGTGACATATTAAAAATTAAAACTGGCGTTATCACAATTGACCCAAATGCTTATAGTACAGGTACACCAAGTGGTAAATATCCACATAGCCAGATTATTAAGCAAGGTCAATGGAAGATTGTTACTGGTCAAGCTGGACAGCAACAACCAACACAACAACAACCAACACAACAACAGCCGAATGCCACACAGCCGCAACAAGCACCAACACAAAATCAAAACCAAGCAGCTCCTGCTGCCCCAGCTCCAGCACCAAAAACTACACCTGCTGCTGGATCCATTAGCTCTATTGAATCGCGAGTAATTGAGTTAACGAATGCGGAACGTAAAAAAGCTGGTTTACCTGCGCTTCAAGCTGATACAAAACTTAGTAACGTAGCTCGTGAGAAATCACGTGACATGCAACAAAAAGGATATTTCTCGCATACCAGTCCAACTTACGGCTCTCCATTCGATATGATGCGTGATTTCGGAATTACGTATCAAAGTGCTGGAGAGAACATTGCAAAAGGACAGAGAACTCCTGAGGAAGTTGTCCAGGCTTGGATGAATAGTGAAGGACACCGTAAAAATATTTTAAGTGGTAACTATTCACATATTGGTGTTGGTTATGTGGAAGCTGGAAACCATTGGACACAAATGTTTATTAAGAAGTAGTAAGAAAGCTCCCCTCAAGGGGGCTTTTTTTCGGTAAAAAAACAAAATGGAATAATTACGGTAATAATGCGAAAGTTAGAAATGGAGCTTTTTTGAATGAGGTGGCTAGTTTGTTCAAATCTTCAACTGTTTTTGAGCGAAGAATGTTCATGTTCGCAATAGTAGTTATAGCTGTGTATTTATTGCCTTTATTTGTACTAGGGGAAAATGCGCATATACGAGTTCATGATAACTTGGATTCCAATCTTGCTTGGTATAAAGTTCTTTCCCGTAGTGGGGAATTATTTGGAGGGATTGATGCTGTAATCCCACAAGTCATAAATGGTCTACCTAGAAATGCATTTGGAACCGAATTTAGTGGAATTGTTTGGCTTCATCATTTTCTTCCAACGATGACGGCGTATGCCATTAGTCAGTCGATCACTCGTTTTTTTGCTTTTCTTGGAATGTACTTATTGCTTAGGGATTACTTTGTTTCAAATAGTCCTGATACGGTAATTCGTATAGGTGTCGCATTAGCGTTTGCGTTAACTCCTTTTTGGCCATCAGGGATGTTAAGTACACTTGGTATGCCTTTGGCCTTATGGGCATTCCTTAATGTTCATAGTGGAAAGAAAACTTGGAATAACCTAATCATTTTTACTTTTTTACCTTTCTATTCTAGCTTTGTACTAGGTTTTTTCTTCTTTTTGGTAGCGATGGGTATCTTTTGGTTCTACGAGCTTTTAACGAGAAAAAAGCTTCAAATTCGATTTTTTCTTTCTATCGTGTACATGGCATTGGTTTTTTTACTCGTAGAATATCGTCTAGTTAGCTCCTTCCTCGTTGCTGGTGATCCAAACAGTCGAGATGAATATATTCATGCTACGTTACCATTATGGCGCGTGATTCGCTTAACCTTTAAGAATTTCATCCTAGGACATACACATGTGATGACCGTTCATGGTTTAGTCATCCTTCCGATTCTCTTAATAGCCCTTTTTTTAGTTCTAAAAAACAAGAGTTGGAAAGTTCATAAAGTGTATCTTACCTTGTTCGTAATAAACTTTTTCTTATCCCTTTGGTATGCATTTTGGTTTTATGAAGGTTGGGCTCCGATCGTAGAAAGATTTCATTTTTTGAATACGTTTAATTTCGCAAGGTTTCACTTTCTTAGACCACTTATTATTTATATCAATTTCGCACAAGCGTTGTTCATTATTAAGTCATACATTCAAAAAAACGGATATATTCGTTACATCCTTGTTGCACAGATCATGCTCTTATTTGCCTTTAATGAAGAGATCATTAATCATCGAAAGCCAACCGTAAAACAATTTTACGCAACAGAACAATTTGCTAACATAAAAGCGTTTATAGGAAGACCAGTAAACGACTATCGTGTTGTAAGTATAGGTATTCACCCAGCAATCGCACAGTATAACGGTTTCTACACACTTGATACGTATAATAACTTCTATCCTTTAACTTATAAGCATCAATTTCGAACCATTATTGAAAAGGAATTAAGTAAGAACAAAAAAATCAAAAGGTATTTCGATGAATGGGGGGAAGATGCTATATTTTTACAGCCCAAATTGGAAAGCATTATATGGTCAAAAAGAATTCTTCTAAAACTCTAAAAAATTTGCAGCTGCAGCCATCTAAATTAAAGGAATTAGGTGGGGAGTATGTATTTTCAGCAATGCCTATTAAGAATGCGAATGAAAACAAATTACAGCTTGAAAAAATATTCCAATCGGAAAACTCTGCTTGGACCATTTACTTATACAAATTATATTAAACAGCTAGGAGGAGCAATACTTTGAATCCAACAAATGTAACGATCGTTGTACCTTGTTACAATGAAGAAGAAATATTACATAAAACCTTTTCTGAGTTATCCAACTTGTTGACTAGTATGGTAGATGATGGGCTAATTTCTCCTAAGAGTAAGATACTGTTTGTAGATGACGGTAGTAAAGATCAAACATGGAAACTAATTTATAAAGAAACGTTAAAAAACGGAATGATTAAGGGAGTCAAACTGTCTAGAAATGTGGGTCATCAAAATGCCTTATTAGCCGGAATTCACATAGCAACAGAGTCATCGGACGCAATTATTACGATTGATGCGGATTTACAGGACGATATTTATGTTATGCGGGAGTTTATCGAGCAATATCAGATGGGATATGAAGTTATCTACGGTGTAAGAGAGAAACGTGATTCAGATACATTCTTTAAAAGATTTACTGCTGAATCATTCTATAAGTTAATGAACAAAATGGGAGTAGAGCTTATTTATAATCATGCGGACTATCGTTTATTGAGTAAGCGTGCAGCAGAGTACCTACAAGGATTTGAAGAAGTGAATATGTTTTTAAGAGGAATTATTCCGCTCCTTGGTTTTCAATCTACAAAGGTTTTCTATGAAAGAAAAGAACGAACAGCAGGTGAGACTAAATATCCATTACGTAAAATGCTATCGTTTGCATTTAATGGAATTACTTCCTTTTCAGTTACTCCGATTCGGTTAGTCCTCGTTGGAGGTTTAGTATCTTTTTTTATCAGTCTTTTCTTTGCACTTTATTTTCTAAGTTTAAAGTTTTTTGGAAATACAGAGCTTGGCTGGACTTCCCTAATCACATCTATTTGGCTGATTGGTGGTCTTCAATTAATCGCTATTGGTTTAATCGGGGAATATATCGGAAAAATATACAAAGAATCCAAACGCCGTCCAAAATACATCGTTGATATTGATATGTTCAAGCTGCCACTCGGACGAAACTTTGCGCTTGAAGAGGGTCAAGAGTTGTTCAAGGATGACCATATTCCAATTCCAAGCCTATCTGAATATAACAATTAAACCTATTTTTTTGTATCAATTAAAGCTATAATATGAGCTCGGGACGAAACTCAGTGTGTACGCTCTGAGTTTTTACTATTACTAAAAGGGAAGACAAAGATGGCAACTTATTTACAACTTTGGCAGAAGGCACTGCAAATAGAGATTTCATATTTGAAAAAGTACGGTAGTACAAGGTATCGCCTTACTCATGGCTACGCGATTAACGAGAGGGCACCTTATATTTATTATTTTAATACGGCATCAACAACGACGAGTATTCCAATTGGGTCTAAAGTAACGTTATGGTGGGGAGAGCGAAAAATTGCAGGTAGAGTTTTATCATCAGAAGGAAAAAGTATGATGGTAGAACTCGAACAATATATTGGAGCTGTCTTAAGTGAACTCATGCTCCAATATGATCCATGGGAACTTTTAGATGAATTAATTAATCGACTTCAAGACATTCGTTCAAGCAAGAAGAAAAGGGCCAGGATTCAAAAGATGTTGGAGCCAACCATGGTGCCGCTTCATCCAATAGAAAAAATAAAAACGAATGTACATGAGCTAGTGCTCAGGTCAAAATACAATCCAATTACCTTTGTTTGGGGCCCACCTGGAACTGGAAAAACATACACACTAGCTAGGGTTATTGCAAATAAATATTTAAAAGGGAAAAAGGTTCTTGTTTTGTCTCAAAGTAACCAAGCTGTTGATGTGTTAATGTTAGAGATAATGCGTTTTGTTGACAAGCAAAATATGCTACAGGTTGGAGAACTTCTTCGATATGGATCACAAGTAAGTGAAATATTACAGGACACTCCTTTAACTATTGATTTTTTATTAAAAAAAAATCACCCTGAACTTTCAAAGCAAAGAGAAGAAATTAGAAATGAGAGGCATCTACTAAAAAAAGATTTAGGAGGTTCTTTCTCCACTAGAGACTCTGAAACACTTTTAGAAGTAGAAAGAAAGCTAGCTCAAGTACTAGATAAAATTCGTGCGAAAGAAATGACGTTTGTAAAAGATGCAGAGGTAATCGGAACTACACTCGCAAAAGCTGCCACAGATCCCTCTATTTATGAAAAGGAATATGATCTCGTTATTATAGACGAGGTAAGCATGGCATATATTCCGCAAGTTGCATTCGCAGTTTCTTTAGGTAAAAAGAGCATTGTATGTGGTGATTTTAAACAGCTTCCACCCATTGCACATGCCAATCACCCTCTAGTAAATGAATGGTTAAAAGAGGATGTGTTTCATAAGTCTGGAGTTGTAGAGGGGTTGAAAGAGGGGGCTTTGCATCCTCATTTATTTTTGCTATCTGAACAAAGGAGAATGCATCCTGACATCTCCGCATTTACAAACCAATTTGTATATTTTGGTATGGTAAAAGATTACAAAAGTATGTACACCGTAAGAGAGCCGATCGCAAATAGAGCTCCATTTCCAAAGATGGCGTCGATCTTATTAGATACGAGCCATATGGGGGAGTATTGTATGCGTTCCACGTCAGGATCACGATTTAATTTGTTGCAGGTTTTGCTCTCATTTCAAGTCATTCATGAATTATTTGTGGGTGGTTCTAAAAATATAGGGTATACGACTCCGTACCGTGCCCAAGCAGAACTGATGGATACACTGTTACAAGATTTATACAATCAACAGCTTCAGAATGGGGAGATTCTATCTGCAACGGTACACAAATTTCAAGGAAGTGAAAGGGAAGTAATGGTTTTTGATACGGTTGATTCGTTTCCTGAGAGTAGGCCGAGCATGTTATTAACCGGCAAAGAGAGTGAGAGGTTAATTAATGTGGCAGTGACAAGGACAAAGGGAAAATTTGTTCATCTTGCTAACCGAAATTACATAAAACAGAAGGTATACCGAGATAAAACGATTCGAAAGTTAGTAGAATTTCAGGAAAGTACGAATCAGCTTATCACTTCTGGGCAAATAGGTAACTGGATAAAAAATCAACATGAAGAAGTAACCTGGATGCATGCAAAAAAGCTTGAGAAATTGATGAGCGATGTAAGGTCAGCCAAATCTGAAATTCTCGTTTCTCTCCCAGAAGGAAAAGTATTATCAGATGAGTGGAACCGGCTTCTACAAGGCTCCTCCGTTAAGCTAATATTTAGACAAGAAGAGAAACAACCACCGTTTCCTTTTGTCATGGTTGATAACAAAATACTCTGGCTTGGAGTCCCTTATGAAGCTGCCAATGGAACATTGCCACCATATATATCTGTCCGGGTCCATTCAGAGAGACTTTGCACCTATTTTTTATCACAGTTATAGAAATAAAAAAGAAAAGACCCCCGTAGGAGTCTTTTCTGCGTATTGCGGCGACGAGACTACACGCCACATTCGTGTATTCCAATAAAGGAGCGTCTCTCGACTTATGCAATTCAGCTCATCGCTTCATAACTATAACACGACTAAACAATAAGTACAAGAGAAATTTATTATTTGCAATCAGATGTAAAATAGTGCACAATAAAATAAATACTTTTAAATTGAGATATTTTAATTAAAGATAAGGAAGTGCAAATAATGGAGCAGTTATTACCTTTAAAAGGACAACACCATGTATCCGCCATAACAGCTAATGCAAAGGGAAATTATGAATTTTATACAAAAACACTCGGTTTACGTCTTGTGAAGAAAACCGTAAACCAAGATGATACGTCTGTCTATCATTTATTTTATGCAGATGAACGAGGGAATCCAGGTACCGATTTGACGTTTTTTGAAATACCTCATGCAGGCCAAACAAGATACGGTACAAACAGTATTTCAACCACTTCTCTACGTGTTCCATCAGATTCTGCGATTCAGTATTGGAAGGAAAGATTTGATTCCTTAGGTGTAGAATATGAGGAGCAAAAGGTATACGAAAGATTATCTCTTACATTTAAGGATTTTGAAGGACAAAGATTGATGCTTGTATCAGACGAGAATAATCATGGTGTTGAAGGGGGAAGGCCTTGGGAAAAAAGTCCAGTTCCCGTTGAACACGCAATTATAGGATTGGGTCCTGTGATGTTGACGGTAGCAAAGCTTGAATCCACATCTATGATATTAACTCGGGTTTTAGGATTCAGGGAAGTAGGAACCTATATGATACAAGAAAAGAAAGTGACAGTATTTGAAACCGGGTTAGGAGGAACCGGAGCCGAAATACATGTCCTTGAAGAGTCAGGTCTTCCTGTGGAAAGACCAGGACGTGGAAGTGTTCACCACGTAGCTTTTCGAGTGGAAAATGAAGAACAATTGAGAAAGTGGGTTCAGTATTTAAAAGAGTTGCGAATCCCTAGCTCAGGATTTGTAGAAAGATATTACTTTAAGTCTTTATATTTTCGAGAAGCTAATGGAATCCTATTCGAATTAGCGACGGATGGTCCAGGGTTTGAGGGGGATGAATCGTTTGAGAATCTTGGAGAACGTCTCGCTCTTCCTCCATATTTTGAAGCGCAAAGAAGCAGTATAGAAGCGAAATTAAAGCCGTTAGATACAAAAGAATAAAAACGTTAAAAGATGTCCGTAAAAAACGGGCATCTTTTTTTGATAGACATTGTTGTTTATATTGATATAATTATGTTAGCAGATGCTAGCAAATTGATAAAAAAGAACTAGGAGGATGGTTACAGGGATGGGAGAAGAGAAAAGAGTCCAACTAAATGTGCGAGTGACAAAAGAAACATTAGAAAAACTTGATGAAATTGTTGAGTATTATCAGGAGCATACAAAAATAGGAAGAGTCTATAAAGGTGATGTACTTACTGATATTATTGATAAATCTTATGAGGTAATGAATAAACAAAAGAAAAATATTAGAAAAATATAAAAACTTCGAGTCGTGAACTCGAAGTTTTTATATTGATTTAAAAAATCATATTAAGGACAAAATAGCATAGAGCTGCGATAGTCGCTGAAATTGGTAAGGTAATAACCCAAGTGATTAGCATTCTTTGAGCTGTTCCCCATTTCACACCCTTCAGACGGTGAGAAGCACCCACTCCTAAAATGGAGGACGAAATAACATGAGTTGTACTTACTGGTAGGTGAATATACGTTGCACCAAAAATGATCATTGCTCCAGTTAAGTCAGCGGCTACCCCATTAACAGGTCTAATTTTCATAATTTTTCCACCAACTGTCTTGATGATTTTCCAACCACCAACACTTGTTCCTAATCCCATAGCTACCGCACAGGAAAATTGAACCCAGAAAGGAATATCTGTAGAAGTAGTAAACCCGTTGGCGATCAATGCCATCGTAATAATCCCCATCGCTTTTTGAGCGTCGTTTGTTCCATGTGTATAAGCTTGCAGGGCAGCTGTGAAAATTTGAAAAGTACGGAAACTTCTGTTAGTTTTAGCTAAATTATTGTTCTTAAAGATCACTTTAAAAATACTATATACGATATATCCAGCAACAAACGCAAGGATCGGTGAAAAAATCAAAGCTTGTAAGATTTTTAAGAATCCATTGTAATTCAATGAAGTGAATCCGGCAGCAGCAATGGCTGCACCCGCAATGGATCCGATAATGGCATGAGACGAGCTACTTGGAATACCATAATACCAAGTTAGTAAGTTCCAAAAAATCGCTGCAATTAAGGCGGCTAAAATAACAAGTGATCCGTTTTGAAGAGTGAAGGGATCGACAATGTCTTTTGTTATTGTTTTTGCAACACCTGTGAATGTCATTGCTCCTAAGAAGTTCATGACTGCAGCAAGGATAATCGCGTGCCTTGGTTTTAACGCTTTTGTAGAAACAGCAGTCGCAATCGCATTTGCTGTATCGTGAAAGCCATTAATAAAGTCAAATGCAAGGGCACCGATCACTATTAAAATCGTTATCACAAATAATGCATCCATGTTAGTATATCCCCTTATGCATTTTTCATGATGATGGTTTCAAGTGTGTTTGCCACGCCTTGACAGCTATCAGCAATCTCTTCAAGTTCTTCGTAAATTTCTTTGTATTGAATAACACGAATTGGGTCTTTTTCTACTGAGAATAAATGCTTGATTGACTGACGAAGGATTCCATCACATTTTGACTCATAGTCTTTAATTTTAATCGCGTGTTCACGAATTGATGGAAGCTTTTTTGTTGAAAGCAGTTCAACCGATTGCTGAATTTCAATCGCACAGTTTCTGATAGCCTCTACAAACTTCAACATGAATTCGTCAGCTTGAGTAATATTGTACATTTCAAACATAGCTGCACAATGCTCAATTCCATCAATTACATCATCCATACTCATAGCTAGAAGAAGGATGTCTTCACGCTCAATAGGAGTAATAAAAGCGTTATTTAACTCTTTTATTACTTCGTGTACATATGTATCTCCTTTAGTTTCGTAGTCCTTTAGAGTCTCGGAGAATATTTTTAGATCGCTCACATTTTTCAACTTGTAATCAGCGAAATAATCTGCACCTTCTTTAAGGTTTTGTGCAATGCTGCTTAACAAAGTATTAAACTTGTCTTTCTTCTTGAAAACCATCATGTAACCTCCAGTTATATATCACTTCATCCAAACGAGATTAATTTTATACGAAAACTATTAAATAGGAAAGAATTTTGTCGAAAAAATACAGGTTTTTTCACAAGTCGTTCATAATTTCTTTAAAATCAAGGCTTCTGAACTGAATACTTGACTTTTCATACCCTCTCATGTCTTTTATATTAGTTTCTGTAAAAATGCAAAAAAAAACACATCTTAGATGCTAAGAACTGTGTTGGGTTGAAGAACGGAAAACACTTTGTAGGATACTCTGTTTTTTCTTTCTTCGAGGCTTTATATTTATGGGTTGTTCGGAAGGGGTAATAAGGGATGAATGAGGTACTTGTTGTGTTTCTAATAATCGAATTCTCTCTTCAAGTTTTTCAAGGGTAGCTTGCATTTCCTCCATTTCTCTCCGATGTTGGAGTATTTGATATTCCACGACCTGGTCCGCCTTTGACTGAACAATGGACTCTAGACATTTGATACGATTTAGAAGAACCGTATTTTCATCAACAATGGATGCATGAACTGAGCCTCTTCGTAAATAGTCTTTACCAGCCGCAATTTCATTGTAAACGAGTAAAGCTTCGTTTTGCTGTTCCTTATAAGTCATTAATAGGTCAATGTCTTCTTGTTGGTAGGTGAAATGCCCCATATCATTTTTCTCTAAGTTTAGTTTTAATTGTTTTACCCAACGTTTTACGGTACTTGAAGAAACTCCTAATTGTTTAGCAACCGAACTCGTATTCATAGTCTCAACTCCTTTATAGTAATGTTCTTCTTTAAAAATTGAATTTCCTATCTTGGCGACAAAACTTCTTTTATTTCGCCAAAAGAAGTGCAATTTTTTAAAAAATAAAAAGCAGAAGGTCAGGGCCTTCTGCTTCACTTATTTTCGTCTATTTGCATATTCTTCGACCATTTCCTTGGTTACAAGTTTTCGAGGTGGAAGATTTTCAATTTTATTAGAAAGTTTGTTCATTTGAATCGTAATAGAATTAATATTATCTGTAGTGAAGGGAAGGCCTCTTTCATAAAGAGATAATGCTTCTTCTATGTAGAATTCCCGTTCACGGTCAAGATTTGCGTATTGGGTTAAAATAGCGTTTAGTTTTTTCGCATGATCAGATAAATCTTTATGTACACTCACAGAAATTCGCTCCTTTAGTTATTAAAAATGGTGTCTGCTAAGCAGACACCAACTCCCTCCGTCCGTACATGGTTAAGTGTCCCGCAACAAGCGAATGTTCGAAGGGAGCAAAATAATCATAGCATCTTTTTTGATAGGACGCAAAGGTCAATAATAGGATAAAATGCCATATGATTTAAAACAATATTAAATAATGGTATGGTTAATCGACAGAGAAGGTATTTGGAGGGTGAAAAATGTTATTACAAAAAATACATGATGAAAGTATTGTACATACAAAAATGAAAATCCATCAGGATATAGAGTCATTCTTCGAGCAACAGGAAGAGAGGCCTAACTTTGAGGAGTATTTACGGGCAAGGGGTCATTATTTGGATCAAATATGGGTAAATGTTTGGCTTACAAGAGTGTCTAACCAGGTTCCACGAGTAGATAAAAAGGATTTTTTGCAGGACCGTGGGATTGAAACAGAGGGAATGGCTAGAAAAATGATTGACCACCTGTTTCGAACAGAAGTCAGAGAGTATGCCCCTTTTAAAGTAACAGACTGGCTCGAGGAAACATATGCTCAGGAATTCGAAAAATGGAATGATTTATATGACCATACAATGGAGCAAGTTCAAAAAAGAAAAGAAGCGACTCAGAAATTAATTAAAAAGGAGTCTGTCCTAGAAGCGATAAAGGAAAAGGCTTTGGATGTATTCTCTAGCGGCTATCAAGGTCTTTATTTGTATATTAGATATTTAGTTGGATTACAGATGAAAGCAGATCTTCAATCCAAGCCTAGATATAAAAGGCTTGATACATATGCATTAGAAGAGAAGCTTGAAATAGAAGGCAGCTTTGAAGATCTTCGTGAACAGTCCTTTTCTCTCTTTTTGGATGAGCTAACAGGGGATATTCAAAAAACGAATTATGATGGCAGGTTTTATTATGAATATGAAACCTATGGCGACTTATATAGTTCCTTCGTTTGGAAAAATCTTTTGTCTCTTGCTCCATCAAAAGTGATGACAAATCTTGATGATGAAACGAAAAATGATTATATCCAGCTAACTGGCCAAACTCTTTCGAAATCAAAGATGAAGGAGCTTGTGGAAGAAGAGCTTGAATCTTTATTTTCCAAAATGCTTTCTGAATTAGAAGATGAATATATTGATCACTTGTTACAAGCAGTGGATACACCTTATGATCTTGATTTTCATAGCAAATTATATGAAGAGCAAAAAGCAGAAAGAGAGAACCGGAAAGCCGAGGAGGAGGCGGAACGACAAAGAAAGATCGAAGAAGAAGAGCGGATGATGGACGATATATTTGGCAGGGAATATGGAGTGATCTATGATCCAAATGTTGAATATGTCATCCATGTAGGAGAAACAAATACGGGTAAAACACATCATGCTCTTGAAAGAATGAAAAAAGCAACAAGCGGCCTCTACCTTGGACCACTTAGACTTCTCGCACTTGAGGTATATGATAAATTAAATGCGGAAGGCATACCTTGTTCTTTAAAAACAGGTGAAGAAGAGAAATTGACTCCAGGAGCAAGCCACATTGCTTCAACCGTTGAAATGTTCCATGAAAAAGATCGATACGATTGTATAGTGATTGATGAAGCTCAAATGATTACTGATAAGGATAGAGGGTTTTCGTGGTTTAAGGCGATTACGAAAGCAAGAGCTCGAGAAGTTCATATCATAGGTAGCAGAAATTCGAAAAATATGATTTTACAATTACTAGGAGAATCGAAAGCGGAAATTCATGAATATAAACGGGACATTCCGCTTGAGGTGGAAGGAAATGAATTTTCCATCAAACATGTGCGAAAGGGCGATGCACTAATTTGCTTTTCTCGTCGAAGAGTGTTAGAAACGGCATCAAGACTTCAAAACGATCGTCATTCGGTCAGTGTGATTTATGGAAGCATGCCCCCTGAGACAAGAAAAAAACAAATTCAACAATTCATTGAAGGAAAGTCGAAGGTCATTGTTTCAACGGATGCAATTGGGATGGGTCTTAATTTACCGATACGTCGAATTGTATTTTTAGAAAATGAGAAATTTGATGGTACAAGAAGAAGGCTTTTAACTTCACAGGAAATCAAGCAAATTGCCGGGAGGGCAGGCAGAAAAGGGATTTATGATGTTGGAAAAGTGGCATTTACAAAGGATATTCGGCTTATGAGAAGGAAACTAGAACAAGAAGATGAACCAGTTCATACTTTTGCAATTGCCCCTACAACCGGAGTGTTGGAAAGGTTTCAAACGTATTATCGTGATCTTGGTACTTTTTTTGAATTATGGGATCGCTTTAAAAATCCAAGGGGTACGGAAAAGGCAAGCTTAGCTGAAGAGCGGGAGCTGTACAACATCGTGAAAGAAACTGAAATTGAAGCCCGTCTTTCTTTACAGGATTTATATGGATTTTTACATCTTCCGTTTGCATCAAGGGAGCAAGCCTTAATTCAGCAATGGTATGAAACGATTTTTGCAATCATCAATAACGAAGACCTGCCAGAACCAAATATAAAAAAGCGAACATTGGAGGACCTCGAGTTATCGTATAAAAAATTAGGATTACATTTATTGTTTTTATATCGGTTAGATCGGAGAACAGAGGCAATTTATTGGGAAAGAGTAAGGGATGAGTTGAGTGACGAGGTCCATGAAAAGCTTCAAACAGATGTTGGTTCATTTGCAAAAAAATGCCGTAGTTGTGGACGTCATTTGCCATGGAATTATGAATTTCCTATTTGTGACCAATGCCATTCAGCACGTTATAAAAGATCATAAAGATTATTTTGTATAACGATTTGCATAGCTGGAGGCAACGAAGGAGTCAGGCTTGATCTTAGGTTCAAAACCCATTGATTCGATTCTTGTGACCATTTCTTCCACGTATTCACGGGTTTTGTTTCGCTGACCTGAACCAATATCAATATGTCCTTCCATCGTGAACGAGGCACCATGGTATATATGGGGAAGAACGATATCAATAAGACGATTTTTATGTGCTTCGGTAAATAGGGACACAATTCTTTCGGTAAGAGTCGTTTCATAGGAAATCCTCTCATGAAGCTGTTTCATTTCTCTAGGTTCTACAACCTTCCGAATACAGGCCCAGGCACCTTTACCGATGTTTTGAATGACAACTCCACTTATAAAAAGGGTACGATTATGATGAACCTGTGAGTCTGTACCAACCATCAGTCGGTAGTTACCACTGGGGTGCAGCTGCATAAACGTAATAATTCTTTCAAATATATCTTCAAATGACATATGATTTTCTTGAAGGTTTTGAAACAGAAATATTTCCTTTTGATTATGAGACAAACCGCCACCTACTTTCGCATGCTCTTAGAAAAGTATATGGCTTATACTCGAGGAAGTTGTCATCTTTCTTTTTCTATAGTCATTTCCTTTTTCTACGATAAAAATGGTCAAGGTTCCTAATGATGGGTCCTTGGCTTTTTTTTGCTAAAATAAGCTATATAAAGCAAATGGGGGACATTTATGATCGGTAAAAAAATAGCTGTTGTTACAGGTGCATCAAGTGGTTTTGGCATGCTAACAAGTATTGAGCTAGCTAAACAGAATTATTATGTAGTTGCGACAATGAGAAATGTAGATAAAAAGTTAGCTTTACTAGAGAGGGCAGGAGAAGCAAGGGTTACACAACTTGTAGAGGTCTTTCCTTTGGATGTAACAAACGACCATTCTTTACTAGTATTTAAAGAGAAACTTAGAGAGCTTGGTCGAGTAGATGTGTTAGTCAATAACGCAGGTTATGCTGGCGCTGGATTTTCTGAAGAGATACCGATCGAAGAGTATCGGCAGCAGTTTGAAACGAATGTGTTCGGAGCGATTTCTGTCACACAATTATGCCTTCCTTATATGCGAGAACAGAGGAACGGGAAAATTATTAATGTTAGCAGTATTAGTGGAAGAGTTGGTTTTCCGGGGCTATCACCCTATGTAGCGTCCAAGCATGCGTTAGAGGGCTGGAGCGAGAGCTTAAGATTGGAGGTAGGACCTTTTGGTATTGATGTGGTGTTAGTGGAACCCGGTTCTTTTCAAACGAGTATTTGGTCGTCTGGAAAGCATATAACAGATAAATCATTGCAGACGCATTCACCCTATTTTTCTTATATGAAAAAACTATCGTTACATCTGGAAAAGGGAGAAGCCTCATATGGCGACCCATTAGAGGTAGCTAACCTCATTACAGAAATCTGCAAACAATCCTCGACTAATCTAAGGTACCCAATTGGAAAGGGAGTAAGATTTACTTTGTTCGTAAAGAACTGTCTTCCATGGCGACTTTGGGAGCGAATGGTAATGAAAAAAATAGAGTAGATTTACATAGATTGAATTTCTGTAACATATATTAGTAGGACTGAAACGATTAATAAAGGAGCAGAGATATTGTACCGGTATAAAATGATAGTCATCGTCTTTAGCCTACTATTTACATGGTTATTACCTGCTCTCACTGCTACTGCTCCCCATGTAAAAGCAAATACTCAAGGCTCAGTTCTTAGTCAGCAATTGGATTCGTTTATTAATGAAGAGCCACTTTTAGCAGGAGCAATGGTAGGTGTGAGTATTAGAAACCAACAAACAGGTGAATTAATTTATGATCATCTCGGATCAACCAGACTTCGACCTGCTTCCAATCTAAAGTTATTCACGGCGGCTAGTGCTTTGGAAGTGCTTGGAGAAAACTACACTTTCTCTACCAAGCTTTTTGTAAATGGAACGATTGAAAAAGGAGTTCTAAAGGGAGATGTTATTTTACAGGGAGGTGGGGACCCTACCCTACATCAAGCTGATTTACAAGCTTTTGCTCAAAGCCTCAAAGAGATCGGAATTAAAAGAATTGGTGGACAAATCCTTGGAGACGATACAAGGTATGATGATATTCGTTATTCTATTGATATGCCATGGAGCGATGAAGAAGCCTATTATGGAGCAGAAATATCTGCATTAACTTTATCACCTGATCAGGATTATGATGCGGGAACAGTTGCATTAGAAGTAAAGCCAGCAAAGAGAGTGGGAGAAAAAGTAAGCTTTACGATGAAGCCGGAAAATACATATGTTCATGTTATAAATGAAGCAGTAACTAGCGCAAAAGATAGTAAGGAGGACCTTACGTTCTCAAGGGATCACTCTACCAATACCATTACCATTTCTGGTCAAATTCCTCAAGGTGCTACAAGTGAAAGTGAATGGATAGCGGTTTTCGAAGCTAGTAAATTTGTTGTTCACCTTTTTGAAGAGGAGTTAAAAAAAATAGGTATCAAAGTGGATAAGGGATATCGCCTAGGAGTGACACCAAGTAATGCACGTTTAATCAACGAGCACAAATCGATATCACTTGCAGAGTTATTACTCCCTTTTATGAAGCTTAGCAATAATGGCCACGGTGAGCTGTTGATGAAGGAAATGGGGAAGGTTATAAAAGGATTGGGTAGTTTTGAAGCAGGACTAGCTGTTATGACTGAAAAGCTAACCCCATTTGGAATGGAATTTGCCAACCAAGTGATAAGAGATGGTTCAGGGATTTCTCATGTGAATTTAGTACAACCGAATGAACTCACGAAGCTGTTGTTCTCCATTCAATCAAAGAGCTGGTTTCCAAGCTATTATCGTGCCTTGCCAGTAGCTGGAGCAAAGGAAAAACTGGTGGGTGGAACATTACGATATCGGATGAAGCAAGAACCTTTAGTAGGGAATGTTGTGGCAAAAACTGGAACGTTAACGACAGTAAGTTCCATTTCGGGTTATGTAAGGACGAGATCAAAGGGTAACTTGATATTTTCTATCCTAATAAATAATGTGATAGATGAAGATAAAGCCAAAAAAGTAGAAGACCGAATGATATCAATAATAGCCAATTAATAAAGAACCTAGGGAACAGTCCTAGGTTCTATTCCTTTTCTTTGGGTTGATACTTTAATAACTTCATTAACTTCTCTGTTGGTGCTTTAAACGTGTAAAAGTGAGGACGGTTTTCGTCATCCCAAATGAGGATATATGGATCTTCCTCCTCATATGAGAAAATAAGAACAGCTTCATTGACAAAATCATTGAACCATTCATTTTTTAAAGTAATGGGTGGATCTAGAGGTATCTTGACCATCACACCTTTTTTCGGAAGGGGATCTAGATTTTTGTACACGCCTGAAATACTTTTAATGATTTTTTCTGTTTCCTTTTGAATATCAGAAGTTGCAGGACTCTCTTGAACCACTTTTCCTTCTTCGATATCAAAAATCTCAACAGGCTTTTGTTCAGCAAAACTAGCAAGTGGGGCTAGAAGGAAGAATACGAAACAAATAACTATAGTTTTTATTTTCATCATGCATCACCTCATAGATATTATTCCCAATTTAACCGAAATTTTGCTAAAATAAAAGAAGTTGAAAAAGGAGGCATTCATGATGAATATTATTCATGCACATTTAAAAATAAAGCCAGAAAAACGTGAAGAATTCTTGGAAGTGGTTAAGCCGTTGGTAGAGGGTTCACAAGCGGAAGAGGGAAATATCCGTTATGAACTATATGAGTTAACCACGGATACTAATACATTTGTCGTATTAGAGGAATGGAAGGACATGGAAGCGATTAAGTTTCATAACGAAACTCCGCACTATAAAGACTGGGGTAAGGTAAGCTCAACCTATCTTGATGCTCCACCTGTTGTGTCTGTTTTTGAAGCAACTAAAAAAAATTAATCATTCATAGCGAAAAAACAATCATGAAAATGGTTGTTTTTTTTCTGTTTGGGGAAGTTAAGAAAGAATGGAAGAGCGTACTGTTGATATCTAGTCGTCTCATATGAAGAGGAGATAGCGCATTTACAACTAAGATGGGGAGGCCTTAATAAACAAGATTAAACTACTTGTAAAAGGTGAAAACATGAAGATGTTATGTATTGATGGTGGAGGAATTCGAGGGGTTTTTGCAGTTGCCATTCTTCAGGAATTAGAAAAGGATATAGGAACGAACATTCGCGATTCCATTGACCTTGTTGCGGGTACGAGTACAGGCTCAATCATAGCTGCTTCCATTGCGGTAAAAAGGGAAATGGATGAACTACTCGATGGGTACCGTCACTATGGGAGAAAAATTTTCAAACGAAAAGCAAGAATCGGCTTGTTTCGCAGTATTTATAGTGATCGTGATCTACGCCGCTTTATTCAAAAAGCCTTCAAGGAGCAATCGCTTGCTGATGTAGGTATTCCACTTTTAATTCCTGCAGTTAATGTAACTGAAGGAAAACCATATGTTCATCGATCGCATTATGCCATTCATGAACAAGGCGAAAATGATCATATAAAGCTCTGGGACGCTGTTCTATCCTCATGCTCTGCTCCTATTTATTTTCCACCTAACAATATAAATAATCAAGTCATTACCATTGATGGAGGCCTTTGGGCCAACAATCCTTCACTCGTATGTATTACGGAAGCAATAAACCATTACGAATTAGAAATGAAACAAATAAAAATATTATCGATTGGACTTGGTCAACAAAAAATCAATTTCAATTCTAAAAAATCTCATTTGTGGGGGATTAAGCATTGGATGCCTTTCCGGTTCCATACGATGACCTTTACACCAAAGCTCTTGGACCTTGCCCTTCATTTATCGTCTGAATCTATCTCGTATCAGTGTCAACATTTACTTGGAGAAAACTACTTACGTTTAAATACGGATTTAGGGAAAGAAGTTCCTTTTGACCAGGTAGAGACAATTGAATGGCTAATAGAATTAGGCAGACAAGTTTACAAGGAGAAAAAGCAGGAAATTCTTCAGTTTATACAAACCTAAAAATGAGGATGCAGAAACGTGCATCCTTTTTCAATTTGGACAGACGTTTTAAATTATAGTAAAATGAGCCTCAGATTTAGATAGAGGAGAAAGATAGATGAAGTTTATATCTTGGAATGTGAATGGTTTAAGAGCTTGTGTAAAAAAAGGCTTTCTGGACTATTTTAATGAAATGAATGCAGATTTCTTTTCAATACAAGAAACGAAGCTGCAAGAAGGTCAAATTGACTTACAGTTAGAGGGTTATTATCAATTTTGGAATTACGCAGAAAAAAAGGGTTATTCAGGGACAGCCATCTTTACAAAACATAAACCACTCTCCGTTTCATATGGTGTGGGTGAACATGAATCCCAGTCAGAAGGGCGAATTATTACCCTTGAGTATGAAAATTTCTACGTAGTAAATGTGTATACACCAAATTCACAACGTGATTTAGCTAGATTGCCCCTTCGTTTGCAATGGGAGGATGAATTATCTGACTACTTAACTCAACTAGATAAGAAAAAACCGGTCATTTATTGTGGGGATTTAAATGTGGCACATGAAGAGATTGATTTGAAAAATCCAAAAAGCAATATTGGAAACTCTGGTTTTACTACGGAAGAAAGAGGTAAAATGTCCAACCTGCTAAGCTCTGGCTTTGTGGACTCCTTCCGCTATTTATATCCAGAACAAAAAGATACGTACACTTGGTGGTCGTATATGAGCAAGGTCCGAGAAAGGAACATCGGATGGCGTATTGATTATTTTATTTTATCAAATAGGATTGCTACGAATTTAATAGACTCACAGATTCATTGCGATGTAATGGGAAGTGACCACTGCCCGGTATGCATTGAAGTGAGTTTGTAAAAACTGAAGATAGCAATTACTTAGGAGGATTCTCTCATGTTAAAAGAATCATTACAGAATTTAATGAAAAATCAAAGCAAGGTTGAATTATATCCAGAGGAATACGATTTTGTCATAAACAATGGATTAACCAACTCTGATACGGAAGTTGTCCAAATTGACGGGAAATCTAGGTTTCTTGATGCCTATATGGAACGCTCAAATAAGGAAACAGAAGAATTTCTGGGAGAGGAAAATGCGAACTTCTTAAATGAGCCGATTACGTATTTTAAGGAACATATGAATGAGTTTCTATATATGGAATCGAAATGGTTCACGTTAATTGGAATCGATGCGATTTCCTTTGAAGTTGACGACTTATTTGGAACCTACGATGTAATGCTCGGTCTAAAAATTCAAAAGAAGTATTCCTCGAAGCTTAGAGACTATTTTACGGAACACTCAGTAGATCCTGAAGAGCCTGTAGACTTAATGTTTGACGCGCAAGAAGGCATTTGGAATATCAATTTTTCCCTACATACACTTCCAGGTTTTCGTGAGGATATGACCGTTGCGGAGGCTTACCAACTGGTATACTCATTTATCTTTTCATTTGTTCAAACGATTTAATTTAATGAAATATTAATTAGTCAAGAACATAGGATAGAGAGTACATGCTTACCCACTTAGGAGGAAATAAAATGAAGCTGTTAAAATGGATTTGTATGGTTGCCCTAGCTTTTGTAGTGGTCAGTTCAAATCAAATGGTTTATGCCTCAACTGATTCAAATGCTGAGGAAAGTATTAATGAAAAATTTGGTCTTCCGATTGTTGTATATGGTGAAGCCTTGTCCGACAGTCAGAAAGCAGAGGTAAGAGACCTGCTTGAGATAAAAGATACTAGTAAAGTAACAGAAATTACTGTAACAGGGGAAGACCTTGTTTATTATATTGATGGAGATAAAAACTCAAATATGTACTCCTCTGCAAAGATCACACGTAAGGAAAAAGGAGAAGGCCTGGTTATTAACCAAGTTACACCAGAAAACATTACAGAAGTAACGAGTGAAATGTATGCTAATGCTCTTTTGACTGCTGGGATTGAGGACGCAATTGTAGATGTAGCATCACCTGTTAAGGTAAGTGGACACTCTGCTCTAGTTGGTATTTATAAAGCATACGACGAGGGTGAAGGGACAGAGCTGAATCAAGAACGTACGGAAGTAGCGAATGAAGAACTAACACTAGCTACAGATCTAGCCAAAAAAGAAGGGCTCGATGAAGATAAGGTAAGTGAGCTGTTAACGGAAATAAAGAAAGAAATTGCCGAACAAAAACCAGCAACAAAGGAAGAATTGGAGCAATTGATTGACGAAAAGCTCCAAACCTTAAATGTTCAATTAAGTGAAGAAGATCGTCAGCTGCTAATTGACCTTTTTGAAAAAATGCGAAATCTTAATATTAATTTTGATAATGTTCAATCACAGCTTGAAGATCTATCAAAGGATATCCAAAATCGTATTGAGAATGCAATTAGTGAAAACCAAGGGTTTTTGGACACCATTGCAAATTTCTTTAAGTCGTTTATTGATAGTTTAAAGAGCTTGTTTTCATAAACATTGAATCCCACTATAGAGTGGGATTTTTTCATGTGAGCAGAATGATTTACAGCGAAATGTGGGAGGGGTACAATTAACAAATCACAAATGTTTAGTTACTATTTGTTGTTGCAAACTATGTTCATATGCAAATAAATTATGGTGTAGGTGGGATTTCTATGAAGATTGAAGTATGGTCAGATTTTGTTTGCCCATTTTGTTATATTGGAAAAAGAAGACTAGAGGAAGCAATTAATCAATTTGAACATAAAGACCAAGTAGAGGTAGAGTTTAAAGCATTCGAATTGGATCCTAATTCGCCGATAGAGCCTACTATGAAAATTCATGAGGCATTGGTAAAGAAATATGGGATGAGTGTGGACGAAGCAAAACGAGCGAATGAAAATATGGCGAAACAAGCGGCTTCTGTCGGATTACAATTTCGATTTGACGATATGATGCCTAGTAATACCTTTGATGCTCACCGTTTAGCCAAGTATGCTAAAACGGTAGGGAAAGAAAAGGAACTGACTGAAAAGCTTTTGTATGCTTATTTTACCGAGAACAAACAGTTATCTAAAAAAGACGTATTAATAGAAATTGCTGAGAGTGTGGGTATTGAAAGAGCAGAAGCAATGAAAGTTTTAGACGATAACACCCTTTATGCGAATGATGTTCGTATCGATGAGACAATGGCACAGCAATACAAAATTACAGGCGTACCATTCTTTGTTGTGAATAATAAATATGGTATTTCCGGAGCACAGCCTTTGGAAACGTTTAAAAACGCGCTAGAAAAGGTTTGGGAAGAGGAGAACGTAAATAGTCCACTTCAAAATCTGTCTTCCGATGATGCGGGAGTATGTACAGATGATTCTTGTGAGATCCCAGAGAAGTAAGACTATACAAAAGGAGTGAGAAGGGTTGAAGTTAGTAGGGAAAAAAATCATCCAGCTGGTTAGCAATGACTTCGAGGACTTAGAATTATGGTATCCTGTTCTGCGACTTCGTGAAGAAGGAGCAATCGTTGATATTGTAGGAGAAAAAGCTGGCGAAACATATATCGGGAAATATGGAGTGCCTATTAAATCAGATCGGGCCTTTGCAGATATTAACCCAGAAGATTATGACGCCATTCTTGTACCAGGTGGATGGTCACCGGATTTATTAAGAAGATTTGAATCAATTCTCTCCATGGTTCGTTCCATGGATCAGGCAGAAAAACCGATTGGCCAAATCTGTCACGCCGGATGGGTATTAATCTCTGCAAAAATCTTATCAGGTAGAAAGGTAACAAGTACTCCAGGGATTAAAGATGATATGATCAATGCTGGAGCTGAGTGGGTAGATGTTCCAGTTATCGTCGATGGACATATTATCTCAAGCCGCCGTCCACCAGACTTACCTGACTATATGAGAGAATTTATAGCAGTTTTAGCGAGTAGATAGTTACCACTCTTTTGAGTGGTTTTTTAATGTTTTGAATCTTTTTAAACATTGACCCGTATATAAGATAAGTTAAAAGCAAGTTAGGGGGAGTTCCGGTGAACCAAAAGAAACTGTACTTTTCCGATACATTCTTTTCTACGGGGAAGAAGGATATTTTAACGGAAGAGGAAGAAAAGATTGGAGAGATTGATCTTAAAAGTATGTTTTCTTCATCTGTAGATATATTGAATGGAAAACAGGAAGTTTTAGTGAGTGGAAAGTTTCCGAAGCTAGGTATTCATTGGAGAGTATTAGATAGATACGGTACAGAGTTAGGGATGTTAAAGGAGAAATTTGCTTTCTTTTCAAAAAAATATTCGTATGAAGCATATGATCGGGACACTTTTTCTATCGATTCAGAATTGTTTTCAAAGGAATATGTAATCAAGCGAGAGGCAGACGAATCGGTGATTGCGACTTTTAAGAAAGTAAGTGGTATCTTTTCATCCGCTGCCTACGAATTAGACAATCACTCTAATACGATAACATCACCAGAATTAATAGCGGTAATCATGGGGGTAAACGCTATACAAAAGCGTAATAACTCATCTAATGCCGTAACATAATCTAAAGCCCGCTTACAAAGGTTGCTTATTATAGGCAACCTTCTTTTCATTTCACAAAGATATGATACTATATAGAAAAAGCTGGTAAGAAAATGAGGTTTGATTCGTGTTAAAATCAAAAAGAAATTGGGGCATTTCGCCATATATTTGGAGCGTTATCAGTATACTTCCTTTTTATTTTATCTTCCAATCATCGTCCACTCCTGAAATTGTTGCAGGAATCATACTGACTGTCATATTTTTCATTACCTTACGATTTGCGTTCTTATCAAAACGGTGGCCAGTCTACTTATGGACGATTATATTAATTAGTATTTCTATTACTATGGCTATACTTTTTTCGTTTGTGTACTTTGCTTTTTACATAGCGTATTACAACGGCAATATTAAAAAACGTGTTGCCTTTATGACTTTATACGTAATCCATCTTGTCGCAACCACATTTGCGATCAATTACAATGTGGTTCTACAAGACCCTCAATTTTTAAGACAGCTGCCATTTGTCATTATCATATGGATAAGTGTTATTTTATTACCTTTTAATATATATAATCGTAAAAAGCAAGAGGTTCTTGAAGAAAAGTTGGAGGATGCGAACAAGCGGATTGCCGAATTGGTGAAACAAGAGGAAAGGCAACGGATTGCTCGCGATTTACATGATACATTGGGACAAAAGCTTTCCCTAATCGGCTTAAAAAGTGACTTAGCTCGAAGATTGATTACAAAGGATCCTGAACAGGCTAAGGATGAGTTAAGGGATGTGCAGCAAACTGCAAGAACTGCGTTGAATGAGGTTCGACAATTAGTATCACAAATGAGAGGGATTCGGCTAGATGAAGAAATTGTACTCGTTAGACAAATATTAAAAGCGGCAGATATTGAGTTTATCTATAGTCAAGAAAAACCAGTTACTAATGTATCGTTATTTCTTGAAAATATTTTAAGCATGTGTATTAAGGAAGCAATAACCAATGTCGTTAAGCATAGTCAGGCGAATGTCGTTCAACTGACTATAAAACAATCATCAAAAGACATAACGATAATCGTACAAGACGATGGAATAGGTCTTTGGCAAAAGCAGAGCCAATCATCAGGACATGGTTTAATTGGGATGAGAGAACGTCTTGATTTTGTTAATGGAAGTCTAAAAATCATTGGTGATGGTGGAACCAAGCTAATTATGAAGGTGCCTCTTGTACAGGTCGCAAAGGAGGGAAATTCAGTATGATCAAAATCGTCATAGCAGAGGACCAGCGAATGCTGTTAGGAGCTTTAGGATCTCTTCTAAGCCTAGAGGATGATATGGAAGTGATCGGGAAGGCGAATAATGGAAACGAAGCGGTTTCCCTGGTAAAACAATTACAACCTGATGTTTGTATCATGGATATTGAAATGCCAGAAAAGACAGGGCTTGAAGCGGCTGAAGAGCTAAAGGGTGGAAACTGTAAGGTGATTATTCTTACTACATTTGCGCGTTCAGGCTATTTCCAGCGGGCGTTAAAAGCGGGAGTAAGAGGGTATCTCTTAAAGGATAGTCCAAGTGAAGAATTGGCAAGCTCGATAAGAAATATTGTAGCTGGCAAGCGAATTTATGCACCTGAACTAATGGATGATCTTTATACTGAGGAAAATCCTTTAACGGAAAGAGAACGCGAGGTTCTTGAGCTTGTTGCTGACGGAAGGAATACGAAGGAGATCGCTGAGCAGTTAAACATTAAAACAGGAACGGTTAGAAATTACATATCAGCGATCTTGGAGAAACTTGAGGTTACGAACAGAATTGAAGCCATTACACAATCTAAAGAAAAAGGCTGGTTTAAGTAATAACTCTTATACATGCCCACCTGACCTACCATAGGATAAATTCCTATGGTTTTTATTTTTTCCTAGAAAATGGTCAAATACCCTTAACACATCAAGAAGTATCGTGACATAACCTATATTAAAAAGGTAGGAGGGATTTGAATGAGCAATAAAGAAGAATTTGAAAAAATTTCAAAACAAAGTATGGATTTATTAATTAATGCAACGTTAAAAAGACATGGCATAAATCTTAATACAAAGCCACAGCTTTCAGATGAAGATAGAGCAGAATTAAAAAGTCTAATTGAAGGACTTAAGCAAAACGTGGAGTCTCTAACTAATATTACAAAAAAGTAATGAGTAAAAGTGGTTGTGACAAGCAACCACTTTTTCTAGTTTTTTACCTAAAAAAATGACTAGTCTATAGTCCATTTTTCTAAAAATATAGTCTTTTGCCCTGCCAGACCGGGTCAAACTTACATATACCAATAGTGTAATAACTAAATTCAATAAGGAGGAAATCATATATGAGTTCAAAAGTATGGAGAGGCCAGGCGCCAGTTCTTTCTGACAACAGAGGATGCGCAGCACCTCAAAGATTTAATGCATTAGACCCTAGCAGCACACACCCTTGGGATTGTGATAACGACACACAAGAAGCAGATCAAACAACTAAAAGCGTGCAAGCATCATTCGAGTCAATCGTAATCAAAGATTCTTGTGATGTTGAAGTAATCACTACTGACACACAAGCAGCCATCAACCTTCAAGTTGCTCTTCAAGCGGCTATTCAACTAGTCATTAGCATCTCAATTGCAAGTAGCGACCAAGCTGAAGTATTAACTCAAGAATTAACGCAAAAACTAATTAACAAGCAAGTGAATCGTCAACAAACGTATATCGAAAACTCTCGTGGTGTAAAAGTAACAACTACTGATACAGATTTAGCTGTTAACGTACAAGTGCTTCTACAAGTTCTACTAGCTCTAGTTGCTAGATTAGATATCCTATAATCATGAGAAAAAACAAGGAGCTTAGGGAATAGCTCCTTGTTTCTTTATTTATCTCACTCCAGCAGCTTTTTCGACTTGGGCTTGGTGGGCAGGATCTGGTTTGCCATCCACATGTCTTGAACTACCTGAAAAGTACACATCGAAGTGACCCGTAATTCCATTATCCATAATGTATTCTCTTTCATGAGGGTAAAAGCTCATACTTGCGGCCAGTTTTCTTCCATCTACCTCAACAATGACAGCGCGTGGTGTCCAGGAATAGCCTCCCCATATGGTTTTGGCAGTATTTGAATCAGTTACTGTAACAGTCTCACTATCTGCATGATTCGCGCCAATCGTTCGTTTAATATTAAATGATTTGCCTGTAGCAAGATCTGTTACCTTTGCTACTTTGCCAATTGTAAATACATACTGGGCTTCCGTCCACCAATTTAATAATTCACCATGATTCGGACTGACGGTTTCTTTTACAGGTATATTATGAACGGGGATTCGTAACTCTTGACCGATCGAGAGCATACTTGAGGTGGTTAACCCATTCGCTTGTAATAGTTCTGCCTGTGGAATTCCGTATTTTATACTCAGACTCCAAATCGAATCACCAGATTGGACTTTATGCGTGGTAAAGCTAACTGTGCTAATAGGAGTGGAAACGGCCTTTTCACTAATTTGTAAAACTTGACCAATTCGTAATACATCACTAACTAATTGGTTACGAGATCTTAGTTCATCAACTGTTAATCCAAACTTTAGCGCGATTGAATATAGACTATCCCCACTAACCACTGTATAAGTATCAGGGAGCGATGGGGTAGTTGTGGTCGGTCCTGGAGTTGGAGCTACCGATTGTGTTGAAGGAATCGTTAATATTTGTCCTAAGCTTAATACGTCGCTTGTTAGCTGATTATTCTTTTTTAGTTCATCCACTGTAGTATTATATTTTTTGGCGAGACTATAAAGTGTATCTCCTACAACAATCGTGTGGGTGACACTAGTAGGAGTGGCTGTGGTTTCCGTAACTGCAGGTGTTTGTGGTATTTCTAGTATTGCTGGAATAATCAGTTTTTGATTTAGAGATAATGTCGTGGATGACATTTGATTTGCTTCTTTAATGCTATCAACGGTTGTATTGTATTTTTTCGATAAACTATATAATGTATCTCCAGATTGGACCGTATGTATCGCTTTTGGAATGAGAAGCTTTTGTCCGATCGTTAATGTGTCAGAGGATAGCTTATTCGCACTTTTAATAAGATCCACAGAGGCCCCAAATTTTTTGCTTAACCCCCACAATGTATCACCAGGAGCAACGGAGTAAAAGACGTTAGAATTTGTCTGCTGAATAGAAGTATTAGCAAAGGCGCGATCAGCTGCAACTGGCAAGGTGCTCATTACGAAACCACCTAACACAACCTTGACAACTGTAATCTTGATCGAAGGATAACGATTTTTTATTAAAAGAGTTGCTTGCTTCATAATATCAGAGCGGATGGATGACTTTGTGCCAAGTTCCTGTGAAAACTCTGTTAAAGTATCGTCTAAGTAAAGAATGAGCTCATATTCTCCGTCATGATTTTGGAGTAACTTATGCCTGATAAAAGTGTCCATTCAAATACCTCCTAGTAAGACTACCTAGGAGGTATTTTCCACAGTAAAAAATTTGTTATGCATAAACGGTCAAATTCGCTTAAATTCTATAAATATTTTCGTTGATAATTGCTAATTGTAACTAGTGGCCAAATGTAGTTATAACTATGATAATGAATATAAAAACCTCCAGGCAAACCGGCCCCTGTTGGATACTCAATCGTCCAATTTGTTTTTTCGAATGACGATAAGAGGAATTCCATTCCAATCTCTATTTCTTTTGTTGGTTTATCATAATAATAAATCAGCGCATCTAGAGCCCACGCGGTTTGTGATGGGGTACTTGCATAAAGTGGCGTATATTTCTTTTTTATATCACTTGAGCATGATTCGCCCCATCCGCCATTTTTGTTTTGAATCGAATTCAACCAATTTATCGCTCGTTTGAGGGAAGGATCGGATCGACTAACCCCGCAAGCTAATAATCCTGTAACGGCAGCCCAAGTACCGTAAATATAGCAAATTCCCCATCGCCCGTACCATGAGCCATCCTCTAGCTGATGCTTCTTAAGCCAATTGATTCCTTTCTTAATCGTGGCTGAATTTCTTTCGATATTTGTGTATTCTCCTAGAAAATGAAGTGTCCTACCTGTCAAATCAGCCGTGGATGGGTCAAATAGTACTCGATCCTCATATCTGAAAGGGATAAAGGAGAGCCACCTGTTCGTGATATTTTTTTCAAAAGCAGCCCACCCTCCGTCTTTGTTCTGCATAGCAAGTACCCAGTTTATTCCTTTTTTCCAACCAGTTGAAGGAATTATTTTTGCAATAGTGGAAGGTGCAAGCGCACGTAAGGCAGCGGTTGTATCATCTATATCTGGAACCATCGTGTTGATTGGAGAAAAACCCCAACCACCCGGTGCAGTGTCTGGACAATTTATCATCCAATCACCAAAGGTAGTGTGTTGGTGGTTTAATAAATATTGAGTTGAGCTTGCTATCATTGGATCCGTATTCTGTACACCTGCGATATGCAAGGCATTACTTATTAGTGCAGTATCCCAAACCGTGGATGGTGAGTTTTCAATATAATAGAGGTCTTTCTCTTCAAAAAGAAAAGATTTCATCCCCTCGATGGCACTTTTAATAATGTGATGATCTTTTTTGTATCCGAGTGCTAATAGGGAGTAAATCATAAAAAAGGTAGAGCTAAAATAGCTATATAATGTACCATTCGACTCTATTCTTTCAAGCATGTAAGCTTCACCTTTATGAAAAGACTCCTCATGAATTTGTTCTGGTATTTCTGCTAGTTTTATAGCTTCTGATTTAATCTTTGAGATTAATTTCATTGAGCGTTCATCTATTTGTGAGTGATCTTCTTCTCTATCTATATTCAAGTCTTCTAGAGAAGGTTGTTGTGGGTGGACATTCTTAAAATTTTTATTTGAACAAATGATAATAGGGACCCAGTGAGCTCTAGCGTAGCCAACGATCTCAAACATGGAAATGGGCGACCATGTCGGTAAAAGCATGATTTCTATTGGAATGAGTTTAATAATGGTTGGCCAGGGTATTTGCCCCGTAATAGCTAACATGGATTTTGTTAACCACTCAGATTTTTGAAGTCCACCATTATTGATAATGAATGACTTTGCCCTTTGCAGAACATCTGAATCCCTTGGTAAGTAACCTGAATAAAGTAGTGCAAAATAACATTCAATCGTATTAGATAAGTTTCCGAATCTTTCATCATAATAAAGTTTCCATGAGCCGTTGTTTTCTTGCTTTCTACATATCTCATTCACCAATCGTTTAATGAGCGTCTCCTCTGTTTGGATGTTCAATGACCGTAACAATATAATCATATAGGCATTTGTCATTAAACTACCTTCAAAACAAAATTTCCACGAACCATCTCTTCTCTGCTTATCTCTCAGGCTTTCAATTAAATGATCTTTCGTCTTCGTTAATTTTTCACTTCTCATTAGCACCACACCTCTTATTCGAGATTGTCAGTTAAAAATATGAGGATGGATAAGAAAACATACGATTTGAATGGAAAGAACTTTTTAGACATAGTGACAAGCGGTATTCGAGTATATTTTATAAACTGGGTAAAAAGAGGTGGATATTATGGCTAACCAGCCTAAACAAGTATTTACAAACATGAAAACGTACCAACCTTACCACAGTCCATTTGATCCTTGTCGTCCGATTGGAGTTAAGTTTTACTCAACACCCCCAAATCTTTATGTAGGATTTCAACCACCTAATCTTCCGCAATTCTCCCCAAGAGAAGCGTTACAAAAAGGCACCCTTTGGCCTATTTTTTATGATTATTATGAAAACCCTTATGAAGCAAAAAGGAGGGAGGACAAGTGAAGCAGTTGCCTGAAAGATACTATCAATTAATGGAAGAAATTCAAGCCGTTGACTTCGTCCTAGTAGAACTCACATTGTACTTAGATACTCACCAAACCGATCAACAAGCGATGCAGCAATTTAATCAATTCGCACAATATAGTAAACAGATTAAACAACAGTTTGAAGCAGAGTTCGGTCCACTTCTACAATATGGAAATAGTTATACAGATGCAAATTGGAGCTGGGGAACATCTCCTTGGCCCTGGCAGGTGTAGAAAGGGAGGGTAAAAATGTGGGTATATGAAAAGAAATTACAATATCCGGTAAAAGTAACAACCTGTAATCCAACCTTAGCAAAATTCTTGATAGAACAATATGGCGGAGCAGATGGAGAATTGGCTGCTGCGTTAAGATACTTAAACCAAAGATATACGATTCCAGATAAAGTGGTTGGTCTGTTAACTGATATAGGAACAGAGGAATTTGCTCATTTAGAAATGATTGCAACGATGATTTATAAGTTGACAAAGGATGCCACACCAGAGCAATTAAAGTCTGCAGGTATATCTGACCACTATGCCAATCATGATTCGGCTATCTTTTATCATAACGCTGCTGGTGTACCTTTTACCGCTTCGTATATTCAAGCAAAGGGAGATCCCATTGCCGATCTTTACGAGGATATTGCGGCAGAAGAGAAGGCGCGTGCTACTTATCAATGGATTATAGATATGTCAGATGATCCTGATTTAAATGATTCACTCCGCTTTTTAAGGGAAAGGGAGGTCATTCATTCACAAAGATTTCGTGAGGCTGTTGAGCTCTTGAAGGAAGAAAGAGATCGGAAGAAAATATTTTAATATAATAAAATAAGAGATGCCAGCTAATTGATATAGCTGGCATCTCTTGTTTTTATCATGCTCTGTCCCTTTACCAGAGTAGTAAACTACCATTCTAATATACTAAAATTTACCAATTTTTCATTGACCTTTCTAAAAACATCCACTTACAATAGAATTATAAAAACTTTCAGAATATATTATTTGAATGTTAGTCATTTAAAGAGGTGAAGTTGGAGGGAGCATCATGAAGGTTGTGTTAACAGGTCAATCCTTAACGCTTTCGCAAGTAAAGGATATTTGCTATCGGTTTGCAACGGTAGAGATAGAAGAAGCAAGTATGAGGAAAGTTGAGGAATCTCGATACTCAGTTGAGGAAATTGTAGCAAAAAAGAAAACGATCTATGGGATTACTACCGGCTTTGGGAAATTTAGTGATGTCATGATTGCGGAAAAAGATGTGAATGATTTGCAGTTGAACTTAATCCGTTCTCACGCGTGTGGAGTGGGTGATCCATTTCCAGAAGTTGTCACACGAGCAATGGTGCTTCTCCGGTTAAATGCTCTTCTCAAAGGTTTTTCTGGAGTTAGGGTAGAGATTATAAAACAGCTCCAAACATTATTAAATGAGCGAATCCATCCGGTTGTGCCCCAACAGGGCTCATTAGGCGCATCAGGAGACCTAGCCCCTTTATCACATTTAGCACTCGTGCTTATTGGTGAAGGACAAGTGCATTTTGAAGGTGAAATATATGAAGCGAACCATGTACTAAAAGAAAAAGGAATTCAACCCATTTCTTTAAAGGCAAAGGAAGGGTTGGCACTCATTAATGGAACACAAGCAATGACTGCGCAGGGTGTCATTAATTGGATTGAATCAATGAGATTGTTTTACCAAAGTGAAATCATTGCAGCTATGACGATTGAAGGTTTAGAAGGAATTATTGATGCCTTTCATCCTGCCATTCATGAAGCACGAGGATATGTGCAACAAACAGAAGTTGCTGCAAGAATGTGTGAGCTGCTTAAAGAAAGTAAGCTTATAACAAGTCAAGGCGAAAAGAGAGTTCAAGACGCATATTCTTTAAGATGCATTCCACAGGTACATGGTGCAACGTTACAAGCGTTAGATTATGTAAAGGAAAAGCTCGAAATTGAAATGAATGCAGCAACCGATAATCCACTTATTTTTAATGGTGGCCAAATGGTCATTTCAGGTGGGAATTTCCATGGTCAACCGATCGCGTTCGCTATGGATTTTATGAAAATTGCCATGGCTGAACTCGCCAATATATCAGAACGTCGAATTGAACGGCTCGTAAACCCGGGATTAAATGACCTCCCACCGTTTTTAAGTCCCCAACCAGGATTACAGTCTGGAGCAATGATCATGCAGTATTGTGCGGCTTCTCTCGTTTCTGAAAATAAAACTCTAGCACATCCAGCAAGTGTAGACTCCATTCCATCCTCTGCCAATCAAGAAGACCACGTAAGCATGGGAACCATCGCCTCACGGCACGCTTATATGATAATCCAAAATGTACGGCGTGTCCTAGCAATCGAATGCATATGTGCCCTTCAGGCTGTTCAATACCGCGGGATTGAAAAAATGGCCCCAGCTACCCTAGCTTTTTATAAAGAAGCAAGAAAAATCGTCCCATCTATCGATTGTGATCGAGTGTATTCCAAGGATATTGAGGGGATGGCGGCCTGGTTGAAGGAAAGGGAGTTTGGTTATTAGGCGGGATTTCCTAGAACGATGTTAATTACTGCATTATCTTAACAGGACCACCAACCACTGATTCAAAAAAGGAGGATATGTTCAATGAATGCAAATCAAAATCGTGTAGTCATAGCCAAACGAGGAAATGAACTGGAGTGCAAAGGCTGGGAACAGGAAGCGGCACTTCGCATGCTTTGTAATAATTTAGATCCTGATGTGGCAGAGAAACCGGAGGAGCTTGTCGTCTACGGTGGAATTGGGAAAGCTGCTCGAAATTGGGAGGCATTTGATGCGATCGTTGAAACGTTAAAAAGGCTTGAAAACGATGAAACGTTGCTCATTCAATC
The DNA here is from genome assembly GCF_003586445.1 of Bacillus sp. Y1. Classification (NCBI taxonomy): domain Bacteria; kingdom Bacillati; phylum Bacillota; class Bacilli; order Caryophanales; family Bacillaceae; genus Bacillus; species Bacillus sp. Y1. The sequence continues at coordinate 2,937,017 of NZ_CP030028.1, read as the reverse complement.
AGGGAAACCTGTAGCTGTTTTCAAGACGCATGCTGCTGCACCACGTGTTCTTTTATCCAATTCGGTCATTGTTCCGAAATGGGCAAACTGGGAACATTTTCACGAGTTGGATCAGAAGGGACTCATGATGTATGGACAAATGACGGCAGGTAGCTGGATTTACATTGGAACGCAAGGGATTTTACAAGGTACGTATGAAACGTTTGCTGAGATAGCAAGACAGCATTTTGGTGGCTCCTTACAAGGAACGATCACCTTAACTGCTGGTTTGGGTGGAATGGGAGGTGCACAGCCTTTGGCAGTCACGATGAATCGAGGAGTTTGTATCGCGGTTGAGGTCGACGTTGATCGGGTCCAAAAAAGAATCAAAACGAAATATTGTGACCGAGTCACACACTCTGTTGATGAGGCAGTTGCCTGGGCACAGGAGGCAAAGGTAAATGGATTACCACTTTCCATTGCACTCGTTGGTAACGCTGCAGATGTTCATCACGAACTGTTACAAAAGAAGATTCCTATAGACATTGTGACGGATCAAACATCTGCGCATGATCCACTTAATGGTTATATTCCAAGTGGTCTCTCACTTGAAAAAGCTCAAATCCTTCGAAATCAAGATCCTGGTAAATATATAAGTTTGTCAAAAAAATCTATGATGGCTCATGTTCAAGCGATGCTTGAGTTTCAACAAGTAGGTTCCATCACATTTGACTACGGAAATAATATTCGGCAGGTGGCGTTTGATGAAGGAGAACAAAACGCATTTGATTTTCCAGGCTTTGTACCTGCTTATATTCGGCCATTGTTTTGTGAAGGAAAAGGCCCGTTTCGCTGGGCAGCTTTATCAGGGGACCCCAATGATATTTACCGTACTGATCAGTTAATCAGAGAGCTTTTTCCTGAAAATGAACCTTTGCAAAGATGGATTACAATGGCTCAAGAAAAGGTGAGCTTCCAAGGGCTTCCGTCTCGTATTTGCTGGCTAGGATATGGGGAACGAGTGAAAATGGGCCTTGCGATTAATGAATTGGTGCAAAAAGGAGAGCTAAAAGCACCTATCGTAATTGGGCGTGATCATTTAGATTGCGGCTCAGTAGCATCTCCTAACAGGGAGACAGAAGCAATGAAGGACGGAAGTGATACCGTAGGTGATTGGGCTATATTAAATGCATTAATCAATGTGGCAGCAGGCGGATCTTGGATTTCTGTTCATCATGGTGGTGGAGTTGGTATGGGCTATTCCTTGCATGCTGGAATGGTAGTTGTAGCTGATGGGACAGAACTTGCAGAGGAAAGACTACAACGTGTGTTAACAACGGATCCTGGTATGGGGATTGTCCGTCATGCTGACGCTGGATATGAAAAAGCGATAGAAGTGGCAAAAGAAAAAGACGTGGATATTCCGATGCTCCGTCCTAAAAAATAATATTTTCAGAGAAAGGTGATCACGATGCACGATTTGCTTTTATTTAATATCGGTCAGCTGCTTCTGCCTGCATCCTCATCTCGTCCATTAAAGGGCGAGGAAATGAAGCATCTACATGTAATTGAAAATGCAGCGCTTGCGGTAAAAGAGGGAAGGGTTGCCTGGATAGGTCGATCGGAAGAAGGAGAGAAGCTAGAAGCTTTGTCTTATCTAGACGTCCAGGGGAAAGTGATATCTCCTGGTTTAGTAGATCCGCATACTCATTTCGTATTTGCAGGATCACGTGAACATGAATTGGCGCTAAAACAGGCGGGCGTTCCTTATCTAGACATACTAGCCTCTGGAGGTGGAATTCTATCAACCGTACAATCCACTAAAAACAGTACAGAAGAAGAATTGCTTGCAAAGTCTTCATTTCATCTAGAGCGAATGATTTCTTATGGAGTAACAACGGTGGAAGGAAAAAGTGGTTATGGTCTCGATCGCGAAACGGAGCTAAAGCAGCTACGGGTCATGAAGAAGCTTCAGGAAAAGTATCCAATACAAATTGTATCTACATTCCTTGGTCCTCATGCAGTTCCGTCAGAATATAAGGGGGAAAGTGATCTATTTTTAGATGAGATGATTTCTTTGTTAAAGGAAATAAAAGAGCAGTCACTCGCTGAGTATGTAGATATTTTTTGTGAAACAGGTGTTTTCACTGTCGAGCAGTCTAAGCGGTTTTTAGAAGAAGGGAAGAAGCTCGGTTTCGGAATGAAAATCCATGCAGATGAAATTGATTCACTTGGTGGCACAGAGTTAGCGGTAACATTAGGAGCAACGAGTGCCGACCATTTAGTGGCAGCTTCTGAAGATGGAATTAAGCAGCTGGGCAATAGTAATACGGTAGCGGTGTTATTACCAGGCACTACGTTTTATCTGGGGAAAGAGCATTACGCAAAGGCGAGAAAAATGATCGACAGTGGGGCAGCTGTGGCATTGGCAACCGACTTTAATCCAGGAAGCTGTGTAACGGAGAATCTACAAATGATTATGTCTTTAGCGGCATTAAAACTCAAAATGTCAGCAGAGGAGATTTGGAACGCCGTAACGATAAACGCAGCCTTTGCTATTGGAAAAGAGGATGTGGCTGGGACGCTGACAATTGGTGCACAGGCCGATTTTGTTATATGGGATATTCCCAATTATCATTATCTTCCGTACCATTTTGGAGTGAATCATGCAAACTCCGTGTTTGTAGCAGGGGAAATGATTCGGAGGAATGAGTCATGAGCTTTGAGTACGTATCGTTAGGGAAGGAAGCTGTCTTTCGAGATCGACATGTGACAAAGGTTTCCGAAACTATATTGCCATTTAGTAAAGGGGAAAAAGGAGAGATTGGTATCATCGGCCTCCCACTCTCAAAAACATCTATTTCTCTTTCACAGGCAGCCGAGGCACCACAAAAAATTCGCTCTCATTTTAAAAGCTTCACTACCTATTCTGCTGAAGCAGAAAAGGACTTTCATGACATGAAAATTCTAGACTTTGGTGATTGCCTGACTCATCCAACTGATTTAATTGAGTCGATCGAGCGATTATATAAAAGTGTGTCTGATATGCTTGAGGTGAATTCGTGTGAACGTTATGTGATCTTAGGAGGTGACCATGGAGTGAGTTTTCCCTCGATTCGTGCCTTTTCTGAAAAGCTTGGCCGAATAGGAGTCATTCAATGGGATGCTCATCATGATGTACGAAACTTTGAAGATGGCGGGAAAACAAATGGTACTCCCTTTCGAAGCTTAATTGAGGGTGGATATCTCAAGGGAGATCACCTTGTTCAAATTGGAATAAGAGATTTTTCCAATGCAAAGGTTTATCATGAATATACTAGAGAAAAAGGGATTCATGTTTACACAATGGCTGATATAGAAAAAAAGGGATTGGCTTCTATTCTAATAACTGAATTGACACGTTTAGAGAAAGAAGTAGATTATCTATACTTGTCTGTTGATATGGATGTTGTGGATCAAGCCTTTGCTCCTGGCTGCCCAGCAATCGGTCCCGGGGGTCTTACGAGTAGAGAGTTACTATCTTCTATTGAAATAACTTCTGCTCATCAGAAGGTAAAGGCTATGGATATTGTTGAAGTTGATCCATCTAAGGATATTCGTGATATGACAACAAGACTTGCTGCTTTTTCAATGTTGAAGTTTATGTACTCGAAAAGGGGAATTTCCGAATGAAATAGATGCCTATCTGGAAAACTATACCCATAAATATCAAACTAGGAGGAATAGTATTGCAGTTTGATTGGGTATGGCATTCCGTATTAATTGTGATTGTTGGTACATTACTCCTTCGTATTGCAGGTAGGAAATCCATTTCGCAGATGACACTTGCTCAGACAGTTATTATGATTGGACTTGGATCTCTATTAATTCAACCAGTCACAGGAAGAGGTCTTTTTGTTACCTTTGCAGTTGGAGGAGTTCTTGTCTTAACTCTTGTGGTAATAGAATTTTTACAGATCAAATCGGACAAAATTGAAAAATTTATTACCGGTAAATCCAAAATACTGATTGAAAAAGGTCAATTAAATGAAAAAAATTTGAGAAAGCTACGTATGACTGTTGATCAGCTTGAAATGGCATTAAGACAATCTAGTGTAAATAAGATTTCAGATGTAGAATGGGCAACTTTAGAGCCAAATGGAAGAGTTGCATTCATTTTAAAACCATCAGCACAACCAGTTACAACAAAACAGTTTGAATCTCTAAAACAAGACGTACAAACGATTAAGACCCTGTTGGAGGCATTTATGCTATCAGATACTAGTATTCCAAAGCAAGATTCTCCACAAAACAATAGTGAGTTGTTCAAAGAGGTTAAAAACAAATCTCATGAATATGATGTGCCGAAGCATCTACAATAGTAGAAAGGAGTAGCTTTTACAAGTAGCTACTCCTTTTCTATTATTTTCTTAAAGCATCTGCGACAATCTCGTATGACTTCAGTCTTGCTTCATGGTCGAAAATTTGCGTATGAATCATTAATTCGTCTGCTTGTGTGTCATTTAAAAAGTCCTCGAGTTTTGCTTTTACCGTGTCACGGTCCCCGACAATTGGTTCACCAAACTGCTGCAGGAGAGTTGCCTTTTCATACGGACTCCAAATCTCATCCATGTTTTCAACAGGTGGTGGAAGCTGACCAGGGTTACCTCTAATTAGATTAAGGAATTGTTGTTGCATGCTTGTCGCTAGTTTCTTTGCTTCTTCACCAGTATCTGCAGCAACGACATTTGCCGCAACCATAGCGTATGGTTTGTCTAACACTTCAGATGGACGGAAATGTTGGCGGTATAATTGCAAAGCAGGTAAAGTGTATAAAGGTGAAAAATGGCTAGCAAAGGCGAAAGGCAGCCCTAATTGTCCGGCAAGTTGCGCACTAAAACCGCTTGAACCAAGTAGCCATATAGGAACGGTTTGACCTTCACCAGGAAATGCACGAACCCTTTTATCATCACTAGATATGAAGTAGGATTGTAATTCCTCTAGTTGCTCAGGAAAATCGTTTCCATCACTTCTTCGGTCTCTTCTTAGTGCATGGGCCGTTATTTGATCGGTTCCAGGAGCACGGCCAAGTCCTAAATCAATTCGGCCAGGAAACAAAGCTTCAAGTGTGCCAAACTGTTCTGCAATAATAAGGGGAGCATGGTTAGGTAACATGATTCCACCTGAACCAACACGAATCGTTGACGTATGGCCAGCCACATGAGAGATAACGACAGAGGTGGCTGCACTTGCGATCCCCGGCATATTGTGATGCTCTGCTAGCCAATAGCGATGGTAACCTAATGATTCGACATGTTGAGCTAAAGTTGCGGAATTTCGCAACGCTTGTGAAGCAGATCCTCCTTGTACAATCGGAACTAAATCCAATACAGAAAGAGGAATGTTTTTATTTTCAATCATACCTATCATCTTCTTTCGTTTTCCTAAATAATGAACAGTTGTATTTTAGCAAGTAATTGCTGGTTATCAAAATAATTTGCTTCATAAATATGATAAAATCATTTTATTGAATTAAGTATTGGGGTTGAAATATATGACAAAAGTCGGATTAGTTATGAGAAAGATACAGTTTAGTGAGGCACAAGGTCCTCGAATATTTGCTGAACGTTTAAAAGCAATCTCAAGTGAGCTCGGAATAGAAATTGTATTCATTTCTCCTGAAAGAAATGTAAGTGGATATGATTGGCTTCCAGGCTATGAACATGAAAAAGGAGATCTTGTCAATTATGATATCGTCTTAGACCAAATCTATTCCCAAAATATAGACCATGTGATTTATACGGTCTCTGGTTTTACCTTTTTAAATATGTTTTTAAAGAATAGTGTTTTATTTCCACATAGCTTTCCAGATCCAGCATTAACAGGATATGAAATGATGAAGCCATTTTACTCTATTGTGGACAAGGCTATTGTTCAAACAGAATTTTTAAAAGGGGAAATGGCGAGAAATTTTGGTGTTCACGATGTGACTGTTATACCGATTGGCTTTAATGAGGAGATTGCAAACAAGTATTACGACCCTTCTCAAGTAGTAAACAATCGTCTCCTTTGGATTGGAAGAGATGAAGAAAACAGGCGTCCAGATCTAGTGATTGAATATGCGAAACAAAATCCTCAAACGGAAGTGTTCATGGTTTTTGGAGGCGATCGTTACAGGGAAAGTATGAAAAAATATGACATTCCTTCAAACGTGAAACTACAATTTGCACTTTCACAAGATGAGGTCTTTACTTTGATGAATTCTTCAAAAGTCTATTGGAGCAGCTCAAAGTTTGACACATTTGCCATGCCGTTAACCGAGGCACTAGCTATGGGCAAGATTGTTGTAAAGCCTGAACATCCTTGCTACAACCATATTAGTGCACCACATTCTTTTGCTGGTAATGAGAAAAATTGGTTTGAGTTAGTAAATATGGCATTAAGTTCTCCTATTCAAACTTCAAGCGGTAATCGAGACTATGCGTTTAGCGCCTTCTCAAGTACTGTCATGAAAAAAGGATATGAGAAATTTTTCGAGGGCTGGATCAAATAAAGAAGCTAGCATAACAACACATCCTAAGAGCACAATAAGGAGGGTGTTACATCACCCAATAACGATGTGTGGAGGGATTTGAGCGATGAATATACGCGAAGGTTTAATTCCAACTGCATTAGGTTCTGCTGTGACTGCCACTGGGTATGCACTGAAACAAAAACGTGGAGCGAACAAAATGGTTGCAAATACGGTTTTTGGTTTCGGCTTAGCACATGTCGTTTTAGGGGTCATTGACCTAGTCCAACACCGTCGTTAAAAGAAACGGGCAGCGAAAGCTGCTCGTTTTTTATTTAATAGTTAACAGTAATTATATTATGTAAACTACAAACAAAGTGGCTTCAAAATTGAGCCACTTTTTCTTATTTCTCCATTGAATGATAATAAGCTAATTCCTTCTCAATTTCCCGCAGCTTTCCTTCTAGTTTTTCAACAGATTGATTAAATGATTCAAGCTTTTCAATATCGTTTTGAATTTGTACATATTCTACTTTTAATTCTGAAATCTTTTGTTCAATTTCTTGATTTGTCATCATTTCACACCACTTTCTATTTTTCATGCATAGTTTTAGTGTAGCGCAGAAACCTAAAATGTACAAAAAAGTAAGGAGGTATGAAAAATGAGTGACTGGAATGAACAAGCAGCACCAAACAATAATCTTTCTCCTAAAACCATTCGTACATCAAAGCTGGTTGGGCAGAAGAGTTCAAACACCCATGAATTTTCGGAAGAGCTAGCAGATGGTGGGGAGAGAGACGATCTAATTAACAAGCAATTAAAAAGCCATCAGCCAGGTATGGGCTGATCTCTTAGTAAAGCACCCTAATGGGGTGCTTTTTATAAGTTTTCATTTTGCTGTTTAATTTCATCTCCCGTAATGATTTGGTTTGCCACCTCTTGATCTTTGTGTTCATCAACTGAATCACCTGGAATATTTTTTAAATTAGGAAAATCTCCTCCATTTTGGATGGTCACTTGATTTTGCCTGGCTGCATTTGTTAAGTATTCGTTATTTTTTTTCATCCATAACAACTCCTTTTTCATAGGCTTTCATAATTTTCTATTGTTTATGCGAGAGGTGTTCTGAAGGAATTTCCATGCTTTGTTTATCCTCTGTATGGAAAATATAAAGCTATGATAGGAGGGTACATATGCGTATTAATGACAAAAGAATTAAGGATATAAAAAATCATTCTGTTCGTTTTGACACCTATGATGATTTATCAGAAATAGTTGAGGTAGCTGGAGAAGCAGACTTTGTTTTATTAGGGGAGGCTACCCACGGTACAAGTGAATTTTATAAAATTCGAGCTGAAATTACAAAGAAATTAATAGAAGAAAAGGGCTTTTCCTTTGTTGCTGTCGAGGGAGATTGGCCATCTTGTTTTACGGTCAATGAGTATGTTAAGGGCTATCGAGGTGGAGCAGCAAAAGATGCCTTTACTCATTTTGACCGATGGCCGACATGGATGTGGGCCAATGAAGAAGTTTTGGATTTTATCACTTGGTTAAAGCAACATAACGAAAGGACTCATGCCCAAGTTGGTTTTTATGGAATTGATGTGTACAGTCTTTGGGAGTCGATGGATGAAATCATTTACCAGCTAGAGAAAGTGTCACCTTCTCTTGTGGAACCTGCGAAAAAAGCTTTCGAATGCTTTGAACCATTTAACCGTAAAGCAGAAGACTATGCGGTGTCTGCTGCTTTTTATGGCGAGGGTTGTACAGAAGAAGTATTAAATGTTTTAGTTACCCTGCAACAAAATAAGCACAAATATGATGGAAATAACGAGCAAGGCTTAAATATCGACATAAACAGTTTGGTGATGTTAAATGCGGAGAGATATTATCGCGCCATGGCTAAAAGGGGACCTGATGACTGGAATATACGAGATGGCCATATGGTAACTGCCCTAGAAAAAATCATAGGATCCCATCAAAAAAAGGCGAAATGTGTGGTTTGGGAACACAATACCCATTTAGGAGATGCTCGTGCAACAGACATGGCGGAGGAAGGGTTAGTAAATGTTGGCCAATTGTTACGAGAGAAGTACGGAAATAGTGTGTATGCGGTCGGGTTTGGTACTCATCGTGGAACCGTTATTGCGGCTCGCGAGTGGGGTGGTAAGGTTGAGGAGCTTCCTGTACCAAATGCTAGGAAGGGAAGTTGGGAGTACATTCTCCATGAAGCGGGACCTTATAATAAATACTTTTTGTTTGATGATCAAAACAGAGAGTTTTTTAATGATGTCATTGGACATCGTGCGATCGGTGTAGTATACAATCCAGAAGTAGAGCATTTAGGAAATTATGTTCCAACTAGAGTTTCAGACCGCTACGATTGTTTTATTCATGTAGATGAAACAAATGCTTTATCACCATTATTTACAAAACAACCTGTTAAAATATAAAATCGGTTGGGTTTCCCCAACCGATTTCTATTATTTACGGCTTATCTTCCCATTCTTTGTTCAACCTGACGACATACCTCATCAGCAGAAAGACCGTTTGCTTCGATTACAGGCCCTTGAATGCTAGCATCAGACATCCCCATAACGTTTGAGTCAATCCCAGTAACTACACAGCATTCACAGCCTTGTACATCAGATTCTTGCTTAAGTTCAACTACATCGTATCCCTTTTCACGAAGCGCACTAGTGATATTCGATAATGATTCTTCAACTCCAACTCTTGGCATATGTACCACCTCCTCCAACTCTAAGTTTCCCAATTTATTACTGTTTAATTCCATCTTTTGTGTGATCAACATTGTGAGCTAATGAAACCATTTAATACATAACCGCATGTTGGTCAAAATTCCTATCAGGCAGAATACAAATCAAATTAATAAGTTTTTGGGGTATTCACATAATAAAACGGTCATGTTATATCATAATCTGGAGGGGAAATCATGAGCAAAACAGAAGAATTGAAACAGGAATTGCAGGTCTTGACTGGTCGGCGTGAACGCATGCAGAAGAACCTTTATGAAGTGGAAAAACGTATTAATGAGATTGTTAAGGAATTGAAAAAATACTAAATGCTGTGGGAGCTTCCCTGTGCTGGTTTTCGTATGGGTTTTTGACAAAGTTATGAACAAAACAAAAATAAACAAACATATTTTATTTTGTTTTGTTGATTTATCTTTTATTTGACTATATTATAATGGTATAAACAAACGAAAACAAAAACCAGGAATCAGGTGAGTATAATGAATAAAGATATTTTACAATCAAAATTTGTTAATGAAATGAAAGATGCGACAGCTAATTTATACCGTCTAGGTTGGGACGAAAGAAATGGTGGAAACATTAGTTATTTGTTAACAATGGAAGAAGTATATCCTTACTTAGATGGAAATATAGAGGTCCGTACAATACCGATGAATTTTGACGCCTCTTCTCTTGCTGGAAGATATTTGATCGTAACTGGTTCAGGCAAATATTTTAAAAATGTAACAAATGACCCTGCCGTTAACCTCGGATTAATTCGAATTTCTGAGGATGGTAGACATTACGACATTCTTTGGGGCTTTGAAGATGGAGGAGTAGCTACGAGCGAATTACCAACCCATTTAATGAACCATATGAAACGCTTGACGGTAGACCCAAATCACCGTGTCATCATGCATTGCCATGCTACTCATTTGTTAGCAATGACTTTTACACACAGTCTCGACGAGAAAGACTTTACAAAAACTCTTTGGGAAATGTGTACAGAATGTATTGTTGTTTTCCCAGATGGTGTGTCTATTATCCCTTGGATGGTACCTGGAACAGATGCGATTGGTGAAGAGACAGCTGTGAAAATGGAAAATGCAAGACTTGTACTATGGCCACACCACGGAGTATTTGGAGCAGGTACGACAATAGACGAGACGTTCGGATTAATCGAAACCGCTGAAAAAGCAGCTGAAGTTTACACAATCGTTTGTTCACAAGGCGGTAAGAAACAAACAATATCTGACGAACAACTACAAACTTTAGCTGATGCATTTAAGGTGATTCCGAGAGAAGGGATATTGGAGCTAACAAATATAAGCAAATAGTTGAAAATCTAAGAACCATTTGTAAGGTTTAAACCTAGCGAATGGTTCTTTATTTCATCTCACCAAAAAGAAATTTTTTCCTATACTTTTTATAGGACTTTTATACTAAAATGGATATATAACTGGAAAAATACTAATGATTGTTTATAAGAGAAGGGTGAAATGAAATGAGTAACACGAATCCATTCTCGTTATTTGATGCGAAGGCAGTTCTAACGGAGGACCTACTTACTTTATCGGAAAATGAAAAACAACTGCGTTTTTTAATTGACATGATACAAGAGTTTATCGTTGTTAAGGACGGATTTGGCCGGTGGATAGTAACAAACCTACAAGTTTTAGAAGCATATGAGCTAGAGGAAGTCGACTATCGAGGAAAAACAGACGTGGAGTTAGCTGAATTAAAACCAAAATTTAGAGAGTCATTTGAATATAACACAAGTACTGATGAGCAGGCTTGGATTAAAGGCTCAGCTTTAAAAATTGAGAAGACGATAATGGGTCAAGTATGGGAAGTCATCAAAACTCCTTTCTTTGAAGAATCTGGAGAACGTCATCATTTAGTCATTGTCAGTAGAAACATAACCGAGCGGAAAAAAGCAGAGACTCAACTTCAGGAAAGTGAGCGGACATACCGTTTGATTGCTGAGAATATGAAGGATATTATTATTACGGTCAATGAAGAAGGAAACGTTTTATACTTATCTCCTTCTTTTGAGCATATCCTTGGTTACTTAGCTGAGGAATTTATTGGTAAACCCTTGTTTCCCATTATGCATCCTGATGATGCGCGGAGAATTAATCAAATGATTGAAGATATGGTAGATAGAAGTATCCTTAAAAATAAAATTGAAGGTCGATTACAAAGAGCCGATGGAGATTATATATGGTATGAATCCATTTGTTCGTGTGTTTATAAGGAAAATGGAGAATTTGATCATATTATTATAGCAGCTCGAGATATTACTGATCGAAAAAACAATGAGTCATATCTAGAAAAGCTTGCTTACCAAGATGCACTTACAGGTGTTTATAATAGACGCTTTCTAATGGAAAAACTACCGAATATTCTATTAGACTCTGAAATAAGTGGAACAAAGGTTGGGTTAATTTACTTTGATATCGACTCATTCAAACATGTAAATGATACGATGGGGCATGAGATAGGGGATCAATTACTTATTCAATTCGTGAAACGGGTTCAATCAAATCTTCGCTTCACGGATCCAATTATACGAAATGGAGGAGATGAGTTTATCGCCATAGTCCCGAACCTACCAAGTGACCATTATATTGTTCCTATCGCTTATATGTTATGCGATTCATTAAGGAAACCTTGGAGGCTAAATGGCAAGGCAGTGGAAGTAACCTCATCGTTGGGAGTGGCTGTTTTCCCGAAGGACGGAAATACTGTACAAAGCATTTTATCAAATGCGGATAAAGCTCTTTATAAGGCAAAATTGAAAGGAAAGAGCCGGGTAGAGATATATAAAAAAGAGATGGGAAAATAAAGGCTTTTACCTAGCCTTTATTTTTTTGTTTGATTTAATAAAGAAAAATTAGATCGATATAATAATAACAATGTGATTTGAGGTGTGATTAATGAATAAAAATATGTGTTGGTATCCTAAAAAACAGTAGAAAAATGGGCGATAATGCTTTGTTTTAATAAGAATTAGCACCGTTTGAATTTACAAACAATTAAGAATCTTTTTAAAAAATAGTTGTTTTACTCAATTTATCTGTTATATACTATAAACACAGAGAAATTATGGATATAAATTAGATCGATTTAATTCTTTCTAATTATATCCCAAAAGTTAGATAAAGTAGATATGAGAGGAGGAGATCCAGCTACCGTTAAATTAATTAAATCGATCTCATAAATGAAAGCGTATTCTGAATAGCTAAATTTTCATAGTTTTTCACACGATCAAAGAGGGGTCAGAGGTAAATTATTGCGAATTTTTGAAAGCGTTATCTTTTTTTGTGGGTCAAGATATGTAAATGTTTAGTTTCTAACACTATCAATTAGGAGTGAATGAGAAATGAAAAGAGTTTTATCATTATTATTCGTCTTATGTTTAATGATTCTAGGTGCGTGTTCACAACAATCTACAAATAATGAGAATAATGAGGAACCAAAGGATTCCGATGTTAAGACCAGTGAAAAATTAATGAAATTAGCAGTCGTTACATCTGAAGATCGATCGCTTACAAAAGGGTTAGTAAAGTTTGGAGAATTAGTAGAAAGTAAAACAAATGGATCCATAAAAGTAGAGGTATATCCAAACGGTCAACTAGGTGGGGATCGTGAAGTATTTGAATCGTTACAATTTGGATCAATTCAAGGAACAACAATGTCAACAGGACCAATTGCTCAGTTTGTTCCTAAGTTTAACGTATTTGACCTACCGTTCTTATTTCCGAATTCTGAAGTAGCTTATGGAGTTTTAGATGGAAAGATCGGAACTGATTTATTAGCAGAGTTGGAGAGTCAGAATGTAATTGGATTAAACTATTGGGAGAATGGTTTTAGACATTTAACAAATGGTGTAAAGGAAGTAAAAACGCCAGATGATGTAAAAGGATTGAAGATTAGAACTCTTGAAAATGATCTTCATATGGATATTTGGTCTGAATTAGGTGCTAACCCAACTCCTATGGCGTTCACAGAATTATTTGCAGGATTACAACAAGGGGTAGTCGATGGTCAAGAAAATCCAGTAGGAAATGTTACAGCTAATAAATTTTATGAAGTACAAAAATACTTATCGAAGACTGGCCATGTATATAATGCAAGTCCATTCTTAATTAGTAAAGATTTCTGGAATACACTAAGCGATGAGGAAAAGAAGGCAGTACAAGAAGCAGCTGATGAAGCTAGAGACTATCAAAGAGAGTTAAACCAAAAAGAGGATGAAGATGGATATAAATTCCTAACTGAAAATGGTATGACGGTTACTGATATTTCAGACGAAGAAAAGGAAGCGTTCCTAGAAAAGGTTAAACCGGTTTATGAAAAGTATTCTGCTAGTATTGGAGAGGAATTTGTAGACGAATTATTAGCAGAAATAAATAACTTGAAAAAATAAGCTACAGCGAGCTTAAGGGGGAAATCCCCTTAAGCTTTCATCATATCACCCGTAATACATAATAAATGAAAGAAGACTTAAAGAGTATTCTACCTTTAGAAAGAGGTGAATGGAATATGAAATTGTTACATTGGCTTGACGAGCATTTTGAAGAGTTATTTATAGGCGTTTTTTCTTTTGTGATGGTAGTTGTTATTTCTTTGCAGGTATTTATGAGATACGTTCTAAAGGATTCATTACCTTGGTCAGAGGAGTTAGCTAGGTACTGCTTTATTTGGCTAGTGTATTTAGGTATCAGTTATGGAGTGAAAAAGCAAAAACATATGAGTGTGGATGTGCTTTATTTAGCCCTAAAAGGGAAATCACAAGCGGCCTTGAGGATAGTAGGTAATTTATTATTTTTGGCATTTGCTCTTTTTGGAATGATTTATGGATACCAAATAACATTGAAGCTCCTTACATGGGGGCAGTTGTCACCTGCTCTTAGTTTGCCAATTGGTTTCGTTTACTTAGCTGGGCCAATTGGAATGGGATTAACAGCGATTCGTTTGATTCAGCAAATTGTCCAACAGGTAAAAATTCTTTTTGGGAAAGAAGTTCCACAGTAATAACTGCTCTGTTGTTATTTTTAAAATGTAAATGAAACGGAGGGGAAAACGATGACAGCACTTGTCTTATTTGGCAGTCTTGCTCTTTTTTTAATACTTACGGTGCCGATTGGAATTTCAATAGGATTATCAACATTAGTGACCATTTTATACACTGGTTCTATGCCGTTAGAATACTTAGCACAGGGTTTAATTACTTCAATTGATTCATTCCCTCTATTGGCTGTTCCTTTTTTTATTCTAGCTGGGGAGATTATGGGGAAGGGTGGACTATCTGATAGACTATTTAAAGTTGCTAATACGATTGTTGGAGACAAAACAGGTGGTATTGCAATTGCAGCAATAATTACTTGTATGTTTTTTGCAGCCATTTCTGGGTCAGGACCTGCAACTGTTGCTGCTGTTGGAGGGATCATGATTCCCGCAATGATCAAACAAGGCTACGATAAGAAATTTGCAACAGCAGTTGTCTGTGCGGCGGGTTCAATAGGCGTAATAATTCCTCCAAGTATTCCGATGGTTATGTACGGCGTAGTTGGTAGTCAATCAATCGGAAAGTTGTTTATCTCTGGAATCTTACCAGGGATATTAGTCGGTGTCGCCTTAATGATTTGGACTTATATTTATTCCCGAAAACAAGGATACAAAGGTATTGGAAAAAGTACTTTTAGAGAATTCTTGAAAGCTACTTGGGATGCAAAATGGGCACTCTTAGTCCCAATCATTATCCTAGGTGGGATTTATGGTGGGGTTTTCACTCCAACTGAAGCAGCTGGAGTTGCTGTTGTATACGGATTTATCGCTGGAGTATTCTTATATCGCGAGCTTAAAATTAGGGATTTACCTCGAATGCTGATCGATAGTGGTATTACTACAGCAACGATTATGCTCATTGTTGGAACAGCAACTGCATTCGGTCGAATACTTACGGTCGAACAAATTCCGAGTCAAATAACCGAGGGATTACTCTCTATTTCTAGTAACCCGATTATTATTCTTTTGTTAATCAATATCTTACTTTTAATAGTAGGATGTTTTATGGATACGGTTGCAGCTATTATTATTTTAACTCCACTCTTATTGCCTGTAGCAATGAATATTGGAGTAGATCCTATTCACTTTGGTTTAATAATGGTTGTTAATTTAGCTATAGGATTTATCACACCTCCACTGGGAGTTAATTTATTTGTGGGATCTGGTGTTTCGGGAATTTCAATAGAAGCGCTAGCAAAAGCGGTTATGCCCTTCTTTGTTGCAATGGTTATAACACTGCTTATATTAACCTATATACCACAAGTATCTTTATTTTTAGTTGAGTTTATGGAATAACAAAGTTGACACTAATACTTATATACTACATAGTAATAGTATATTAATTGATTAGCTGTAGTATTTAAATTACAGAATAGAAACTAAATTATTTTTGGTGAGCTGGTGATTAAAGATGACGCATAAAAAAAGAGTAACTCTGCAAGATGTAGCAAATCATGCTGGTGTTTCCCGAGCGACTGCATCATTAATTGTTCGTGGCAGTTCTAAAATTGCAGAAAAGACAAAACAGAAGGTATTGAATTCAATGCATGAGCTAGGCTACGTGTATGACAGAGTTGCTGCCAATATGCGTTCACAGTCTTCTTCGACAGTTGGATTAATTATTACCGACATCGCGAATCCATTCTACGCAGAACTACTAAGAGGTGTTCATCATTCATTAGAAGAAGCAGGTTATACTGTATTCCTAGGTACTACTTTTGATTCAGATATGAAACAGGAACAGCTTATATCTAGAATGCTCGAACATCGAGTTGGTGGGATCATTTTATGTCCTGTTTCAGAAAGCTCAAAAAATAGTATTGAACGGGTAAAGTCGATCGACATCCCACTTGTTTTAGCGGTGAGGGAAATTGAAAACGTTTCCTGTGATTATGTAGGAATTGACTATGAAGTGGGAGCTCAAATGGCTGTAAACCACCTAATTCATAGAGGCCATAGAAGAATTGCTTTTCTTGGCGGAACTTCCCATTCAACTGCTTGGAAGGAAAGACGGAATGGGTATTGTAGTGCGTTAAAACAAGCGGGTTTAGATGTCGATGAGACACTTATTGTAGAAAGTCCTGTTACTAGAGAAGGCGGAATGGGAGCCATTCGTAAAGTGTTATTCCAGGCGAATCCACCTACGGCTGCCTTCTGTTTTAATGACTTAGTCGCACATGGTGTCATGCTTGGATTAAATGATGCGGGATTAAAACCAGGGCAAGATCTCGCTGTTGTTGGTTTCGATAATAATAATGAGGCACCATTATATAATCCTCCATTAACAACCGTTTCTTCATATGCTAGACTTATAGGCTCACAGGCGGCAATTCTGCTTCATCAAAGAATAGTCAATCAAGATCGTGAAAACCAACGGATTATCTTGCAGCCTGAACTGGTAGTAAGAAAGTCCTCGTAACTGATTGTTGACAAAAGGTAGTGAGAAGCCCTTCTCGCTACCTTTTGTGTTTGGGAATGGTGGGAAAAAGGCTAATTTCCGCTCCGGGCGCTTGCTTTCCGGGGGGCGGGCGGTGAGCCTCCTCGTCGCTGACGCTCCTGCGGGGTCTCACCTGTCCCGCTAATCCCCCAGGAGTCAAGCGCCCTCCGCTCCAATCAGCAGTTATCCTCTTAAAACTTTGACTCAAAAACCATGAAATAAACATTTAGAGTCATCGTCAAGCACCTTGCCAAGTTCAATTAGCCATCTTCTTCAAATTCATGGAAGACACGTTCAATCGTTTCTTTATGTCTTTCATATATTTGGTTTATTTCATTCATGTGACGGAGGTCTGGGTAGAGGTCTTTAACCAATGGATAGATGAAGGAAAAATCAATAGCTGATTCAAGTTTACGTACTAAATGATCTTCTGGTACTAAATGGTCTATAGCTAACTTCTAATTGTTCGCGTACATTGAATTGATTTTTCGTCATCATGTTAGGTCTCCTCTAGATTTAATAATTGATGAGCTAAAGCTTTATTAGATTGGAGCGGAGGGTGGCGACTCCTGCGGGAAAAGCGGGACAGTCGAGACCCTGGACTGAGCGTAGCGAGGGAAGCGGCTCGGCCCCGCCCGCGGAAAGCGTCCACCCGGAGTGGAAATCTACCTAGACTAATTCCTATTTTTATATGATAAAGCTAAGTTGATAGGCGATAAGTATACATATAATCATAAAAGAAATGGCGAATAAAATATTCCATCTTCCCATTCGATAAGAATTTAGTTTTAACTGATCAGCTAAGAGTGATACGGATAAGTTAAAAGGACTATACATGACGGATGCTAGGCTACAAGTGATTAGTACAACGGCCAATGAGACCGATGAAATGCTCGGTAAAAGTGGATGTAATAAAGTTGCTATAAGGGTAAGAGACACCAATGGATGAAAACCAATAAGAGATAATACAAGAAAATATCCACCAATTACTAAATAAAACAATAACCTATGATCTGAAGTTTCTATAAATATTGTTTGTAAAAAAAAGATTAACATAGATTTAGAAATCATTCCTACCAAGAACCCAGCACTTAAAAACATAAAATAATAATTGGAAAGTTCTTTTGTTCTTTCTATCCATTGTGGAACGGCAACTTTACTATACCTTTTCCCTATACCAATGAAGGATGCCCATAGAAAGGAAATGGGAATGATCACTAATACCATAGAAAAAAGAAAGCCCTTATCAAGGAACCGTTGAACTACCGTAACAACTAATACAAGGACCAGGAGCAATAGGATTAATTCAATAATTTTTTTATACGTTTTTACTAGATTTATCTGGTCTTTATATTCGACTTCTATTACCGTCCGTGAATGTTTAAAATGAGACAGAAGCCAATCGACCAAAATAAACAATAGGACGATTAAAATAATTATTGGAAAAAATTTAAAATAATTGGTATTAGTAATGTCTAGAGATGTAACAACCATAACTTCAAGTGGATTCCATATAAGACAAAGCGCATATGCACGTAAAAGGTTTTGTGTATAAAATTTTTCTTGGCTATTTTTTGGAATTTGCTGAAGAGTTTTTTTTAAGGAGTTTCTTAGTATTGGAATGGTAGCAATATTTAAAAATAGTCCTAAAAGATGGCAAACAAGAAAACTCCTTCTGTATAGTTTACTTACGTTCTTAATTCCTTGCTGAAGCAATAAATTCAGATTTTTATCGTATTTACCCACTCGAATAAGAGTATTTATAAAGGGGAGAACCAAAAAAAGGGAGAGCATTCCTAGCATTGACTCAAAATGCAAAAATAGATGATACCAGGGAAGATCATTTTTTAAGATGTTGATAAAATATAAACAAACCCCTATAGACAGAAAGACCAATCCAGAATACCGATAAATTCCTGATGCATGAAAAAAAGCGACGATTAATCCAATGATAGCTACCATACCAGTAATAAAAGGGAGCACAGGGCTAGATGTGAAGTTGGATGCAATATACAAAATGATAAGAATTACATATACATAGAATCGCATAGGATTAGGTAACTCCTTTATTAGAACGATCTACTACTTACTAAATAATACTAAACCTCCTCATTAACGTCCATTCTTTTTTAAATTATTGAGAAAATTCAGTAAATGTGTTTGCAAACAATCGGAAATCATGTATTATTATGGTAACGCTTTCTTTATTGCTGTTACCAATGTTAAAAGGTGGGGATCTAACTTAAAATATTTTTTTAATAATTTATTAGATCGATATAATAACTCTTTTTCAGTTTTTGTACAGTAAGAACTATTAAGCAAAGGAGTGAACGTATGAACAATCTAACAGTATTCGCGCTACCTTCAAGGGCTTATATTTGCGAAGTTGCTCCTCGTGACGGATTCCAAGCTATAAATGATCAATGGATTCCTACAGAAGAAAAAGTATCAATCATTCGATCGTTAGCAGAAACAGGAGTTACTACAATCGAAATTACGTCGTTTGTTCATCCAAAGGCAATACCTCAATTAAAAGATGCTTCAGAGGTTGTCAGATCATGTAATGACTTAAAAAATATTAAATTTAGAGCATTAGTACCAAACGTAAAAGGAGCAGAAAGAGCCATTGAGGCAGGCATAAAAAAGATAAAACTCATGTTATCTGCCACTGACTCACATAGTATCTCTAATGCCAATTGTGGAACGGAAGAAGCTCAGAATGGTTTTTATCCGATCATTGAATTAGCACAGATGAAGGGGATAGAGGTTGGAGGGTCTATATCCGTAGCCTTTGGATGCCCGTTTGAGGGGAAAGTTCCTCAGGAAAGAATAAATCAGATTGTATATAGATACGAATCCATGGGCGTCAAAGAAATTTCATTGGCGGATTCCACTGGTGCAGCAAATCCAAAGCAAGTATATGAAATGCTTGGCCATTTACGTAATACTTTTCCCGATATTTTATTTACTTTGCATCTTCATAATACAAGAGGTCTTGCTATTGCAAATGCGGTTAGTGCCTTGCAGCAGGGAATTGTTCATTTTGATAGTTCGATAGCCGGACTTGGAGGATGCCCATATTTACCTGGAGCAACAGGAAATGTCGCGACCGAAGATTTAGTTTATACTTTTCATGAAATGGGGGTTGAGACGGGAATTGATCTTAAAAAGGTTATCCACACAGCAAAGGCTGTAAAACAGAAGCTAGGATGCGACAGTGAAAGTTATATGTTGAAAGCTGGTCCATCTTCTCTTTTACACACAAAGGTAACCAGTCAACGGAAAATAGAAAAATAAATGGGCAACGAGATTAGTCTGGTATGTTGGGGAGGGAAATGATGACAAGACCATTTTCAATTGCGCACCTTACTGCACTGAATTGTACTCCAGCTGAAATCATTCATATTGCTTCAAGAGTGGGGTATGATTTTGTGAGTCTTCGTCCGATTTATATGGGGTTACCGGGAGAGCCTAATTATGACCTTGCAAACAATAAACAGATGATGAGAGATACAAAGGCAGCACTTGCAGACACAGGTTTGAGGTTACTGGATATTGAGTTAGCTAGAATTTTTGATGGAATGGATCCATTAAACTACTTGCCAGCTTTTGAAGTTGCTGCAGAGTTAGGTGGACGCCATGTTCTAAGCAGTATTTGGACAAATAACCGGAATTATGCGATTGAGAAATTTGGAGAAGTCTGTGATCTTGCTAAACAATTTGATCTTACAGTTGAACTTGAATTTGTACCCATAGCAAGCGTCAGGACTCTTGCAGATACGCTAGATATTCTTCATTCTGCTAATCGATCTAACGCTGGAATTATGATCGATACGCACCATTTTCACCGTTCAGGAGATCAACTAGTGGACCTCCAAAAAATTCCTAGTTCTTACTTTCGTTACTTCCACCTATGCGATGCTCCTTCTCAAGCACCAACATCAGTTGATGAAATGAAACGGATCCTTAGAGAGGAACGTCTCTATGTTGGCGAAGGGGGAATCGATATTGCTGGTATCGTCAACAGTATACCAGTGAATACACCATGCTCGATTGAAATGCCAAATATTAAACGAGTAAAAGAGCTTGGTTATGAAGAGTACGCGCGACGCTGTTTGGAAACTGCAAAAGAGTTTCTTTCTATTCATGCAACCGAAGAGAAATCGTTACGTAAAAAAATTGGTCTATAATTTTCTGATTAATTTATATTTTCAGTTATATAAGTAATATTTAATTGCTATTCTTTGTAACAACAGGTACTATTATGTTAACGCTTTCTTTATTTTAGATCGATCTAAAAATATTTCTGGTGGTGGTATTTTATGTGGGGATTACATTTGAAAAACCCCGGGGAACTAGAACTAAAAGAATTTCCAGTTGAATCCCCTCTTAAAGAAAACGAAGTAAGAATTAAACTCATTTATGGCGGTATCTGTGGTTCTGATATTGGTGTTTATAAGGGAAAGATCGGGCACGCAAAGTATCCAGTTCGACCAGGTCATGAGTTAGTCGGAAGGGTTATTGAGGTCGGTGAAAAGGTCGATCTTACTACTGGAACAAAGGTTGTTGTTACACCTAATACTTTTTGTGGCGAATGTGAGAATTGTCAAAGAGGCTATAGAAATATTTGTTCTTTTAAGGAATCTCTTGGAGTCAATGTGGATGGGATATTTTCAGAAGAGATTACCATTTCATCAAAGTATGTCCTTCCAATTCCTGAGGAATTACAAGATGAAAAAGCAGTTTTAATTGAACCATTCGCCGTTATAACCCATGCTTTTGAAAAATCTTTTATTACAAAAGGTACAACTGTAGGGGTCATTGGTTGTGGCACGGAGGGAATGCTTTCAATCGCTTTAGCCAACTTTCTAGGAGCGAAGGTTACTGCGATAGATATTTACCAATCAAAGCTTGAAAAAGTAAAAGCTGCGTTTGGGGTTAATACCGTTTTAGCTCATGAAGTGAAGGACGAAAAGTTTGATGTTGTAATTGAGGCGGCTGGGGTAAAACAGGCTGTGGAACAAGCGGTACGAGTGGTTAAACAAGGCGGTTCCGTCATTTTAATAGGTCTAACTCCAGAAGCAACTCTGCCAATTGTACAAATTGTAAGAAATGAAATTACGATTCATGGATCAATTATTTATAATTTTCCTGAAGATTTTTCTAAGTGTGTAGACTATCTTCTTAATGATGATTTTGATGTAAAGCCAATTATTTCTAATATTTTCCCTCTAAAAGAGTTTAAAAAGGCATATATTTACGCCATCTCAGGTCAGTGCGGCAAAATATTATTAGATTTCAAAGGAGGCCATATATGAAACAGTTAATATCATATCAATTAGTAAATTATCTTGAAGAAAGAGGCATTGAACATATTTTTGGACTTTGTGGTCACACAAATATTGCCGTACTTTCTGCTTTAGAAAATAGCAAAATTAAGTTTGTGAATGTTAGACATGAGCAAATTGCCGCGCATATGGCTGATGGATATGCGAGGGTAAAGAAAAAAGCAGCCGTTCTTTTAAGCCACTTAGGGCCTGGACTCACGAACGCGGCAACAGGAGTGGCGAATGCAGCTTTGGATTCGATACCGCTGGTCGTAATTGCAGGCGATGTACCAACTCATTACTACGGAAAGCATCCACACCAAGAAGTAAATTTACATGGAGATGCAACTCAATATGAAATCTATCGTCCTTTTGTCAAGAGAGCTTGGAGGGTCGATAGTGCACATCTCTTTCCTGAGATTTTAGAAAAAGCCTTTCAATTAGCTGAAAGCGGAAATCCTGGCCCTGTATTAATCTCCGTGCCAATGGACATTTTTTCAAAAGAATTAGAAACCTCTTACTTTGAAAAGCAAAAGCTGAATGCAAAGAATCTTCATAAGCCATCAATTGACAACGAAACAGCAAAGAAAATCATCCGAACGCTAGCTGAAGCAAAAAGTCCGATCTTTTATGTAGGTGGAGGGATCTTATTAGCTGATGCAGCAGATGAGCTTAGAGAACTAGTAGATCGATTGAACATGCCTGTAGCCCATTCCTTAATGGGGAAAGGTGCAGTTTCTGATGATCATCCGTTGACACTAGGGATGACTGGATTTTGGGGAACTAAATTTATAAATGACAAATGCAAGTCCGCAGATTACGTCTTTGGTTTAGGAACTCGCTTTGCTG
This sequence comes from Bacillus sp. Y1, assembly GCF_003586445.1. Classification (NCBI taxonomy): domain Bacteria; kingdom Bacillati; phylum Bacillota; class Bacilli; order Caryophanales; family Bacillaceae; genus Bacillus; species Bacillus sp. Y1. The sequence goes on along the minus strand of NZ_CP030028.1, from coordinate 2,914,108 downwards.
AGGCAGATAGTAGTTCATGGGAACCGGAATACACGTTCAACTTCCCTCCAACGAAATTGATACAAATAGATATTGACCCGAGCGAAATTGGAAGGAACTACCCAGTTGAAATTGGTGTAGTCGCAGATTTAAAACAAGCATTAACCGTTTTAAATCGAGTAGCGGAAGAAATGTTCCCATACGGGGTACAACGTGACTCTCTTGATACATTAAAACAAGAGATTGAGAGATATCGCAAAGAGTTTAAGGAAAGCAATCGAAAGTTTATTGAAGATGAATCATTCCCAATGATGCCACAACGAATTGTTGACGAAGTACGTCAAGTCCTCCCTAAAGATGCTCTTATTACAACGGATGTTGGGTGGAATAAAAATGGAGTAGGTCAGCAGTTCCCTATTTATGAGGCTGGGTCCATTCTTACTCCTGGAGGATACGCTACAATGGGATTTGGAGCACCAGCTGCACTTGGTGCAAAGATTGCGGCACCAAATCGAATCGTTGTTTCATTAGTGGGTGACGGTGGTTTTGGTCAAAATCCAGCAGTATTAGCAACAGCAGCAGAGGAAAATATCCCGGTTGTTTGGGTCATTATGAATAATTTTGCATTTGGCACGATCGCAGGTCTTCAAAAAGCTCATTTTGGTACGACTTTAGGGACTGTTTTCCAAAAAGATGGAGAACCTTACTCTCCAGATTATGCAGCAATTGCTAGAGCTTACGGGGTGGAAGGGATCAAGGTTCAGTCTGCAGGAGAATTCAAACCAGCCTTAGAAAAAGCCATTAAAGCGAATAAGCCAGTCGTAATTGACGTAGCTATGCTGAATAACCCAGTACCTACCGATGGCCATTGGAACATCATGGACATCTATTCTCCTGGGAAAAGTGTACACCACGTATCTGTCTAATCAATCAAGGGATTCAATGATTTTGCTAAGCTGAAATAAGATCGATCTACTAAGCTATCAAATTTGTAGGAGGTAATGTTATTGTCTACCAATGCAGTAAAAAAACAAACCGAACTCACGGAAGAACAACAAAAGGAATTAGATCTCGCGTTTGAGAAAGCCAAAAAGGCAATGGAGATGATTGAGTCATATAGTCAGGAAAAGCTGGATCGCTTATGCCAAGCAGTGGCATGGACAATATCGAATAAAAAAACTTTTAGTGAACTAGTTGATATGGGAATTGAGGAAAGTAAGCTAGGTGACCGTGTGAGTCGAATGGGAAAACGAATGAAAATTCGAGGGATTTTACGAGATGCCCTCCGCCAAAAAAGCGTTGGTGCTATTGAGGAAATACCTGAAAAAGGAATTGTTAAATATGCGAAGCCCGTAGGTATTATCGGTTCGATTGTGCCAACAACGAATCCTGATTTAACCCCAGCAGGTACGGCTATTTATGCAATTAAGGCACGAGATGCCGTTATTTTTTCACCGCATCCTCGTTCGAAAAAAACAACGTTTGAAACCGTTAGGCTCATGAGGGAAGCGCTTGAGAGGGAAGGAGCCCCAGCTGATCTTCTACAGTGCTTAACATTAGTTAATATACCAATGACAAAAGCACTCATGTCAAGGGCAGATCTAGTCCTTGCTACGGGTGGGAAAGATATGGTCAAAAGTGCGTATAGTTCAGGAACACCAGCTTACGGTGTAGGAGCCGGTAACTCAACGATGATCATTGATGATACAGCTGATGTAAAGGAAGCAGCACTAAACACCATGCTTAGTAAAACATCAGACTTTGGTTCCGGTTGTTCAGCAGATGGAAATTTAATTATTAGTGACAAAGTATATGAGGCGATGCTAGAAGAATTGGTGAAGGTGGGCGGCTATTTAGCAAATGATGACGAAAAAGCTAGCCTTCGTTCTGTTATGTGGGATGCAGAGGGTCATCGTCTTCCTAACACGGTCGCTGTTGCTCCGCAACAATTAGCTAAAGAAGCAGGCTTTTCGATTCCTGAAGATCGAAAATTCATCATTGTAAAAGGCGATCAAATCGGAAAAGAATACCCTTTTTCAGGGGAAAAGTTAACCACATTGTTAGCGGTGTATAAATATGAAGGTGAGTTTGAACATGCACTTGATATGATGAGAGCCATTTATGAAGTGGGAGGAAAAGGGCATTCATGTGGTATTTACTCGTTTAACGACGATCATATTCATCGCCTTGGGTTAGCGGCACCGGTAAGTCGGATTATGGTTCGCCAACCTCAGTCAAAAGCAAATGCTGGTTCGTTTACGAATGGTATGCCAATGACATCAAGTCTTGGTTGTGGAACATGGGGAGGAAATATCATCTCAGAGAACGTGAACCTTAAGCATTATATGAACTATACATGGGTGTCGAAACCAATTCCTGAAGATAAACCTTCCGATGCTGAGTTATTTGGTGAATTTTTTGATCCAGAGCTAGAAAAATAAGATAGTTAGATAGATAAAGAGGCAGACTCGTAGAAACAATAAATTGTGACTTTTGAGTGGCCTCTTTATTTTCATCTAACCTCTGCATTAATTGATAGGAGGTGATGTTAAATGTAGATAATTTTGAAAGCGTATACAATAAAAGGAAGCTGCAAAGCTTTCCATACTTAACTATCCTATTTACACCCTTGCTAACGTTACAAGGGTGGTGTTAGGAAGTAATAGGAGCGATTCAGTAATGTACTTAAAAGGTAAACATGAGGAGGAAGATGATGTCTAAACTTAGGAAACCATTTAAGATTTTCTTAGCCTTGATTATGGTCGTCATGTTAGTACCAAGCTCTCCCTTTGCATCTGCTGCGATTGGAGACAACATTACAAAAGCAGAGTTTATCGGAAAGATTTCTAACTATTTCGCGTGGCCACACCCTAGTGATTACAACGATATTTGGAAAGCACCACTTAAACAGTTTAATGATGTAAAAACGACAGATCCATTTGGGAAACAGATAGAGGCCGCTTATGAGGAAGGTCTTATAAGCGCTGACGCTTTTGGTAATTTTAATCCCAATAGCGAAATCTCTCGTGAAGAAGCAGCTGTAATACTTGTAGATGCATTTAAACTAGAAGAGTCAAATCAGGCAGCACCATTTACAGACTATGAAACGATAAGTTCAGAGGCTAGAGGAAGTGTCAATGCCTTAGTAGAATTAGGTTATATGACTGGAAAAACAGCAAAGCTTTTTAAGCCTAAAGAGCCGATTAAAAGATCTGAGGTAAATCAAATATTTGATAAGATAACGAGCACAATGGTCACTCCAGTCCAAGCGCTTCCAAAACAAAATGCTATTGCCCCAAGAAGATACGTTAAACTTTATACTCCTACACCAGGCGCTACTATCTACTACACTACTGACGGTTCCACTCCAACTACATCAAGTCAAGTCTATTCAGTAGAATCAAAAGGTCATATAAATGAAATGTTAAGTAATAGCCAATTACCTGAGCGAACAGTGGTATACAAGGCTATTGCTGTAAAGGATGGCATGATCACAAGTCCAGTACAGACTTTCACTTGGAAACTTTATCGTCCGGCGATTGATGATTTCCAACATGTTGTTATCCAGGAGAAAACGGCTACAAGTCCTGCAGTTTATCAGCTGTATAATGATTCAGAATCTGTCCGTGCGATGGCCTACTATATTGAAGGGCAAGAGAGTGGTATCATGTTCGATGCCTTACAAACCCAGTTTAATGTGAAAAACCTGAAAGAGTATATTGACAAGAACATAGCCACAAAGCCTTACTCTATGATCGTTTCCCATACACATGTGGATCATATTATGCAAATCCCTAATTTCTTAAAAGATCATGAGGTTTATATTAATGAGCGTGGGTGGGCAGAGATTTCAAGACAAGTAATTACTAATCCGGAAGATCAGGCTAAAGTTAAGAATATAGATGAAGGTGATGTATTTGATCTTGGAGGTAGTAAACTTGATGTGTATGCCTTACCGGGTCATAGCAATAGTCTAATCATGCTTCAAGACAAAAAGAATGGTCTCCTGTTTGCTTCTGATATATATGGATGTACCCGTGCAGGTTCGGCCGACAATGTAAATGTATCAGGTGTAAGAGTTGATCTTCTACTTTCGCTAGCACAACAAACTTATTCTAACTACCAGAAGGATGGTGGAAAGGCTACCAAATTATTCACTGGCCACGATGAGACACCACTTGGTGATAACAATTTAAGATTGTTTGAGGCAGCTTTACAACAAGTAGTTGATAAGGGGGAAGCGGGTACATCTCCGACCTTACGTGGAAATAATGATGCGCCAAATAGTCGTACAACAACTATAGGGGATATGTGGAAAGATGGAACAAATTGGATTTCCTTAAAGCTTGCGGGTATTATGGGGGACGATACAGAATATTTAACCTCAGATCCAATCAACTATAACGGAGATTCTGGTTATATGAAGTATTCTGTCCTTTCAAATATTGAGTTTGAAGGTGGAGAACTCGTTGGTAAAACCGTACAGTTCGCTCCGGATTCTCAACCTTTCTCATGGGCTGGTGAAACGATTACTGTTAGCAATTCCTTACCAAATAAATTTGACCCATGGTCTTATGACTATACAGTTAAAGTGCCTGAGAATAATGATGAAATAACCGTAATTCCTACAACCATGTCTACTAAAGTAAAGTCAATTAGAATTAACGGCAAAAAAGTTGATTATCGTTCAGCCAATAAGGTGGCGGTTTCGAATGGCTCCGTTATTAAAATTGAAATAGTAGCACCTGACAAAGTAACAACAAGTACCTATACCTTCACGGTAGAAAAATATTAAATGTCTTCGTAGGAACCATATAGTACTAGAATGGTACTGGTTCCTACGAGACTTATATGTTAGGAGTGAATTATGATGAATGGTAAAAAAATCATGTTCTTAATGGTGATTTCACTATTGATACTAAGCATTGTTATGCCAGTTTCAGCTGCATCAATAGATAGTAAGAATACTTTTAAACTAGAAGCAACCTCCTTAGATGGAATGGAAAAACCAGCTATTGATATTACATTAGGTAACAAGTTGCCATTAAACGGGTATTTTACTCGGAATGTTACTGTCGGTGATGAGACGCGTACGGTAAAAATCTATGTAGCGCCAGAAACGACTGTCCGAGATTACTTTACGGTCATAGCTGCTCCAGATGATATGACAACAGAAGAGTTCCTTCACAAAAGTGGATGGCTGGATATTGCGGATAAGAAATCAGAAGGATTGTTCATACTAGAGCCTGGTGTGAATGGTTGGGGAAGTGCGGAAGAAGAACTTGCCTATATTAATGAAGCAGTAAAGGTATTAAAAGATACTAAGTATTACAATACTTTTGGTGTCTTTTATTTAGCCGGATATGGAGACGGAGGAACAGCACTTCAAGCTTGGGCGATGCAAAATCCACTCTTTGTCATTAGCTCCGTTTTTGTAGAAACGGAAGATCTTGATTTAGAATTTATTCGGGAAACAGGAGAAAAGACTTTTGCTGAAAATAAAGAGATTTCTTACTCTGAGGTTCCTGTTCCTACTTGGTTTGTAAATGATCACCCAAGTTCTGTAGAAAACTTAGTCGAATATTGGAAGGGTGCTAATGACACAGTTGCATCGGGAGAGAAAGGATCAACAGAGGGATTGATGGGAAGTACCGTCTATATACAAAAAGAAGATTCTAATAGTATTGTCACTTCTTACAGCGATGTACGTTCCAAAGTGGCAGTTCTTGATCAAGGCGGAAACGGAGTATATAAGACGGGTTTCACCAAGAAAGTTTATGATTTCCTTTCTTATTATACGCGCTATGACAACACAACCGTTAACGGCAATGTACTAGGTGTAAGACCTGATTACGAAAAAATGGGTGTTGAGATCAAGGAAATGCAATTAGATGGATATACTCGCGAGTATTTAGTTTATGTCCCGGATTCTGCACCTGAGGAAAACATTCCGGTAGTCTTCGTACTTGCAGGAAACACGCAAACGGCACGAGTATTCTTTGACGCCAGCCATTGGTGGGAGGTAGCGGACAAACACGGATTTATGCTTGTTATGCCTAGTGAACAATACAATTCATCAACAGATGTAACATGGAATGTTAACTACGCACCCAATAAGCAAAATGATTTTGTTTTCCTAGAGGAAATAGTTAAGCAAATTGACAAAGATTACAACATTGATCCTGGGAAGCGATATTTAACTGGTCAATCTCTTGGCTCCATGTTCACGAACTATGCGAGTGCCGTCATGCCCGAATACTTTACTGCTTTTGGTTCAACTTCGGGTCCACTTTTAAGACCTGTTGAAGGGAAAAATGATAAAGTACCGTTTTATCTGCTCTTTGGTGAATATGATATTTGGAGTTGGGACCACAAGATTCCAGGACAAACAAATACTACTGTGCAATACTGGCTGGATAGAAACGAACTCGGTGAGCTGAGTGATGCTATTGTTACCACAAAGGACAGATATACGACTTACACTTGGTACGATAACAATGAAACACCGATGTACAAATATACTCAGACAAAAGATAGAGCCCATAACTTCATTGTGTCAGAAGTGTGGGAACTATGGGAAAACTGGTTCTCTCATTGGGAAATGGATGGAGAAGGAAACCGTCATTATACGGAGTAAGTCCAGAACAATTATTTACCATATAGAGGAAGCTGTGTTATACTAATGTTACCAAATAGAAAGGGATGATGGGTGAACGATGAAGAACTAATCTTATTTTAAAACGATTGAAATTTCATATTTCAAATCACAAAATAGGATTAGTCTGCCCATTATCTATACGGTTATTAGCTTTTTACGGAAAAGCTTTATTTGATTATGGTATGAAACGACTAATCCTTCCAATTCAACTGGGAGGATTTTTTTATTCTCCCTGTAAACCGAGGGGATGAAATCATGAGAGAACTTTTTAAATGTAAAGATGTTAGCTATGAAATAAATGACGTGACCCTATTTAAAGATGTAAATGTTCATGTTCATGAAGGAGATATCATAGGGATTATTGGAAAAAATGGAGCTGGGAAATCAACCTTACTACATGTTATATACAATCATTTAACTCCCACTAAAGGAAGTATTCAGTGGGTAGAAAGAAATGTAAAAATGACTTTAGTCGAACAAGAAACGGAAGTCTTTTCTGGGGAGGAAGAGTCACACGTTTTTAATAAAAAATGGATGGTGCCAACACACACTGATTTTTGCAATCTAAGTGGAGGAGAAAGGCTAAAGCTTCGATTAGCACATGGCTTTTCAAAAGAATCTGACCTCTTGTTATTGGATGAACCAACCAATCATTTAGATGAACAGGGCACACAGCTTTTGATTGAGCAAATAAAAAATTATAAAGGTTCGATTATTCTTGTTTCACATGATCGGTATTTTTTAGATAAAGTAGCTACAAAAATTTGGTCTATTGAAGGGACTAAAGTTTTTGAACAGAAAGGAAATTATTCTAGTTATATGTTAGCTCGCGAACAGAAAAGACTATCGCAGCAGCGAGACTATGAGAAGCAACAAAAAATGGTCGAGCGAATTGAAGCACAAATGAATGAACTCAATTCTTGGTCACAGAAAGCACATTCACAGTCCACGAAAAAGGAAGGATTTAAAGAATTTTATCGTGTAAAAGCAAAACGCATGGATTCCCAAGTAAAGTCCAAACGAAAGCGTCTTGAAAAAGAGTTAGAAAAAGCGAAAGTCGAGCGGGTGGAACCAGAGTATGATGTTCGTTTTACGATTGAAAATAATAACAAGGTTGGGAAACGATTTTTAGAAGTGAAGGACTTGTCAAAGAATTTTGAAGATCGAGTGCTATTTAACAACGGCAATTTTACACTTCTCCACGGGGAGAAGATCTCCATAATTGGTCCGAATGGAAGTGGTAAAACAACATTGTTAAAAATCATACTTGGTCAAGAACCGTCAGAAGGAGATATATGGATTTCACCAACAGCAACAATTGGTTATTTGACGCAAGAAGTGTTTGATTTACCATTAGAAAAAACACCAGAGGATCTCTTTTACAAAGAAACCTTTGATGCAAGAGGAAAAGTTCAAAATCTCATGAAGCATTTAGGTTTTACAGCTTCTCAATGGAAAGAACCTCTTCAAAATATGAGCATGGGAGAACGGGTAAAGTGTAAACTGATGGGATATATCTTAGAAGAAAAAGATGTGCTCATATTGGATGAACCAACCAATCATCTCGACTTACCTTCCCGAGAGCAGCTGGAAAGGACTTTAGCAGAGTATAATGGTACGTTAATAATTGTTTCTCACGACCGATATTTTTTGGATAAGACGACGAATACAAAACTTGTTATTAATAACATGACGATCCAAAAGCAACTTAGTGACGTATCACAAAAACCAAGTAATCTAGACGAATTGAGGCTAAAGCTTGAAACCGAGAGACAAGAAGTTCTAGGAAAACTAAGCTTTATGACCCCTAAAGATCTAGCATATAAAGAACTTGATCGTAGATTTAATGAACTGACACAAAAATTAAAAGAGCTTATTTGAAGTAAAAACTAAGAGAGCCTTTCAATAGAGAGGTTCTTCTTAGAGCTCTCATACTTGTATCTGTATAGAGTAAATATTACAATACATATGAATTATGCTATAATCCTGATTTAAATATCTAATAACCGAATCGTTAAAAAATAAGTTTCTGAAAAATTAAAAAATGTTATAATAGTATTGTTATACAAATTTGTGAGGTGGCGAACATGCAACGAACTGCAGAAAATATTTCAGAACAAAAAAAGGAAGAGACTATGGCTTATTCTAGAACAAATCCCTTTCAAGCAAAGGTCCTTAAAAATATTAATTTAAATGGCCCTGATTCTAATAAAGAAACAAGACATATAGAGTTGTCGTTAGAAACTTCTGGCCTTTCATACGTACCAGGAGATTGCCTTGGGATTTTTCCACAAAATGATCCTGATTTAGTTGCTTCTATTCTTGAAGAAATGAAGTGGGATGCAGAAACGCCTGTAATCATTGATAAATCTGGTACAACACTACCACTGGAAGAAGCTTTATCCACTCACTTTGAAATTACGTTATTAACAAAGAAGATTTTACAACAAGCTGCGGGACTAACTGACAACGAACAGCTAAAAAGGCTAGTAGCAGCTGAAAATATTGCTGAACTCAAGGAATATGTGGATGGGCGTGACTTACTTGACTTGTTACAAGACTTTGGACCGTGGAACGGGACAGCTCAAGAAATTGTAGCTCTATTAAGAAAATTACCACCACGTCTTTATTCTATCGCAAGCAGTTTTGTCGCTAATCCTGGGCAAGTACATTTAACAATTGGTGCTGTACGATATACAGCTCATGGTCGTGATCGTAAGGGAGTATGTTCAGTACAATGTGCAGAACGTCTTGAAGAAGGCGATACAATTCCTGTATTTATTCAACAAAACAAGCACTTTAATCTACCTGAATCTGGCGAAGCAGATATTATTATGGTTGGACCAGGAACAGGAATTGCTCCGTTCCGTTCATTCATTCAAGAACGTGCAATCATTAAATCAGAAGGTAGATCTTGGTTATTCTTTGGAGACCAGCATGCGGCAACAGATTTCTTATACAAAGAAGAGTTAGAGGGCTATGTAAAGGAAGGTTCTTTAACAAAATTAGAGACTGCATTCTCTCGTGATTCAGAGCAAAAGGTGTATGTACAACACAAAATGCTTGAAAATAGTAAGGAAATTTATGAGTGGCTAGAAAAAGGTGGATATTTCTACGTTTGTGGAGATAAGACCTATATGGCAAAAGATGTGCATGAAGCACTGATTACTATTATTGAAACAGAAGGTTCGATCTCACGTGAAGATGCCGAAAGCTATTTAAATGATTTGAAAAAGCAAGGCCGATACCAACGTGATGTATACTAATTTATAGTAAGAGAGCTATTCGATTTTTCGAATAGCTCTTTTTAGTTGAACTTTTATGACCCATAGTTTCTGTTTTAGGAGACAAAAACTCTATTTTTGGAATAATATTTCTAAGGATAATCATTTCATTTAATATAGCGGTTATTTCTTACTTGACACTAGCTTGTTGTGATATTATAGTTACTTACATAAAGTAACTAAGTGGTAATTAATGAGGAGAATAAGGTAATGCATGTGAAAAACTCAGGGATAGAAATTGGTCTATATACGCTTGGTGATATTGTACCAGATCCTCATAGTGGAAAAGTGATTAGTCCAGGGCAAAGACTTAAGGAAATACTCAAAGCAGCAAAGCTTGCCGATGAAGTAGGGCTTGATGTTTTTGGGGTTGGGGAGCATCACCGTTTAGATTATGCAATATCTTCTACCCCAGTTGTACTGTCAGCAATTGCTCAACTAACTAAAAAAATCAAACTAACGAGTGCAACTACTGTTCTAAGTACCGTCGACCCTGTTCGTTTGTTTGAGGATTTTGCAACATTGGATTTACTTTCTGATGGACGCGCAGAAATCATTGCTGGACGAGGTGCTTTTTTAGAATCTTTCCCTCTCTTCGGTTTTGATATTAATGAATATAACGAACTATTTTTAGAAAATATGGATCTATTTTTACAATTAAATCAACAAGAGAAGATCACCTGGAATGGTCAATTTCGATCATCATTATCAAACGCGGAAATTGCTCCAAGACCTTTTCAAGATAAGCTACCAATTTGGGTTGGTGTTGGCGGTTCACCAGAAAGTGCTGAACGTGCGGGGATGCTTGGTGTTGGGATGGCTATAGCAATTTTAAGTGGAGATTCGATGAAGTTTAAGCCATTAGTTGATTTATACCGACAAGCTGGTAGTAAGGCAGGTCACTCATCAGAAAAACTAAGAGTAGGGGTTACAGGCCATGGGTATTTTGCAAGTACCACCCAAAAAGCACGAGATGAATTTTACCCTTATTATTCTGTATACAAGTCATATGTCAATCAGCAATTAGGAAAAACAGGAAAATTATCAAGAGACGAATTTGACCAATTGACGGATCCCGATACAGCTCTTTTTGTGGGGAGTCCGCAACAAATCGTGGAGAAAATTCTCTTTCAGTATGAGCTTTTTGGCCATCAGCGCTTTATGGCGCAAATTGATATTGGTGGGTTACCGTTTGAAAAAGTAGCCGAAGGGATCGAGATCTTAGCCACAAAGATAGCTCCTATCGTTAGGAGGGAAACAAGTAAATAGAAGTGAAAATAATGATGAAAAGGGGTTACTTAGTTGACGCAGACAAAATTTAATTCAAAAGTTCTTTCTGTTTTAGAAGACAAAATTCAATTAATTAAAACGGACAAAGGAGCCATTTATTTAGTTGGTCCAATCAAACTACCCGTAAACCTTTATGGTGAAACAGTTGTTTTTCAATGGTATTGTTGGTTAAATTGTGATGAAGTAACCGAAGACTTCGAAAGAATTATCAATAAATTATCCTCTGTAAATTTAGCAGAACTACAACAATCGAGCGTTCTAGCATATGGAGATTTTTCTTATGGGGAAGATGCCATTATTCGAATGCATTCTATTTGTCACACGGGTGATATTTTTGGAAGCAAGAGATGTGATTGTGGATACCAATTAAAACAATCGATGAAAATGATCGCTGACCATGGAACGGGTGCATTATTTTACTTAGCTAACCATGAAGGGAGAGGAATTGGTTTATTTAGTAAAGCAATGGCCTATATTCTCCAGGAAAATGGGTACGATACAGTCGATGCAAACGAAAGTCTCGGTTTTGTAGATGATTCAAGAAATTATTCAGATGCGATTCAAGTACTAAAGGCACTTCGCTCCAAACCAGTTACACTTATGACAAATAATCCGAAAAAGCTTGAAGCATTAAAAAATGCGGGGTTAACAGTCTCCGATAGAAAACCATTGTGGGGAGATATATCCGAATACAATGAAAATTACCTTCAAACAAAAATCAAACGTTCTGGCCATTTAGAAGAAGAAGGGACTTGTCCAAATGACTAACGATGAATTTTATATGGACTTGGCATTGAATAATGCCATTGCCATGAAAGGACAGACAGATCCAAATCCATTAGTCGGATCCGTAATCGTAAATAATAATCGGGTAGTAGGAATTGGGGCGCATTTAAAAGTGGGCGAACCACATGCCGAAATTCACGCCATACGGATGGCCGGTGATCAAGCGAGAGGGGGAACCATCTATGTAACCCTTGAACCTTGCTCTCATTACGGGAGAACTGGTCCTTGTGCAGTCGCGATTGTAGAAGCAGGTATTAGGAAGGTGGTCATTGCTACCCTCGACCCAAATCCTGTTGTTTCAGGTAACGGTGTCAAAATCCTTAAGGATGCGGGTATTGAAGTGGTTGTTGGGGTAGGAATGGAAAAATCTCAACGAATGAACGAAGTCTTTAATAAATTTATTGTTCAGAAAAAGCCGTTTGTCACATTAAAATCCGGTATTACGTTAGATGGAAAAATAGCCACATACACCTCCGATAGCAAATGGATTACTTCTGCAGAGGCTAGAGAGGACGTTCACCACCTTAGAAATCAAAATCTAGCTATATTGGTCGGAGTAAATACAGTGATTAAGGATGATCCGGAATTAACTGCTCGTATCCCTAATGGGCGTAATCCTATTCGAGTAATAATGGATTCCACCTTAAAACTTCCACTTGAATCAAAGGTTGTAACCGATAAGAAGGCAGAAACCTGGATTTTCACTAGTGACACCTATGATAGAGAAAAGAAACAAACATTAGAAAGCATGGGAATCACCATATTTCACACATCAGGAAAAAAACAAGTAGACCCTAACGAAGTGGTAAGTATCTTAGGTGAAAAGCTTGTATCTTCTCTACTAATTGAAGGTGGGGGAGGAATTAACGCGTCGTTCTTTGAAAATCATTTGATAGACAAAGTTGTTCTCTATATGGCTCCGAAATTAATCGGTGGGAGTTTGTCTCCATCGTTCCTTGAAGGGACTGGTGTAGATAAAATGAAGGATGCTGTGGAACTTTCCGATGCTTCGATTACCAAAATTGGAAAAGATTTTAAATTCGTTGGTTATCCGATTTATAAATGAAGGGAGACATCCTTATTTGCTCGTTCCCATTAAAATATAGTAAAATGAATGGAGTTCATTCATTTTGAGGTGGTAATGATGAGTCACTCCAATGAAAAATATGATAAAATTTTACAAGCTGCCATTGAAGTTATTTCTGAAAAAGGCCTAGAAAAAACATCAATTTCCGATATTGTAAAAAAAGCTGGAGTTGCACAGGGTACTTTTTATCTCTATTTTCGATCCAAAAATGCTCTTATTCCAGCCATTGCTGAAAACTTACTCATGTATTCACTCAGCAATATAAAAAAGAGAGTAGTAGACACGTCAACTTTTTGGGAAAAAATAAAGGTGTTTATTGACGAAACGTACCGTATTACGGATGAGTACAAGGATGTGCTTGTTCTTTGCTATTCGGGTCTTGCTTTAGAATATTCATTAGAAACGTGGGAAACGATTTATCAGCCTTATTATCAATGGTTTGAGGATATTCTGCAGCATGCAATTGCCCATGAAGAAATTATTAGTAGTTTTCATGTAGAGTGGACGTCAAAAATGATTATTAATCTCGTCGAAAATGCAGCAGAGCGTTTTTACATAGCTAAAGATCAAGACATGGAACTCCAAGACTCGAAAGAAGAACTTTTCCGCTTCTTAGAAAGGTCATTTTCAATAAAATAAGGAAATAAGAAATGATCCTATAAAAAACGACAAAAAACAGTTTTTTGTCGTTTTTTATTTTTTTTATTGAATGTATTCTTGTTTAAAAATATCTTGCAATCTCTTCCATCATGAAATAAGATATTCTCAATTGAAAGCGATTACACTTAATGTTTGTTTGAAGTTTGTAAGAAAGTCTAACGAAGAAGTGGAAAGAATAGAAAAGTATGAGTATATTAACAAAAAAAAGGTTTCTCAATTTGCAGTTTTATGAATGACGTTCAGTCATTAGAGAGCAAAGAGGAGGGAGGTTACAAAGTTTTTTAACTAGTAGAGATAAGTACATGTTTTAAATTATCTAAATATTCAAAATTAACTATTTGATTGGGGGGAAGATACATGCCGGGTGAAAAGATTGAATTAAGAAGGTCCCTTAAGCTATCGCATATTGTATTAATGGGAATTGGCTATATGACACCAATGGTTGTTTTCGATACCTTTGGGATTGCTTCCGAAGCTACAGCAGGTCATGTTCCTACAGCTTATATCCTCGCATTGGTTGCGATGTTTTTAACGGCACTTAGTTATAAACAAATGATTGAAGTTTATCCAACGGCTGGATCTGCTTATACGTACACTCAAAAGTCAATTAATTCACATTTAGGATTTTTAGTTGGATGGGCAGCGCTAATGGACTATTTATTTTTACCGATGGTCAATGCCCTTATTTTTCAAATCTATTTATCTTCTATCTTTCCAGCTGTATCTGAGTGGATATGGGTGGCAGGATTTGTTATGGTTGTGACCTTTTTTAACTTAATGAGTATAAATTCAACGGCAAACTTTAATACTTTCTTAGTTATTCTTCAAGGAACGATTATTTTATTGTTTATCGGAGTCGCTATTAAATATTTATTAAGTGATGGCGGTGTAGCACAAGCTTTCACCATTCAGCCATTTTTTGAACAAGGGATAGATTCCTCACTTCTTATTGCAGGAGCGACGTTAATGTGTTTTTCTTACTTAGGATTTGATGCGGTGGCTATGCTAGCAGAAGAGACACCAAACCCGAAAAAGACGATTCCAAGGGCCATTTTTCTCACAGCGTTACTAGGTGGATTGATGTTTATTGTTACCTCGTATTTTATTCAGCTCGTTTTTCCTAATCCACAAGACTTTACTGACCTAGAAGCTTCATCTCCAGAAATTGCTGCCTCGATTGGAGGATCTATATTTCAGATTATCTTTATTGCTGGGGGAATAGCCGGCACTCTTTCGTCAGGTATTGCTTCACATGCAAGCGTGTCGAGACTGTTATATGTTATGGGGAGAGATAAGATCCTACCGGAGAGAATCTTTGGATATGTACATCCGAAGCTTAGGACTCCAGCTTTAAACATTATTATAGTAGGAATTGCTTCTCTATCTGCGATCTTTTTCAGCCTGGCGACGGCTGCTTCATTTATTAATTTTGGAGCATTAATTGCTTTTACATTTGTAAATTTATCAGTCATTGCACATTATGCCTTTAAAAACAAACAATACACAACACTAAAGGGCTTGTTTTCATATGTCATTATGCCATTGCTAGGTGCGGGAGCAATTTTTGTTTTGTGGTTAAACCTTGAAAAGAGTTCTATTATTCTTGGTGCCACATGGCTTGCCTTCGGACTTTTGTACCTAATATATCTTACGAGAATGTTTACTAGAAAAATTAGTAATATCGAATTTAATGAAATGGAAGAGCTTGAACCAACTACGTTAATAAAGATGTAAGTCTTTTATAAAAATAGAAGGGGTGCGAGAAGAACAACATGCACCTACACGGAATAACAACCCCCCTTCCCAATTGGAAAAAAGATGGAGATATTCACTTGATCTTTTTTTGTTTTTCACTTATATTCAGATTATTAAAATAATTTTGTGTTATTTATTTTTTAGGATTAAAAATGAATGACAGTCATTCATGACATTTAACAGAAAGTTGAGGCGATAAAATGAACATGTTACATTTTTTGATTCCGGTACTCCTTTCAATGGATTTAATTTTGAATGTGACTCAACCATTCAAAATAAATTACAGGAGGAAAATAAAAAATGAAATATCCATTATCGCCCGAGGTCAAACCTGAATTTTGTACAACAGGATCTTTTGTGAGACTACCAGAACAAAGAGAGAATGCCAAACTAGCAATAATTGGCATGCCTTTTGATACAGCCGCTTCCTTTCGGGTAGGAGCGCGTTTTGCTCCGCAGGCCATCCGACAAGCATCTATGACTTTATTTCCTTACCATCCGATTCACAAGGTGTATCCTTTTGATGAAACAAATGCCATTGATATCGGAGACGTTTCTGTCATCCCTCATAATATTCATAAAAGCTACGAACTTATGGAAGAAGCAGTTAAAGGACTTATGGAAAAGGGGATCATCCCCATTGGACTAGGAGGAGATCATTCAATTACTCTTGCAAGTTTACGTGCCGCAGCAAAAGTCCATGGACCCGTAGCGTTGATTCACTTTGATTCCCACACGGATACTTGGGATACGTATTACGAAGAAAAGTATTGGCATGGCTCTCCTTTTATACGTGCACATGAGGAAGGTTTGGTTGATCCGTCCAAGGTCTTTCAAATCGGGATAAGAGGTACGCTCAACCATCCTGGCGACGTTCAAGAAAGCTATGAATTAGGGTATAACGTCATAACTACTCACGATCTAGAACAAATGGGATTTGAGAGCGTGCTTACAAAAATGCGAAAAGTCATTGGTGATACTCCCGTTTTTTTAACCTTTGATATCGACTTTGTTGACCCCTCCTGTGCCCCAGGGACAGGTACGTTAGAGGTAGGTGGTTTTAGTAGTAGAGAAACATTACAAATGATTCGATCTCTTACTGGATTCAACTATATTGGATTTGATGTAGTAGAAGTGCTGCCTCAGTATGATCAAACACAAATCACCGCTTTATTAGCAGCAACCATTGTGCATGATTTTGCTAGTTTGGCTGCGTTGAAGATAAAAGAGAAGAAGGAATAGAATGTGAGAGAGGGAGTCGAAGTACTTCCTCTTTTTTTGTTGTTTGAAATAACAATTTGCTTGTTTATAAAAAAATCTCTTGCAATAATTGCTAATTTATATAAAAATTAAGTAAGCGCTTAACTAAATAAATTAGTGCTTCTCAGATTTAAATTTAGGAGTGGAACGATGAAAGTAACTATATATGATGTTGCCAGGGAGGCAAACGTATCAATCGCAACTGTCTCTAAAGTAATTAACAATACAGGGAGAATAGGAGAAAAAACAAAAAGAAAAGTAGAAGAAGTGATGAAGAGGTTGGATTATCAACCCAATATGATGGCTTCTGCTTTAATGGGGAAACAAACGAAAACAATTGGACTTCTTATTCCTGATTTAGCAAATCCATTTTTTTCTGAGCTTGCGCGAAGCATTGAGGACCGTGCTCATGAGTTTGGATATAATTTAGTGATCTGTAGCACAGATTATTTGCCAGAGAAAGAAAACAAGTACCTTAATCTGCTTAAAAGAAAGAATGTGGATGGATTTATTTTAGCGTCGGGTTTTGAAAACTTAGAAAAAGTGGAAGAAATGGTGAAGGAAAAGGTACCTGTAGCGATTGTTGCTAGAGACTTCCCAATGTTCTCAATTAATACAGTTGCCCTAGACGATTTTATGGGTGGATATTTGGCTGCTTCTCATTTAATAAAGCTTGGACATCAAAAGATAGCTGTTATTGCTAGGGATGTATGGAGTAATAGGGAAAGACTTCGTGGGTTTAAGCAGGCGTTAGAAGAGAAAAACATTGAGTTTATGAGTAACTTTGAATATATTGATGGTCCGAGCCATGTGGAGCCAGGTAAGAAAATGGCACTTAAATATCTTACAGGTGATGATGTTCCTACTGCTATTTTTGCTTGCAATGATTTATTGGCGATTGGTGCTATCCAGGCTGTAAAAGAACTAGGAAAAAGTGTTCCTACCGACGTTTCTATTATGGGGTTTGATAATACACTTATTGCAACTATTGTGGAACCACCACTAACTACCATTGCACAACCGATTCAGAACATGGGTAAAGAGGTTTTGGATTTAATTATATCCATGATCAACGGCGAAAAAAAAGAGGTAATGCGCTTAACTTTATTGCCTTCGCTTGTAGAAAGAAACTCAACTGCTCCCTTGCTATAAGCTAATGGTATAGCAATATAGTAGTATAAAATATTCAAAATTTTTTAATAAAACGGTTGATTTTTTTTAAGGTATTGAATACAATTTAACCAACGAGAATTTGATAAAGCGCTTAACTAAAAATGAGTGACTTCGTTAGCTCAATAAACTAATAGAATAAAATACTTTATTTTGACTCTAAAAGTAAGCGCTTTACATAGTTGTTCTAGCATTGATACATAACAGCATGATAATAATATTTTTTTTAAAAATTAGAGTAAGCGCTTTCTATAACAAAAGGAAGGAGCGGATCATTTTGAAAGCATTAGTTAAAGTGCAAGCAGGAGTAGGTAATGTTTCTTTAGTAGACATCAATGATCCAGCATGTTCAGCAGATAAAGTTAAGGTTGAGGTGAAATACACCGGAATTTGTGGAACGGATCTACATATCTACCACGAAACATTTAAAAACTACCCTCCTGTCATTATGGGCCATGAGTTCTCTGGGATTGTTTCCGAGGTGGGTAGCAACATCACCAAGGTAAAGGTAGGTGATCGAGTTACTGTTCTTGGTTCCACTGCTTTAACCTGTGGGGATTGCCACTATTGTAAAACTGGCCATTATATGTTTTGCTCCAATCGAAGAGGTATGGGACATGGGGTCGATGGAAGTTTCACGAAATATGCAGTTGTTCGGGAAGATATGATTTATAAGCTACCTGACCATGTGAGTCTTGAAGAAGCTGCGATGTCTGAACCACTCGCATGTGCCGTGCAAGCCATTGAAGAATTAACTACGATTCACGTTGGTGATACCGTTTTATTATCTGGCCCAGGTCCAATTGGATTGATTTGTTTATCTCTTCTAGCAGTTAAAGGGTGCAAGGTGATTGTAGCAGGTACATCCTCCGATTCATTACGATTGAAGATTGCAAAAGAACTAGGTGCTGATATCGTCGTCAATATTGATGAACAGAATCTTGACACAATAATTCAGCAAGAAACCAAGGGTTTGGGAGTAGATGTAACAGTTGAGTGTGCAGGTGCTGGTCCATCCATCAAGAGTTGTTTGAAGGCACTAAAAAAGCTAGGAAGACATATCCAAGTTGGAATAGCTGGTAAGGAGATTACTTTAGATTTTGACTTAATTCTTTATAAGCAAATCAAAGTTTACGGATCCCTCGCACATTCGATGAAAACGTGGGATCGTGTAATCCAAATCTTAGAACAGAAGAAGGTCAACCTAACCCCAATTATTACTCATAAGCTTCCACTGTCTGAATGGGAAGATGCCTTCCAATTATGTGAGCATAAGCAATGTGGAAAAGTATTACTTAGTCATGATTAAGTTGAATTAATCCAAGGATTCAATATGGAATAAAGGAGGAGAATTGGGATGCCTAGCATAAAAGTAGAGTCTTCAGATAATCTCGAGCTGGCTATACCTAAAAAAATGAATGTAGCTTATCTTCAAAAACCATTGGAAGTGAGTGTGGATCAAGAGGAGGTACCTTCCGTCTCTGGAAGAGAAGTGCTAGTCAAGGTGATGGCAGTAGGGATTTGCGGATCGGATGTCCATTACTATGCTCACGGTAGGATTGGAAATCGACTAGTTACCTATCCTCATATTCAAGGACATGAGTGTGCTGGAATTGTCGTTGCAACAGGAGACAAAGTTACTCGATTTAAAATAGGCGACCGTGTTGCTGTTGAACCAGGTGTTGCTTGTATGTCCTGTTCGTGGTGTAAGGAAGGTAGGTATAATCTCTGCCCGGATGTAAAGTTTTTATCTACACCGCCAGTAAAAGGAGCATTTGTTCAGTTTTTAAAGCATCCTGAAGATTTTCTATTTCCTATTCCAGATTCACTTTCATTTGAACATGCTTCATTAGCAGAACCTCTATCGGTAGCCATTCATGCAGTTAACAGAGGTAATTTAAAACCCGGATCAACTGTAGTCATTACAGGAATGGGGCCAGTAGGCTTAATGACAGTAGTAGCTGCTAAAGCTTATGGTGCAAAAGAAATAATTGTAACGGATATGGAGCCATTAAGACTCGAGACCGCTCGAAAGCTTGGTGCCACCCAAGTCATAGACATATCGAGTACAGATACAATAAAAGAGATAAAGCATGTAACCTCAGGAATAGGTGCTGACCTAGTCTTTGAAACTTCTGGTAATGTAAGAGCCTTGCAATCTACTGTAGAGATGGTCAAACGGGGCGGTTCAGTAGTAACGATTGGATTTCCCAATGCAGATGAAGTTCCTTTGAATGTGACACTAATGCTGCAGAAGGAAATTGATCTTTACTCTGTGTATCGATATACAAATACTTATCCGTTAGCTATAAAAATATTAGAAGAATTAGGCAGTCAAATCGAAGCGATTATTACGGATCGGTATGCTTTAGATCGAATAAACGAGGCGATGTATCAAGCATATGCAAATCGAAGTAAAAGCTTGAAGGTAATCGTTTTTCCTAACTAATTATTTAGTTTAATAGATTCTGGTTACAGGGGGAGAAGAGTAATTTTTCCATAACGAAATTACTCATTAAATAAAAGGGGGAAATGAAAATGAAGAAACTGGTAAAAGGGACTACACTTGCAGCTGTACTAGCAATGGCGTTAGCAGGATGCGGGGGTGGGTCAGAAACTCAGTCTGCCAATGCTGATGCTTCAGAAAAAAAACAAATCGTATTGGATTTAAGTATACCTGAGCCAGAAGGCGCAAAGTTCGATGTGGCAGCAAAGGCTTTCAAAGATGAATTAGAAGAGTTAACCGACGATCAATTAACCGTAAAAATTCACTATAATAACTCGCTTGGTGGAGAACGAGAAGTGTTTGAATTAATGGGTATGGGCTCGTTGGATATGGCTATTCAATCTGCTGGGCCAATGGGTAACTGGGTTTCAGAATTTAATATGTTTGATCTTCCTTTCCTTTTTGATAATCTTGAACACGCTCGAGCTGTATTAGATGGTGAAATAGGGGATGAACTTGCTCAAAAATTTGAAACAGAAACAAATGTAAAAGTACTTGGTTGGGTTGAAAATGGTTTTGTTGCAACATCTTCAAATAATCCTATTAATAGTGTGGAAGACGTAAAAGGTTTAAAAGTTCGTGTGCAGGAAAATGAGTTGCAGATTGATGCATGGAAAGCATATGGAGCGGATGCTACACCAATGGCATGGACTGAGGTTTTTACCGGATTACAACAAGGGGTTATTGATGGTCATTCTAACTCTTTGGCAACCATTCAAACATCAAAGATCTTCGAAGTTCAAAGCCATGTTGCTTTATTAGGAGACCGCTATTCCCCAGGTCCGATTTCTATTAGTAAGAAAACTTTTGATAGTCTTACACCAGAGCAACAAGAGGCTGTTATTAAGGCAGCTGAGCACGCAGAACCAATTGGAAGACAAGCAAATGATGACAAAATTAGTGCAGCAGCTGATTTCCTTAAAGAACAGGGCTTGGAGTTGACAGAACCTGACAAGGAATCGTTTAAAGCAAAGACCGATTCTGTATATAAGAAATGGGCACCTAAGATTGGTGAGGAAATGATTGAAAAGGTACAGAATTTTAAGTATTAAGATCTTCTTGAGGGCAATATGAACGGTGAAATATTGTCCTCTCCTTTAAGGAGTTGGAAAAATGAAGAGTATAAGCGGAATGTATATTCGAACCATCGATAAGCTGAACAAATTTTTTGGATATGCCTTAGCCTGCATATTGGCATTTATGACGATTATTATCTTCTGGCAAGTAGTTGCAAGATACGTAGTAGGCTCCTCCCTGGCTTGGTCAGAGGAACTGTCACGATTCTTGATGATTTTAATGATTTTGATTGGCTCTTCCTTAGCTCTTAGAGATAACGAGTTAATATCCGTGGAAATTCTTCCAGAAGTTCTAAAAGGAAAAGCTAAAAAATGGCTAATTATCTTAGTGCATTTCATATCGACTTTCTTTTATATCGTCTTAATGTTCTATGGGTGGAAGGTAGCGCAAAGTTTCGGAAATCAAATCGCGCCTGGAACAGGAATTTCAATGTTCTTTATTTACCTTTCCTTACCTCTTGGAGGCTTACTGCTTCTATTAAATACGATTACATGTATCTTAGAACAGTTTCTAGGAAGAAAGGAGTGATGGGATGTTACCAGTATTTTTTGTCTCTCTATTTGTCTTCATATTTTTAAGTGTACCGATCGCGTTTTCTTTGGGTCTGTCAACGGTATTAGGCGTGTGGATGCATGATACCCTTCCTTTGGAGATAGTTCCTCAAAGAATATTTGTTTCTATGAATTCCTTTCCTTTGATGGCGATCCCTTTCTTTATTCTTGCTGGAAATTTAATGGGTGAAGGGAGTATGTCAAAGAGACTAGTTAATTTCGCTAGTTCACTAGTTGGCCATTTTACCGGTGGATTAGCCATGGTGGCAATTGTTACATCCATGTTTTTTGCAGCCATTTCTGGTTCGGGGGCAGCAACTACGGCGGCTATTGGATCCATACTGATTCCTGCCATGGTAGCCAGAGGTTATAAAATTGAATATGCAGCAGCAAATCAAGCCGTTTCCGGAGCATTGGGAATCATTATTCCACCAAGTATTGCTATGATCCTGTACGGAGTGGCTGCTGAAGTCTCAATAGGAGATCTGTTTATTGCAGGAATTCTCCCAGGGTTATTAATCACTTTCTCCCTACTAGTAAGTGCCTATATTATTGCAAATCGCAATGGTTATAAAGGGGAAGAGAGAAAAAGTTTT
Source organism: Bacillus sp. Y1 (assembly GCF_003586445.1). Taxonomy (NCBI): domain Bacteria; kingdom Bacillati; phylum Bacillota; class Bacilli; order Caryophanales; family Bacillaceae; genus Bacillus; species Bacillus sp. Y1. The sequence continues at coordinate 2,891,449 of NZ_CP030028.1, read as the reverse complement.
CCGGATGTATTAAAGTCTTTCAAAGAATCAATTTTAGCATTATTGATGCCAATAATCGTACTAGGTGGGATTTATTCTGGTATTTTCACTCCAACAGAAGCTTCTGTTGTAGCCGTTGTTTATTCCTTTGTAGTTGGGTATTTTGTTTACCGAGATCTGACCATACAACAAGTGGCTGATACATTGAAGAAATCTGCGATAAGCAGTTCTGTCATTATGATAGTAATTGGGACTGCTGGACTATTTGGCTTCTTTATTGAAATGAATGGTGTACCTGGAATGATCTATAGTTCTATATCAGATGTCATAACAAATAAATATATTTTCTTAATTATCGTTAATATCATTTTATTTGTGGCTGGAATGTTCCTAGAGGGGGGAGCAGCAATCCTAATTTTTGTGCCATTATTACTTGGTACTGCAGTAAATTTAGGAATAGATCCTGTTCACTTTGGGGTCATAATGGTGTGTAACTTGGCGATTGGCCTAGTAACACCACCAGTTGGCATTGATTTATTTGTGGTTTCACAGTTAACGAAGTTATCGATTGTAAAAATTGCCAAAGCAGTCATTCCATTAATCTTTATATTAATCGTAGACGTGCTAGTGATTTCTTTCTTCCCGCCACTTTCTACTTGGCTGCCTTCTCTATTAAAATAGCAAGATTGTTTAATTGAAAAAGCAAGATAAGCTCATCTTCTTATCTTGTTTATTTTTCACCATTTTGGTAAAGCGCTTAACTAAATAATTCAAATGGAACTAAAGGAGGATTTTATTATGAAATCGTCGTTAAGTAAGGAAAAAATAAAGTTACTAAAAGAAAAAGCATCTGAGGCTAGGAAACTAATTATCGAGACCGTTCATCATGCAGGTGCAGGTCATATTGGTGGTCCAATGTCAGCAACCGATATTCTAACCAATTTATATTTTCATGAAATGAATATAGATCCGGATGATCCAAGAAGTGAGGAAAGAGATCGATTTGTATTATCTAAAGGACATTCAGCGATCGGTCTTTATGCAGTTTTAGCATTGAGAGGATATTTACCGGTAGAGGAACTTCAAACCTTTGATTCATTAAATTCCCGTTTGCAGGCTCATCCAGATATGAACACTCTACCTGGTCTTGACATGTCTACTGGTTCTTTAGGTCAGGGAATTTCGGCGGCTGTGGGAATTGCCTTAGGGGCGAAGCTTCAAGGTAAAAGATACCGTACGTACTGCATGATTGGAGATGGAGAATCTCAAGAAGGGCAAGTATGGGAGGCTGCGGATATTGCTTCTAAGTATGAACTAGATAATTTAGTTGGCATTCTTGATTATAACAAGCTGCAGCAATTTGGTTGGAGTGGAGAAGAGAAGTCAAGAAAGAACCCTATCCATGACCCAAAAGATAGATGGGAATCCTTTAGATGGCACGTGATTGAAATTGACGGCCATAACCAAGAGGAAATAGAGAATGCATTCAATGAAGCGAGAGAAGTTAAGACAAAACCAGTTATGATCATTGCAAACACAGTAAAAGGTAAGGGTGTTTCATTTATGGAAAACCAATATCTATGGCATTCTCGTATCCCGACAGATGATGAGCTAAATCAGGCGAAAAAAGAACTTGAAATGGGGGCATTGTAATGAAAAGTGTAGTTCCACAAAAAAATGTATCAATGAGAGACGTGTTTGGCGATACACTACTTAAATTTTCCTTGGAGTCCAGTCGAGTATATGCGATTGATGGTGACTTAGCGAACTCTACTAAATTAGATACAGTGGCTAATGGCAATCCAAAGAAGTTTCTACAAATGGGAATTGCTGAACAGAATATGATGAGTGTTGCTGCTGGACTTGCGACAACGGGTTTACAGCCGTGGGCATGTACATTTGCTGCCTTCTTGTCTAAACGGGCAATTGACCAAATACAAGTTCAAATTGCACAGCCAAAGCTAGATGTAAAAATGATTGGTGCTTATAGCGGTTTATTAACTGGTGTTACAGGAAAAACACACCAGGCGCTTGAAGATATTGCGATCTTCCGCTCTCTTGCCAATATGGTTGTACTTGCTCCCGCAGATGCCATTGAAATGAAGCAAATGATGGAGTTTGCACATAAGTACGAAGGTCCTGTCTATATACGAATCGCACGTGATCCGTATCCTGTAATTGTTGATGGTAAGTATCAATTTGAATTCGGTAAAGCTGCTACCTTAAAAGATGGAAAAGATGTAACGATTATTTCAACAGGAACACAAACTAGTCGTTCATTAGTGGCTGCGGAACAACTAGAAGCCGAAGGGATTTCAGTTGCGGTTGTTCATATGCCTACGATCAAACCTTTGGATATTGACGCAATCATTAAAGCAGCAGAGTGCACTGGAGTTATTGTAACCGCTGAAGAACATAGTATTTATGGTGGATTAGGAAGTGCTGTGGCAGAGGTACTAGTTGAAGAATGTCCAGTTCCGATGTTACGTGTAGGTGTAAGAGATGTAAACTCTGAATCTGCGAATAATGACGACTTGCTTGAAAAGTATGGGCTTTCTGAAGGACATATTGTTAAAACAGTGAAAGAAGTTTTAAAGAAGAAACAAAAATAAAACAAATGAGAGGGGACTGGTTAGCATGCAAACTAGTATCGTAACGGAAAAACTTTTTATAGATGGTAAGTGGGTCGACACGTCAAACACACACAAAGTGTATAACAAATTCACGGGTGAGCTATTTTCAGAAATTTGTGTAGCTGATGAATTGAGAATAAATCAGGCAGTTGAAGCAGCGGTCCATGCACATAAACATACGCAGTTTCCAGCAGATTTCCGCTACCAAGTATTGATGAAAACTGCTGACCTATTGTTACAGGATGTTGATGCTTTAGCAGTAATCATTGCGAAGGAAGGGGGAAGCCGATCACTGACGCTAAGGCAGAAGTGAGACGTTCAGCATCTACCCTACAGATAGCTGCTGATGAAGCAAAAAAGTTAGTGGGTGAAATCATACCCAACTACAATGTACAAGGACGCTTTCTTTATACAATAAAAAAGCCGGTCGGAGTAGTCGCTGCGATTACACCGTTCAATTTCCCACTGAATCTGGTGGTGCACAAAGTAGCACCAGCATTAGCAGCAGGTAATCCAGTTATTTTAAAACCGGCATCCGACACAGCCACCATCGCTATTAAACTATGTGAATTGTTAGAACAAGCGGGTGTTCCGAAAGGTTACTTACAATGTGTAATTGGAAGTGGCGGGACAGTGGGTGAACAGCTCTTAAAGGATGAAAGAATTGCTCATTATACGTTTACTGGATCACCAGCAGTAGGAAAGCATATACAAAAAACAATTGGACTAAGAAAAGCTACATTAGAGCTTGGTTCAAACTCCGCTACGATCGTTCATGGAGATGCGGACATCAACAAAGCAGCGGCAAAGCTTGCTAAGATGGCCTTTGCCCATGCTGGACAGATTTGTATTTCTGTTCAGAGAATATTTGTTCAAAACTCAGTAAAAGAAAAATTTCTTGAAGTATTTTTGAACGAAGTATCTCGCTTAAAGGTAGGAGATCCTCTCGACCCAGAAACCGTTGTTGGTCCGATGATAAGTGTAAAAGAAGCGGAGAGAATTGAGCAGTGGGTAGAGGAAGCAGCATCTGCTGGTGCAGAAATACTAACAGGCGGAAAACGTGAGGGAAGTATTTATTATCCGACAGTAATTACAAATATAAAAAAGGGAATGAAAGTGGCAGACGAAGAAGTATTCGCTCCAGTAGTAACTGTGACATCGTACGAAACGTTAGAAGAGGCGATTGAATTGGTGAATGATTCAAAATATGGCCTTCAAGCTGGTATTTACACATCTGATTTAAGTCTTTCTTATAAAATTCCATACCTTCTTGAAGTTGGTGGAGTTGTAATCAACGATACTTGCTGTTTCCGGACAGATCAGATGCCATATGGTGGAGTAAAAGAAAGTGGGAATGGCAAGGAAGGTCCAGCTTACGCCATTCAGGAACTTGTTGAAACGGTAACAGTTGTAGTGAACCTCGAAGATTAATAATTTAAAAGTTAATATTATAGGAAGGTTGGTTATCATGAAAACCTTTAAGATTGCCGTCATACCAGGTGATGGTATTGGTCCCGAAGTGATTAATGAAGGAATCAAGCTAATGAATAAAATAGCCGAATTGGATGGACGAATGAAATTTCAGTTTACGCATTTCTCATGGGGGTGTGAATATTATTTGAAGCATGGGAGGATGATGGATGAAGACGGTATCGAGCAGCTAAAAAGCTATGATGCCATCTACCTTGGGGCAGTTGGCTATCCAGGTGTTCCAGATCATATTTCCCTTTGGGATCTCCTTTTACGAATTCGAAAAGAATTTGATCAGTACGTAAATATTCGCCCTATTACCCTATTAAACGGTGCTCCTTGTCCCATAGTAGGAGGAAGTAAAGTAACGATTGATATGCTCTTCATCCGAGAGAATAGTGAGGGAGAGTATGCAGGAGCTGGTGACTGGCTTTTCAAAGGAAAACCTCAGGAAGTGGTTCTCCAGACAGGTGTCTTTTCAAGAGTAGGTACCGAGCGTATTTTTCGTTACGCGTTTGAAACGGCATCTAGAGAAGGAAAGACCTTAACTAGTATTAGTAAAGGAAATGCCTTGAACTATTCAATGGTATTCTGGGATCAAGTGTTTGAGGAAGTAGGAAAGGAATATCCAAATGTTCAAACCTACTCCTATTTAGTGGATGCAGCAGCCATGTTTATGATTAAAGACCCAAAGAGATTTGAAGTGGTAGTAACTTCAAACTTATTTGGAGATATACTAACCGATTTGGGAGCTGCACTGGCAGGCGGATTAGGATTGGCCGCAGGAGCGAATATTAATCCAGAAAGAAAGTACCCTTCCATGTTTGAACCGATTCATGGATCAGCACCGGACATTGCTGGAAAGGGAATTGCAAACCCTCTAGCCGCTATTTGGTCTGCCAGCCAAATGTTTGACTTCTTTGGTTTTGAGGATATTGGGAAGCAGATTCTCCTTGCAATTGAGAAAACACTAGAAGAAGGTTCTGTACTTACTCAGGATCTGGGTGGTTATGCGTCTACTTCAGAGGTTGGAGCACATGTTGGTGAAATATATAAGGATATGATACAATCAAGTGCATCAGTGTGATCCATAACCTAAACAACAGCTAAAAGTATTTGGTAGACCTCGAACTTAGTTCGAGGTCATTATTTTTATCGTAACCAAAAAAAATCGAAGTAGTCATGTGATGAAAAAAGAGGTATAATCACATTATTAAATTTGTACCAATAAATTTAATATGTATTTATAAATTATATAAAATGGTATGAATATGGAGGGTTTATTATGAAGTTTCCACATGACTTTTTATTCGGTGCAGCTTCTGCTTCTTATCAAGTAGAAGGTGCTTGGAATGAGGATGGAAAAGGACTTACGAATTGGGATGTGTTCTCTAAGATCCCTGGAAAAACATTTGAAGGTACAAATGGAGATGTGGCAATCGATCATTATCATCGTTACAAAGAAGATATTAAATTAATGGCTGAAATGGGTCTCGAATCTTACAGATTTTCAGTCTCGTGGGCACGTATTTTGCCAACCGGTGACGGTGAGGTAAATCAAAAAGGTTTGGAGTTTTACAACAATCTCATTAATGAATGCTTAAAATATGGAATCGTACCATTTGTCACTCTGTATCACTGGGATCTACCACAGACATTAGAAGAAGACGGAGGCTGGACAAATAAGAGAACAGCTGATGCGTTTGTTAAGTATGCAGAAATCTGCTTCTGTGCGTTTGGTGATCGTGTTAAGCATTGGATTACGTTCAATGAAACCGTGATGTTTTGTGGATTAGGTTATTTAAAAGGAGCACATCCACCTGGGATTCAAAATGATGAGAAAAAATATTTTCAAGCAACACATTATGTTTTTTATGCGCATGCGAAAGCAGTAGAAATCTATAAACAACTGAATCATTACGGTGAGATTGGGATTACTCATGTATTCCTACCAGCATACAGTGTTGATGATCAAAAAGAGAATTTGCTAGCGGCTCAACATGCCAATGAATATGAAACTTTTTGGTATTATGATCCGATTTTAAAAGGGGAATATCCTTCTTATGTGGTTAAGCAATTAGAAGAAAAAGGCTGGACTCCGAATTGGACAGAAGAAGAACTTGATACATTAAAGAGAAATAGTTCCAAAAACGACTTTATCGGTCTGAATTACTATCAACCGATTCGTGTTGAAAAAATAAATGAAGCTGTTTCTACTTTAGAACACTCAAGGGAAACGTCTACTCTAGCACCTGGTAACCCATCGTTTGATGCATTTTATCGTACGGTAAAAATGGAAGATAAAACCTATACTAAATGGGGATGGGAAATTTCTCCCCAGGGATTTTTGGATGGGCTTCATATGTTAAAAGCCCGTTATGGAGACATTAAAATGTACGTAACAGAAAACGGTCTTGGAGATGAGGATCCGATTATTGATGGTGAAATTGTTGATGTTCCTCGTATTAAATATATTGAAGAACATTTAAAAGTGGTTAAACAAGCGATTAAAGAAGGCATTCATTTAAAAGGATATTATGCCTGGTCTGTTATCGATTTATTAAGCTGGTTAAATGGATATAAAAAACAATATGGGTTTATTTATGTAGATCACAAAGATAATTTGAACCGAAAGAAAAAACTGTCGTTTCACTGGTACAAGCATATCATTGAAACGAGAGGAGAAGAGCTATAAGAAAATCAACCTCTTGATTTTCATCAAGAGGTTTTGTGTATAATAGAGGGAATAAGAATGAACGACAAATAGGGAGATACTATGGCTGTAAAATATAAAGAAATAGCTGACCAGCTCGAATCGGATATCGGTGATGGAAAATTTGATGCAACAAAGAAATTGCCAACAGAAGAAGAACTAATGAAAACGTTCGAAGTGAGCCGCAATACGATACGAAAAGCCATTACTCAGCTTGTGAATCGAGGCTATATTTATCAGGTACAGGGCAGTGGAATGTTTTTAAGGGAGAAATCAGTAACAGATTATATTAATTTAGGAAGTCTTAGAGGGTTAACGAAAGATTTGACTTCAAAAACAATCGACACCCAAATCTTGGACTTACGCGTAATAGAGGCAGATGAAGATACAGCCCAGAAAATAAGATGTGAAAAGGGGGCAAAGCTTTATTTTTGTAAAAGGCTTCGAGCAGTGGACGGTGAACCTTTTTCCATTGAGATAAGTTATTTTAAAAAAGATATTGTTCCTTATTTAAATGAAGACATTGCGAAAACTTCTATTTACAGTTATCTAATAGAGGACTTAAAGTTACAAATTAGCTTTGCTGATAAAGTGGTCAACTGTGAAAAGATTGATGAAGAGAAGGCAAAATTGTTGAATGTAAAACCTGAAGATCCTGCACTAATTATTGAAAATACGGTATGCTTAGCAAATGGAACCATTTTTGAATTATCAAAATCCATTTTTCATTATCAAAAAGCCAAGATATTAAACCGGATCAATTTTAAATAAATAAAAATTTAATTGGTTAGACTTTTTCTAACCGATTTTTTTGCATTCCAACAATCCATTTAAGGAAAGTGGATGGTGAGTTTTTATCAAAATAGGATGGTTAAGAATTATGCATATTATGCTATTATTCAAATTACCAATGAAAAAATTGTGGTTTTAAACACCTATGGAGATGATAAAGCATGGTTTGGACTATTTTATTTTTAATTCTTATAAGTCTAGTAAAAGTATTACCAACCGTTCTTCCACTAGGAGCAGTTGAATGGATTATGAGCAAGTTTGCAACTCATGCAAAGCTTGATGATCAAAAGGTTTCAGTAACTATAGATAATCATTCTTTAGATCATGAAGAGAAGATGGTATTTATTAAGTATTTTAATGAAGCGATCTTTATGGAAAAATATTATATCTATCCAGGAACAGAACATTCATTTTTTCCACCAGAAAAGAATGGAAAACACATCATCATTGACGCGAAAATGGGGAACAACGATGTGAGACTATATCTATATAATGACAAAAATTCTATTGATGTGGTCAAGCAGTTCAAGAAAAAGGTAATAGCGTATAATATCCATTCAGAAAGTTTACAAGAATACTTTATTTCAAAAGGTGAGAAAGTAATTTAATCGGAAACAAAAACGAAAGGAAATCACCATTGTAGGTGCCTTTCGTTTTTTCTTATATTTTTAGTTTTACAAACGATCGTTTGAGTCTTTGTATCCCTTCAGAAATGAGATGTGAGTCCACACGACCAAAGGTAAGTCGAATATAGCCTCTTTTAGATCCAAAAAGAGACCCAGGAACAAAAGCCACCCCATTACGTAACGATTCCTCAAGCAGATGATACTCATTTATATCTCCATGCAATCTACACCAAATATGGATTCCACCTTCAGGAACATGGAAAGATAATTTGTCAGAAAGTTCTTCTTTTAAGCAGGAAATAAGGATGTTTCTTTTCTCAGTAAGTAATTTTTTTAAAGAATGTAGGTTTTGATCAAAGTAATGTGACTGTAAATATTCACTGGCTATCCATTGTGGGAAAATACTATGTCCAAAATCTATCTGTTGTTTGGCATCTGCCAGACGCTGAATAATTTTATCCGGTCCAATAATCCAACCAATTCTTAATCCAGAAGCTGCAATCTTAGAAAAAGAACTGATATATAAAACACTACCTGCATCGTCAATAGACTTTAAGGTAGAGGTATCGATTTCTTCTGAAAAAGATACTAGACTATAAGGATCGTCTTCTACAACAGGAATACCTAGTTCATTTGTAATTTCTAGTACCCGTTTTCTTTTTTCAAGAGGCAGAATAGTACCAGTTGGATTCTGAAAAATGGGATTTAAAAATAGCATTTTAATATTATGTTTTTGATATAACTTTAAAATATCATCTGGATTAATGCCATCTTCATTTACAGGTAGTTTAAAGGTTTTTAACTCCATTGTTCGAAAGATGGGGAGGGAATGGGCGTAAGAAGGGTCCTCATAGGCGACAGCATCTCCCTTTTCCAACAAGCATTGAGAAACTAAATACAATGCCTGTTGTGCTCCTGACGTAATAAGAATAGATTGACTAGAGCAATTGATATTTTTATGTGACTTAAGATGAGTAACTAAGCTATTGCGAAGTTCAAGGTTTCCTTGTGGATGGTCATATCCAAGTGATTGTTGGAAGTCACTTTTTGATAAGATTTCTTTGAAAATCGTGTTTGGCATTAAGTCACTTGCCAATTCTCCACTAGCAAAGTTGATTAAATCCTTTTCTAACACTTCATCCCTGATCTGTTGGAATAGAGGAAGATTAGGTAAAAAAGACCCGCGCTCGACATAGAGATCCCAATTAGGGACCCGAGATCGAGTTAAGCCCCAAACATCTGAGTGGACCCTTGTTCCACTACCTTTGATCCGTTCAATCATGCCATTCGAATATAATACATCATATGCTGTTACAATGGTCGCTCTATTCACTTCTAGGTCTTTTGCTAACTTTCGTTCAGAAGGAAGAAGGGTTCCAGGGGGATACTCTCCATAGGCAATTCTCTTTTGAATATAATTAGCTATTTGTTGATAAATAGGGATATCTAATTGTTTGTCTGGTTTCCATTCCATTGTCTTCACCATCATTGAATATAAGATACTTAATTATATCGAAGAAAGCATCAATCAGAAAATAAATAGCATTTGTTACAATGTTGTTGGCTGATTGGATGGTCGTTATTTTGGAAAATTGGATGGGTTAAATGAGTGGGGTACTCTGTATAATGGAAATAAGAGATATTTTCATTAATTTGTCAACAAGAGGTGTAAGATGTTATTTCTTATTATTCTAGTATTTATAGTCCTGATTATTTCGGTCATACTTACCTTAGTAATAACAGGGAAGAGCGACGAAAACTATAGGAGTTCTGTCAAGAGGAATACGATAAACCTCTCTCTTATCTATATAGTTATTATAGTCCTGTCATTAATTGCCCTTGGGGGATATATATGGTGGCAAACGTAAATTTTATAACAACCAATCCTGAACTACCAATGATTGTTTGGTAGTTTTTCTATTTCACTTGACAATAGAGGTCGATCAGGAGTAATTTATCTAATAGGGTTAGATAAATTGGAAGGGAGCTTACGATGGATTATAAAGAGTTGGCGGAAGAGCTGTTACGTAATATGACCAGAACAGCTAAGATGCCATTTCAGAAAAAAGTAGAAGATATTTCACATGGAGAGAAGAAAATTTTAGGATTCCTCACGTTTGCAAAGAGCAGTGCTACTTCAGGTGAACTGAGTGAGGCATTATATCTAACAACTCCTCGTGTGGCATCGGCACTCAATAGTTTATCCAAAAAAGGATTTATTGAACGAAGCAGAGATGCTAATGATAAACGCATTGTCATTGTCACGATTACTGAAGAGGGTATTCATTTTATGGAAGAGGAGCGCAAAGAGGCGTTATCGATGATTGAGCAAACACTTGAAAAGCTTGGGGAACATGATGCAAAAGAATTTGTTCGTATCTTGAAAAGAATAACCGACATTACCATTGAAAGTGAGTAATCAATGATGCAGGCACATAATGAACGTCTGCTTTTAATTAGTGAAGTATCTAACACTATTAGATTTATAGAGAAATGTATGGGTAGGGGGTAAATGAATGATAAAAATATTTAAGCATCTTCAGAAAAAAGACTGGTTATTAATTATGTGCAGCTTGGTGTTTATTGTCGCACAGGTTTGGCTTGATTTAAAACTCCCTGACTATATGTATGAAATTACCATGCTTGTGCAAACAGAAGGAAGTAAGATGAGTGAGGTTCTCGTTCAGGGAGGATACATGATTCTATGTGCGGTAGGCAGTATGATAGCTGCTATGATTACTGGCTTTTTTGCCGCAAAAGTTGCAGCGGGATTTTCTGTTCGTCTCCGTGGAATGGTATTTGAAAAGACGATGTCTTTCTCGATGGAAGAAATCAATGGTTTTTCCACCTCGAGTTTGATTACACGCTCAACCAATGATATTACCCAAATTCAGCTACTAATTGCAACTGGACTTCAAGTTTTAGTCAAAGCACCCATTTTAGCAGTTTGGGCAGTTCTTAAAATCATGGGGAAAAGCTGGCAATGGACGGCTGCTACTGGTTTTGCCGTATTGTTTCTCATTGTCATGCTATCGGTCATTATTATTGTCGCTTTGCCAAAGTTTAAAGTGATTCAGACGTTAACGGACAATTTAAATCGAGTAACAAGAGAACATTTGTCCGGGATTCGTGTCGTTCATGCCTACAACGCTGGAGGCTATCAGGAAGAGAAATTTGACAAAGCAAACAATGATCTTACGAATACGAATTTATTTACAAGCCGAGTCATGGCGATATTGATGCCTACTATGGGACTTATCATGTCTGGTCTCGGTCTAGTTATTTATTGGATTGGAGCATTTTTAATCAACCAGGCTGCCGTACCTGATCGATTATCCTTGTTCTCAGATATGGTTGTATTCTCGTCATATGCGGTGCAGGTAATCATGGCATTTATGATGCTTTCGTTTGTGTTTATCATGCTTCCTCGTGCATCTGTCTCTGCCAAACGTATTAACGAAGTACTAAATACAAAGGCAAAAATTATAGATGGAAACTTGACGGATGGAAAGGAAGGTCTTTCTGGAGAAATTGAATTCCGTAATGTTAGTTTTAAATATCCAGACGCAAAAGACTATATCCTTCGTAATATCACCTTCTCAGCACATAAAGGTGAAACGGTGGCAATTATTGGTTCAACCGGTAGTGGGAAAACTTCATTAGTTAATTTGATCCCTCGATTTTATGATGCTACGGAGGGAGAAATATTCATTAATGGAATGAACGTGAAGAATTATTCACAAGAAGCATTACACGATAAGCTAGGGTATGTATCTCAAAAAGCTGTTTTATTTAGGGGTACCGTGTCTTCCAATGTAGCTTACGGTCACAACGTAAATATCGTATCAGAAGAAACAGGTATTAAAAAAGCGATAGAAATTGCACAGGCAACAGAATTTGTTGAAAAAATGGAGAATCAGTACGAAGGTGAAATTGCTCAGGGCGGTACAAATATATCTGGTGGACAGAAACAAAGATTATCTATCGCACGTGCGATTTTCAAACAACCCGAAATTTATCTGTTCGACGATTCATTTTCTGCGTTAGATTATAAGACAGATAGAACATTGCGTTCGTTACTCAAAAAAGAAATCAAGGATGCCACAACGATCATTGTTGCACAACGAATAGGTACCATTAAGGATGCAGACCGAATTGTTGTTTTAGATGATGGGGAAGTCGTCGGCATGGGAACGCATCAAGAGCTTATGATCAATTGCGAGGTATATCAAGAAATTGCTTATTCTCAATTGTCAAAGGAGGAGCTTGAAATTGGATAAGAAAAAACATAAACCTAATGCCATGAAGGATCCTCAACACGAGGGATCTTCCCCTTCAAAAGGGATCAATAAAACCTCCTTAAAACAGCTCATATCCTATTGTAGAGCATATATACCCATTATTTCTGTTGCCTTAGTCCTTGCTATGCTAGGTTCGATTTTCAATATAGTTGGACCAGAACTACTTAGTCAAATAACAGATTTCATTACAGAGGGCTTGATGACAAGCATTGATCTTGATGCTGTGGTAAATATTGCAACGATTCTTGCTTTTCTATATGGGTTAGGGTTTATTTTCAACTACATCCAAGGATATATGATGGCGACTGTCACTCAGAGAGTTTCAAAAAAGTTACGATCAGAGATTTCAACGAAAATCAATCGATTGCCTCTAAAATATTTTGACTCAACAAGTACAGGTGACGTCCTTAGCCGTGTAACAAATGATGTTGACATGATTGGACAGACGATGAATCAGAGTTTAAGTACATTGGTATCAGCTATTACCATGTTTGTTGGCTCACTGATCATGATGTTTTACACGAACTGGATTATGGCTCTTTCAGCTGTTCTTTCTACCATTTTAGGGTTTGCGCTCATGACGTTTATCATTTCAAAATCTCAAAAATATTTTGCTCAGCAGCAAAAAGAGCTAGGGAAATTGAATGGTCATATTGAAGAAATTTATACAGGGCATCATGTAGTGAAGGTATATAACGGGGAGAAAGAAGCAAAGGAAACGTTCCACGAAATTAACACACGCCTATACAACAGCGCATGGAAATCTCAATTCATGTCTGGCCTAATGATGCCACTCATGATGTTTGTTGGTAACTTCGGATATGTGGTGGTTTGTTTAGTTGGAGCTGTGCTTGCAGTTAATGGTAGTATTTCGTTTGGTGTGATTGTTGCCTTTATGATTTACATTCGTCTCTTCACACAACCACTTTCACAGCTTGCACAAGCAGCTACAAATCTTCAGTCCACAACCGCAGCGAGTGAACGTGTATTTGAATTTCTTGGAGAAGAAGAATTGGCAAATGAAAGCGGCAAGACACTAAGGCTGGAAAGTGCAAAAGGTGATGTGGAGTTTAAGCATGTTAACTTTGGATATAATCAAGACAAAATGGTTATTAAGGACTTTTCCGCTAAGGCAAATGCAGGGCAAAAAGTGGCGATTGTCGGTCCTACAGGTGCAGGGAAGACCACTTTGATTAATCTATTGATGCGGTTTTATGAAGTGAACGGTGGGGAAATCTTAATCGACGGTGTTCCAACAAGTACCCTCACACGTCAAAATATCCACGAACTATTCTGTATGGTACTTCAAGATACATGGTTGTTTGAAGGGACGATTCGAGAAAATATTGTATACTCTCGAAAAGGAGTATCAAATGAACAGGTAGAGGAAGCCTGCAAAGCAGTGGGTTTACATCACTTTATTACAACCCTTCCTAATGGGTATGACACAGTACTAGATGATAAAGCCAATCTTTCTGCGGGACAAAAGCAGTTAATTACCATCGCGCGTGCCATGGTAGAGGATGCTCCGTTATTAATTCTTGATGAAGCAACAAGCTCTGTTGATACTCGTACAGAATTATTGATTCAAGAAGCAATGGATAAGCTTACTGTGGGCAAAACTTCATTTGTTATTGCACACAGACTATCAACTATTAAGAATGCAGACTTAATTCTTGTCATGAAGGATGGAGACATTATTGAAAGTGGGAAGCATCAAGAATTGCTTTTGAAAAATGGATTTTATGCAGATTTATATAATAGTCAGTTTGAGGATGCATCCTAAAAATAGAAACACCCTGAAGATCCATTCTCCAGGGTGTTTTTGTCAATTTTGAACCATGATTCGGTTTGTCTAAAAATGGTACAATGATTGTAATGAAATAACTGTTAAGGGTGGGTGACTATGTCTATAGAAATTCATACATTTCCAAATCTTGAAACAGATAGATTGGTATTGAGAAAAATTACAAAAGACGATGCGAGCAATATGTTTAGTTACCTTTCTGATAGCGAAGTAATGAAATATTATGGATTGGAACCCTTTAAAACCATCAACGAGGCGTTGGACGAGATATCATGGTATCAATCCCTTGAAAAGAACCATACAGGATTAAGATGGGGAATTACGTTAAAAGAAAAAGGAATAATTATTGGTAGTTGTGGTTTTCATAACTTTGTTTCTCAACATTTCCGTACAGAGATTGGATTTGAATTGAGTAGAAATTACTGGGGAAAAGGAATAGCAGGTGAGGCATTAAAAGCGATAATTGCATATGGTTTTCAACACTTTGGGTTTCAAAGGATAGAAGCATTAATTGAACCTCCTAACCTATTATCCCAAAGGTTAGTGGAGAAACAGGGATTTATGAAAGAAGGTTTACTGAGAAAATACGAGTATACTCGCGGGGAATTTGATGATTTATATATGTATTCATTATTAAAGGAGGATTTTTCTAAACCGGAATTATGACTTATCTATCCTTTGTTGAATGGGGCTGCCATTAGGCAGTCCTATTTTTATTTTTAAAAATAGGCAAGAAATGAAAATATAAGTAAAGTTGAAAAACATTCTCAATTACAGCTGACATTATTTGTGTATAAATATAAGATTGTAAACGTGAAAATGATAATCATTATCAATATATAAAAAGGAGACAAGGATAAAGAAAAACTAGGTTTATTTTCTCTTATTTTCACTATGCTGTATCTACTAGCTGCTTGTGGCAGTTCGGAGGAAGCGAGTACAAGTGGAAGTACCGAAGAGAAAACAGAAGAAGAATCTAAGGAAGTTACGTTCACACCCATGAATACGGTGAAGTAACACTTGAGAAAAATCCTGAGAAAGTAGTTGTTTTTGACTTTGGAGTACTAGATGCATTAGATGCATTAGGTGTAGAAGTAGTAGGGCTTCCGCAAGCAATTGTCCCTGAAAGTCTAGAAAAATATAAAGGCTCCGAATATACAAATGTAGGTAGTTTAAAAGAACCTGACTTTGAAGCTATCCATGAATTACAGCCAGATGTGATTTTTATTTCAGGAAGACAAGCTGAGTTATATGATCAATTTGCTGAGATTGCCCCAACAATATTTATTGATGTTGATTATGCGAATTACATTCCATCTTTTGAAAAAAACTTCAACCTTGTTGCTGAACTGTTTGAAAAAGAGGATGTACTAGAAACTAAATGGAAGAGCTACAAGCGAGTATAGATGAGGTAAATAAAGAAGCATCTGCGTCTGAAAGTAAAGCTATGATTTTATTAGCTAACGAAGGAAAAGTAAGTGCGTATGGACCAGGTTCACGTTATGGATTCGTTCATGATGCGTTTGGTTTTAAGGCAGTAGATGAAAACCTTGAGGTTTCTCAGCACGGTCAAAGCATTACATTTGAATACATTCTAGTGAGAAATCCAGATGTTATTTTTGTAATTGATCGCTCTGCTGCTATCGGTGGAGATGTAGGAGCGAAAGAAACGATCGAAAACGAACTAGTTAAGAAAACAAATGCTTATAAAAATGGAAAAATTATTTACCTAGATGCAGTTAACTGGTATATTGCTGGGAACGGTATTAGTTCTACACAAGCAATGACGGAAGAAGTAAAAGCAGCACTAGAATAATGAGGAAAGCCGGGACAAATGTTCCGGTTTATTGTTAGGATTAGATTAATAGTAATTGACAGCCCTTTTATCATAGATGACAGCGGTTTTATAAAAATGAGTTTTTATAGCCCTGCTATTATAGTTAGGGCCTTTATTATATTAAGAGATAAGAAGGAGCTATTATTACTGAATGCCAATTTTTCCTTGTATGAAAAATAAACGGAGAAATTCCGGTTAATTAGGGAAATACCCATATTTCCCTAAAAATAAAGGGAGTTTTTCCGGTTATACTATCAAAATCTTTGGATTTTGTCATATTCAGTGCAGTTAGTCGGAATATCTCCGCTTATATCTGCTTTTTAAGCCTCCTCAATAGACATTAGCCGGAAATTCTCCGCTTCTGTATATGAAGTTTTAGCAGGGGCATCGTACTTTCCTAAATGTTATCCTGCGAATGATCGTTATTTAGTTTTAAGCTATGAATCTGGCATTACACTCTATGACTGTCTCATTCAGGGAATTCGTATCCCATCACAAGTCATACAAGATGTTGAAAAAGTAAGAGAATACGCTAGGAAAAATAATTTGAATCCTCGTGATATTCATTTGAAAAATATTTTACTTCAAAATGGTCGAGCAAAAGTCATTAATGTGTCTGAGTATATGAACAAAGGAAATGATCATCGATGGGAGGATTTGAAAAAAGCTCACGATGAATTCTATCCTTTGATTGCAGGTAAAGCAGTACCATCCTTCCTTTAAGAAACCATTCAAAGATGCTATAACAATAGACAATTATCTTCAATGAAAGAGTTTATGAAAGAAATCTTCAAGACAAAAGTGTTAAGTCATTTTTGTGTTCCTGAGGAGGTGTAGCAAGTGTTTTTAATTGACAGTTATTTAGGGTCGCTATATTATTTAAATATGAGGTGACTAAATAATGGAATCACAGGAAAAACAATTAGAGCAATTTGTAGATTGTGTTCAAGCGATTGGTCGACACATGAAGAGGAGTCAAAGGAATAGTCAAGAAGGTACGGAGATCACTAAGACACAATGGCTTATTTTACGTTTTCTATCGAAACAGGATGGATGTACAATTGGTCATCTTGCGGAACGGCTAGAAGTTCGTTCAAGTTCCATGTCTCAAATGATCGATCGATTAGAGCTAGCTGGAACAGTTTACCGTGAACCGGATAAAAATGATGCAAGAACACGCATCGTAAAATTAACTGAGGCTGGAATAGAAATGATTTCTAAAATGAAACATTCCCGAATGGAGATGATCGCTGGTCCATTTAATCAGCTTAGCCAGGAGGAACAGAACACGCTGGTTGAAATTATGATGAAAATGACAACAAATCTTAAGCAACATGGTTCACGTTGTAAAGAATGAGAATAACATTTTTACTCGGCTATATAGCCGGCAACTTAGTTAAGTTCGCTATATAATATAAGAAAGTAACCTAGTAATCTCAACCATATTGTCACCTTTATTTATGGTTCCTGTAGTATCTATGGATTTACGTAATTAGTAGAGAAAAAAGGATTTTATTATGAGCTTTATACCAGTCAGTTTAAACGTGTAAGTTAATGAACAGAACCAAGGGGAGGAAATACATTGAACATTTTAGAAAACATTTATTCTAGACGAAATATCAAAAAATTTAAACCGGAAATGGTTGAACCAGAACAAATTAACAAATGGTTAGAAGCGGGAACGATGGCTCCTAATCATAAAATGACCCAGCCATGGGAAGTGTATATGATTGGCCCAGAAACCAGAACAAAATTAAATCATAAAACAAATTTTTGTCATGCACCTGTTGTACTAGCGATCCTATCCAAACATGGATCAACAGAAATAGAGACATATGAAAATGCTCTTGCCACAGCTTGCTTTGTTCAGAACCTTAATTTAGCTGCTTGGGCAGAAGGTGTTGGAACCTTCTGGTCTTCCATGGGGTATGCAGCTAAAAACCGTGAAATCATGGGTATTCCAGATGGGTATGATTGTATCGGGGTGTTTGGGATTGGCTATCCTGAAGAGATTAGTCAACCAAAAGAAAGAACATCTATACAAGAAAAAATTAAGTTTCTTCCATAAATAATGTGCCTTGAAAGCAGTGTATCCTAATAGGGAGTCACCGCTTTTTTTATTTTAAAATTGGAATCATTTGGGTTATATAATACGATTTCTTTTAAAATATAGTATTTCCTCTAAATCTATTAAAGTGTAAAATAGTGATGAACAATGAAAGGGGATACATACCTTGAATCCAAAATACTTAGATTTACTGGCCCAAAAATATGATAGTGAAGAAAAAGTAGTAACGGAAATTATTAATCTAGAAGCGATCCTTAATCTTCCAAAGGGAACAGAACATTTTGTTAGTGATTTACATGGGGAGTATCAAGCTTTTCAGCATGTATTAAGAAATGGATCGGGAAATGTAAAGGAAAAAATAAAAGATCTGTTTCAAGATGTTTTAACTGAAAAAGAAATGAATGAGTTTGCTACATTAATTTATTATCCTGAAGAAAAATTACAGTTAGTAAAAAATACTTTTAGAAGTGATCAAGAAGTTAACCAATGGTATATAGTCATCATCTACCGGATGATAAAGCTCATATCTTATGCCTCTTCCAAATATACACGTTCGAAATTACGTAAAGCATTGCCCAAGCAGTTTGTTTACATAATTGAAGAGTTACTTTATAAAGCAGATGATTCCAACAATAAGGAACAATATTATACGAAGATTGTTCAACAAATTACTTCCTTAGGACAGGCAGAAAAGCTCATAATCGGTCTAGCTTATACTACTCAAAGATTGGTAGTTGACCATCTTCATGTAGTTGGCGATATTTATGATCGTGGACCAGAGCCTGATAAAATTATGGAAACTCTCATCAATTATCATTCTGTTGATATTCAATGGGGAAATCATGATGTTCTATGGCTAGGTGCATTCGCTGGTTCAAAGGTTTGTCTCGCTAATATTATTCGTATCTGTGCTCGTTATGATAATTTGGATATTATTGAAGATGTTTATGGAATCAATCTTAGACCGCTTCTTAATCTTGCAGAGAAATACTATAATGACAATCCCGCTTTTAGACCAAAGGCACATTCAGATAAGAAACTATCAGATCATGAACGACTACAAATTACAAAAATTCATCAAGCTATTTCCATGATTCAGTTTAAATTAGAGATGCCTATCATAAAGAGACGCCCGAACTTTAATATGTCCGAGAGACTTCTGCTCGAGAAAATTGATTATGACAGAAATGAAATTACAATCCATGGAAAAACATACCAACTGGAAAACAGCTGCTTTGCTACAGTGAATCCAGAACAACCCGATCAATTATTAGAGGAAGAAGCTCAAGTGATCGAAAGACTGTTATTTTCTGTCCAGCATTCTGAAAAATTAGCAAGGCATATGAATTTTCTAATGAAAAAGGGTAGTCTTTATTTGAGATATAACGGAAACTTATTAATCCATGGCTGTATTCCTTTAGATGAAGAAGGACAGATGGAGAAAATGGTAATTGAGAATAAAACCTATGCTGGTCGCGAACTACTCGATAAATTTGAACAATATTTACGTCATTCTTTTGCACATCCTGAAGAGACAGATGATCTGGCGACAGATATGGTCTGGTATTTATGGACAGGAGAGTACTCCTCTCTCTTTGGAAAAAGAGCCATGACAACCTTTGAGCGATACTTCATTAAAGATAAGGAAACTCATAAAGAGAAAAAGAACCCATACTACTATTTACGTGAAAACGAGGACATATGCCGTAACATTCTAGACGAGTTTGGTCTGAATCCCGATCAAGGTCATATTATCAATGGCCATACACCAGTAAAAGAAATCGAAGGAGAAAATCCAATTAAAGCCAATGGTAAGATGCTTGTTATAGATGGAGGATTTTCCAAAGCGTATCAATCAACAACAGGGATAGCGGGATACACGTTATTATATAATTCGTACGGTATGCAGCTGGTGGCTCATAAGCAATTTAATTCAAAACAAGAAGTTCTATGTAATGGAACAGATGTTTTATCAGTAAAAAGATTGGTAGATAAAGAGCTCGAAAGAAAAAAGGTAAGAGAAACAAATGTGGGAGAAGAGTTATTACAGGAAATATCTATTTTAAATAGTTTGCGAGAATACCGTTATATGAAATAAGCCGGGACAGTGCTCACTGTCCTGTTTTTTTTACATAAACTTTCTCTCTTTAAGGTTTTGTTAAGGTTGATACAACATAATAGGCTCAACAAGAAAAAAAGGAGCCGAATAATGAAAAAAAATAATAGATTTACAAAGTGGATGGCACCATTGGTATGTGCAACCTTGTTATTTGCTTGTAGCAATAGTGAGGAGTCAGTTACTTCAACATCAACTAGTACCTCATCTGGAGTAAATATTGACACATTAAGTACCATTGGTGATGGAGACATTCAAACAGTAGTAAGTGAGCTAGCTACATACAGCGATGATGACCTTTATACAGAGTGGAAAGATGAGGACCCAACGTATATTCAATTGAATGGGGCAACAGCCACCTATGAAGGATCAGGAGCTGTGGTTGTTTCTGAAAGTACTATTTACATCCGTACGGGTGGGGTCTATGTCCTAAGCGGAACTTTAGATGATGGTCAAATTGTTGTGGAAGCGGAAGATAAAAGTACCGTTCGACTTGTCTTAAATGGAGTAGACATTCATAGCAGTACTTCCTCTCCAATTTATGTGAAGGATACTGAAAAGACGGTGATATCGTTACCGGAGGGGACAGAGAATACAATTTCTGATGGAACGCAATATGTATACGATGATACAAAAGAAGAGGAACCCAATTCAGCTATTTTTAGTAAAGATCATTTAACCATTAATGGTGATGGTAAGCTTTCTGTAGAGGCGAACTTTAATGATGGAATAATTGGAAAGGATGAACTAAGAATTACAGGCGGCAATATTGTGGTTACGGCTGTAGATGATGCGATTGTTGGACGAGACTTAGTAGCTGTTCAAGATGGGAATTTGACACTTACAGCTGGCGGTGATGGAATCAAATCAACAAATGATGAAGATGCTGAAAAAGGAAATATTGCCCTTGAAGGTGGAACATATAACATTGTAGCAGACAATGACGGGATCCAAGCCCAAACTTCCATGTATGTATTAGATGGAGATTATAGCATTGCAACGGGTGGAGGAAGTCCTGAAACTATTGGAATGAATGAGTTTGCTAATGGAGGACAATCCGAGGACTCCACAACGACTACGGAAACAACCAGCGCAAAAGGTTTAAAGGCGACATCAGAGCTTGCGATTGGTGGAGGGACGTTTACAATAGATTCATATGATGATGCCATTCACAGTAGCAATAGTGTTTTACTTGAAGCTGGTGAAATTACAATCGCATCTGGAGATGATGGGATTCACGCCGATTCTTCGGTAGTAACTAAGGGTGGTAATCTTACAATTACAAAGACTTATGAAGGAATCGAAAGTAAAATTGTTGCGATTGCAGGTGGTACGATCGACATTACTTCTGCTGATGATGGACTAAATGTGGGTGGCGGAGCTGACTCCTCAGGAGAGAACATGGTTGAAAGTACTTCAGAGGATCATCTTATTCAGATTACTGGCGGATATGTATCTGTAAATTCACTGGGAGATGGACTGGATTCCAACGGATCATTTGTTATGACGGATGGTACAGTTATTGTGAATGGACCAACGGATGATGGAAATGGTCAAATAGACTATGTTGAGACGTTTGAAATAACGGGAGGAGTATTAGTAGCAGCTGGAAGTGCGAAAACACAAACTAGCTCCGAGTCGTCTGGACAATATTCAATTATGATGACATACCCAGAAACACAGGCGGCAGGAACAATTGTTCATCTAGAAGATAGTGAAGGAAACACGATTGCCACATTTGCACCAGAAAAAGATTATCAGTCACTCTATATAAGTTCACCGGATTTAGCGAAAGATTCTAGCTATACCTTATATTCAGGAGGTTCTTCAACAGGAACTGAAACGAATGGTTTATACACTGACAGCGATTATAGCGGTGGAACCATCGTAGTTGATTTTACAATCTCAGATGTGATGACTAGGCTGAATGGGTAAAAAAAGAGGGTGAAGTCGCCCTCTTTTCGATTTTTATTTCCTATGAAAAAATGAAACTATTCATACTCTCGAACGTCTATATACTGTATGATCTACTTTTTGAAAGGAAAGGCAGCTATGAAAAGATTTTGGATGTTCATTTGCATGATTCTGATTGTCATTATTATATACTACCAATATATAAAAAAAGAAGATGTCCCATTACCAACCGCTCTTCATCCAGTAGTAGAAGAGCGGACAAATCAACTCATTCAAAATATGGCGGATCAGGGAATTACGGTCGTTATTACGGATGGATTCCGCAGTGTGGAGGAACAAAATATACTGTATGAACAGGGTCGTTCGACAGCAGGAAATATTGTTACGTATGCAAAAGGTGGAGAGTCACTTCATAATTTTGGACTTGCAGTGGACTTTGCACTAAAGACAGAAGCAGGACAGGTCATTTGGGATATGGAGTTTGATGGAAATGGCAATGGATCGGCAGATTGGATGGAAGTGGTTGAGAAGGCTAAGGAACTGGGGTTTGAATGGGGAGGAGATTGGATTGGTTTCGAAGATTATCCTCACCTACAACTAGATTTTGGGCTAAGTCTTAATGAATTGCAAAGAGGTGAAAGACCAACAGAAGAGGCACTGACAGCCTATTAATCAATCGTACCTAAGTTTATTAAAAGTAATAGAGAATTAGCCGATCAACCTCATTTTGGTAGATCGGCTTTTTTATTTTTTCCTCCATACCACTGCCAAAGTGCGGATTTATATTTCCTTGGATGATAGCGGTAAAAACATCTTTACTCCTCGTTTATTAAACGGAAGTATTTTTAAGTCTCCAATCAAATGACTAATGTAACCTCCTAGACAAGCATAGAACACTCCCTCAATTCTAAGTGAGGACTCAAAAAGGGAAGCAATAAAGCCAAAGAAAACCACTCCAATTAATGAATGGGTATAGCTTCGATGCGAAGATACAGATGCTATCATGATATATATCCCCAATAAAATGATCCAAAGCTCCTCTATAGAAAATCCACCTACAAAAACAGCTATTCCAGTAATGGTTAACATATGTTTTTGCCTAATTAATGATGAGATCAACATGATCATTAAACCGATACCTACTCCTAACCATCTCTCAATCTCAGACTTCTCAAAGAAACTATAGATAACCATCATTATTCCAATGATTAGAGCAGATAGCCGAATTACTTTATGTGAAAGGGTAATTTTTCCACGAAGCTTTCCGTCAATATCCAGGTCTGGGATTAAACCTGAAATTCCTCCCAAACCGACTAACAAAAGTGTTGCAGTCGGTGATGTTTGTAATGAATTTGCGACGACAAATCCTGTTGCTGAACCTACTGCTGCATGCAATGTACCATTCAATTCTTCCACCTCTATAAATCTATTATGTAGTAAATCAAAACACTTTGTATATTCTACTACAAAACATCTGTTCTGTTTAGAAGAAAATTATTATTGGTATCAAATCACTAAGCCTTTCTTTTTGGGAGTGAGTCTTTTAGTATAGAATTTATACATATCAGACTAGAAAGAAGAGGGAATAAGGAATATGATTACTGTTGAAAATGAATGGTTGAAGGTAGATATAGACAGTCATGGAGCAGAAGTGCGTAAAGTAAAACACAAGAAAAATGGACTAGATTATATGTGGACAGGGGACAACAAATACTGGGGAAGAGTGTCTCCAGTATTGTTTCCGATAGTAGGACGTTTAAAAGATGATCAATATCAAGTCAATGGTCAAACGTATAAGATGTCTCAACATGGTTTTTTACGTGATGTTGAATTCAATGTACTAGAGCAGACAGCAACAAATGCTACGTTTATTTTTGAATCTGTTGGACGTTTTATAGAGGTGTATCCTTATGAGTTTAAAGCGATTATCCGGTATATGCTTGAAGACGACTCACTGATTGTACATTGGGAAATTGTGAATGAAAATGAGAAGGAAATGCATTTTTCTATTGGTGCTCATCCTGCATTTAAGATTCCACTATTAGAAAATGAAACCATTGAGGATTATCGTCTACACTTTACTCCTGCTGAAGATAAGAGTGTAATGGAATATGAGTTGCAGAACTCTTTGCTTCACGAGAAAGGGAGTGTTAATGATATTGGAACGCTGCCATTAACGAATTCATTATTTGCGCATGACGCTCTCGTATACAGCAATATTGACAAGATTACATTGGTATCAAATAAATCCAGTCATGGTGTAGAAGTTATGTTTGAAAATTTTCCGTTTGTTGGAATTTGGTCAAAATATATCGATGAAGATGGCAGTATTGCACCATTTGTATGCATAGAGCCTTGGTACGGGGTTGCCGATAGATATGATACATCAGGGGATTTCAAAGAAAAATTTGGTGTGAATACAGTTAAACCTAGGGAAACATTTCAGTCGGAGTATAATATCAAGTTTTATTAAAAGTATAGGATAATCAGAAGCACACGGAAAAATCCGTGTGCTTTTTGTTAGTTATATTATGCAGGAACTCCACTAATACTTGGAAAACCGATGTTCTAAAGGTCAATTTAGTTCAGTGATTTCACTCCAACATTGGAAATCAGCAAGATAAAAATTTTTATCCAACCCCAAAGAGTTAAATATTGTAGAATGATTACTATAGAGAGACTTCACGTTTTGGGGGGATTCATTTGACTGCTACGGAACTGGGGAGAGTACTTATCGTAGATGATGAGATATTAATCAGACAGGGGATTAAGCATTATCTTAATTGGGAAAACGAGGGTTTTACAATTGTTGGGGAAGCTTCAAATGGTCAGGAAGCACTTGAATTAATCGAAGCAACGAACCCGCATATTATTGTTACAGATATTGTCATGCCCGTGATGGATGGGGAACAGCTCACGAGAATCGTGAAGGAGAGATATCCTCAAATTGAGATAATTGTCTTGAGTAGCTTTGGTGATTTTGAATATGTTCGCTCTACCTTCCAAAGTGGTGTGGTTGATTACATATTAAAGCCAACACTTGATTCAGAATCACTTTTAAGGGTATTAAAGAATGCCGGGAGTAGAATTCCTTCACTTAATTTAGTGGATCAACAGGTAGAAAACCTTCTTTCTATCGAGCAAATATTAAATAAGTTAATTTCAGGTTATATAGTTGAAACTCCGGAATTTAAAAAAATAACCACAGAATTTTTACATAAGCGTTTTTGTTTACTTGGAACCAATCTTAAAATGGGAAAAGCGGAACTATCTAAAGGGATTTTTGAAAAATTAAAAGTCGCTCTCCAGGAGCTAAATTACACGGTTCACTTTGAAGATCATGTACTCCTTGTAAATGGAGATGATTTTACGAAACTGATTGAAATTGTTCAGCAACTATCTGAGTCAAAACCTGGGATTGACTTTGTTTTGACTGAGGAATTTGAGGATATTTCACTATTAGGCAAAATATATAAAGACGAATTATTAATACTATTAAGCTATCGTTATTATTTTTCTAATTACCCGTTACTAAGAAAGAGTGACTTTCCAAATCCTGCACCGAAATGCAAGAATTTTAATTTGGATGGTTTTACTAGTGATTTTAAACGTAAGCATTTTAATTCTGCCTTTGGATATTTACAAGAACATGTGAAAAAATTATCTACTTGTTATACAACCGATGTTCATCAGTATAAGGATTTTTTCGGGAATATCATTTTTAATATCACCATTCTACTCAGTAATATGGAGTACAATGTGAAGGAATTAGAACAATCTAGGTATTTGTATCTGAAATCGATAGAAGAGTCCCGTTCTGCACAGGAAGCAATTGAGATTTTAGAAGAGTTTATTGACGAGGCAAAACAAGCGATCTTCTCAATCCAACAACAACCGGAAAACGTACATATAAAAAAAATATTGGATTATATTCATGACCACTTTGCAGAACCGTTAACACTCACAGATGTTGCTCAGTATTTTCATTTTAACCCTTCCTATCTATCAAGCTATTTCTCCACTCATACGCATGAGGGTTTTAATGAATACCTAAATAAGGTTCGGATTGAGGAAGCGTCAAAGTTTCTCATGCAAGGGACGGAGACTATTTCGGAGATTAGTGTTAAAGTTGGTTATTCTGATCACAGTTATTTTTGCAAAGTATTTAAAAAAATAAAAGGACTGTCACCAAGTCAATTCAGAAGAAAACAATATATGAGATAAGAGCTGGTGGATGATGAGATTAATTCCCGAACGATTCAAACATAATAATTTGTTTATCACCATGTTTATGATTACGGTCTTGATAATTGTAACCGTTTCCGTAACGATTACTTGGACCACCATTCGAATGTCGGAGCAGTTCTTTTTTGATAAGTTTAGCATTACAAACGCGAGAGTCATGAAACAGTTAAATGAGAGTCTCGATAAGTTTAACTACTCTATTGTTATCGCTTCAAATAACCTACAGCAAAGTGTTACCCTTAAAGAAATTTTAACGAAGGAAGACGAATCCAATGTCGAGCGCTTAAGTTCTATTTATACGATGAGTCAACTAATGAAACGGCTTGAACCAAATTTGGATGCATATGAGGTAAGTATTATTGTTACGGGGACAAATGGGATCAGCTATGCAACCGATCGTTCTTATTGGCCCATTCATGACGAAGAGTTAAAAAATAGTTATTTGACTAAGAAAACGTATGACAATCCCAATAAACTTTTTTATCAATATGACTATCGTCCAAACCGGGAGGATGGACGGTATATAGTTGCTACAAAGGCATTATTAGAAAGAACGTCTGGAAATAATTATGGGTCACTCTATTTTGCTATAAAAGAAACAGAGTTTAAAAAGTTTTATTCTAGTTTTACTAGTCCTGGCAATAATGTATTCTTTATCAATTCTGATGGAATAATTGTTTCTAGCAATCAATCAAAACTAATTGGGCAAAAATCAAACGAGCTATTAGGTTACGCTACTAAAAGTGGTGAGGATCCCAATGATGACTATATAATCGGTGACTTTATGGGGAAGGAACAGATTATTTTAAGGGAATATATCCCTTCGTTCGATATGTATATGTTTAATATTATTGATAAACAAACGGCATTTGGTAACTTGATCGATACAAACAAAATTTTACTCATTGTGATGGGGATTGTTTTTATTGCCCTTATTATTGTGCTACTCGCCTCTAGAAGATTAACCAATTCCTTATCAAGAATGGTAAAGCAGATTGAAAATACGCCAAAACACGATTTTCACCAATATGTTTCCGTTTCTGGTACTTACGAAACAAGGCAAATCGGGAGAGCATTTAACTCTATGCTTGATGAACTCCATGAGTATGTTGACCAGCTTGTCGTTTCACAAAAACAACGGCGGAATGCAGAACTAGCCGCATTACAGCAACAAATAAATCCACATTTCTTATATAATACATTAACATCAATCAAGATGATGGCAAACCATGGAAGCAAAGAAGAAACGGAGTCAATGATTAATGCGTTAATTTCTTTATTACAAAACACCATAGGTAATGTTAATGAGACCGTTACAGTCAAACAAGAAATCGACAATCTAAGAAACTATGTATTAATTAATCAAAAGCGATATGGAAATCGAATAAAAGTAAACTTCTTTGTTTCAGGGGATTGTGAGGAGCACAAAATTCCAAAGCTAATCCTACAGCCTTTTATGGAAAATTCCTTTTTTCATGCATTCAACCATAAGCCAGAAGGGTTTATTCATGTTCTTATCTGGAAGGAAAGTAACTTACTAATTTGTGAGGTGGTAGATAATGGAGATGGTATGGAGGTCTCAGCAGACAGTCATCTACCTCCTTCTAATCGCAAGCAAGAGTTTTTTTCAGGTATTGGTGTCAGAAATGTAGATGAACGTATTCAACTTATCTACGGAGACTTGTATGGGGTTCAAATCTCAAGTGAGTTAGGGGAAGGGACAAAGGTACGAATAACGCTTCCGTTATAAAAAAAATCATATAATCTAAAAAAAATACAATTTTTTAAAAATGAAAGCGTATTCAATAACTGAAAAATTTACTAATACTTAAAAATATCGTCCTAACTGTTAGCCTTATTGGGGTGCTACCATAATACTTGTAAGTGAGTGAGCGCTTACAAGAGAAAATACAATGGGGGGCAAATCGATGAAAAAAGTTCTTGCACTATTTTTAGTTAGTATTTTATTTTTGGCTGCTTGTTCTTCAGGTTCTTCCAAGGACACTTCGGGAGAGGCAAAGGATTCAAATGAAATAACTGTATGGGCGTGGGATCCAAATTTTAATATTAAAGCTATGAATCTTGCAAAGGATGCATACGCAAGTGAAAATTCGGATTTAGAGATTAAGATCATTGAAAATGCACAGGATGACATTATTCAAAAGTTAAATACTAGCTTAAGTTCTGGAACAACAAAAGGATTACCCAATATTGTTTTAATTGAAGATTATCGTGCACAAAGCTTCCTTCAAGCTTATCCTGATATGTTTCATGAATTAACAGGTTCTTTTAATGCAGATGATTTTGCACAGTATAAGATCGCACCTACAAGTGTTGATGGTGAAAACTATGGTCTTCCGTTTGATACAGGTGTATCAGGGCTTTATGTTCGAACAGATTATCTAGAGCAGGCTGGATACACAGTAGAAGACTTACAAAATATTGATTGGAAGCAATATATTGAAATTGGTAAGAAAGTGAAAGAAGCTACAGGGAAACATATGCTTACACAAGATCCTAATGACCTTGGTCTCATTCGTATGATGATTCAGTCTGCTGGTTCTTGGTATATGAAGGAAGATGGAAAGACTCCTAATCTAGCAGGAAATGAAGCACTTAAAGTAGCATTTGAAACGTATAAAGAGATTTTAGATGCCGATTTAGTTAAACCGATTTCTGACTGGAGCCAGTTTTTAGCTGGATTTAATAGCGGTGATGTTGCTACTGTTCCAACGGGCAACTGGATTACTCCTTCGATAAAGGCCGAAGCTTCACAGGCTGGTAAGTGGGCAGTGGTTGCGCATCCGAGACTTCCAGGAGTACAGGAATCAGTGAACGCATCTAACTTGGGAGGAAGTTCATGGTATGTTCTAAATGTGCCAGGTAAAGAGGATGCTGCTGATTTCCTAGCAAAAACATTTGGATCAAACGTAGAGTTCTATCAAACCATCAATAAAGAAATTGGTGCGATCGGTACGTTTAAGCCAGCAGCTGACG
This sequence comes from Bacillus sp. Y1, assembly GCF_003586445.1. Lineage (NCBI taxonomy): Bacteria > Bacillati > Bacillota > Bacilli > Caryophanales > Bacillaceae > Bacillus > Bacillus sp. Y1. The sequence continues at coordinate 2,861,951 of NZ_CP030028.1, read as the reverse complement.
GTGAGGCTTATCAAGCAGGAGATGAATTCTTCGGAGGTCAAAAAATTATAGCAGATTTTGCAGCATGGACGGAGCAGATACCTCAAATCAACTATGGTTTGCACACCTATGCGATCGAAGATATCTTAGCAGTGGAAGCGCAAAACTATATAAAAGGAAAAGACCTTGATAAAGTACTAGAAGATGCTCAAAAACAAGCGGAAGCGCAAGTGAAATAATCTAGTCTTCATAAAAATAGCCTCGGAAACTCGGCGGCTTCTCCTATTCAGTTTTTGACTGGATCTGATTAATGAGGGGAACTACTTGTTCCGGGGCTAGTTCTATTTATTAAGGTGAGGAGTTGAAAAGTGTGATCACATTAAAAACAAAGCAAAATTTCCAACCCATGCATTCTACCCGTAGCCTTCGCATTAAAAATACGGCTATTGGCTGGTCCTTTATTGCACTTGCAACGGTTTTAATATGTTTGTTTTATTTTTATCCGATGATACAGGCGTTAATTATGTCGATGCAATCAGGGACTGGAACCAATTTAACTTTTGTTGGATTAGATAATTATGCGCGCTTATTGCAGGACCCAACGTTTTTAACAACAGTAATAAATACAGTTATTTATTTGATCATTCAAGTACCCATTATGATTATTCTCGCTCTGTTTATCTCCGTGTTGTTAAATGATAAAACATTGAAGCTAAAGGGCGTCTTTCGTACAGCAATATTCCTTCCTTGTGTCACTTCACTAGTTGCCTATTCGGTTATATTCAAATATTTGTTTGGTCAAGAAGGAATTATTAATATTTTTTTATTGAAGTTATCGATTATATCAGAGCCGATTCAATGGCTTACAGATCCTTTCTGGGCAAAGATAGCCATTATTGTTGCTATTACCTGGAGATGGACTGGATACAATATGATCTTTTACCTATCTGCATTGCAAAACATTGATCACTCGATATACGAAGCAGCAAAAATAGATGGTGCTTCACCGTTTCAAATATTTTTTAAGATTACGATTCCGTTATTAAAGCCCATTATTTTATTCACTTCTATTACTTCAACAATTGGAACACTTCAATTGTTTGATGAAGTCATGAATATTACACAAGGTGGACCGGGAAATGCGACCATGACAATTTCTCAGTATATTTACAATCTGTCATTTAAATATACCCCTGACTTTGGTTATGCAGCGACAGTTTCATACGCGATCGTCATCATGATTGTGATCTTCTCAATTATCCAGTTTAAAGTGGCAGGTGATAAAAATGCTTAAAAGAGTATTCAGTTATGGATTTCTTACAGTTGCGGCAATTATCTCGTTCTTTCCCTTTTTATGGATGATTATCAGCTCAACTAATAAATCAGTTGATGTTACGAAGGGGCGGCTCTTACCAGGAAGTCATTTTTTGGAGAACTTAAACAATCTATTGGAGACAGTTGATTTGGTGCCAGCTTTAATGAATTCAGCAAAAATTTCCATTACAACTACTATTCTTTCATTATTTATAGCATCACTAGCAGGCTATGGCTTTGAAATTTATCAAAGTAAAGTCAAAGATATGGTATTTAATTTCTTATTGTTATCCATGATGATCCCTTTTGCTGCGTTAATGGTACCGTTATTTAGGATGTTTGGCTCGATTTCGCAGACAGCGCCTTTTATTGGGATCGATACCTTTGCAGCTGTTATCTTACCGACAGTAACCACTGCGTTTCTTATATTTTTCTTTCGACAAAGTACGAAGATGTTTCCTAAAGATATCCTGGAAGCAGGGAGAATTGATGGTTTAACCGAGCTTGGCTGCTTCTTTAGAATTTATGTTCCGACAATGAAAACAACTTATTCTGCCGCTGCAATTATTACATTTATGGCTAGCTGGAATAGCTACTTGTGGCCGTTAGTTGTTCTGCAGTCACCTGAAAATCAAACCATACCCTTACTAATATCCGTTCTTGGATCAAGCTACTCCCCAGACTTCGGGGTGATCATGACCGCGATAGTTATTGCTACATTACCCGCTGCATTCATCTTCTTCATCATGCAAAAGCAGTTCGTTGCGGGAATGATGGGGTCTGTGAAATAGTTTAGAATGAAGTTACAAAATTTAACTAAAAGGTGTGAAAAAATGAAAACTAATAATCCAACAATTAATTGGCTTACGGATGTAAATGTATTCGCTGTCAATCGTCTTCCAGCACACTCTGACCATCATTATTACGAAACATTGGAGGAAGCAAAAAACTCTAAAGCTATGAATATGCGGAAAAGTCTGAATGGAGAATGGAAATTTAGTTATTCCGTCAACCCTGACAACCGCCCAGAACATTTTTACAAACCCGATTTTAATTGTTCTGGATGGGGGGATATATCAGTTCCTGGCCATATTCAGCTCCAAGGGTATGGTCAGCCACAATATGTGAATACGATGTACCCTTGGGACGGCCATAATGACATTCGGCCACCAGAAATTCCAACCGATCATAATCCTGTTGGGAGCTATATTAAATCTTTTACTATTCCTGAAAATATGAAAAAGAAGCCGGTATATATATCCTTTCAAGGTGTAGAGTCCGCTTTTTATGTTTGGTTGAATGGAGAGTTTGTCGGTTATAGTGAAGACTCGTTTACCCCGGCGGAGTTCGAGCTTACTTCTTATGTAACAGATGGGGATAATAAGCTAGCAGTTGAGGTGTATCAAAGAAGTACAGGAAGTTGGTTGGAAGATCAGGACTTTTGGAGATTCTCAGGTATCTTCCGTGATGTGTATTTGTACACGGTACCGGAAATACATGTTGTTGATTTACACCTTAAACCGGAATTGGATTCTACTTTCACAAAAGGTACATTGTCGGCCGATTTAAAGCTCCAAGGGCTATCTGCTTCAAAAATTTTAGCTGAATTAGTTAATAGTAACGGAGACCTTGTCTCTTCAACAAATGGAAAAGTGAAAGACGGCAAATGGTCCATTTCAATGTCACTTGATAAGCCCGAGCTTTGGAGTGCGGAAAGTCCATATTTGTATCAATTATATATTCAGCTTTTTAACGAGGAAGGTCAATTGGTCGAGGTTGTGCCGCAAAAGTTTGGATTTAGAAGATTTGAACTCATGAATAAAGTGATGTGCTTAAATGGGGAGCGAATCGTGTTTAAAGGGGTAAACCGTCATGAATTCAATCCTCGCCGTGGACGTGCGATTACAAAAGAAGATATGATCTGGGATATTCAAACATTAAAGCAAAATAATATTAATGCGGTCCGTACGTCTCATTATCCGAATCAAAGCTACTGGTACGAATTATGTGACGAATATGGAGTGTATGTGATTGACGAAATGAACCTTGAAACACACGGTTCTTGGCAAAAGATGGGGGCGGTCGAACCTTCTTGGAATATACCAGGGAATAAACTGGAATGGCAAGATATTGTTATGGATCGAGCGATTTCAATGGTCGAACGGGATAAAAACCATCCTTCCATTCTTATCTGGTCGTGTGGAAATGAGTCCTATGCTGGAGAGGTCATTCTAAACGTCTCTAATTATTTCAGAGAGGTAGATCCAAGTCGTCTCGTTCATTATGAAGGAGTGTTCCATAACCGTGATTATAATGATACTAGTGATATGGAAAGCCGGATGTACGCAAAGCCAGCGGATATTGAAAAATACTTAATGGAAAATCCAGAGAAGCCATATATTAGCTGTGAGTATATGCATGCAATGGGAAATTCGCTTGGTGGAATGTACAAATATACAGAATTAGAACAAAAGTATCCCATGTACCAAGGTGGATTTATTTGGGACTATATTGATCAATCCATGTATAAAAAAGACCGTTTTGGTCGAGAGTACCTAGCCTACGGTGGTGATTTCGGGGATCGTCCAACCGATTATGGGTTTTGTACGAATGGGATTGTCTACGCCAATCGAGAACTTTCTCCTAAAATGCAGGAAGTGAAATATTTATATCAAAACGTTAAGCTGATCCCAACTGAAGCAGATGTAATGATTAAGAATGAGAGCCTTTTCTCAAATACAAAAAATTATGTGGTTGAGTATGCCTTGTTTTTAGAAGGGAAGGAGTTGTACAGAAGTACACTAGTAACTGATGTGGAACCTCAAAGCGAAAGAAGCTACAAGTTTCAATGGCCAGTAGACATTCATAAAACGAATGGCGAATATTGCGTTCAGGTTTCATTAAAACTAAAAGAAAGCACGATTTGGGCAGAAGCAGGATATGAAATTGCCTTTGGACAGTTTGTCTACCAAGTTGGTTCAAAGGAAATGGCCTATGGTAACGGAGAACTGCGTGTGGTTCATGGTGATGTGAATATTGGCGTACACGGAAAAGATTTCACTGTCATGTTCTCCAAGCAGCTGGGAAGTTTAATCTCATTAAATTATGCAGGAAAAGAATTGATTGCTCTTCCTCCAGAACCAATATTCTGGAGAGCAACGACGGATAATGATCGAGGTTTTTCACAAAGCTTTCATTCCGGGATTTGGTACGCTGCGGGTTTAGCTAGGAAATGCGTGGATGTTAATATAGAAGAAAGTGAGAATCAAGTAAAGGTTTCTTTTACGTATCAATTCTCAATCAATAGTGAATTAGAAGTGAAATTAGCTTATACTGTATTCCCTAATGGATGTGTTCGAGTGAATTCAACTTACAAAGGGGCGGAGAACTTGCCGCAGCTGCCGATCTTTGGCGTTACTTTTAAAATACCGGCTGATTACAACCAATTAGAGTGGTATGCGATGGGTCCAGAAGAAAATTATTCTGACCGTGCGATGGGAGCAAAACTCGGTATCTTCAAAAATCAGGTAACTGACAATCTATCAAGTTATTTAATGCCGCAAGAGTCCGGAAATCGTACAGGAGTCCGGTGTGTAAATGTGACAAACCTAAATGGCCACGGATTAAAAGTTTCTTCTGTGGAGCAACCAGTGGAATGTAATTTCTCCCCGTATACAGCGTTTGAGCTTGAGAATGCGAAGCATATTTATGAACTTCCCAATATCCATTATACAGTTGTCACCGTTGCTGGAAGACAAATGGGTGTTGGTGGTGACGACAGCTGGGGAGCGCCTGTTCATGAAGAACATCTCATCAAGGCAGATAAAGACATGGAATTTGAGTTTATGATTGTAAGAATTTGAATGCGTGAGAAGAGTCCCATAAAAGGGGCTCTTTTCATTTTATAGGGAAGATTGATATTGACTCCCTGCAGGTTATTTTAAGACTAATCACTTATTTTGTATGTCGAGTATAAGTAAAATCCAAATTTTTAAAAAAAGTATTTAAAAATTCATAGTATTCCTATAAGATATATAAAATGGCATTAGTAGAAACCTTATTAGATAAATTAGTTAGTATAGGGGAAATCAATGAACACTTTAGAAAAGTCGAATGACAATATAAAAAATCAATCGTTAGAACCATTAATTGTATACCTTAATAAAATGAAAGGAGAATCCAGAAACAATACTAAGTTTGATTATATAGATTCCATCATTAGTGTTGTAGGGGTTTTTCTAGCTGTTAGTATCATTTGTATTTTAGCTTTTTCCTCAAATTATTCTATGGTAATAGGTCCTTTAGGAGCAAGTAGTATCTTAGTATTTGCGGCGCATAACGGTCCTTTATCTCAACCAAGGCAAGTGATTGGGGGGTACATACTTTCCACTGTTACGGGTCTTCTCATATGGAGTATATTTGGGAAGAGTCTGTTTATTATAATATTGTCCTTAGTTATTGTACTAATTTTAATGGCTCTCACAAAAACCATTCACCCTCCCGCAGCAGCTAGTGCGCTAGTAGCGATTAACTTTGAAACAGGATGGGGATATCTTATACCAGTATTTATAGGCATCTTTTTACTAGTGTTTGTTTCCATGCTATATAATAATCTATTTCCTAAGAGACAATATCCAAAACATTGGCTGTAAATATACGATATTTTATTTTAGTGAAATTAAGTACATCCGTAGATTTAATTCTACGGTTTTTTATTTTGCGAGAATTAGTGTCACTTGTGTTTTAGATAGTCTTTGGATTTATCCATTGATATAATATTATATATCTTTCATAGAACGTAATTAAGGAATGAAAGGGAGATAGAATGTGAAAATTTTAACGGTTGAAGATTTAGTTAGAAAATTTTCATTAAAAATACTAACAGGGGAAAATAAATTAAAGCAACAAATAAAACAATCAAGGTCCCACCGTCCAGGCTTGGAATTTGTTGGCCACTTTGATTTTTTCCCGACGGAACGTGTTCAAATCCTTGGTAGAAAAGAAATTACATATTTGCACAAATTGAGTTTAGAGGAACGTCAGATGCGTATAGGTAATATTGTAAAATACCATCCACCTTGCTTTATCGTGACTGCTGGACAGGAGGGACTTACCTATTTGACGCAGTATTGTCTAGAAGAGGGAATTCCGTTGTTATGTACAAATGAGCCTCAGCCTACATCTGAATTTATCACAAACCTTGATGATTATATGTTAAAAACATTAGCTCCTGCAATCGCAGTACACGGGGTTTGTATCAATGTATATGGAATGGGCATTTTACTTCGGGGAAATTCAGGTGTCGGTAAAAGCGAAACAGCACATACGATGATTGGGAGGGGTCACAGGCTTGTGGCTGATGATATTGTTGTATTGAAAAAACTCAGTCCACGAACGATTCTAGGAACCCATGATGGGAAAACAAAAGAGTTTCTAGCTCTACGGAGTATCGGGCTACTAAATGTGGTCCGCTTATATGGGAGAAAAGCTTTTCAGGATGAGACGAGGATTGCACTTGATATTGAATTGACAAAATGGCAGAAGAATTCACTCAATAATGAGTTGGATCACGAAGCCAAATATACCGATTATATGGGAGTACAAATTCCCCATATAGAGATTCAGCTTCAACCGGGTCGCGATGTGGCGGGGTTAATTGAAGCAGCGGCAAATAACTGGCTTCTGAAGCAGCAAGGATACAGTGCAGCGGAGGAGTTTATGCAACGGTTAGAGTCTGATATTTAGTAATTAGTGGCATTAATCATTACGGTTAATGTCCTTTTTTAGTTTTTGTAAAAAATTATACGCAGCTGTTTTACTCATTAAATAATTTTTACAGAAATACTATACTTTAGGGAAATTAGGTCGATAAAGATAATATAAATATCTCAAATTCAAAATGCTTATACATAAGAAGGGTACAAAGATGAGTATAATTAAAGATTTTTTGTTTCAACTAACGCTTGTGGTAATACCCATATTTATTTACTATACATTCATTACAGAAAAGGTAAAAAGTACGAAAAATAAAAACATCATTATGACCATTTTATGGGGAATATCTATTATATTTTGCATGTCCTTTCCAGTTAATTTTGGTGAAAATGTTCGTTTAGAGTTAAGAATTATTCCTCTATTATTAGGGACGTTATATGGTGGGTTTTGGCCAGGGATCTTCCTTTCTGTCATAATCGTACTTTTTCGGTTGTCCTTTGGAATTAGTATAGGATTTTATAATACGGTACTTGTCTTATTATCATCGCTTCCTGTTATATTGTTTTTTCAAAACTCGTTTTCACTATCGAGAAAAGATAAAAGGGTTAAAATTGCGGTGGGTCTTTCCTTTTACTACAGTCTAAGTGGCCTTACTATTTTCTATATTTTGAGAGGCTTTTCCTATGATTTTTTAAAAGTACAGATTGTTCATCTGATCTTTGCAGTAGTTGTTACTTGGTTTTTTACCATTTTGATTGAAAAAATCAGGGAGATTCACCAGCTACGTCTAGAGGTACAAAATACGGAGAAATTACGAGTGATAAGTGAGTTAACAAGTGTTTTTGCTCATGAAATTAGAAATCCGATGCAAGTTACACGTGGTTTTTTACAACTTCTTAATGAACCCGATTTGCCAAGAGAAAAGAAAGATTATATCAAAATATCAATTGAAGAATTAGATCGTGCCAATGAAATTATTGATGATTTTTTATCCTTTGGAAAACCGTCAATTAATAGCATTGTAAAAATCGATGTAGGTTATCAAATAGATCGCGTAGTAAATATCATTCGAAGTTACAGCATCAATCATAATGTTAAGATTAAAACAGATATTCTTGATGACTGTTGGATACATGCTAATCCACAAAAACTGAACCAGTCGTTAATAAATATTTTTAAAAATGCTGTAGAATCAATGCCGAATGGTGGAACGATTTGGGTTAGCTGTATGTCAACAGATGATGGGTACATAAAAATTATCATTAAGGACCAAGGCATTGGCATGACAAAAAAGCAACTAGACAGGCTTGGATCTCCGTTCTATTCCTTAAAGGAAAAGGGAACAGGGTTAGGAATGATGGTAAGTTTTCAAATAATCCATTCTTTCAAAGGGAAAATAAAAGTAAATAGTGAAAAAAATAGGGGAACTGAATTTATTATTCTTTTACCTCAGGTTAATTAGAATATGAATATTAATTTATAAAATATAGGCAGATAGGCAAGCTACCAAACCCAGCCTCGGTTAATAAATTAAATGTATAAGCCGAAGGAGTGAGGAAATGGGCAGACGAATAAAACATAATTCACGTGACGTGGAAGAATTAGCAAGGCTCATGCTGGCTGAAGCGATAGGAGAAGGAGTTCAAGGGATGAATAAGGTGGGAACGGTTGTGGCCAATCGGGTCGAGGCCAACTGTGCTCCTGATTTCAAAAACCTGCGTAATATCAGGCATGCCATTTATCAAACGATACCTGGAACTGGGGTCCCTCATTTCGAACCCGTCTTAAATGGATCATTGTATACACAACGTCCCAGTGAAGAAGATCTCCAGCGAGCTAGGAATTTGTTGCATGGTCATAGGGAACCTCGTGCCAGAATGAATTTGTGGTTTTATAACCCAAGTCCTGGTAAAAAGTTTCGAGCACCTTGTGGCGCTACTATGCCTAGATCACCTATGACGAAGTTTGATTTTGCGTACCGGAATCATTGCTTCTATGTCGCTGTACCGGGTTACTGCACAGAGTTTTATAGATAAAATTTTTAGGAGTTGACTTTTATGTCTTGCCAAGACTTTAATTATTATCCAATGAACTATTATTCTAGTTTTTATCCATCTTCTATGACGAGGGAAAGTGGCACACAACCTGCTGGATTCCCGACAGCTATGCCTTCTGGCTTCCCGGCGGGCATGCCTTCTGGACCCACGTATTCTGTCCCTGTGGTTCCGATGGGTACTGGACAGCAACTTGTAGCAGGAGCGGTGGAAGAATCATTTATAGAAAATATCCTACGCTACAACAAAGGTAAAATCGGAACTTTTTACTTTACTTACCAAGGTAACAGCAAATGGAACTCGATGGTTTACCACGGACGCGTAGAAACAGCTGGTCGTGACCATATCATCATTAGTGATCCAACAAGCGGCAAACGCTACCTGCTGATGATGGCAAATCTTGACTGGGTAGAATTTGATGAAGAAATTAACTATCCTTTTCCAACAATCACTCCAGATGTCCAGGCGACTCTTACAACTTCTGACTGAGTTTGTAAAACACTTAAAACCCGCTTAATCCTTATTCGGAAAGCGGGTTTTCGTTGTGAGCTATATTTCTATAGTAGGTAAAAGCCTTTATGTACTATGTATTTAATATTAATTGTTCAATCGCATAGGCGACTCCATGTTCATTGTTGGACCGTGTATGAAATTGAGCAATTTCTTTGACGCTTTGCTCGGCATTACCCATTGCTACACCACAACCTGCATATTCAATCATTGTTAAATCATTCTCGCCATCTCCTATACAGATGACTTCTTCACGAGTAATACCTAATTTTTCAGCAAGAAGCTTTACGGCATTTCCTTTGCTTACACTTGGGTGTAAAATTTCATAAAAATAGGGAGCACTGCGCACCATCGTATATTTTTCCTTAAGAGTTGCTGGAATTGTAGCTATCGTTTTCTCTAAACGCTCAGGTTCTCCAACAAACATTACTTTCGGTATTAAGATGTCTGAGGATATTTCTTCAATTTCACGATAGTGCAAAGGCACACCATTTACAAATGATTCCACAACGGTAAATGGACTAATGTCTTTATTGGGAGTATATATTCTTTGTGAATCAAAGAAATGCATGGATGTCTGGAGTTCCTGACTGACTCCATAGAGTGTCATTAAGTCCTCGTGTGTTAAAGAAATTTCTGACGCCACTTCCTTTGTTTCGGAATGTTGAACTAGTGCACCATTAAATGTAACGACATATTGGTCATGAAGGTCTAACTCTTCTATGAACCCATGAACTCCTCCGATAGGTCTCCCTGTACAAATGACCACTTTGACTCCTTTTCGCTTAGCTGCTTGGATTGCCTCATTTACTTCTTTTGTTACCTCTTTACGATCATTAATTAAGGTTCCATCAATATCAATTGCAAGCAATTTATACATGTTTATTGATCCACTCCAATAATAGGTATTTACCTTATGGTAGCACAAAAAATAGTGGCTGCCTAAACAGTTATAGAAGCCTGGCATTATTTTTCTATAGATTATAAATTTCTCTCTAATAATATTCCAACTTGTTCTGCCATCACTTCCGGGGAATACGGCATTCCATTTTTGAACCACCATTCTACTATCCCTACGTAAGAAGTAACAATAAATTGTAGAATAATATCTTTATTTACATCGGAATTTACTCCAGTTATAGCATCTACTTCATCAGTAAATTCCTCAATAAGAAATCCAATGAATTGCTTACGAAAAGAAGGAGCACCTTTACTTGCTAACATGGTAGAAAAAAACAAATAATAATTTTCTAGATATTTAAACCACGGTAAATTAGCTTCTCCGTAATCTAATTCAGATGCAGATTCGTACAGCTCCCGCAGCTTATTAATTACTCATTATATGTGTACCAACTATCAGAAATAATATATATGATTTTAATTTATAAACAAATGTCTAATAATGAAACAAGTTTTATTCAAAGATATTGAACAAAAATTAACCTTTTGTTTATTAATTAACAACCCCCTTTTTTGGGTCAATTGAAAGAGCTTTCCTTTTGTATATAATTGAAAATATGAGACACGTGTTGTAACAGTTAAATCAGGCAAAACCGTTACCTTAAAGCGGGGTAAGGTTTTGCCTTTCTTATTATTGGAGGTAATAAAGTGAGGTTGAGAAACTCCTGTATCGGAGACAGACGAGAGAAGAACCAGTTTGATTCTATTTAAATATTACTCTAGGGGGAATGACAACATGGAACGAAAATGGACGTAGCCATTTATGACCGTAAGTATGCTTTTCCTTTTTACTGGGTTTTATATGCTTCTACCAACACTGCCGCTGTTTATTAAACACATTGGGGGAAGCGAAAGTCAGGTGGGTCTAGTAGTGGGTGCGTTCATGCTATCTGCTGTTATTCTTAGACCAATCATCGGAGGGCTATTAGATCGTTACGGTAGGCGACCATTTATTTTATGGGGTCTTCTAATTTTTACATTGGCTATGTATTTCTATAGCTGGGTTGGTGGAGTTTTTGTTTTACTAGGCCTACGGATTTTACAAGGATTGAGTTGGGCCGTTTCAACCTCCCATTAAGAGGATGTCCAAGTCCTATCTTTTTCATGACAGCTACCTCATTTAAGAATTTGAAATGGACCCCATAAGAGATGAATTACTTCTTTTTACCTAAACGCCTTTTTAAGAACTGTAAGAAATCATATGTTAGATACGATATAGAAAATATAATAAGTAACTTGAATAGCTTAATTAATAAGCTATCTGCAAGATTAGTCATGTTTAAATGAGATAAAATTAGATCATATATTTCAATATAAAAAACATGAACTACATATATACCCAAGGATCTTCCGCCTATTTCAGTAATGAATAAATTCTTTCCTAAATTATTATTATTTAATGCAAAACAAAAAAGAACGAAAGTTAAGATGATTGTAGATAGGAAATATTCCCCGTGTGCGGCTGAAAGTACTTTTTCTAATAAGTACCCCTCTGTCACTTGAATTGTAAGAAGACATAAAATGATTATTAATTGAATTTTGACACTTTTTCCAATGGGCCTTTTTAATCTTTCATTAAACGCAAAAAAGAAACCTAGTGTTGTATAAAATAGTCCGATAAATAAAGAATCACGTGTACTTATAGGAAAAGCATAAAACACCGAATACGATTGTCCGAAAAGACCTATTATGTTTAATAGTAAGCTAATAAGTAGTAGATGGTTGATTTTTTTAAAATTATAAAAAACAAAAAGGATGACAAAACTCCAAATTAATGCGGTTAAAAACCATAACTGGTATCCACTCGTACCTTTGCCGTAATAGACGAGGTCAGGAAACGTAAAATGATTAATATATTCCTTCAATTCCCTTCTTGGATTACCAGTTCCTATAGAAGTCATAAGTACATCTATCACTATATAAAAGAATAGCCAGCATAAATACAGTTTTAAAAGTTTTATTATATACCTTGTAAAGGCCCTTTTAGAATCTCTATTGTTTTTCATCTTTTTACCGAAAAAATAACCAGAAGCAGTAAAAAAGAATGGAACCGCGAACCTTGAAACGTTATCGAGAATAAATAATCCAATTTGGTTATCCCTTGGAAATATATGGATCACCAAAACAGACAATATGGCAAAAAATTTAATCAAGTCAATCGAATAGTTTCTCTCCATGTCTGGCTCCTTAAAACACTTTCAATAATTGAATTTATTATTTACCATTTAAAGATGTTTGAACCAAATGCATAAATCTCTAGGAGCCGATAATGTAATTGATTACAAATCCTAAAATTACCGATACAACATAATAGGAGGGGGCTAATGGAATGAAATCATTCTTTGGTCATTATGGCAATTCATTCGAAATGTATTCGCTTCAGCATGTAATAGCACTAATGTTTATTATATTGGTCGTAGGGACAGTCATTTGGTTCCGAGCACATTTTCGCAAACCAGGGTGGAATCGTAATTTCCGTTACGGATTAGCCTTGCTAATGCTTTTATTACATATAGGTTTACATTTATGGTACATCAATACCGGTAATTGGACACCTGAGCAATCGCTTCCGTTTCATCTATGTACATTAACCCTGCTTTTATCGATTTTGCTGCTACTTTGTCCAAATTTCTACTTGTATGAGTTCGTTTTTTTTGCAGGTACACTTGGTGCACTGCAAGCGTTATTAACTCCAGTGCTTGATATTGCTTTTCCACATTTTTGGTATTTTTACTTTTTTGTCGGACACGGGGGAATTGTGTTAACGGCTATTTTTATGACTGCTGTAGAAGGTTTTAGACCGACTTGGAGATCAGTTGGAAGGACGATGCTGTGGTTAAATGTTTTAATGGTGGTCGTGATCAAGGTGAATGCTATTACAGGCGCAAATTACATGTTTCTATCAAGAAAACCTACCACCGCATCTTTGCTTGATTTTCTTGGTCCATGGCCTTGGTATATTATTTCGCTTGAGGTAGTTGCACTCTTTTTATGTATATTGCTCTATTTGCCTTTTCTTTTATTTGAACGATGGAAGCTGCAAAGAAAATCAATCATCACAAGAAGGGATAGATAAATAACTTAAAATAATTGAAATGTACGATGAAGTAAATCAACCTACTTAGAAAGTAGTATAAGAGATGAGAATAAGCTCCTAAATAATAATGTAGATTAATTCTTTTCATTAATAATAGAAAAAAATGTATAACTTATTGCGTGCAGGTATAGGGATCCTTAGGCTTTTTTAAAATTTTGACTTGAATGATTTACTAAAAAGAATCCATTTTCATACTACATATAAAAAATAACTCATGTGAAAGTTCCTGAATTTTTTTAAAAATATATTTCTCACTTTAAATAGTCAAAATTTTTCACCTTTTTAGTCAATTCAATCCCCTTATTAAAGAAAGCGCTTCCATTATAATTGAAGAAAGCCATTACAATTAAAAAGGGGTGGTGATACGAATGGAAACAAAGTATAAAACTGAAGTAAATATTAAAGGTCATATTAAGGCAATATCAAAGAAAAAAATTAATTATAAGAGCATGCTTACTTACGCTGCCTTTGTTGGACCGGCACTTTTATTTTTTTTAATTATTCAAATTCTTCCCTTTTTAATGGGAGTATATTATTCATTTACCTCATGGAATGGAGTTAGCTCTGTTGTTGAATGGGTAGGGCTCGAGAATTATAAGCAAATCTTTACAAATGATAGGACTTTCTTTAATTCCTTCATCTTTACTACAAAGTTTATGTTTGCTGCTGTAATTATTAGTAATTTAATAGGTTTTAGTTTTGCTTTACTTTTAAATACAGCATTAAAAACTCGTAATATCTTACGAACGGTGTTTTTCATTCCAAACGTAATTGGTGGGTTATTACTTGGTTTTATATGGCAGTTTATTTTTGTAAAAGGATTTGCTTCGATTGGAAACTTAACGGATATTAGCTTCTTTAAATTGCCTTGGTTAGGGGATGAAGTGACAGCATTTTGGGGAATTGTTATCGTCTTTGCATGGCAGATTAGTGGATATATGATGGTGATCTACGTTGCTGCTTTACAAGGAGTAGATCAATCCCTTCTTGAGGCTGCAGTAATGGATGGTGCCTCGAACTGGTCACTATTAACGAAAATCATTATTCCGTTAATATTACCAGCATTCACTATTTGTTTCTTCCTAACGATTTCTATGGCCTTTAAGATATTTGATTTAAATATTTCATTAACAGGTGGAGGACCATTTAACTCTACTCAGTCAGTAGCTATAAATATTTACCAAGAAGCCTTCCATAACAATCGATACGGATTAGGAACTGCTAAATCTATCCTGTTCTTTGTAGTTGTTTCCATCTTTACAACCGTCCAAGTCATGTTAACGAAGAAAAAGGAGGTTGAGGCGTAATGGGCAAACGATATACGAAAAAAACGTTTGCGCTTGAAATTATTGGGATTATTTTCGGTCTCATTTTCCTTATTCCTTTTTACTTCGTGTTGATCAACTCAATTAAGCCCTTTGCAGCTATTTTAATTGATGCTGCAGCCTGGCCAAAAGAATTTATGTACTCAAACTATGCAGAGGTATGGAATGTCATTAACTTCCCACAGGCTTTCTGGAATTCTCTCGTGATTACTGTCTTTAGCAATATTGGATTAGTCGTTATTAGTTCTATGGCTGCGTGGAAAATGGTACGTACACCAGGGAAGTTTAGCAAAATTTTATTCATTCTATTTGTTTCAGCAATGGTCATTCCATTCCAAACGGTGATGATCCCGCTTGTGAAGCTTGGTGGAACATTGGGACTAACAAATAGCATTCCGGGTTTAATTATAATGTACTTTGGATTTGGTGTTCCACTCTCCTTATTCTTATATCATGGGTTTATCAAAACAGTTCCTGTTGAGATTGAGGAGTCAGCGATGATTGATGGGTGTAGTCAGTTTGGTGTATTCTGGAGAATTGTATTTCCGCTTCTTAAACCGATTACTGTAACAGTCATTATTTTGAATACCCTTTGGATTTGGAATGACTATTTGTTACCACTCTTGGTTTTACAGGATGCTGAGTTGCGCACTATTCCTCTAGCAGCGAGCTCGTTCTTTGCTCAATATACAAAGCAATGGGATATGGGTCTTGCCTCATTAGTGCTTGCTATTACGCCAATCATTATCTTTTTCTTATTCTTACAGAAGCATATTATTAAGGGCATAGCATCAGGATCTATTAAGTAGAAAAAAAGTTTCTGTGTCACGCCTAATGAATTGAAACAGAACCTTTTTTATAAATATTAATATCAAGGAGGTCAATCAATTTATGAAACGAATCATTTTACTGTGTATGTCTTTTGTTTTTCTATTTGGTATTATTGCTGGTTGTTCTTCAAAAAACACTACAAGCAA
This sequence comes from Bacillus sp. Y1, assembly GCF_003586445.1. Classification (NCBI taxonomy): domain Bacteria; kingdom Bacillati; phylum Bacillota; class Bacilli; order Caryophanales; family Bacillaceae; genus Bacillus; species Bacillus sp. Y1. The sequence goes on along the minus strand of NZ_CP030028.1, from coordinate 2,846,020 downwards.
TTCAGATGGGGATTCTAAATCAGCTGATGATGTTGTAACACTTCATTTATTCCAGTTCAAAGTTGAAATTGCTACGCAGCTTGAAGAGATGATTAAAGAGTTTGAAGCTGAGCATCCAAACATTAAGGTAAAGCTTGAAACAGTTGGTGGAGGTGCAGATTACGGTGCAGCACTTAAAGCAAAATTTGCTTCAGGTGAAGAGCCAGATATTTTCAACAATGGTGGTTTTAAAGAGTTAGAACTTTGGAAAGAGAAGTTGGCAGATCTTTCAGAAGAGACATGGGTAGAGAATGTACTTCCAATTGGGAAAGTTCCGATGACGGATGAAGAAGGCAAGTTATATGGTATGCCTGTTAACTTAGAAGGTTATGGTTTTGTCTATAACAAAGATTTATTTGAAAAAGCAGGTGTTTCAGAGCCGCCATCTACAATCGAAGAGTTAATAGCTGCGTCTAAAAAGCTTAAGGATGCTGGTATCACTCCATTTTCTGCTGGTTATGGAGAGTGGTGGGTAATTGGACAGCATTTACTTAACATTCCATTTGCCCAACAAGAAGATCCAGTAGCATTTATCGAAGGACTTTATGATGGTTCCGAGAAATTTGTTGGGAACGAAAAGTTTAAACAATTTAAAGAAGTATTAGATACAGAACTTAAATATGCAAATGATAATCCATTAACAACAGATTACAATACTCAAGTGACACTATTTGCATCTGGCGAAACGGCTATTCTTCAACAAGGTAACTGGACAGAGAATATGATTTATGAAATTAATCCTGACATGAACATGGGCTTCCTTCCAATCCCTCTGAGCAATGACGATAGTGCTAATCGATTACCTGTTGGTGTACCTAATAACTGGGTATTAAACAAAAACTCAGAGCACCTTGAAGAAGCGAAAATATTCTTAGATTGGATGGTTACTTCTGAAACTGGACAACGTTATATTACTGAGGAATTTGCTTTCATTCCGGCATTCGATAACATTGAACCAAAGGGTCTTGGTGATTTAGGCCAATCCATTCTGGAATACTCTAAAGACGAGAAAACGATTCCTTGGACATGGTTCAGATGGCCTGATGGAGCGAATAAAGAGTTCGCTGCAGCAATCCAAGAATACGCTGCTGGTAAGATTGACTATGACACATTACTTGAGCGATTCCAGCAAGCGTGGGATAACTTAAAGTAAAAAGAATAGTAGAAAGCATGTCTTACGTGGCATGCTTTTCTATTATATCTTGCATTAACTGGCCGTAATACTACAATTTACAGGATTTGTGAGAGTTTCGAAGAAATATTCTCAAAAAAAATCATTATTAATCTCTCCCACTAATTTTAAGTATAAGTGAGAATGGGGAGGTCCGCCCTCATGCTAAAGACAAGTATTCGAAATAAGTTAATGGTTTTGTTGATGATTATGACGATTATTCCATTTGGGAGTTCGATAGTTATTACATACTTGTATACGAAGAATTCGATTGAGGATCTAGTAGTAAAAGAAAGCAGCAATCTTTTGTATCAAGGGAAAGTGAATTTAGAAAGTTATATTCATGACTTAAATGGGCTAACTCTTTCACTCTATAATAATCCTGATTTTATCAATTACATGAGATCACCAACAAAAAATAATAATTACTTGACAATTGGTCATGTGAAGCATGTTGTTCAAACGATTCTTTATACCGAAGATACCATAAATGGTGTTCGGATTTCCCTTACAGAAGCTGATCGAAATGTTTCTGCAACAAGGCGGTCAACTGTTGTTTTTTCGAATGGGTTGAAGGATTCCAATCGAGAATCGTTTATCAAAGCTCAACACAGTCCTTTTAACATGTATATTGATTCCACATATACTCAGCAAGAGAATAGTATTAAAAGGACTAAAGAGAATATCTCTATTCATAGGGCAATCAGGAATATTCCAGATGATGAGATACTCGGGTATATTTCTTTGGAGATTTCACCTAATAAAATAGTAGATTTGAGTAGAAATCTATATAACAGTGGAACCGAAGAATTCTATTTATTATCTACAGAAGGAGAAATCATCTATAGCTCTGATACCGATAATACGAACGATCAAGATGATCAGAAGTGGATTTCACGAATTCTAGATAAAAAAGAAGTGTCAGGAACGATGGAATGGAAAGAAGACTCCTTTAATGGTGTGATGATGTATGATCGGCTTTCGGCTTCAGCGGGTGGTTGGATTCTAGTAAAAAGGGTTTCTTTCACTACTTTGTATGAAAGTGCCTTGAGTGTTGCGAAAATTAACATTATATTTGGTGCCATCGGTTTATCACTTGTTGTTTTAGCTACTCTTTTCGTATCCGTTAAAATTACATCACCAATTCGAATTCTACTGCAAAATATTGAACAAGTAGAAAAAGGGAATATGAAGGTTCAATTTGATTCCTTCGGGTCAGATGAAATCGGCATTCTTAGCTTTAGGTTTCAGCAAATGATAGAGCGAATTAATCACTTAATTAACCGAGAATACAAACTTGAATTGGAAAATAAGACAAATCAATTAAAAGTACTTCAATCGCAAATCAATCCACACTTCTTGTATAATGCACTGCAATCGATTGGTACAATCGCTTTAAAGAAGAAAGTTCCGCAAATCTATTCATTAATCATACATCTCTCAAATATTATGAGATATGGAATGAATATGGAAGAAGATATAGTCCCTTTAAATAAAGAAATTAAGTACACTAATGCCTATCTTTTATTACAAAAAGAGCGTTTTGGCGAAAATCTTGACTATATTATGGAAGTTGATGACAATGTTCAGGAAATAAAAGTCCCCAAAATGATATTAAAGCCTATAATTGAAAATTATTTTAAACATGGATTCGATATCCGTGATGGAGTAGGGCGTATTTCCCTAAAATGTTTTCAGGAGAATGATCAATTAGCCATAATTGTGAGCGACAATGGAATAGGTGTATCGGAAAGCCGGTTAAAAGAAATTCATGAACATTTTCAATCCGAAACTAGGGACAAAACGGTAGAAGTAACGAATATTGGATTAAAAAATGTGTATGTACGATTAAAGCTTTATTATAACCAACGAGCTACAATACAGCTAGTAAATCAAGTTGAAGGAGGTTTTATGGTAACCATGAGGCTGCCAATAAAAATAAAGGGGGTAGCGAATGAAAGCAATCATCATTGATGATGAAAAGCATGTCCGTGAGGGGCTACTCTTATTAGCAGAATGGGAAAAACATGGAATTCACACTATTTTAGAGGCAGAAGATGGAGATGAAGCAATTGAGTTAATAAAAGAGCACGTACCGGAAATAATTTTTACAGATATGAGAATGCCCAAGATAGATGGAATCAACCTATTAAAATGGCTCCATTCCTCAGGTCTTAAGAGTAAAACCATTGTAGTAAGTGGATATGATGATTTTGAGTATATGAGAAGCGCGGTCTTTTATAAAAGCGTTGACTATATTTTAAAGCCCATTGAACCAGATGTATTGAATGAAACATTAGATAAAGCTGTAAAAGAATGGAATGATCAAGCTCGTTTAAGAAAATCTCAAATCGAGGAAACTAGTTTTATCAATGAAGTGAAGACTCTTTACTGGGACCGTATATTTTCGAGTTTTTGTTCAAAAGAGAAAATTTCAAAATCAATGGAAGAGAAAATTAATCTGGAATTTAGGATTACCATTACAGAAAAGCAAAAGACGGTGGCATTACTATCAATAAAGTCCATCGTAAATAAATCATTTCAAGGAGATCAAGACCTCGCATTTTTTACTTTGATTAATATTTGTAACGAATTATTGAGAAAGCAGAATGATGGTGTCTGTTTTCGAAATAGCAACAAACCACACGAGCTCGTTCTTCTTTTTTGGAATGATAAAAACGTTTCGTATTTGCTAGAGGAAATCTACTCGTTAATCTATCAATATTGCAAGTTTTGCCCGATTATTGCACTAGGAAAAAAATCTAGGCATATTAATGAAGCGTACGAATCTACCTGTCAGGTTTTTTTAAAGCACAACCTATTAAATCAGAAAAAGATTGTCACGAATAAAGATGTAAAACCGAAGCCGCTTCTTCACTTATTAGATTACACAAACGTGATAAAATGGGCCATTCAATCAAGGAGTATAGAACAGATTAAATCGCAACTTAATCAAGTTTTTACAGTGTTAGAAAGGGATAGCACTCTTTCACTAGAACAAATATTAATATGGGAAAATCAATTTGAAATACTAAGAAATAATTGGTTAAAAGAATACCAGATTCAAAGTCAGGTAACCTTTTATCGAGGCATGAATTATTGGAAAGAAGATGGCTCTTTTTCCTTTAAAAAATTCAAAGACGAGAAGGAGAGAGAGTTTAAAGACTTAATTAATATCCTCTCAAATGTGAAGTATAAGAAAGAGAAAAACAATATGCAGGAAATTGAAGAGTATCTTCAACAACATTACCAAGAAGATATTACTCTTCAAGAAATTGCCGATCGATTCTTTTTAAGTAGAGAATACATTTCACGAAAATTTAAAGAAGATTATCATACAACCATAACCGATTACCTAACAAATATACGAATGGAAAAAGCAAAGAAGTTACTTGGAAATCCATATTTAAAAATATATGAAGTGGCCTATGGAGTAGGTTATCAAAATGAAAAATATTTCAGTAAGGTGTTTAAGAAATACTTCGGATTCTCACCAAATGAATTCCGACATTCCTTAACTTCTAAATCATAATCAATGAAGGTTTTACTCTATAAACCTTACTATCTGAAATGAAAATCGTCAATTGTTGAATAACTGAGTTGGAAGCAACTACCATGTTGGAAATGAGGGAAATGAATGACTGAACAAGAGAAAAAATTGCTTTATAAAACTACAATTATACTCTAAAAAATGATACTAGCCAGATGAAGTTAAACGATATTATCGAAGAACTAGTTAATGTGATTGAACAAAAAGAGGAGATGAAAACAGGGAATCAAGTTGCTCAGAATTAAGGGGATCGTTAGCTCTGTTATATTTCCACTTTTTTGTAAAACTATTAAACATAAAGAGGGTGTTCCAAAATAATAATTTTTGGAACACCCATTTTTGTAACTCGAGAAGTTTCTGAAAATCAGCAAAATAGGCTTTTATATCAGTAGCAACACCCACCCATTGTACATATTTTGTTGAGGAGGATTCGAAATCATTATAATCACCATATTTAAAGTACTATTGTCATACCTCGTTTTTTAAAAATGAAACTGCCCTTGGTTAAATTATTTAGGAGGTTAAATAAATGTACGATTTTCAAAATGAACTTCAAGCGTTAAATCTCGGTGATTTCCAAGCTTCCCAACCAGTGACGTACGATCCAAACCAACTCTATGGTGATCAGGACCGTTTATTCGTAGGTGTGGGTAGTTTTGGCCGTTGTTCGAGTTGCTTTAGCAGCTGTTTTAATTGCTTTAATTGCTTTAATTGTTTTAATTGTTTCAGTTGCTTTAACTGTTTTAATTGCGGCGGTGGTCATCGATGCGGCGGTGGTCATCGATGCGGTGGTCATAATTGCGGCGGCGGACATCGATGCGGTGGAGGACAACGCTGCGGAGGAAGGTAGTTTTCGCTTGATAAACGGAAAGCCAGTTGCTTATAGAGAAGAGCCCTTGCAATCGTCGCAGGGGCTCTTTTCTATAAGTATTAACATAAGGGACAAATTGCAGTACATAGGATAATAGTGATGATAATTAATGATGTGGACCTAAGGAGGAACGAAAGTGACAAATTTAACCCCTTCTGCGCGTCTGAAAGTAAAAAGGGACACGTTTTTTCTCCCATACCCCAACAGCGGTGTGTTTTTTCGGAACAATGTAAGTTCCTTCCGTATGGAAGGCAGTATGATCGATAAGTGGGTTGAAAAGCTAATGCCGATGTTTAATGGCCAGTACACTTTGGAGTATTTGACAAACGGATTACCGGGTCCATACCGGGACAGAGTGTTTGAAATTGCAGAAACGCTAGTAAGCAACGGATTTGCTCGCGATGTAAGCCAAGAACGTCCGCATCAATTGACGGAACAGGTTCTTAAAAACCATGCTTCTCAAATCGAATTTGTCGATAACTTAATAGATTCAGGAGCGTTCCGTTTTCAATGCTATCGACAGTCGAAAGTGTTGGCTGTAGGATCAGGGCCATTTTTTATTTCGTTGATTTCTTCGTTACTTACTTCCGGACATCCCAAGTTCAAAATCCTGATAATGGATACGGATCAGACCAATAGACGACGGTTGAACGAACTTGTGGCTCGTGCCCGTAAAACAGACGATGAAGTGGAGATAGAGGAGCTTACCCAAAACAAGGAAAGAGATTGGCAGGAAGTGATCAAAGCGTTTGATTACATTTTGTATGTTTCAGAAAAGGCTGATGTAGAGGAACTACGACTTCTACATAAGGTTAGCAGGGATGAGAAGAAGGTGTTTCTCCCTGCTATTTGCTTGGAACAGGTCGGGTTAGCTGGACCGTTCGTGCATCCAAATTCAGAGGGGTGTTGGGAGTCTGCATGGCGCCGTCTTCACCAAACAGCTCTCACCAATGACCAGCCAATTTCCGCATATTCTCAGACAGTAGGATCCATGCTTGCCAATGTGATCGTATTTGAGTTGTATAAGCATGTTACAGGTGTGTCTGAAAAGGAACAGAAAGAACGATTCTTTCTTCTAGATTTAGAAACACTTGAAGGCAACTGGCATCCGTTCCTTCCTCATCCACTAGTAACTGGATATCCGTCTGTTAGATTAGTAGAGGATATCGATGTAAGACTGGAACAGAGAACAGAGAATCGTGATCCGAGTTCATTACTGGTTCACTTTAATCAGCTGACATCCAAAGTATCAGGGATTTTTCACAAATGGGAGGAAGGAGATTTAAAGCAGTTACCATTATCGCAGTGCTCCGTTCAGGCGGCCAATCCATTAGCAGAGGGACCTGCTGACCTATTGCAGGAGAGGGTATGTTCAGCACTGACACATCAGGAAGCCCGAATAGAAGCAGGGCTGACCGGAATAGAAGTGTATGTCTCAAGAATGGCCGACATCCTTGAACTGCCTCCACAAGTGAAAGTAGCTGCTGGTGTTATGTTAGCGGAAGGGGTTTGCCGGGGGCTGCAAAAATGTTTGGAAGAGGAGTTAATCAGACAAAGCTGTGAGCCGAGTTATTCCGTATCTATAGTGAAGTTGAGGAAGGTAGAGGATCAACGCTGCCGTTTTTATTTGCAGTCACTAACGACTATGCAAGGTGCACCAACCATTGCCTTAGGAGAGAATGTGTCGGGATTTCCGGTTGTATGGGTTGGCACAAGATACGGATGGTATGGCAGTGTAGATATTAATATAACCTTGGCACTGCGAAACGCGCTGCAGAAAGCTATTGCAAAAGGCCAAAACCATGGGGAATCGGAAACACCGCGATCATTGGAATTCACCTCATTATTTTTTGATGAAAAAGAACCGCAAAGCATAGAAATTCCTACGTGTGAAGACAGGATTCAGTCCGAGGACCTCCAGGAAGCGATTAAAGTCCTTGAACGGAACAGAAAGCAGCTTCAGGTGTATGAACTTGATGTGGAACCATTTCTTAAACAGGAATTGGCAGGGGTATTCGGGGTATTGGTTCAAGAGGAGGGATTCAAGTGAGTGCTGTTGTGTTAGTGGTCGGAGAAGGGATATTGTCAGACCTCATATGTGAAGAAATGTCCTCTCAATACCTAGTGGTTCGTAAACCTAATTTCGAAAGCATCCTACCAGCCACCATCGATTTGGCATTGGTGCTGCAGGATGTATGGAATCCCTCTGTTTTTCAACAAGCTGAACAGGTGTTCCGTCGTATCAACACTTCATGGCTGCGAGGTTTTGTTTCATTTGGAGAAGGAATCATAGGTCCTCTGGTTCGGCCTGGTACCCCGGGTTGCACTCAATGTGTGGAGACAAGACGTCTTTTGACAGGACACGACCGTAGAGACATGAGGGAGATACAGAGGCGGTTGGAGTCAAATGGGGGAATGCACCAGGAAGCTTGGGCATCACGCACGGGACTCCAACAGTTGGCTCATTTTATCAAAGCTGAGGTAAAGAGAATCATACAAGGAGAAAAGGCAGCCTCCGAAGGAAAGGTCTGTTTTCTCAATCTGAAAACCTTGAATAGTTCATGGCATAAGTTCCTGCCTGACCCTTTGTGTACCGTTTGCAGTTCAATACCAGACGATTCACCCGAAATGGCAGGTATTTCATTGAGAAATACTCCGAAGTTTAACCGTGACCATTTCCGCACCCGTTCGTTAGATAGTCTGAGTACCGTTTTAGTGAAAGACTATCTAGATCCACGTACAGGGCTCTTAAATGAAAAATATGTCAACCTTGTTCATACATTTGCGGATGTAAGTGTTAATCTGCCTTTGTTCGAGGGAGATGAGGGAACAGCGGGCCGGACCAACTCCTTCGCGGTAAGTGAGTTAACGGCGATATTGGAAGGATTGGAGCGGTACTGTGGACTTCAGCCCCGTGGTAAACGGACCGTGGTCCATGATAGTTATAACCGCTTGAAAAATCAGGCACTCCATCCGATTGAAGTAGGTGTGCACGAAAAAGAACAGTACCAAAGACCTGATTTTCCATTTGAAGAATTTGATCCCGATCGCCCCATCAATTGGGTATGGGGATATTCATTTTTGCAGGACCGTCCGATCTTGGTCCCTGAGTTGCTGGCCTATTACAGTTTGGGCTGCGGATCGCGAGGGTTCGTCTATGAGACTTCCAACGGATGTGCGTTAGGAGGTAGTTTAGAAGAAGCTATTTTCTATGGTATTTTGGAAGTGGTGGAGCGTGATTCGTTTTTAATGACTTGGTACGCGCAGCTTCCTTTGCCCCGTCTTGATCCATACTCCACGGCAGATCAAGAGCTTATGTTAATGATTGACCGGATGCAAACGGTTGGCGGATATGATTTATATTTATATAACTCGACCATGGAGAACGGAATCCCCAGTATTTTAGCAATCGCGAAAAATAGAAAGCAAACAGGTTTGAATCTGATTTGTGCGGCTGGAGCTCATTTGGATCCAATACGGGCTGTAAAAACCGCGGTTCACGAGTTAGCTGGGATGATGCTGTCATTGGATGAGAAATTGGAGAAGAACAAGTCGGAGTATGTGCGTATGTTACATGACTCAAGCTCCGTAAGACAGATGGATGATCATGGTATGTTGTATGGATTACCGGAGGCCGAAGAGCGCCTAAAGTTTTTGCTAGAGGACAATCGCCCATTAAGAACCTTTGATGAGGAATATGGATCTAGACGTAAGCATTTAGATCTTACCGATGATCTATTGGAACTTCTTCAAGAATTTCGCCGTTTAAACCTCGATGTGATTGTCGTGGATCAGTCGACACCGGAAACGCTTCGAAACAATCTATATTGTGTGAAAGTGCTGATTCCTGGAATGCTTCCGATGACATTCGGACAGCATCTTACACGAATAACCGGACTCGAGAGGGTGTTAAGGGTCCCGATGGAATTGGGATATACAACGGAACCGCTGACGACCGAACAGCTTAATCCCCATCCTCATCCGTTTCCATAAGCGTCATTAGGAGGCGATTGTTATGAATTGTGATGAGTTTCTGCACAATTTGCATTTCGATATTGAGAAGGCAAGCATTCCGAATTGGGAAGTGGATTGGGAGGATGGACCACTTGCCTATAAACTATACCGCGGTTTGCCTGTTGTACCATTACCTCTGAACGTACCGTTGACACTTGAAGGTTCTAAACATCGCATAAAGCCTGATCTTCGTGAAGTCGGTCATTTTCTTTGGTATGCCTACGGGCTGACTCAATTTAGTCAATCTGTTTTCTCATCAATTTCTGGAGAGAACCACACAGACATGTTGCAATCGTTCCGAAGATTTGCTCCTTCGGGTGGAGGGTTGTATCCAAACGAATTATATGTATATCTGAAAATTGATGATTTGCCCCACGGGCTGTACCATTACGATGTGGCACACCACCGCTTGGTCTTGCTAAGAGAAGGCAATTTCGATTTATATATTGCCCGGGCTCTTGGTCATCGCTGTGACGTATCTTCTTGTTTTGGTACGGTTTTTGTGTCGACGATGTTTTGGAAAAATTTTTTCAAATATAATAACTTTGCCTACCGGCTGCAGGGTTTGGATGCGGGTGTATTGATGGGGCAGCTATTGGAAGTATCTAAACGGTTTAGCTGGGAATCGGGGGTGTACTTTCAATATCTTGATCAGGCCGTAAATCATTTGCTAGGTTTATCGGAAAAAGAGGAAAGCGTTTATGCGGTCATCCCGTTATCGGTAGAACCTACCATTTGGTCAGCAAACGGGAGTGAAAGGGAAAGAATGGTATCCTCAGAAGAGCTGATCCGGGAATTACAAGCGATTCAGCCTGATCACTATGTCCGCTCAAAGAAGGTAAAAGAATTCCCCATGTTAACCAAATTAAATCACGCAGCCATGCAAAATTCTCCTTCTTCGTTTGTCTTAGTCCAGGAAAAGCGAAATGTGAAAGCTGAAGGTCAACTGGTAGCTCTGCCAGAAACAGAGTGGATGTCATATGATTTGGCTACTGCATGTCGAAATCGATTTTCTCCTAGCCTGGATTTCGTGTTGAGAAAAGTCAGTCAACAGATAGTAGCTTATCTCTTGCAGGAGACGACGGACTCCTTTTCGTATCGAAATGATTTGGAAGCTGTGTATCAAAACCATGAGCCACGCGTCACTCTAAGTGTTTATATGTATAATGTTGAAGGGATCCCTGATGGTGCATATCGCTATGAACGTCATGCCCATGCACTAAGACAGGTCCAACCCGGGGATCACCGACTCCTACTCCAATCCGGGATGTCAATGGATAATGTCAATTTACTCCAAGTCCCACTCTGCTTTCATGTGACAGGAGAGAAGGATTACGATAAAGGTGCATTCGGATATAGAGGATATCGTATCCAGCAGATGGAGGCAGGCATGCTCGTGCAACGATTACTCATCGTTGCATCAGCGTTAGGATTAGGAGGGCACCCACTCCTCGGATATGATGTGAAATTGTGTGATCACCTGTATAGGTTGGATACTCAAGGGAATACGGCTCTCATTCAGATTCCCATGGGTCCTTATCAACATCGGCCGTGGTTAGTAGGGGGGTTGCATTGTTAAAAGCTTGCTTCATGAAAAAAGCGTGGATTCAGAGCTTTAGCTGAAACAGGGGGATAGTTAGAGATACTTGGGGAGCCGCAGTTGAGGGGGTGTATAAAGGGTGAATCTTAAAGTCAACCTTATACATCTCCTTTTTAATTGGAATCATTACTACTTCTCTTTGGGTTAACCAGCGTAAAATCACCTGCGATACGGTTTTTTTATATTGATGTATCTATCAGACGATAACTTGCCTTAATAGCGCTATATACACTTTGTTCACATTCATTTGGGTCTGTAATTTGATAAACCCCAAAACATAAAATTGGTATCTCAACACCATTATTTAAGACAACTTTTTTCATGTGTAATCCTCGTAATATCTGAATCTTTAATTGTAATTAATCCAAGTTCTTCTCTTTAGAAGCAGTCACCGTTTTTTGAGTTTCGCTTTGGGCTGTTTAAACACGTCGTCCTGCCACAGTTGATACAGATAGATGATTAAGGCAAAACCGACCATCATAGCAACAATAGCTAGTGTAGACAAAGTCGATTTACTCGAAACAAGCCCCATCTGTTGCCATACCGGATAAACGATGTACATAAATAACCCGTCCAAAAGTATATTGACAGTCAAATAAATCCAAAATTTCCCGAAAGTAAAACGGAATATCCAGATAACTATAACTAAATATGCTCCATATACCCAAGGAACCGGGACGACTTTATCCCACCCGAACAGACTAGAACCTGACTCTTTCCACCATCCGTAATGGTAAGCCGCTTGATATGCCAAGGTATGAATAACGGTCATAAAAAGAGCGACCGGCATGTACCTGCGTATAGTATCCATTTTCAAAAAAAACAAGGACGCCCAAGGCAATATCAAGAGTGACCAGAGAATAATCTGTTTCATGTCATTAATACCCCACATTAGTTTTATGTTTAGTGTTACTCTCGGTTCATATATTTATTCGATTTATCCGATAAAAGTAACTGAAAAACCGACTTGGTAAAGCAGAATAACATTCCAATTGGGAATAATGTTTCGGTTGGCTCCGATTTAGAGGGTTTTATCTCATTCTTTATATACCAATTAAGCTTGGTGCTTTCTATTTAAATGCTGATATACCCTTTATGGTCAAATAGAAATTTGTGTTTACATACATTACGGGGAACAAGGGGTACTAGAAACCCCAGATTGTGAAGTTTATAAAGAACGTAGTTTAGAGAGAGACGCTAAGTTTGTTGTGCTAAGGGGATGTGAAAGAAGGAAATCACAGAGGAAAATCATTAATACGTTTGAATTAGATAATAACCCTTGGGTTCATGAGTTCTTTTGCACTTTTGAAGGGTCAAAACATTATTAAATATTATAGATTAAAACGTAAAGGGAGTCCCAAAATTTTGGGACTCCCTCTTTAATAAATTTTATTTGAATCAGAAATAACTGAAAGGACTAGCAGATTTCTAAGATAAAAAACACAAATTAATTGACAGAATAAATAAACACTATTAATATTCTATGTGTTAACCGATTATTAAATAGGTTAACATATGAGATTGTGTGGTAAAACATTGGAATTATTGTAATTAAATTACGAGGAAGAGGACAGATGGTATGGAAGCGGGAAAGTATTATAGCGTTAGAATGAGAGCTGCCAAGAAAGGATCACACGAACATGGGGGAAAGCATATATCTGGCGGGGAACTACTATCAACCTATAGCCATATGAAACAAGCAGTGAATGATTTACTGGAAAAAGGTTTACATCATTCAAGAGGAAAACCGGATTTTATGCAGATTCAATTTGAATTGATTGAAGAGCCTATTAAACTTATAAAGCCATTACAGGTTGTGACAAATGAAGTGGAATCAGTAGATATGGGACAAGCATTGTGTAGAAAGCTTTTGGAGAAGGCTGGCATCGAAAGGCAGGTTATTGAAAAAGCCTATCTAAATATGACTGAATATTCAGGTATTAGAGGCGCTATATTGATTGATGTTCATTCAGGTGAACGTTTTGATGATCGGAACGATAAAGGCGTGCGTGTTTCTAGAATGGACTGGTTGAACACTAATTTTGAAAAATGGGCTGACTACTACAAGATACCTAAAAACTCCAGAATTAAGGAGGCACTAGTGCTTGCAACAAAGGTGAGTGAGCATCCGGCTACTGTCGCGGAATTATGTTGGTCAGATGATCCTGAATACATAACAGGGTATGTTGCAACTAAAAGGATAGGCTATCAACGGATTACTAAGCTAAAAGAATACGGAGATGAAAGAGGCTGTCGAATCTTTTTTGTTGATTGCTTAAAAGATCCGAATTCATACATACATTACTTAGAGAAACAGCCCGTCTTCATTCAATGGGAGGAATAAAATGACACAAGAATTAATTGAAAAAAGTAAAAAGCATCTTTGGCTACCTTTCACACAAATGAAAGATTACGATGAAAATCCTTTGATTATTGAGAGTGGAAAAGGAATTAAAGTGAAAGACATTGATGGTAAGGAATACTACGATGGCTTTTCTTCTGTTTGGCTGAATGTACATGGACACAGAAAAAAGGAATTAGATGACGCAATAACAAAACAACTTGGAAAAATTGCGCACTCAACATTATTGGGTATGAGCAATGTGCCAGCAACAGAGCTTGCTGAAAAACTAATTGAAATAAGTCCTGAAAAGCTGACACGTGTTTTTTATTCAGATAGTGGAGCAGAAGCGATGGAAATTGCTCTTAAGATGGCGTTTCAATATTGGAAGAACACCGGTAAGCCAGAAAAACAAAAATTTATCTCTATGAATAATGGCTACCATGGCGATACGATTGGTGCTGTAAGTGTCGGTTCCATTGCGCTATACCATCAAGTATACGGCCCATTAATGTTTGAGAGTTTTAAGGCGCCCATTCCTTACGTATATCGTTTTGAGGGTGGTGATCCGGCCCAGTGCCGCGATGAATGTTTAGATACGCTTGAACAGTTACTGATTGAAAATCAACAAGAAATCGCTGCACTTACAATTGAATCGATTGTGCAAGGAGCAGGAGGCATAATTATGATGCCAGAAGGTTTTTTAACTGGTGTACGTGAGCTTTGTACAAAATATAGTGTCTTACTGATTGTAGATGAAGTGGCAACGGGTTTTGGCCGCACCGGGAAAATGTTTGCATGTGAACATGAAAGTGTCCAGCCAGACATTATGGCAATCGGGAAAGGAATTACAGGAGGCTATTTGCCCATTGCTGCTACATTAACAACAGAGGAAATCTACATGGCATTCTATGATGACTATCATAAGTTAAAAACGTTGTTCCATGGTCATTCTTATACGGGAAATCAGCTGGGATGTGCCGTTGCACTTGAAAATTTACGATTGTTTGATTCGGAAAAAATCGTAGAACAGGTAGCTAACCATTCAGAGGACCTTCATTTACTCCTTAATGAGCTGCACTCACTCCCACACGTAGGAGACATCAGACAACTTGGTTTTATGTGTGGAATCGAGCTTGTTCGCTCAAAGGAAACAAAGGAGCCTTTTCCTGCTGAAACACGAGTAGGTTATCAGGTTACCCTAAAAATGAGAGAGCTAGGTATGCTAACAAGACCATTGGGTGATGTCATTGTGTTTATGCCTCCGCTCGTTAGTACAAGGGAAGAACTGAGAGCCATGGTTATGATCATGAAAGAAGCAATAAGTGAAGTAACAACTGGGGTAAGATTTGTTGATGTTTGATGGATGGTTACGTAATCGATTAGACAAGACGAAAGAGGCTGGTTTGAATCGAAAGGTACGAACGATGAATACTGCCCCTCTTCCAAAGATGGTTATTGATGGCCAGAAACAAATCGTTTTTGCATCCAATAATTATTTAGGGCTGGCGAATGATCAACGATTGATTTATGCAGCAGAAAGGATCCTACATGAGTTTGGCGTTGGAAGTAGTGGTTCCAGGTTAATTACAGGTCATACTGATTGGCATCAAAAACTTGAAGATAGAATTTCCAACTTTAAGCGAACAGAGTCAGCCCTCCTGTTTTCAAGCGGCTATTTAGCTAATGTTGGTGTGCTATCCTCATTACCAGAAAAAGGGGATGTTATTTTAAGTGATGAATTAAATCATGCGAGTATTATTGATGGCTGCCGACTATCAAAAGCCAACACCATGGTTTATAACCATATTGATATGGATGATCTTGAAGAAAAGCTAAAAGCAACAGAATCTTGTCTTCGACGTTTTATTGTAACTGATGGAGTATTTAGTATGGATGGGACAATTGCGCCGCTTGATAAGATTATGTCACTTGCCAAATGCTATCATGCTTTCGTGATTGTTGATGATGCCCATGCAACGGGTGTTTTAGGAGAGAACGGCAGGGGGACTAGCGAATATTTCGGTGTTTATCCAGATGTGATTATTGGTACCTTAAGCAAAGCCATTGGTACTGAAGGGGGTTTCGTCTGTGGATCGAAGGTGTTAATTGACTTTTTATTAAACCATGCTAGAACGTTTATCTTTCAAACATCACTTCCACCAGCCATCTGTGCAGCTTCATATAAAGCCATAGAGATTATTGAACATAGTAAAGTAAAACGCCAACTCTTGCTTTCAAATGTGAAAAAGGTAAGAACGAGTTTAGTAGATATGGGCTTTACAGTGAAAGGGGACAATACACCGATTCTACCTGTAATCATTGGTGATACCCATAAGACTGTCATATTTGCAAAAAGACTACAGGAAAAGGGAATATATGCACCAGCAATTCGCCCTCCAACTGTAGCATTAGGAGAAAGTCGTATTCGGTTAACCGTCACAGCTGACCATAATTTAAGAGAAATAAATTACTTGTTAGAGTCTTTTAATTTAATTGGAAAAGAGTTGAACATGATTAAATGAACGGATTTTTTGTAACAGGCACGGATACAGGAGTTGGGAAAACCATTATAGCTTGTGGACTGGCTGCTGTATTAAAAGAGAAAAGATTTGATGTTGGCGTATTTAAGCCATTATTAAGTGGTATTTCACGGGATGATCCAGAAAGCGATACAAGTTTGTTAAAGAAAATGTCACAAACGTATCTTTCTCATGAAGATATTACCCCTTTTGAATTTAAGGAGCCACTTGCTCCGTACGTGGCTGGGAAGTTGGAAGGGAAGCTCATTGGCATTGAAAAGGTGCTGCATCATTGGGAAATGATTAGAGGAAAACACCAATATTTCATTGTAGAAGGTGCTGGTGGCATTTCAGTCCCACTGGGTGAAAATTTTTTAGTTAGTGACTTAATAAAAGCTTTAGAGCTGCCAATTGTTATTGTAGCTCGACCTAATCTAGGTACCATTAATCATACTTTTTTAACCGTTCAATACGCAAAAAGTATAGGACTTAGAATTGCGGGAATAGTGATCAACGGCATAAGTGATCATCCTGACCTTGCCGAAATAACAAACCCGAAACTAATAGAAGAGTTATGTGGAGTCCCTATATTAGGAATAACCCCTAAATTTAATGAAATAACACATGAAAACATTAAAAATATCGTAAAGGATCACATTGATATGACATTATTAATCAATCAGATGGAGGCAGGAAGATGAATCAATGGATGGAACATAGCATTGAATTTGTAGGGTGCATGAAATGAAGAATGTTTTAAATGAACAAGAAATGATAACCAGATCATTTTCACTTACTTCTCCTGAGTTTTTAAGAAATCCTTATCCTTATTATGATAAGCTGCGGTCCATTAATCCTATCTACTGGGGGAACTCGGTAAAATATCCAGGATGGTATGTAACCGGATATGAAGAGGCAGTAGCGATCCTTAAAGATACCCGATTTCAAAATCGCATTACTTTACCACAGACATCAAAAAAGTATGAGCATCTAAAAAATATACAGAATGACATGATGCTTTTTAAGAATGAGCCTGACCATAAGCGGTTACGGATGCTCGTAAGTAATGTATTTACTCCCAGTGTTATTGAAGCTTATCGTCCTTATATAGAAGAAACTGTTAATGAACTACTGAATGAGGTGGAGAATAAGAAAGGAATGGATGTTGTTTCAGATTATGCGTTTCCTTTAGCCAGCCTCATTATAGCTAAAATTTTAGGAGTTCCAGCGGAGGAAAGGAATCAATTTAAAGAATGGACTGTAACCTTAATTCAAACAATAGATTTTACTCGAACGAGAATGGGATTAGCAAATGGTAACGATACGATTAGAAGGTTACTAGATTATTTTAGAGAGCTGATTACAAAGCGGAAACATAACCCTCAAGATGACCTGATAAGCATGTTAATTAAAGAGGGAGAGCAGGGTGACAAGTTAACAGAAGAAGAATTACTGTCAACTTGTATTTTACTTGTTATTGCTGGACATGAAACAACAGTAAATCTCATAAGCAATTCGGTCCTTTCCTTATTAAATCACCCTGAGCAATTAGTGGAGCTAAAGCAAAGACCAACCCTAATCGAAAGGGCAGTTGAGGAGTTTTTACGATATGAGAGCCCAACCCAGATGACAGCTCGCCTTGCATCAGAAGATATTGAATGTAATGGGACGACCATAAAAAAAGGTGAACAAGTATATATCCTTTTGGGAGCTGCCAATCGAGATCCGAAAAAATTCTTTCATGCTAATGTGCTTGATATAACTAGGAATCCTAATCCTCATATTGCCTTTGGATATGGTATTCATTTCTGTTTAGGTTCCTCATTAGCACGATTAGAAGCACAAATTGCTATTCAAACACTCTTACAGCGATTGTCCAACCTTCAAATTGCTACTCCTGACCTACAATGGCGAAAACTTACAGGTTTTCGATCGCTAGAAAAACTGCCAATTACTTTTACCTAAGGGTGAATATAGATTCTGTTTTTATTGTGAAATTCTTAATAGAAAACCAAAATAACCAAACAATGTTCAGTTATTTTGGTTTTTCACGAGGTCATTCACATCTCTTTTTGATAGTGAAAAGCATATAAGCAGTACAGGAAATCATCAAAAGGGAGGGAGGACTCACCCTCCAGTTCCATTTCCAGAAACACTCGTTCTTATGATGTTTCCCCAAACCTGTTCAATTAAAAACAATTAAGTATGGTATATCAAGGTTATTAGCATGTTGTTAGTTAATATAAATCAATTGTATAAAATCAGTATGTGCACACTTTTGTGCACACATTGTGTACTTAAATGGCTTAAATTTTTTCTGACTTAGTGAGTTACAGAACTTCTATTAACAATAATAGGCCTTCGTAAACATCCTTATTGAACAAACGGGGCAGGTTTATTGAATAAGCCTTATTAGAAAGAAGGAGATATAGTCAAAAAGAATTCAATTTTTCAGAGGGTAATATATGGTAAAATGTTACAGGGGGGTAATGAAAAATGCTTCTTAACTTACCTAAAAGTATTAATAGATTCTTTTGGACTCTTTTCCCTTTTGTTTTAATCTTTAGAAGTTATTATAATATCCATAACAATTGGCAAATTCAAAGTTTTGGCTTTAATGAACTCGAAGATTTTGGTCGGATAATACTAATAATCGTATTGAGTGCTTGTGAAAGTGCATTAATAGTGGTGTTTTTGTGGTTTATGTATCGCTTAATAAGAGGTACCTCTAGTTAACAGAAAAGTTGCTCATAAAGAGCAGCTTTTTTCTTGGATTGCAATTTCAGTTCTTTAACAAAAGGAGCAGTTTAGCGAAATAAGTAACTTTAAACATAATGGTTCGTAGTAATTAAATATACAATATTTTGGGGGACATAAATGTTTAAAGTAAAGCCTGAATGCATTTATTGCGATAAAGAAATAAAAGGAAATGAAGTCGTTTTTGTAAAGATGCGGTATCCAGAGAGAAAAGGTATGACTGAAATCAAGGCTTATTTACAAAATGAAGGAAAACTAATTTGTGAAGAATGCTTTAATAAGAAATCTAACTAAACAACATTTCCTTCTTCTACTAAAGGGGCAGGTTTATTTAATAAGAATTTAACTGCTTGTCCCATTCGGAGTAACTCAACCGTGAGTTACTTTTTTGTTTGAACAAAAAAGTGAACCTAAGTTAATCTAGAAACGTCTATTTTATGTGAAGGGGGTAGAGAAATGGAAGATAGTTCCCATATAGAGGCAAAGAGTAAAGAAGAATTGATTGCTGAACTGCTAGCATTGTACGGTACTGAATTGAAGAGAATTGCTTTTATGTACGTTCACGATCATGCGTTAACCGAAGATATACTACAAGAAGTTTTTATCGCTTGTTACAACAATCTACATAATTTTAGAGGTGAGAGCAGTTATAAGACTTGGCTTGTCAAAATCATGGTTAATAAGTGTAAAGATTCTTTAAGAAGATGGAGTATGAGAAATATCATCTATAAACCGAAGATAGATATACAGAAATTGCATCATTCTAGCCCTGAGTTAACTTATATCTCTAAAGTCGAGGATATTGAACTAGTGGCACAAGTGATGTCATTACCTATTAAATTAAGGGATGTAATCATACTGTTCTATTACCAAGAACTGAGTGTTGAAGAGATTAGTTCAATTTTAAGTATTAACATCAACACCGTTAAGTCTCGTTTATTTAGGGCGAGAAAAAAATTAGAGGAATCAATGAGAGGCGGGAACCATGAGTGGAGGATAAATTAAGAGGTTTTAGAAAAATGGTAGATGAACAAGCGCTAAAAGGTATTCATGTATCTAAGACGGAAGAGCTTAAGATTTTACGCAACTTAAATATAAAGACCAAACAAGGTAATAAGTTGCAGTATTATATTAGTTCTATTGCTGCTCTTCTGCTGATGAGTATCATTGGGTATAGCTTTCTAAACGATTTGACTGGTAAGTCACAAGATAGTAGTAATCAGACAAGTTCAGTAAATGCCTCTTCAGGGACCAGAGCGAATGTTAGTGAGAATATATTCGATTCAACACCTTCGAATGAAGATGTTACAGTAACCTTTTCTACTGCTGAACAAGAACTTATAGAAAATATGGATAGCATGGGATCACTTATTCTATCAAGTTATGCCTCTATACCTTTTGAAAAAATTAAGGAAATAGACATTCTAAGTGGTGAACCGAAAATTGAAACCACCAAAACTTCTAACAACGTAATATTGGTAAAAGCAACTTTTACTAACGTTGAAGGGGATTCTATTACACTAATGGCAAAAGAGAACAAATATGGTTCTGTAAAGGGTGCTATTGAATCTTTAAGTTCGATATACCCAGATTCATTAACGTTATCAATCTCAGGTAAAGATGCGATTATATATAGGAGCAATGGTTTACCAGAGATACTTATCCTTGAAGAAAAATACGTTTATTCAGTTAGTGGAGGAAATGATAGTTCAGCTTTAAGTAGAATTGCAGAACAAATCGTTTTTTCAGAATAAATAATAACAAAACAAACCTCTAAATCAGGTGAAAGGGCATTAATCATCATATTAATGCCCTTTTTATATCGCTATTCGTTCAGAAATACGTAGGACTTACCATATGTAATGCAGACGTATACGAATAACAAAAGCATTCAATTGATAATTAGCTCTTAAACAACTTATGTTTTTTACGTTTTAAGGAAAGTGTACTGGTTTACTTGTGGAAAAACTGACCGAAATAGAAAAAGCACTAGTTTTTATATATTATTATTTTTGAACGTTAGGATTGATTGAACCCATCGAAAAAAAATTTATCAAACTTATGAAACTTTTTATAAAGATTTTAAGTCTATACAAGGATTTTATGTGGGGGTGAACAAACTTGTGGGTTTGGAAAAAGAGAGAGAACTAACGAATGAAGAGACATTGGAGGTTCTAGTTGATGATTACTGGATAAATGTAAAGAAATTAGCTTATACCTATGTAAAGGATTGGGCGTTAGCTGAAGATATTACACAAGAGGTTTTCATTAAGTGCTACAACAACTTGGAACGATTCCGTGGAGATTCAAGCTATAAGACTTGGCTTTACAAAATCACCGTTAACAGATGTAAGGATGAATTTAGAAGCAAATGGTATCGTACATTGATTTTCCTGGACAGTGCAATGGGAAAGTCAGTAAATACTTCTATATCAGCAGAACAATCTTACCTTGAAAAGGATGAAAGACAAGAGTTTTATGAACTGGTGTTGTCTCTTCCCATGAAATATCGTGAAGTGATCATTCTCTTCTATTACGAAGAAATGAGCATTGATGAGATTCACAAACTCCTAGAAACAAATATTAATACTGTGAAGACTAGGCTTAAGCGAGGGAAGTTACTATTAAAAAACATGGTGCCAGGAGGGTCTTTTCATGGAAGATAAACTCAGAAACCTGAAAAAAGATATGGATAGTAAAGTATTTAAAGACATTCCTTATAATAGAGACGCAAGTATCAAGTCAGTTCTAGAGGGTACAAAGAAAGGCAGTAACTCTAGAAAGGGATTTTTCTCTTCTCTTAAAAAATGGTACCCCGAAGTTATGGGTGTAGTGGTATGTGCATCAATATTATTCGTATTAGTTAATATAGGAATAGACAATTACACTGGTTCTGATACTGAGAAACCATTAGAGGTACGAAAGGAAACGCAAGGTAAGAAAGAAAATGATATTAATGATACTGTTTATGTACCCACTCCTAAGGAGGAGGTTAATACAGAGATAACAAAAGAAGAGATCTTCGAAAAAATGTTTAAAACGGTTCAATATTTTGATACTGCTAAGGGAGAATTTCTTTTACATTATGGTGGTGGAGAGGAACCTATGGATGTAACCGTTCAATACGAACTAAGTTTAAAAGATAACGGTGGGGTTTATCGAGAGTTTAATGATGAAATAAGTGATTTATATTATTATCAGAATGATAAGCTATGGCGTTTGCATGAAAAGGAAAAATACTATGCAATCATTCCATACTCTAGTAGCATAGATAATTCAGAGGAAGAAAAAAAATCTATAGACATAGATCAATACGGTGACATCACTGTACTCTCAAAGCCTGCAATACCACCTGTTGGAATAGCAAAAGAGTCCTTGTTTCCATATGAAATGATGGAGAATTATATTGATAATATCAATGATATAACAATCGAAAATCAAAACGAAGCGTTGCTTGGTCATAATACCATTGTTATGGTGGCAAAGATAAATAATAGAAGCATTAAAAATATGCGTTTTTGGGTTGATAAAGATACAGGGATCTTGGTTAAGTATGAAACGTATAACTCTGCTGGAGAAATTGTAGATTATCTATCCCCTACGAAACTGGAGATAAATGTACCAGTAGATAAGCAAAAATTCATTCCAAATTTAGAAGGATATACTGATGCTGAATTACATCGACAAAAACAGCCTCAAATGACAACAGGAAATATTGGCGAGTTAGTACCTGAAGAGTTAAAGAGTCAATGGGAAGAAGCAAAGAAAAAACCGAACGAGACCACACTCTTACATCTAGATGACAAGTGGTATATATATGTCAAAAAAGGTTATCTAGTCAATTATATAGAAGTAAATGGAACTGAGGGGATATTACATCTATCAAAAACAAGTCCTCAAAAATCTCAGGATAATTTCCAATCTCTTGCAGAGGGGTATAAAGTGGACTCTCTAAAGGTTGTCTATGATTAAACTTAAAAAATTTCCTAGTAGTCGAAGGGCTCTCTCGTAAATAAGAGAGCCTTTTTGGTCTGCAAAGGGATACCATTAATAATTTGAAAAAATGAAGAATCCCCTTAAACCAAGCTTATTTTGTGAATAGTTACACTTAAATGTAGTGTAGTACTTTATTCAATTAATGCTAATTCCTAAAAACACAAAATTGCCTAATTTTGAATAAGAAAATAGGCAATTTTGTGTTTTTAATAGACTTAGGAGTTTGTTAAAAACAAGCCTAATTTTTATTGCTCATTAAAAGTTGAGGTTCTTTTGATGGATTTTTTAAATAAAGATTATCCATTTTAATACCGCAAGCCTTAGCGTGGATTATCGGATCGTATATCTTTTTGTTTTTTAGAACTGTATAAATAAGAGCTGCTATTTTACCACAAAGATGACCAATCGCCTTTTTCTTATTCATTCCTTCGTTAACCTTTCGGTCATAATATAATTTGAAGACGGTAGGGTGCTTTTGACCGTTTGCTAAAACGATTAAAGCTATTTGATATAGAACTCTTCTGGCATCTCGTACACCACTGTAAGTTTGCCTTGTACCAGTTACAGATGTTCCTGATTGCTTATTTTCTGCTGAAACTCCAAGATATTTTTTGAACTCTTTATATGTCCTGAATCGTTCAATATCACCTATTACCCCAATTAATGTACAAGCGATATTTTCACTTATGAAGGGTAGGGACATAAGGATTTCAGTGTATGGATGTGGCTC
This sequence comes from Bacillus sp. Y1, assembly GCF_003586445.1. Lineage (NCBI taxonomy): Bacteria > Bacillati > Bacillota > Bacilli > Caryophanales > Bacillaceae > Bacillus > Bacillus sp. Y1. Next base: position 2,822,429 of record NZ_CP030028.1, on the reverse strand, counting down.
CACACACTTTTCAGGATTTCCCCATAGTAGTGTATGAATCTCTTGATCAATCAGTTTTATACTCTCTTCAAGCCGTAAGGCTTCTTCTATAACCCATTTTTGCCTTTCTACAAGGTGTTCAGCGGGTACCGCAATCGTATTAGGCATAACTTTAGCCAAGGTATTTGCTGCTTTTTTCGCTACGCCCTTTGCTCCTGCTCTAATTAAAGTCTGATATATTTCTTCAGCCGTAGCTTCTTTCATATGAAGCCCAGTAGGATACTGTAAGACTAATTTCATCACTGAGGGGCTTGATAGACTTTTAAATGCCTTGTTTAAATCGGGGTGAGTTACTTTTAAAAGTTGTTGCACCTGGTTTTTTCTGCGTGTTAGCTGCACATTTAAATACCAACGATCCCGCATTACTGTACGAAACAAAGATTGAAGAACAGATTGCGGTCTAATAAGTGATACACCCTGCATATGTGGGTGTAACTGCTTATGCCACCCCATATATGACATTACTTTGGCATCCATTGAATCAGTCTTTTCAGAGATTCCTAGGTTATTTTTGCGGAATTCACCAACAGCTCTATTCTCAACTTGAAACAGCTCATAGCCTTCGTTTAATAACACCTGTTGGACAAGGTAAGAATAGTGTCCTCCAGTTGGTTCTAATAGAATTAAAAAATCTTTTTTGGTAAGAGAAAATTGTTGTTCAATCTTTTCCAAAGCCTTTAAGAATTCAGCGATTCCAGCACTATCTGAGTTAAATTTCATTGTCTTCGTTCGTTTCCAGGCAATGCCTTTTGGATCTAAGAACGCATCAAATGGAATACAGGAAGCAACGTGAAAACTCGCTCCTATATCAATACCAACATAAAATTGATAAAACTTACGCTTAGTTTGGTGGTCATTTTGCGTGTCATTTCCATAACTAAATGGAGTAATGGTATCTTTCATCATTTCTCCTCCTAGATGCAGTATGACATATCTGACTATCCAAGTTTCTGTTAGAGCTCTATGCCCAGTGTAGTATGTCAGGATTATATCGCCAGATATTAAATCTCATATTTAACACAAGAGTCTAGTTTCCTAGCTCCAACCAACGGTAGAGTTTAAACTGCATAATATGATATTGTTTTTGTAGTTTGCTCAATATAGTCTATTAACAAAATTTTATATACGACAAAAATCTAAGAATTCCTCCTAATAAAACAAAAAAATCCTGCAAAAAATGACAGGATTTTTATTAAATAATTATGTAAATTAAGTGCAGTGCCACTGAAAAGTGGAGTGCCTCACACCAATATAAGAGGTCTATAATTTTAGCCCCAACTCCAAATGTAGAATCATTTAAAGGTCACTGCACATTTATATTTTACAGCACTTTTGGCAATAAAAAAACAATGTCCTCAAACTAACGGTAGAGTTCCACTAAATTAGTGATCCCACGTTTAAGTCAAAGGTACATTGTTAATTTAATTATAATTAATTAAAGAAATCATTCAAATATTTTATGCTTAAAACTAAGTAGGTAAAGCACTTAGAGTCCCCAGTATGTAGTCTATTAAATGAGGTAATAAATCTCTTAAGTTACTACAGAAACTAATGGGGGCTTTAGTTTAACAAAAATCAATATTTTTTGTTTACTAAATCAGGTAATTGGTTATAAAAAAAAGGATAGATGAATACAGGTTTTAATCCTGGTCATCTATCCTTTTTGTTCTATGTTAAAGCACTTTTTACCTCAGCTTCAAATTATATTCTATATAACTATTCTGCTTTTAGTACATCAGTGGATCGCATGTAACCTTTTAACACTACTTGTAAATTTAATAGAATACGCCTTAACCTATTGGTATCACTGGGTTGAGGCGTTTTTCTTTTAGTTAAAGTACTACGCAAAACTTCTATTAACACTAATCGACCTTACCAAACATCCTTATTCAACAAAAGGAGCAGTTTAGTTGAAGAAGGCAATACTCAGAGTACCAAACTCTGAGTATTTTTTCTGGTTTCATTTTATCTAAAATATTGTGTTACTGTACCTTGTCCATTCTTTGTCTCAATTTCAGAATAAGCACCGTTTATAAAAGTAATTTGAGGTGGAACGTGTCCACAATCAATGTTATATATTATTGGAATTTGAAGCTCTTCAGAGAGTCCTGTGTAAACATCTTCAACTGTATATCCATTGACAGGAGTATTTGCTGGACTTCTGCCGAACATAATTCCTGAACAATTATCGAACCAACCAGCTAATTTCATCTGAATTATAGACCGACGCAAATCGGTAGTGGATAGATTACAATTTTCAATAAACCAAATAACTGGTTCATCTTGAATATACTTTTTCCTAAAGGTAGATACATCTCCATATGGTGTACCGATAATATGCCTGAAAACATCAATACATCCTCCAAGCAAACGCCCCTCTATCTTTTCTTGATGGTTAGAAATTGTCTTCCAATAGGTCTGTTCAGTTAGATCGAAAATATATGGAGTAGGTTTATTATGATGCCATTCTTTTTGGTATTTCTCAGATGAAAATTGTTGGATTGACTGCCCTCTTTTAGTAGATAAAACTGACTGCCACATCGCTGTCGTTGCATCTGAATATTCTCCCCTTAAATCAACAAGATTTGTTCCGTGGGCAGTAGCAATACCTGTTCTTAAAGTAATAGCTAATAATAAAAGACTAGTATCGGAATAGCCTAAAATCCACTTGTTTTGTATATTTTCGAAGTCAATATATTCAAGCACTTCAATTAGTAGTTCCCCACCCCAAGGGGGAATAATAATATCGATATTTTGATCCTGAATCATTTTATTAAACTCATCTGCTCGTAGTTTAGCTGAGGAGGACCTTACTTTATCCTGAGTCCATACCGTATTGCCGAATATAATATCAAAACCTTTTGATTTCAAACGGTTACTGGCTGCCTCCATAAGACCGTGTAAGTCTTCTGGAACACCTGATGATGGTGCGGTAACCCCTATTGTTGCTCTTTCTAATAATAACGGATATTTTATCATAACAAACCTCCTTGTCATTTCATTATTTTACCATTAAAAGTAAGATTGAGAATATTATAAACCTTTGATGACTGTAACAGACAAAGGATAATTCAGGAGCAACTCAAAGGGGCAACAGTAATCATCGGTTCATTTAATCTAGAATGAGTATTGATGCCTTATTTCTTGAGCTCCCTTATTGTGGAAAAGGAGCAGGTTTGTTTAATAAGCACCACTGAGAATTTATGAAACATTTATAAGATTAAATCCGTATATTTGTAAAGGTCTTATAGATTGGTGGTGTAATTTTGGAAACCAATGTCCAAACGTCACAAAATACAGTAATTGTAGTTAAAAAAGAATTAAGTATGAGAAGATTATTAAATATGATCGGTATATTTATTTTTGGTGGTTTATCATTAACTAACGTTACAAATCCACTGCCATCGAGTTATTTCACCAAAGAATTTTTGCTTTTTATTGGCGGGAGTGCAATTACCTATTACCTTATGGTGAATATCTATTTCTTAGGACAGATAGGTAGAAAGCTTGTATTTACAATGCTTATCCTTTTAGGCTGTTTTAGTATGTTTATGATATTTTATCTCTCGACTAATTCAATCCCACATTAAAACTATATTTTTATAGTAGTACACTAACAGGTGTATAGTTAAAGATGAGTTCGCTGCGGCGAACTGTTTTTCTGCAGCAAAAAGGCAGTTTAACGCTATAAGGTGAAATAAAAGGGGGGCGTTTATGAAAAAACCTTGGGTAATCTTACTGACGATCGCTATTCTAAGTCTCTTCGGCTGCAATGATGGTAATTTTTATGAATACAAAGGAGAAAATCAAGATTGGACAGCAGAACTCCGACTAAAACAATTAGATGGTGAAGTAAAAAAAGAATTTATTTTAGTATATAAAGGGGAAGCAGAAGAACTTTCAAGTGTTAAGGAAATTTCTTATCGTTATGAAACTCCTACATTTAATAGTGGGAAAACAACTCAGGAATATCTTACTGATGGACCAAGAGATAAAGTGTTTAAAAAAACAAGTAAAGAGGAAGGTAAGTTGTTTGCTGAGGAAGATGATGTTATTACCGTAGAGGTTGAAGTTGACGGCGTAAAAGAAATATTTAAGTTAAAAAATTAAGATAATAAATTCCTTGTTCAACAAACGATGCAGGATAGTGGAACAAGCATTTACATTGATGAATATAAAGAATTTAGTAAATAAAAGTCAATTTATATAACTTGAGCGATTGTTGTGTAAAACAGTCGCTTTTGTGCTAATGAAGCAGGGTTGTTAAAGAAGGAAATGGTTTCCATTACATCGAAATACATTGTATTAAGCTGAAATTGGAGTGCTTACAGTGATAAAATTCTTTGAATATAACTGGCAGGTAAGAGATGAGTGGTTTGACTGGTGCAAACAATTAACAATTGAGGATTTGTTAATGAATCGTAAAGGTGGAGTAGGAAATATTTTATATACACTTTTCCATATAATTGATGTGGAATATAGTTGGATTCGTGGTATTCAGGGGAAAGAGGATGTAGTATTTCAGTTTGCTGATTATAGTACACTTGAAAAGGTTAAATCTCTTTCAGATAAATTACATATTGAGATAGTTGAATTTCTCAAAACAAATTTGGATGACTTAAAAGAAAAGAGTGTCAGTGTTCCTTGGGATGAAGCAAAATACGCTGTGAATGACATACTTCACCATATTATTGCACACGAAATTCATCATATCGGCCAACTTTCAGTTTGGTCGAGAGAATTGGAATTACAACCTGTATCCTCTAATTTCGTTGGCAGAGAGTTTAAATCTGTCCATTTTTATTAAATAAACGAAGCAGGATTGTGGAATAAAAGAGTCGGTGAAACTTACGTCATAGTATAATTTGTTATGTATGGTAAGGAGAAGGTATAGTACCTGATGAGACATTCATTTGGTAAAATATGATAGTGAAAATTAATTCTTGAGACATGGAGGCGTGCAAATGACAACTTCGAAAACTTTAAGAACTTGCGACAAGGGGCACAAATTCTATAAAAGTAGCGATTGTCTAAGCTGCCCGACTTGTGAGAAGAAACGTAAACCTGACAATAAGTTTCTTTCTCGGCTTGGAGCACCTGCAAGACGAGCGTTGGAAAACAACGGAATTAAGACTTTGGAGCAACTATCAAAATTTACTGAAAAAGAGATTTTACAATTACACGGAATGGGACCAGCTTCTTTACCTAAACTAAGGGCTGCATTGGAGGAAGAGGGTTTATCATTCAGAAACTAAATGTTAAGACATCAGGAGAAGGTTTTATTTTTTATATTAGCGGGACTAGTAGGTAACATATTCGTCGAGATCGAGGTTGCTATAGGTGCTATACTAATAGTGCTAGCTTCTCTAATAATAACTCAATTATTTTTTATTATGGACTTACTTCAGAGGAAAATTCGATAATAGGAAACCTCTTCAAAAGCAATAAGTCCTTAGGTTTATTGTGCTAAAGGTAAGTTTAGTTGAAGAAGCTTACTCTTTTAGTATCAACTACTAATACCAAGTGTTAAAATATAACAATAAGTAGATTCTTTCAAAATATTATTGTTATGGGGGTATGAATGATGTTAGATACTCAGAAAATTAAGGAAGCCATTAGACATCGTTATCCATTCCTTTTAGTGGATTGAATACTGGAGTTAGAAGAAGGAAAAAGAGCAGTTGGTATTAAAAATGTGACTGGGAATGAGGACTTTTTTAACGGACACTTCCCCAATTATCCAGTTATGCCAGGCGTATTAATTGTAGAGGCATTAGCCCAAGTAAGTGCAGTTGTAATGTTAACTAAAGAAGGAAACCAAGGAAGATTAGGGCTTTTAGCAGGTATAGATAAATGCCAATTTAAACAGCAAGTAAAACCAGAGACCAACTCCGTCTTGAGGTTGAAATAACCCGATTAAAAGGTCCTATTGGAAAAGGCAAAGGCATAGCTACAGTTGATGGAGAAATAGTTTGCGAAACAGAGATAATATTTGCATTTGGTGATTAAAAACTATTAATTTTTAAAATGTTATGTGAATTTTTGGACAAAGGACTGTCTTATTGAACAAAAGGTTGAGGAGGGGCTAATGAATACATACTGTAAAAGTGCATTAAATAAAATCAAAGTTGCATTAACTACAACCATCGAGATAATCGATAAATTAGAAGAACTTGATTTACAAAAAAGACCTTCTCCCAATAAACATTCAATAGGTGAATTATTAGAACATATATCTATTATTTGCAAAGCTGATTTGCTAATCGCAAACGGGGCAACAGAAGATGAAATGATTGATTTTTACTCAACTGTTACATATGAAAGTTCAACTCAAATAAAAGATGCTCTACTTGATAATTTTGAACCACTTAAAGAAGTGTATATGAATTATTCAGAAGCTGAACTTCAAGAAAGGATTACTTCCTATTGGGGTATAACATATACAAAATATGAGTGGTTGTTAGAAATTTTAGCACACGTTTATCATCATAGAGGTCAATTACACGCTATACTTGTTCACTATTATGGAAAAGATCCCGAAGTACCAATGTTTGAATAGACTTCTGGTTCGACTAACGAGCAGGATTGTTGAGGAAGCACTCTTGAATACTATCTCAATTTTTAGTCTCTGAAGATCTGATACAAAAAAAAGGTACCTCACTATAGTGAAAGCACCTGTACTATAATTTAATCCCAGATTCGCATCCGTGGAACCCCTGCGGTTCTTAAATAATCCAATAACTGACCAGTGTGAATTGATTCGTGGTAGGCAATACGGAGGAGCATATCCCCCAAATCTCTTATGTATCCTGAATCAGAGCGGTCTATCTTTATAGTTGTTAAATCTTCCTCAGAAAATGACTTGATTGTGTCGAAGAACTTATTACGATATGGTTGTGCAAACTCCAATTCCGCGCTTACAGTAGTGAAAGGCCTATTTTCGAAAGGTGAAATAAACTCTGAAAGACTCCCTCTATTAATAAGTGCTAAGTGATAATAATGTTCGCTTTCTAGAACATGCCTGATCATTTCTATGCAATTCATGGCTCCATCATCAGGCTTCCATTTTAGTTTTTCTTCAGGTATCGATGTCCACAACTTAATGCTTCTTCTTCGAACTTCATTAAAGTTTAAAATAATTAGGTCAATTGAATTCAAAAAGAACCCTCCCTTACTAGTCATAAATAAATATTACACGAATATATGTTCTTGAGGAACTTTTAAATTAGTTGCATCAAAATATATGAAGGATGTTCAAAGTATTGGGTTGCTGTTGCAACCCTTTCTTTTTTCGCTGACGGGGCCAGTTTTCTTCAATAAGAAACTTTTCCTGCTCTTTGAACGTAGTATTAGAAGTTGCCCTGAGTAGCGTAATGTTGTGTAACAATAGAAGCAAGTTAATACAACAAGAATGAATTAAGGGGATGAAAAGCCTTATTCAACTCAAATTTCTATTGATGGAGTATTTGAACCTTATGTGATTGACACATGGAGTGGTGATGTAGAGGCGATTGGAGAGTATTCGATTGAAGATAACAGGACTATTGTTGACGTAACATTAGAACCTGGTGAAACGCTTGTGTTTGCATTAGACCCGAAAGTCCAAGAAGATGGATACGTAGTAGACAGCAATGTAGATAATATAACAATTGTTGACGGAAAAGTTAATTTAAATATCTCTAAGAGCGGGACCTATTATGCTGAGTTAAGTAATGGGAAACGATTTGAACGTAAGGTCAAAGCTCCTGAAAATATTGCTTTAAAGAACTGGAATCTTGTTGTTGAGGATTGGCAACCAGGAAATAAAGTAACACGGACAGAAGATCGGGGATTAGGATATACCACGAAAGAAGTCTATTACGAAACAAATAAACCTCTTATTGATGTGGGAACAACGGATCTAATTCCATGGAAGGACATGGAAGAGGTAGGGGATGCTGTATCTGGTATTGGTCATTACACGACCAACTTGACAATACCGAAAAATTGGAATAATCACCATGGAGCATATTTAGATCTTGGTTCAACAAACGGAGGAACCGCATCTGTATATGTAAATGGTGAAAAAGCAGGTATTGTTGATATAACAAATCCAAAATTTATATTTCTAAACTACTTGTTAAAGGCGATAACACACTGGAAGTTCAAGTAACTAGTAGTTTAAATAACCTTATGCTTGATTTGGGTCTATTATTAAATATCTTTGGTGGGACTCTAGAATCAAAGGATTACGGATTAACTGGTGAAGCAAATATAGTAACTTATGAAAAAATTGAACTTCCCATTGAGGTATTAAAAAAATAAAAATAGAAAGTCATCAAATTAATAATTTAGCTATAATCTTGATGAGAAAGTTAAAAGGAGGCAAATTAGCCTTCTTTTTTTTGAAAAGGATAAAAGAGAATAAATTATTACACGAAAACTACCGAGTAAAAAAATAGAATATGGAATTATAATTTCTCAGTTGGGTTAGGATTAATTACTATCAAATAAGATATCAAGGATGTTTACATTTGAGAGTACTAATACAGATTATTAGGGATATCACATATAAGGTAGTAACGATGAAAGGGGAACCTACAAGAAGTAAACCAGTCAGAAAAAAGAAACAGTATATTAATTAGAAAAAGCCCTTCAACTATTCGTATAATACCAATTAACGCTACTGAAAAAACTGATTTAAAACGTCTTTAACCCCTTTGGTATCATGGGCTAGGACGTTTTTTATTTTTATATGCTATGTGAAACTTATATTAACACTAATCGATCGGCCCTCGTAACATCCTTATGGAACGGAGGTTTGTTCAATAAGGTATGGTAGTCAATTTGTTAGCTTGTCTTCTTCCGTATAATTCCAAATCACTCTGAAATTAGTTTATAATATAGCTATCAATATTTTTTTAAGGGGCAACTTTATGGAGCTAATTACAGGAAAAATGATTATAATATCTTTATTTTTATTAATTATAACAATGGTTGAAACATTAGCTTATTCAGCAAGGATTTCAGGGGCAAGAGTTAAATTAATTGCAACTGCAATATCTTTGTTTAGTACGCTAGTGATAGTTTCAAGATTCTCTACAATGATTCAACAACCTCTAACAGCAAAACTAATCGCAGAAGCACCTGACCTAAACAAATTACACTACATAGAGGAACAGTATAGGATTTTAATCGGAGTAACCTCGATCGGCGTGTTGTTAGGCATTCTGCTATTTCCTACATTTATCAACATTTTTTCGAGAGCAATTATCCAACTTTCTAATCATCGTGGTTCTATAATTGGAATGTTTGCTAATCAGTTCAATCGAAAAGGTATCAGAAAAGTTTTAATATGTTTTAGGCTTCCGAGATTTACATACCTTAAGGGAATTAGTTTAAAAACCATTCCAAAACGACTCTTTGTTATAAATGTTATTATTTCTGCCGTATTCACGATTGGGGTACTATCTTCAATTTATGCATCAATGCTAGTTCCTACAGATTATGCTCAGGCTGCACTAATGTCATCTGGCATAATAAATGGTATAGCTACTATACTATTGACATTGTTTATTGATCCAAAGGCTTCAGTGTTAGCTGATAGGGTAATGAAAAAACAAACCGATTATATCTACCTGAAAAGTTACTCTTTAACGATGATTAGCTCAAAGTTTTTGGGTACAATTTTTGCTCAATTGTTGTTTATCCCTGCTGCATATTATGTGGCTTGGTTTGCTAAGTGGATTTAAAGAGTTAGTTCTACCAACGGGCGTTGATCAAGAAGGATTAACGCCTTTTCTTTTCTGTGGAAGTTATTGTACTAACGAAGCAGTTTTCTTCAATAATGATCGTTTTTTCTATAGAGAAAAGTTAATAAAAGAAGAACAAGAAGTGATAAGCATTTATGCAACTTGTTCTTCTCACTCTATTTTGTTAAATAATATTGTATCAAACAAGAAAAGTACAATTCAGGCTATTACGGTTTAACAGGAACACAGATTTCGCAATAGGGGTTGCTAATCATATCACCAACGTATTTTTCCATAATTGATTTGTTATCCATTTTATAACCATTCTGATGTAGTGATTGTAAAATATCAGAATATGCTTTTTGAATATCATCTGCTGTATGTTTAACTTCGTAAACAAGATACTTTCCACCAGAAAGTTCCCCTTCAAGAACTGAATCATCTACTTGATAGTCATTTGGAATTACAATGCAAGCATCAAATTTACAGTTATTAGGAAGTGTTGTTTCTGGATTATCTTGAGGAATTGCAAATAGAATTGCAGATTCAAGAAGATTTTTCTCCTTAGCCCACTTTTTTAACTTCTCCATTACTTCAATATTTGCAGGGCCATATTGGCCAACTCGTCGCATATAAGCAATACGATAGTTTGGAAATGATTCGACTTCAAATTTGATCATTTTTTTTCTTCCTCTCTTATCTTCTGATAAGCAAGGTGTTTAGAAGTGCCAGAAGGAAGTATAGAAGATGGGACAGTTATTGAAATTAATGACAATCATAGTGAAGCTTCGCAAAAATGGAGTTGATTGAGCTGTCTTCAAGTATAAATTAAAGAATAGTAAATTAAGTTTGTAGGCTAGTTATACAAACATGGTTACTTATGAATCTATTGTTGATTGTACGTTTATCCAAATTAATGCTAGAATAGATAACCATAAGCATCAAATGAATATCGAAGGATTGTGACTGATCAGCAGGCAAGACCTAAAATGTGTTAAGGAATTATGTACTTTTTAAGTGTGCATATCCTTACACATTTTAGGTCTTTTTTTTTAAAAGGCTAAGTTAAAGCAAATTGTTGATTTTGGCACTATGCTGTTTGGAGCGGAAATCAACTGGCGAGTTTAACAGAGCCGAAAAGATTAATAGACAAGGAGATTTTTAAATGAAAAAGAAAAGGAATGTAACGATAGGAATAATGATTCTAGCTTTACTCGTCATAACCATTACAGGAGTCTTACTAGTAAAAAAACATAACTCTAAATTAGACAAAAAAAATAATCATCATATTCATGTCCAGCCATTGGGACTGACTCTTAGTGACCAAGCTCTCCATCAATGGGGATTTGATGAAGGGACAGGAAATGTCACTCTTGATCAATCACAATCTATTTTGTATGACATTCAGCATACACTAAAATCTGATCCACAATGGAAAAGTGGAATAAATGGGAAAGCATTATTATTTGATGGTTATTCGAACTGGATTGAAGTAGCTCCAGAGAATGTTAATATCCCGGAAGAATCCTTTTCGATTGAAGCATGGGTTGCACCTAGAGCGTATGAATGGGGAGACAACGGGCAGCCATCTGTCATTATGAATCAACATGATAAGGATAAGAAACAAGGTTTCATTTTAGGTATGGGCCGACATGGGTATCTAACGTTTCAGCTTTCTCTAAACGGTGAGTGGCATGAAATTTGGTCCCCTAAAGGGAAAGTTTTGTCAAGGGATAACTGGTCATACGTTGTTGCACAATTTGATAAAGAAACAAGTAAAATATTTCTTTATTTAAATGGTGAACTTGTTCAAGAAAAAGAAGTGCCAGCTAATAGTGAGTTTACACAAGCTAATCAATCGCCGTTACTTGTAGGAAAACATAATCAGGCAGCCGCTGTGTCCGATGTTTTCCAAGCTAATATGTTTAATGGATTGATGGACAATGTTTCTCTTTACAATCATGCATCCAGCAATGAAACGATTAAACAAAACTATGAGATGGTTTTAAATATATTGGACAATGAATTACCAATACCAGATACTCGATTTGATCGAACCGTTTATAAAGGTGACCGCTATCGTCCTAATTATCATTTCACTGCACCAGAGCATTGGATGAATGAACCGCATGCACCCATTTACTACAATGGAAAATATCATTTGTTTTATCAGTTTAATCCTGCGGGTCCATTTTGGCATCAAATTCATTGGGGACATGCTACGAGTGATGACATGATTCATTGGGAAGATAGCCCAATTGCTTTAAGTCCAACAGAGGGAACAGCGGCTCGTGATGGCGTTTGGTCAGGAAGTGCAACATATGATGAAAATGGCGTACCCGTGTTGTTTTACACAGCTGGACACGATGAAATGAAACCGAATCAAATGACAGGGATGGCAAAAGCAGCAGATGTAAACGATGTTAACTTACACCATTGGAACATGAATCCAAACCCTGTAACAATACAAGAGGAAAATATTGATACACCAAAAGGAAAGGTGATGTTTGGGCAATTTCGTGATCCGTACGTATGGAGAGATGGAGATAAATGGTATCAGCTCGTTGGCTCTGGTGTAGAAGATGCAGGAGGAACTGCTTTGCTTTATACGTCAGAAGACCTTGAACATTGGAAATACGAAAAACCCTTAATGATTGGGGATAAAGGACAATATCCTCGGACAGGGGATGTGTGGGAACTCCCGTTTTTAGTACCGATTAAAAACGAAGAAACTGGAGAACAAAAATATGTATTTATGATTAGTCCTTATTATATGACTCCTAGTCCATATGCTGCTCGCTTCACATTTTATTGGATTGGAACTTGGGACCCAGAAAGATTGGAGTTTATCCCTGACACTGAGGAGCCTAAAATGTTTGATTATGGTGAACATTTTACAGGGGCGCAAGGATTTGTGGACGAGAAGGAGCGCACAATCGTAACGAGTATCTTACAGGATAGGCGTTCAGAAGTGGACAAATATCAATCAGGATGGGCACATGGAGCCGGGATGCCACTTGAAATTTATTTAAATGAAGGGCAGGATCTTGGCATTCGTCCGATTATAGAGATACAATCACTTCGAAAAGAAGAACTGCTAACGATTGAAAATACTACAATGGCTGAAGCGAATAAACAGCTTGAAAAAATTAATAGCGATCAATTCGAAATTGAATTAGAACTCGATGTTTCAAATACAAAAGCTGTCGGACTGAAACTATTAAAAGACCAAAGTAATCGGGAAGAAACCATTATTTTTTATGATAACGAGACCAGAACCGTTCATATTGACCGCGAACGATCAAGTTTAAATCCCGATATTGAAAAGGGAATTCAAGGTGGGGAATTGAATCTTGAAGACAATATCTTAAAGCTGCAGCTATTTGTTGATAAATCCATTGTTGAAGCCTATATAAATAATGAAAAAAGCATATCTTCTCGTGTGTTTCCAACGCTTGATCAATCAAAAGGTCTTGAACTATATGGCATTGAAGGTGACCCTTTTGTACACTCGATGAGTGTATGGAGTATGGATACTGCGATTGAAGGAGAGGATTAAAGCACTGGGGGTCTGACCCCCGGTGCTTTAAAGTGCTGAAGGTCTGCCCTTTTCCCATACAAATTAAATCAAAAGACGATACTTCATATAAAAATGATGTATCTTCATTGAAAGAACATTGTTATTTTCCGAAAATTCTTTGTGCTTTAAAAGTCTATCGGATTTTACAAGGTAATTAGATTTACAGTGGGTACAGCAACCACGTTGTAAGGTAGATGTCATAAATGTATATCGAAAAGGCGAGGATGGAATTAGATTCAGAGATGAGACCTTTCGTTTGGACACTTCCATTTAGCCCCCTTAAAGGTGCGTTGATTCAAGAAGGATTAGCCGCTCTTTTTGTTTAAGTCCTTATTGAACAACAGGGCAGTTTTATTCAATAAGAAGTGCTTTTATATGATCTAGCTGTAGACACACAAAAATTGAAAAGCTATCAATAAAATGGCAAGCGGAAACCAAAAATGGTTTCCGTTTGCCATTTTATTGAACTTAGGATATTAATTGCATGATATGCTTTTCTTGGAAAATACTTAAACTTTTTGAAACTTTTCTTGTTAATAGATTCCACTAATTAGTAAAGGGGGTTAAATAAAGATGGAAATAGAAAGCCACCGGCTAGTTAAAAAAGCAATCAAAGGAAATAAAAGCGCCTTTGAAAAGTTAGTTCAACAACATTATGAAAGAATTTACCGGACAGCTTATCTTTATGTACATAACGAAGCAGATGCTTTGGACGTGGTCCAGGAGGCAACCTATCAGGCCTATACATCCATCAAGTCGTTAAGAAATCCGGAGTATTTTACGACCTGGCTCACCAGGATTGTGATTCGATGTTCGGGACATGTGATAAAGAAAAGGGACAATGTCATTCCAATGAGTGATGAATTATTAGCAAACGTGCTGGATGAATCGAATTCAAACATTGAAGAGTCTTCACAGCTTCTACAAGCCGTTCAGCAGCTAAGACTGAATTATCGTACAGCCATTATTTTATTCTACTATTACGATTACTCTATCAAAACGATTAGTAGTGTGATGGAAATCCCAGAGAATACCGTCAAAACATATTTAAGCAGAGGAAAAGCAGAGTTAAAAAAGGTTTATAAAAGTGAGGAGGACAAATGCCATGGATAACAAAGAACTAAATGATGCAATTGAACAAATACCTGTGCCAAAAGAAAAAGTTTTTAACGCCATTTCCAAAGGAATAAACAAAGATGTGGATCGAGGATATGGAAAGAAAAAGAAGGTTCTTGCTGGTGTAACGACTACGGCTGCTATTCTTGGTATAACCGTGGCCTCCGGATTTTTTAATCCTACCATGAATAATGTATTGGCTAATGCCCCTTTAATAGGAGCAATCTTTCAAGAATTTAACGATACAACAGGTGTTGATTTAGATTATCAAAATGCCGTTACTGAACTAAATCAAGCCATTACAAAAAATGGAGTGACTGTCAAATTGACTAGTGCGTATTTTGATGGCAGTGTGGTGTCAATTACAGGATTTGTAGACGAAGAAGTTGAAAATGGGCGAAATGAAAAAGGGGAAGTAAGTTTTGATGTTAACTTTGAGCACAATAAAGGGGATCGTGACCCTTGGTTGAACGGAAAGTCAACGGACATAAAGAAAGTAGATAATGGATATAACTTTCAATGGAAAATGGAGTATCCATATAAATCATTCAATGAGAATTTCACTCTCCCTATAACCATTCATAATATCAACGGTATAAAAGGTGAATGGAATTTTAATATACCTATTCAACAAGATAAAAACATTACACTTGCCCTAAATCATGAGCAAGGATACCCGGAAGATGGAGTCAAAATCCGTATTAAAGAAATTCTTACAGCAAAAGCTTCATCTTCACTTGTTTATGAGACTGTGGAAAAATACAAGCGTGATGAGATTATTATTTCAAAAGCTGTTGATGATAAAGGAAACGTATATAGATTTGGAAATCAAACAGACCTCGAGGATTCTGAACAAGAAGATGTATATTATAGTACCGTTCGGACAGAGATGACCAAGCTAAATTCTAGTGCTACTTCACTAACTATTTATCCACAATTAAATATAGCAGTTCCAAAAGTAGAGCAGCTATTAGATAAGAAATCATTTACTTTAAAAAGCCAACGCCTTAATTTAGGCCTGCAGGTAAATGATGTTACACAAAACGGTGAGAAACTAGTAGTTGATTATCAGCTTACAGGGCCCTCGAAAAATTTGAGTCAACATAAACTAGATATTATTAATCATAACTTGGAATATGCTTTTTGGTTAGTAGATGAGAAATATATATCAAAAATTGACCCGGAAAATCCGTGGCCTCCTAAAAACCACGGAATTCCATTTAATAAAGTAAAAATGATTGATAAAGCAACAGCACACTACCAATCTACATTCGATTTAAACGGAGATGAAAAAATAAAGAACTTTAAGCTGAAAAATACTATCTTACTATTCGATTTTTCAACCTTTGTCTCTTCTGAAGAATTAAAACCATTTACTGTTTATCTTCCGGTCGGGGAAGAATAGGCAGTTATATTAGCTAATATAAGGGACAGAGAGGAATTCTATTATATAGGGGGCTTTAGTTTAACAACAATCAATTTTTTTGTTTACTAAATCAGGTTATTGGTTATAAAAAAAGAGGAATGGAGTTTGGCTCCCCTTGTTATTTTGAGAATACCAAGCCGGGAGTTAAACTGTTTCTAGATTGGATCAATCAATTAAAGCTAAAACAACACATGAAAAAAGTGATCGTAGGGATGGAACCTACCGGGCATTATTGGTTGAATTTAGCTCATATTCTTAAAGAGAATCATATAAAGTTTGTCGTCGTTAATCCTCTACATGTAAAGAAAAGTAAGGAACTCGACGATAATTCACCAACAAAAAACGATGTGAAAGACGCTAAAGTCATCGCACAGCTGGTCAAGGACGGGAGATATGCTGAACCAACGATTCCACAAGGTGTTTATGCAGAACTCCGTGTGGCGAAAAAAATACGTGATCTCTTAACTGATGACCTTCAAACGGTGCAAAGCCAGATTCACAACTGGCTAGATCGGTATTTTCCTGAGTTTTTAACCGTCTTTAAGAGTTGGGAAGGTTTTTAAGGCTAGGAGCCTTACCGCATGAACTGATTCATTTCACTGATCAGTACTTATTGCATCATTTACGAAAAGCAGTTAGTCGGAGTGTAGGACTAAACAAAATAATAGAGTTAAAACAAGCAGCTAAAGAGTCCATCGGACTTCGTCAGGGTGCTGATATGGCTAAATTAGAACTAGCGACTCTGCTTGATAAGTATGACTTGATACAAGAGAAGTTCGTAGAACTAGATGTTAAGATAGATAACCTAATTGAACATATTCCTGGTGTTCAACAAATGTTAGCCATTAAGGGAGTAGGGAGAGATACTGTTGCCGGCTTCTTTGCGGAAGTTGGAAATCTTCAAGACTATTCTCATCCTAGACAAATCATTAAGCTAGCTGGATTGAGCTTGAAGGAGAACACCTCTGGCAAGCATAAAGGGCAAACAAAAATTACCAAACGAGGTAGAAAGAAGCTGAGAGCTCTCCTCTTCAGGGTTTGTATGATTATGGTTGCGAAGAATTCGGCCTTTAAAGCGCTGCACGCCTATTACACACAGCGTCCTGATAATCCACTAAAGAAAATGCAGTCTCTGATAGCTCTGTGCAATAAGTTAATTCGTATTTTCTTTGCCATTGGTAAGAAACAATTTGAGTTTAGTGAAGAGCGAATGTTACAGGATATCCCCCATATGAAAGCAAACATAGAAGTTGAAAAAGACGCTTAATTCAGTAGGAACAGTAAAGTAGAAAAGAGTTTTAAGTTTTATAAATCTCGTACATTTGAAGCACGGATTAGTCAGCAAAGCAACTAAACTTCGGGCAAGGACCCTGTGGGGCACATGACTGACATCCACCTCATGGAAAGGTTGGACGAAGGAATTTTGATTGTAGCAATGAAATGAATACCATTTGGCGATGAATTATTTTACTAAGTTTTTAATGTTTTTACTGTTATATGCAAAGTTAGCAGTACACTAATAAAGTAATAAGGTTTACTTCAGTAAAATAAGGTATATTATATTTGGTGAATAGATTCTCTTTAAGGACAAGAAAAGTAGGTGAACGAAGTGGGGAAATATCAATTGGATACCAAAGGTAAGGTAGCTGTTACAAAGTATCATGAAAAACACAAGCCTGCCAAATTTGATAAAAAGCAGCAACTTGAAAAAATACGTGCGGAGTATTTGAAAAAGAAGCATGAACAAACAGATAAATAATATGAATGAAAACATAGGAAGACTAAAATCTCCCTATGTTTTTCTTATTCGAAGTTCTTTTTTCAAGACTTAGGTAGCTGAATAAAAAGATAAGTCTCGCTCTTTTCAACAAGTTAATTTCTCAACACCCCACACTCAAAGATAGTCAGGGAATACGTGCTTTACATCAATACAGTTTGAATTTATATATTTAAAGTAAAGTGTAATTATTTAAATTCGTAAAAAGGAGGATTTTACTTTTGAATATTTTAATTTTAGGTGCAACTGGACGAGTTGGAAGTCAAATAGTAACTTATGCCCTTCATGATAGACATAATGTTACTGTATTAGTTCGCACTCCAGAGAAGATTCAAATAAATAGTGAAAATTTAACCATTATTCAAGGGAATGTTTTAAATAAAAATGATATAGTACGTGCAATGCATGGGATTGATGTAGTTTTTAGTGCATTAAATACTGATGGCACAACTACTCTCTCAGAAAGTATGCCACTAATTATTAAAGCAATGGAAAACGAAGGTATAAAACGAATTATCACGATAGGAACTGCAGGGATCTTACAAAGTAGAACTACGCCAACCGTACTCCGTTATCAGTCAAGTGAATCAAAACGAAAATCAACCCGTGCAGCAGAAGAACATCATAAAGTTTACGATATACTTAAACAATCAACACTCGAATGGACTATTGTATGTCCTACGTATTTACCGGAAGGAGAAAGTATAGGTGAATATCGTGTGGAACGTGATTTTTTGCCGGTGGGTGGAGATAAAATATACGTATCGGATACAGCAGATTTTACATATAAGCAGATTAAAAGTAATAATTATATAAAATCACGTGTAGGTATCGCCTACTAATAATATTCTCTTACATTATTACTTGCTGTCACAGGGTAAAATTTATTGTTTGTGAAAAATTGAATATAAACTAACGAGTGCGTTTCTTAAATAATGAGGCTGCCTTTTCTTTTTGATAACCTGTGTAGGTTGGTTGAAATAATGAATAAACATAAATATAAAGTTAACTCTATATAAAAGAATGAGAAACGAGGAGATTAATTATGAAGCCTTATGAAATAAATAACATGATTATTGATGATAAATTTGATGGTGAAGAATTCGTGACAACTGATTTTGCTTACCAAAATAAAGATTATAGCATTACTTTTAAAAAAGCAGACCTTGAAATAATTAATACATGGGTTTTTAAAGATGGTACGTCTCTTCCAGCAAATTTATCTGATAATATTATTGAGTTAATAAGAGAAGATGTTAAAAAGAGAATCTAGTCACATGTACTAGTTCTAATTCATTATGGTTAGTATTAGAAAAGTTTTGATTATTAATATAAAGACTCAACTAAATTAGTGATCAATGGTGAAACATATAATAAATTGGATAGTTTAATAAGATATTTCATTTGGAGCATTGATCCAGGAAGGATTAATGCTTTTTTTGATTGAATTTAACATACGAGCAGGATAACTTAAAACTGCTGTATAAGTATGTCTATTTTAAATAATTGGTTGCTGGGGGTGATGGAAATGAAAAAAGTTGTTTTAATCATTTTTATATCCGTTTTAGCATTAGTTGGATGTGGAAATACAGCAGATGTGAAAGAAATTAAAGCTGATTATTTTGATATTGGTTATGGTTCAAGTATCTATTATGGTTTAAATAAAATTGATGCAGATACAGTAAAATTATTAGTTAATCACTATAATCAGTTAAAAACTATTGGAACCACAACAGAAGAAATTGATTATGAAGAGGCTATCACAATTTCATTTGTTCATAATGACCAAATTTCAGGTCAGATTGTCTGTGATGCTAAATCAATTTGCTATATCTCTAATGAGAATGAATATTATCGTGTTAGTGACGATAGTGAATTATATGATGTAGCTTTTAAAGTATATGAAGAGTTAAAAGAAAAGTATGAGGAGTAATCAATTAGAGTAGTTGTAGTAGTGATTACTTGTTTTTCAATTGAAAGTAAATTGGAAAAACTTACGTACAACACAAAAACATCAAAAGGATACTAACTGTTCTAGAAGTTAATTTACTAACGGAGCAGCATAGTTGAACAAGGTTTGTTAAGAGTATTGATCTTAGAAGGGATTAATGCTCTTTTTATTGAATACGATTAGTTATCCGAATGTGTTTAAAACAGTAATTTGAATAAGCCGGATCATAGTAACTAACTGCAGTTTTTTCCTTTTTTATTTACTTAGAATAAAAATTTTGGGTGTTTAAACAAAGAGGAGAGTCAATATGGAAATAGTATATTTTGCAGGTGGATGTTTATGGGGAGTACAAGCTTTTATAAAAACTTTACCTGGAGTTAAGTTTACAGAAGCGGGAAGAGCTAATGGAACAAGTCAAACACTTGATAGTGATTATGATGGCTACGCTGAATGTGTAAAAACAGGATTTAATCCGAAGGTTGTAACGATCAAGGAATTAATGGGATATTTTTTTGAAATTATTGACCCATACAGTTTGAATAAACAAGGACAGGATGTTGGTAAGAAATACAGAACAGGAGTATATAGTGAAAAGCCTGAACACTTAATAGAGGCGATGGCGTTTCTTAGTGAGAGAAATGATTATGACCTTATAGTTGTTGAAGTATTACCTCTTACAAACTATGTGAGAAGTGCAGAAGAACATCAAGATAGGTTAGCTAGATATCCAAATGATTATTGTCATATTCCAGAAGAAATATTAAGTAGATATAAGTAAGGGAGAATATTAAAAGATGGTGTATGGACTCTATGCTTTACCATCCAACAAGGGGAACAGAATTCCTGACAATTAGAACATTGTTCGTGCACCCAATACCTATAAAAAACGCCTGGACCTCCTGAGATGTAAAGGGAGGCAGGTGTTTTTGGTGTTTTACTGCATTAAAATATTTATGGCGGTGTTTGGATAAAATACAACCAAGTAGAATGATTATATTATTATCGGGAGGGTAAGGAATGTCTGAATTAGAACCATTTGAATATGAAACAGGTACTGCCATACGTGACTACGATATTATTGAAATTAAACCAACTGAAACTGGATACGAAGTAACATTAGATGTGAATTTAGACAGTGGTTATTCACTATCCAAAACAAAACTTGAAATTTCACAGGAAGATTTAGAAGGATATGAAACGAGTGAAGTCGAAGAAGGAATTAAATATGCATTGGGATTTTTTATTTAGGGAGCCATCCAAAGGGGCCCTGCTATCCCTAGATGATAGATGTATTCTGAAGATGGCGCTAATATTATGATTAAAAATGGTTGGTTAGAACAGCCTCCAATGGCATCCAATAAGATGAATTAATAAGAAATAATCGTAAATTACACATTTAAAGTCCTTCTGCATTTAACTGTAAGGACTTTTTTTAATATCATAATGATTTTTTTATGCATTGTGAAGAGTTGCACTTAAGCTAAAGGGGCAAGAGTTAAGAAAGTGATCGCTGTGGAGGTCCGTTTTTTCTTCTTCCACAAAAGGAGTTTAGTTAAATAAGGAACTTTAAACGTACTTGTTCGTAATAAATAAAGATCCTTTTTTTTTGGAGGTACAATAATGTCTGAAGTTCAAAACAGTGAAAAGCTATCGATGATTAATACAAAGCCAACATCTAGACAAATTGAAAGTATCAAAAGTTATAAAAAGTTTTATGAGAAATGGGATATGTGGGATTATGCTTACTATGATGGGACAGAGTATTATTTTATAAATCAATATCTAATTAAAATTCAAAAAGGAATAAGTGGACACTTAGTCATAGACCGCAATGGGCAAGTGATTCCCTTTAATAAAGCGAAAGATATTTATAGATTATTCGCTAACTTTAACACGATGATGTCCCAAGCAATTTCAGACATTCTTCCTCAAATGAAAAAAAGTATGTCCCCGTTTCAGGCGAGAGTAAAGTTATTAGAGAAATATAGAGAATTGTTCTCTACCCATTCCTCAGCAGAAACGGTGGCATCAGTTGATCGGATTATAAACGAAAGCAATACTTCTCTAGAAATTCCAAAAGAATTAAATGATATTTATTATACAATGGCAGATTACCAGATTGAGACGAGAGATAAAAAGGGTTATTTTGACCACGCGCTATTGCAAAAAATGAGAAAAACATTTAATCAGTATAGAGTAACCATGTATAACTATGGTATGAGGGAAAGGTCGCTAATCAAGGACTATGATGTTGTAGTAGAGTCCCTGAAGGAATTGAGTGGAAAGATACCTGCAAGAGATTTGAGAAGTATTAAGAATTTATTGGTAGCAGCTAAACAGTCTAATCAAGGTGCTTTAGAGAAATCAATGAAGGAATTTGAACAAGATGAGGAAGGGAATATAGTAGTAATTGATCAAACAAGACTTGAGGAGTCTTTGGAAGAGAAGTTTGAGAGAGAAGGTTCAAAACATTTTCAACAAAAGATGATCCTTGGATTAAGAAATCCAAAATAAAACAGGTTAAGAAACATTTAATAACCTTATATTATTACCAAGAAAAGCATCATTCCTGTAATAAAAAACTGTTAACCCTTTGTTGAAATAGTGTACTTAAATATACGGGTAACAATAGTTAAAAATAATTTTATCGCTGCGACGGTCTTTTTTGCTTGTTTAGCTAACGGGGAGTTTAGTTAAAGAAAGACTCCTCGCTTATTATTATGTAAAATTAGGTAAAAGTCATTTGGAGGAGCAAAACTTGAATATAGAAATATCGACCTTTACTGAAAGACAAATCAAAGCCATTGATGTTATGAGACTATATAATGATGTAGGTTGGTGGGAGGAAAGACTAGAGAAAGATATTGAAGAAATGTTAAATAAAGTACCATCAGTGGGTGCGTGGAATGACGATACTCTGATTGGTTTCGCAAGAGCTGTTTCAGATGGGAAATTTAGAGCATATATTGAAGATGTTGTTATACATACTTCATATCGTAAGGAAGGTATTGGAACAAAGCTGGTATCAAAACTGTTAGATGAGCTTTCACATATAAATGTAATTAGCTTGTTTTGCGAGGAACATTTAATACCTTTCTATGGAAAAAATAATTTTAAATACAGCAAATCACAATTTGTAATGCATAGAAAATAATCGATACACATATCCCTTCTTTAACTTAAGGGGGCGATCCTTCCATAAGGAAGATCGCCTTTCTTATTGTAGTAAAGGGGCTGTTTTTTGCAATAAGTAAATGAATTGACACATATTGCGTCTTAAAAAGAAGCTAGGTTTATGCACCTAGCGATTAGACAGCTGATTAACCCTAGTATCAATTCTTAATATGTAATAAATAAGAATTGAACTAAAAATGGTGGTAAGGATAGCGGACCCTATCCCCATTGCAATTATTGACATTAATTTTGCTTTATATCCTGGAAACATAATTAATTCCCCCATTAATTAACTTAATTATAGGTTTCCTTTTTGTAGGAAAAGTATGTGTTTAGTATTTAATGCACTTTACTAGGGGGAATTGCAGATTTGTAAGTACACATGAAGATGCAATGTCCTAAAACCAACTAGTATGACATTTGACCAAGCAGCGGCCATTCCGCAAGCTACTGTCCTCACCTTGCAGGGTCTACGCAATAAAGGCCAGATTCAGGAAGGTCTACCAGTTTTAATGCACTGAAGTAAATCCAATTCATATAGGTCAAAAATATTTAATATGTTTACGGCCCTTTGGAGTGGAATTATAAATGGAATATAAAGAAAATGTAAAAAAGATAATTGATGATAATACCAATCAGGCCCTAGAGGTAATACAACAAAAAATTGAGATTGGTCCAATCACGTAGTCTTCTCAAGTTTATGGTGGTTTGGGGTAGTACTATCCATATTACCTTGGCTTATTTGGATAAAATACCGAAAAAAGGATAGTACCGACCGTATTTTATATGCTGGTTTTTTCGTATTGATTGTATCACTTTGTTTGGATGTGGTAGGAGACCAATTTGGTTTTTGGCACTATAGATTTAATGTAATGCCTGTACTTCCAACTTATTTTCCTTGGGATGTTACATTAATGCCAGTATCGGTCATGTTTATTCTGCAAATAAAACCTAATCTTAATCCAGTAATAAAAGCAATTTTGTTTGCAATTTTTTCTGCTTGTATAGCCGAACCATTCTTTCATTGGGTGTGTTCTGACTGGATGGAAATATTCCTATTCCTTACCTATACACATCATAATATATTTACCTGCAAAGATTTGCCCCGTTTTATCTCAAGAAATAACTAAAGATATTTTTAAGAGTCCTTCAAGGGCTCTTTTTGTTGGTTATTAATGAAAAGTGACAAGCAAATAACGAATCTCGCTAATGATAAAACAGAGCTATCATAAAAGGCAGCTATTCTTCTTCAATTAACCGGGGATAGAGTTAAAGATACGGAACGCTACGGTGAAATTTTTCTTATTGTAGAAAAGGGGCAGGTTAGCTCAATAACAAATCCTTTAATTCAACTAATAAAGGTTGTATAATAATGTTTATATATACATATTTATTCAATTTAATATAGGGGGGTGTGAATTTGTTTTGTGAATCGGAAAAACTAGATGACTATTTACTCGAATTAAATGAAATTAATTATTCTAATCCAAATATAAAAAAGAAAGCAGCTGAACTTTTCAATCCATCTCAAACGGAAATTGAAAAAGCTAAAATAGCTTTTGAATTTGTTCGTGATGAAATTTCTCATTCTTGGGATATTCAATCGAAGCGAGTTACTCGTAATGCTTCAGAAGTATTAGAATTTAAAGAGGGAATATGCTATGCAAAGTCACACCTATTAGCGGCTTTATTGCGTTTACAGGGAATACCAACAGGTTTTTGTTATCAAAGATTGATGTTATTTGATACTCCAGATAAAGGGTATTGTATTCACGCTTTAAATGCTATCTTCTTTAAATCATTTAATAAATGGATTAGGGTAGATGCTCGTGGAAATAAAGAGGGAATTGATGCTGAATTTTCAATTGAAGAAGAAAAATTAGCTTTTCCCATTAATGAAAAACTTGATGAAAAGGATTATCCAGTTATCTATTCTAAGCCTCATCCCAAAATTGTGGCTGTCTTAGAAGAAAATACAAATACATTAGATATGTATAAATATCACTTGCCAGAGAGTTTGTAGTTGTTTCAATAACGGGGGCGTTAGTGGAACAGTAGGGGTTGCTACGGCAGCCTTCTTTTTTTCGCAATAACTACAGTTTGTATTTTAATTGTTCCTGCATTTTTTTATCCTTGCTGAAAATAATAAGATCGAGGTGATAAAATGGCAACTGCTAAAATCGGGGACAATATATTATTTAAACGTGAAGGGGAAAGCTATAAAGGAAATGTTACGGTTGTAAGAGAAAATTCTGTCATTGTTGAGTATGGATACAATAAAGAAAAAAACCAACCACTTACAACCATAGTCAATCATAAAAATTATAAAATTACTAATGAAGCTTTGTGAAAAAAATACTCATAGTAAAAGGGGCATTAATCCAAGAAGGTATGATGCCCCTTTTAGGCATGGGAGGGTTAACCTCCATGAGAAATGTGGACATCCTCCAGTGCAATCATATTTTTATCATCCACCATTTTTTGTAAGTAAGTGGTTAATGAGCTATCAGTCTTTTTGGTAAGGACCAAATTTATCCTTACGAGATAAATCCAACCATAATAACGAGCTTAAACTCTAAAATAACATTCTATAAAATACTGAGAATACTGGAGAAAACGCGAGTTTTTACTTTGTTTATTGAGGGAGTATTATTGAAGTAGAATTAAAAATATAATTTACCTTTATTCCACTTTTTCGAAATTAATTAAGTTTTTATCGGGCTCTAAATTTGTACCAGTAAGTGTTATTGATAGGAGTAAGGCAAGGATTAAAATAAGTAAAACAAACAAATCTCTTCGTGAGCTTTTCTTATGCTTATTTTGAGAGTTAATTAGATGGCGATATTTAAGTTGAATCCAGACTCTTATATCTCTTGTCTTCAAAGAAATTCACCTCTCAAACAAAGGTTTTATCCAAAATATGTAACTAACCTAATTTTATAATAATTACCCTCTTTATTCAACAAACGTGGATCTATAAGGATTAAAGCCTTTTAGTATTGGATTGCTTATTGTAGAAAAGAGGCAGCATTCCTGTAATGAATGAAAATGAGGTTACAACAAAAAAAAGAACCTCTTGGTAGAATGAGAGAGTCCTAAAGCTGGCCAGCAAAAAAGGACAATCAACAAATACCAGGAGGTCTTAAAATGAATTATAACCAAAATGAAAAGATTGCTCAAATTACTTCTCAGACTCTTATTATAGGCGTTGATATTGTGAAATTCAAGCATGTGGCACGTGCCCAAGACTATAGAGGAATAGAATTCGGTTCACTGGACCATTTACGAAAAGCAGTTAGTCGCAGTGTAGGAATAAACAAAATACTAGAGTTAAAACAAGCAGCTAAAGAGTCCATCGGACTGTGCCAAAGATCTAATATGGCCAAATTAGAACTAGCTACTCTGCTTGATAAATATGACTTGATTCAAAAGAAGTTCGTAGAACTAGATAATAAGATAGGTAACCTAATTGAACATATCCCTTGTGTTCAACAATTGTTAGCTATTAAGGGAGTAGGGAGAAATACGGTTGCCGGCTTCTTTGCGGAAGTGGGAAACCTTCAAGACTATTCCCACCCTAGACAAATCATAAAGCTAGCCGGATTAAGCTTGAAAGAGAACACTTCAGGCAAGCATAAGGGGCAAACAAAGATCACAAAAAGAGGTAGAAAGAAGCTGAGGGCTCTCCTCTTCAGGGTTTGCATGATTATTTAAAGCGCTACATGCCTATTACACGCAGCGCCCAGATAAACCTCTAAAAAAATGCAGTCTTTGATCGCCTTGTGCAATAAGCTAATACGTATATTCTTTTCCATTGGTAAGAAACAATTTGAGTTTAGTGAAGAGCGAATGTTAAAGGATATCCCTCATATGCGAGCAAACGTAGAAGTTGAAAAAGCAGCTTAATTCAGTTGGAACAGTAAAGTAGAAAAGAGCTTTAGGTGTTATTTTCAAATCTTCCCAATTAGAAAAAAATAAACTCAAACAAAAAGCCTTAAAACTAAGTTCAAACATCTGATAATAAATGAGGTTGACGAAACTTATTTTATTTACCTATATGTTTCATTCTGCTTAATTTAGATGCTGAGAAACATCTTATGACAAGAGACGGTTGGCTGGCCCAAGAAAGGTCATACCAACAAATATAATGATGTGCATAAAATGCAGTGGGATTTGAGGAAGATCTTACTTTATTTTGAGTCCATACCGCTGCCAAACATAAAATCAAAACCTTTTTTGAAAAGTTCGTGTAAATTTTCGGAAACTTTTCCGGCTCTTTTTACTGCTAGAATCAAAATTGTAGAGGAACTAAATAAAATTATTTGCTTCACGAATCAACTAATAGCTTGTCTATTTCACTTGCCGCACGATCTAAACCATCCTTAACAGACAATTCACCTGCAAATATTTTTATCAAGTATTCACAGTAAACTTTTTCGATCGTACTCCAGTTCTTAACTTTAGGCCATAAAAAAGCATTCTCCGTTGCCACCTTATAAAATTGAAGATAAGAATCTTTCGGTATGTTCATAGCTTTGGCTGCCTCAAGGTTCGTTGGCATCAATCCAGTTTGCGCCATGCGAAGCTGCGCCTTCTTGTCTGTCATCCATTTCATGAAAGTCCATGCCGCAGCCGGTTGTTTACTGCCCTTCATAATCACGAGGTTTTCGCCGCCAATAATCGATACAGGGCCATTATCATGTGGAAACGGTACTGGAATGGTCAGATTTTGGGCACGATTCAATTCTGCTTTATCTAATAGACTGTAGAACCAAGGGCCTTCGTCCGTCATAAGGATATTTCCGGATTTTACTCGTTCAAAATTTTTGTCATCACCGGATTGATCAGGAAGATTAATAAGTCCTTCTTTATAAAGTGATGTCAATTGGTTCACAGCATTGATGGTTTCTTGACTGTTTAAATATCCGGAAGCTTTGTTGAAATTCTTATCGGATATGGCCCCACCAAGGCTGTATATATAAGGAATCGTATCCCAAGGTTCCAATCCTCCGAGGCCGATCGAAAAGCGATGTTGATGAGCAATCTCAATCACTTCTTCCATTGTGCGTGGTGGATTTGAAAAACCGGCTTGTTTTAGAAGCTCACGGTTAAAGATCGCAGTCTTCGTGTAAATATTAAGTGGAAGAGAATAATAATTTTTTTTGTAGTAGCCTCCATCCATTGCATGAGGAGAAAATCTGCTTTGGATATCTTGAAAACCTGGGAGCATGTTTAAGGGTATAAGAAGTCCTTTAAGCGAAAACTCAGGAACCCAGGCGATATCAAGCCGGACCACATCTGGGCCACGGTTTGATGAGGCACGTGCGATTAATGTGTTCTTTAATTCATTATTAAAAGCAAAGTTGATCGACTCGACCCGCATGTTCGGATGCTCACGCTCAAAAGCAGGGATCAACTCTTGTTCTAACAGCTCCGTTTCTTTGTCGTTGTAGGTGTGCCAAAACGTAATCACTGTTTTTTCATCATCATTTTGAAGCAATTGAACCTGCTTTGGATCGGAAATCATAGACTGACTTTTACAACCTGCTAACAATACGAGAATAAATAAATAGGCTGCAAGCTTCCATCCCATAATGGTAACATCCTTTCTTAATCTAGCCAATCCTGCTCACCTGGTGTTTTTCCCTGTAGGTCATTGGAGTTAATCCGGTTACCTTTTTAAACACTTTACTGAAATATTTTACGTCTTTAAAGCCGGCGGCTTCAGCTACATCGTAAATTCGATTTTCATTTTCCACTAATAGGCGCTTCGCTTCCCTGATTCGCAGTTCAATCAGATAATCGACAAAATTTCGGCCTGTTTGTTTTTTGAAATAGAGACTGAAATAACTTTTACTTAGATGCACAATATCTGCAACACTCTGCAGTGTTATGTTCTCTGTATAATGGGCAGCTATGTATTCCAGTGCCTTTTTTATTAATTCCTCGTCATATCCATGATCAATCAGTTTTGGTGTAAACGTAGTCCTGATTTCTTCTAGCTGGCAAACCAGCATGGATACCATTTGATCAATTGTCTCCGCTTTGAAAAGCAAATCATGCAGCTCTGGGAGCATGGATTCTTCTGCTCCGAGCAATCGGTAAGTGCCCGTGAGAAGACTACAAGCCTCCTGCTTTACTTGTTCTGAAGGCAGGGAACCGCCATTCCAGAGTTTAAGTGCATATTCAATTGCAGATGAAGTTGGATCTCCATTACTGATCATATCGAAGAATGGACACCAATCATGGATTTTTTTATCAATTTTTATATTTTCTGAACGGTTCATATGATAAAATCCGCCAAGGCCTTCAAAAAAACGTCTTTGGCAGGCTGAAAAACTGTCTGTAAATCCCTTAAAATAGTTGTTAATACCTTGCTCTGTCACGATACCTGCCGATGTTGAAACGTGCCATTCCTTTTCTATGAACTGCTTCCACTGTATTAATTGCTGTTGCTCTGCCCCATTAAGATCAGGTAAGATGAGAAACAAACTGCTTTCAGCGACAATCATTGCGGTCCCAATCTCGATTTGCTTATAAAACATTTTCTGCCATTCCTCTAATAAGAATTGCATATAGAGAAAGCCGTGATTTTCCCTCAATTCCTCTGCACCATCAAGCATAAGAAAAACACAAGCGTACGAATGTTCCAACCATGAGGGTACCCACTCGGTTGAAGAAAAGGAGGGCTGCTCTTGCACGATCAATTTTTTCATTTCCTGTTCGACACGTTTTCTTTCAAGATAGACGGCCTCTTGTTGATAGCGATTCAGTTCAGAATCCTTTTTACGTTCTTCCTTCAGCATCGTGATACAGCGCCTGAGGACAGCAAGAAGGTCTTCCTTTTTTAGAGTTAGCTTTAACAAATAATCGACCGCGCCGAGTTTAAGACCTTCTTTAACGTATTCAAAGTCACTATAGTTGCTGATCAGGATGACTTTGAGCCATGGGTAAAGCTCTAGTGCTTTCTTCGTAAGTTCAATCCCTCCTAACAGAGGCATTTTTATATCGGTAATGAGAATATCATACGGTTGTTTTTCAAGTGCAGAAAGGGCTTCGGCACCGTTGGCGTATTGATCATCAACCATTATTCCTTCCTTTTCCCAATCAATAAAGGATGTAATACCTTTCCTGATAACAGGCTCGTCATCCACAATAAGAACTCTAAACATAATGTTCCTCCTGGTGCATTAATTTTTTTGTGTCAGCTCCCAATTTTTTAATAGAATACGCACAGCAGTTCCTTGGTCTGACCCGTTGGAAATCGACCAATCCCAACTTTGACCGTAATATAGCCTTAGTGTGTCAAAGATATGACGTAAACCGATGCCTATCTTTCCTTTTTCAACAGCATTCTCCGGATTATTCAATACCTTTACCTTATCATCACTAATGCCTAAGCCATCATCGGTTATAAGGAATTCTAAATCCCCGTCATCAAAATGAATCTTTATCGATATTCGTCCGTCTGTATTCTTTGGTACGATACCATGGAATATCGCATTTTCCACTACAGGCTGAAGAAGCATGCGGGGGATAAGGAGCTTTTCGGTACCTGGTTCTATGTCTAACGCTAAGTGAAAGGTTTTTTCGTAGCGAAGCTCCAAAATGACCAAATACTTCCGGATAATGTCCAGTTCCTCCTCAATCATAATGATGCTGCCGCTTTTGGCCATATTTGCCTCCAACAGATGGGTGAGTGCGGACAACACGTGTGAAGCGCGCTCGTTTTGATTCGAATTAATCAGCCAGCGCAGGGTGCTAAGTGTGTTAAAGAGAAAGTGGGGATGAACTCGGTGCATAACAGCACGAAGCTCAGCATGATGCTTTTCACTCTGCTCCGTTTTCACCTGTTGCATTAAATTGTCGATGTCAAAAAGCATTTCATTAAATTGCTTACTTAAAAAGCCGATCTCATCAGAGGAATCCACATTCGCTCTAGCTTTTAAATCACCTTTTTGAACTTGAAGCATGCTCCCGGACAGTTGTCTAATAGGCTTTGTAACTCGGCTGGCAATGAAAAGCCCAATCCCAATCGCAAGCAATGAAAATACTCCGGCTGAAACGATGATCCAGGATTGGAGCCGATCCAATTGTCCACTGATCTCATGGATCGGAACAGTACTTACTAGCATCCAGCCATTGCTAAGCGGCTGCTTGACACCGTAATATGGTAGGCTATTCACTTCAAATTCGAATTCAACAGCATCATTCCCAACAATATAGTGATACAAATCAGGATTTTCTACCTTCTTATTGATACTGTCTAAATTCGAATCAATCATGATCATTCCGTTCTTATCAACAACGAAAAATTTTCCCGTCTTCCCAAGTTTTAATTGCTCAATTGTTTTAAGAATTGACCGCCCGTCTAAATGAACTTGTACTAGTCCGATATTGTTCAGCGTGTCAAAATCCTTCAGGACCCTGCCGACAGGAAGAATTAAGTCCGTATTAATTCCGCCCCCGTTGAAATCGTCATACTGAAGCCCCTGCCAAACCAATTCTCCATCCTTATGTAGGGCTTCCTTTACCCATTCCTGGTCTGATAACCGTATATTTTTAAGTCTAGCTTCTGAGAAGGTTCCGCTGCCCCAGCCGGTGCCTTCTTCTTTCAGCACATAAACAATTTTGACGAAGGAGTTGGAATAGACATAATTATTCAGCAATGTATTTATATATTGTGTATTTCTTCTCTGATTGAAAGTTAAATTGCCTTCTAATTCTAATGCAGCTTTTTGGATGTTCTGATCACTGCTAATAAAATCAGAGGTATCGATTCCAACATTTAATATGAAAGAAAGTGACTCCGCCGTCTGTTTGGTGATTTGAACGGTAGATTCCCGCACGTTTTTCTTTAGGATTGAATTAGACTCCAAGTAAAAAGATAAAGAGATAAATAAAGTCGATATAAAAATCACAAGCAGAAAGGCCACGATGATTTTAGTTGAAAATCTTCTATATAGAAATTTTTTTCGGAACATGAAACCCCGCCTTATTCGTTTCTTACTATTCATCATTGTAAAGGGTGCAGAGAGCGATTGACCAAGGAAGGTTTTGGTAAAGAACACCTGCTTGTCTGTTATTCCCCTATTAACATATCATTTTTCTCCATCTTCAGTTGTGGAGGTGTTTTATTTTGAGGAAAGATAGTAAAATTTTACCCCCCCTCAAAATTAACTACAAAACGAGTAAATTATTTTCCATTATTTTCAACTATACCCTTATTTAGGAAATGAGGTGGAGTTATTCGTCATATTTTAAGTGATAAACGAAAAATAAAAGATTGACAAGCCCTAATGGAAGCTATAAAAAGAAAAGTCCCTTAGTACTCATAGTCTACCATTTTCTAAAAATACCCATTTTTTCAGCCCGGAACTATGCGTTTTCTTCTCGCATGTAAAGAAAATGTAAAGCTATTCCAATTCAAGATCTACGCTAATTGAACCCATTTTAAACGATTAATTTTCAACCCATTTTATGATGGTTTAATAGCCATTCATATTCCAGGTAGGAGTTTTAACCGATTGTTCTAAACTCTCCTAGTTGCTAACTTGGTAGTGTACCCGGGAATCAAAAGATGTTCGTGATTGAAAAATGAACAGAGAAAGGAGGGATGTTCTAAAAAAGTAGATATGAAGATGTCCTAGATTTGAAATCATTTTACTATCGTAGAAGGTTAGATCAATGAAATGAATGTAGAATCCAATCTGATGAGAAAAAGAAGTTCAAATGCGTTATCTTACTAGCAATTTAAAATTATATTTAGAGGTGGAAACATGAACTTACCGAAAAAATATTTAAAAATGATTTCCAGTGCATCACTTGCAGCTACTATTTGTTTATCTGCAGCAGCTCCAGGTGCTCTAGCTGTTACACAGCCTGAAGCAGACACACCTTTAGCTCAGGAAAAACTTCAAAAGCTTTCTGTTCAAGGAGTTGAGAAGCTTTCAAACGGTGTCAAATTGGACTTAGGATCAAATGATGCATACATTCGATTATTTGACAAAGATTTTGTAAAAGTTTCCGTATTAAATAAAGGTGAAAAAGAATTCGAATCAAGAGGAATTGCAAAAAAAGAATCTGAATGGGATACTCCAGCATTTAAAGCAATGGAAAGCAAAGATACTTATACGTTAGAAACAGATGAACTTACGGTTGAAATTAAGTTGAAGCCATTTGGTGTACGCTTCCTTGATAAGCAAGGAAATGTGATCAATGAGGATTATGTTAATCAAGATAAGACTTCAGGATATGAAAACGGAAAGCCTTATGTCTTTAAGAAAACAGATCAAAATGAAGACTTTTATGGCTTTGGTGAGCAAGCAGGCTTGGAATTAAACAAACGAGGCGACAGCATCGGCATGTGGAACACTGATGCATACGCTTATACGAAGGATTCAAAATACGTATATACAACAATCCCATTTTTCATTGGTTTAAAAGACAAAAAGGCATACGGGATTTTCTTTGACAATACACATCGGTCCTACTATGAAATGGCAACTGAATCCGATGATTACTACTATTTCTATGCAAATGGCGGGAAGTTAACGTATTACTTTGCATACGGTCCGGAAATCGGCGATGTCCTTGACCGTTATACAGATTTAACAGGTAAAATGGAAGCTCCTCCAGAGTGGTCATTGGGCTTACACCAGAGTAAATGGGAATATAAAGCAGATGAAATCGTAAAAGTTGCGGAAACATACCGTGAAAAGCAAATCCCATTAGACACAATGCATTTTGATATTGACTATATGGATGGCTACCGTGTCTTTACATGGAATGAACAATACAAACAAGCGTTAAAACAACTAAAATCAATGCCTGGCTTCCATGCGATCGCAATCAACGATCCAGCCGTAAAACAAGATGAAAACTATCGGATGTATCAGGAAGGTACGCAGAATGATTATTGGGCGAAAAATGCAGACGGAACACCGTTCATCGGTCCGGTATGGCCTGGAGATTCTGCTTTCCCTGATTTCTCTAAACAAGAAGTTCGCAATTGGTGGGCAAAAAACCACGATACCTTATTCAATGAAGGAATTGACGGTATCTGGAATGATATGAATGAGCCTGCCGTATTTATCGACAATGACAAGATGCACCATACCTTGCCTTTGGATGCTTATTTTGGTACAGAAGATAACAAAATTATGCATACGGAGTATCACAATTTATACGGCCATGATGAAGCTGATGCTACTCACCAAGCCTTTGATATACACAAGCCTGGAACTCGTCCGTTTGTATTAACACGTGACATGTATGCAGGGACACAGCGTTGGGCTGCATTATGGACTGGTGACAGCGAATCGAATTGGGAGCATTTGCAAATGTCCATCCCGATGATCTCTAATATTGGTCTATCAGGTGTATCCTTCGTTGGTACTGATATTGGTGGCTTTGCTAAACGACCAGACGCAGAGCTGTTTGCTCGCTGGATGGAAGTAGGAGCTTTCTATCCATTCTCACGTATCCATTATGATAGTGATGCAAAATCTGAAATTAAACAAGGTCAAGAGCCATGGGCATTTGGTCCGGAAGTTGAAGAAATCAGCAAGAAGTATATCGAACTGCGCTATCAATTACTTCCATACTTATACACTGAGTTCAGGGAAGCAACTGACAGTGGTAAACCGGTACATCAACCGCTTGTCTATCAATTCCAACATGATGAAAAAACAAATGATATTAGTGACCAGTACATGTTCGGCGATTCTATGATGCTTGCACCTGTAATTACGAAAGGTCAAACATCCCGTACCGTTTACTTACCACAGGGAGTAAACTGGACAGACTATTGGACTGGTGAAGAATATCAAGGTGGACAAACTCTTACTGTAGATGCTCCGCTTGGTCATTTACCGATTTTCGTGAAGAAGGACTCAATGATTCCAACTCGTGAAGTACAGCAATACACAGGTGAAAAACCTTTAACAAACCTTGTGCTTGATACGTATTTAGACAAAAACGCATCATATACGTTCTTCGAGGATGATGGAGCAACAGAAGACTACAAACAAGGTGAATACAACGAAACATCATTTGAAGTAGAACGTAAGGGCAATAAAATTACATTTAAACAAAAACGAGAAGTGAAAAATTTCAGAGAATCAAAATTACAGCAATACACATTGAAATTAAACAATGCGGAAAAACCATCGAGAATTCAAGCTGGAAACAGCAAATATCAAGAGGTTGGTTCTCTTGCAGAAACACAAGGTAAAACAAATACGTTCTTCTATGATACAGAAGCGAAAGTTCTTTATGTAAGCATCCCAGCCGATGAGAAGAAAGAAGTTCAAATTCGATAAAGCGTGACTGCCATCAGTGTGGGGGCTTCATCCCCCACCTATCATCTTTGCTTTACTAGAATCTTTAGGTCGGGGTTTTACTGCCCGGTAAGAATGGGATAAAAACGATTGAAAGTTTAGTAGGAAAAAGAGGGTGACCAATAACACTATGTTAGATCGTATTGAGTCACCTTCTTCTTAATTAAAAGAATATACTAGTCATCTCTAAAAATATTGGAAAACGAAAAGTTTGTTTGAAATGAGGATGTCATGTGAAAAAGCTTATTAAACTATCTGCTGGTATTATAACTGCAGCATTGCTGTCAATTTCATTTATACAACCTGTACATACAACATTTGCTGCTTCAATAAAGAATGAACAAGCTGAAAAAGTCAGCTACCAGAATGGGTCTAAACAAAATAAATCTTCATGGGATAAAAGCTCATTATCATTTATCTCTGAATATGTAACGTGCAATGGCATTTCAGCAACGATAAAAAATGGTCAGGACTCACAAGCCATGCAGGGGGATGTAGTATACGAGGTT
Source organism: Bacillus sp. Y1 (assembly GCF_003586445.1). Lineage (NCBI taxonomy): Bacteria > Bacillati > Bacillota > Bacilli > Caryophanales > Bacillaceae > Bacillus > Bacillus sp. Y1. The sequence goes on along the minus strand of NZ_CP030028.1, from coordinate 2,786,785 downwards.
TACTGGTCGGAGAATGGTAATCCTAAAGAAGGTAAGGTGGTTTACTCTGGCGTTGTTAACGCGTTACCATCTGGTGAAACACAAGAATTAACGTATACACCAGAAGAGCTTTTAGACGGGAACTATATGTTTAAAGCTTATCAGCGCGTTGGACATCCAGGAAAGGGAGAATTGTGGAGCGGTTCCATCACGATAAATAATGAAGCTGGATTGACGGAAGAGATTGAATCACAGCGACCTTTCGATCAATTTTTCAATAGCAGTGTGAATAAAGGAACTGCAACATTTACGATCCTTGAAGGCATGGACCCAATTGAGATTAGTTTTACAAGCTATTCTTATCCGAAAGGGACAGTACCTCAAGAAGACGGAAAGCCATATGAGGGGCAAACTAGCTTTGATAACGTAACAAATGTATATGGGCCAGGTACCTATACGGTTCAAGTTGAATTACCGAATGGATACTTTCAGACAGATTTATATATAGGTACTGAAGTAGAAAATTTAACTAAATGCGGCCACCCGCTGGATAAAATCATTGATGCCGATTATGGTCCAAAAGCGGAATGATAACATTCTCCAATGATAGTTAACCAATAAAGGTGAGGTCTGACTATATTCAATTAGAATTTAGTCAGGCTTCTTGAAAAGAAAGTATGTTTCAACTTAAATTCAATATTTTTATAAAAACCTTATCCTTTAGTCAAACAGGCTAAGAGATTTGGGTACCATCAAGACACTAGTCGTTTGTAACGGGGAGTTAGTTTGTATGCTTTCAAAAAAGAAACCAATCATTATTATCTTGTTTTCTATGATATTACTAGTATTCGTCACTGTGTTTGCAATAAAGTCTCTCTTTTTTCAAAAGAAACCGCAAATAATAGAAGAAAGCAACAGCATTATACACCATCTAACAACTGATAAAGCTTCATATAAACCGAATGAAGCCGTTCATTTTAAGGCTAAATTACCCAAAGAGTATTCTGATGAAATGGTAGAAGTCACCTACTATCATTTAAATGACGTCATCTCTAAACAAAAGGTGGAGGCAGATAAAAAAGAAATACATTGGACATGGAAGCCTCCAAAAGAGGATTTCAGAGGATATTTAGTTCGTGTAAAGTTAGATTCTCAAAATAAACAAGATCAGCAAACAATTGCTGTTGATGTTTCAAGCGATTGGTCTAAATTTCCGAGATATGGATTTCTCTCAAAGTTTCAAGAAATATCGAACAAAGACATGGAGTCTGTTATTTCCCGGATGAATCGTTTTCACATTAATGGATTGCAATTTTATGATTGGCATTATAAACACCATCAGCCAATTAAATTAGAAAACAATGAGTCTGCCTTCCATTGGGAGGACATTGCCAATCGTCCAACCTCTCTGCAGACGATTAAATCATATATTGAGTTAGCCCATAAACGAAACATGAAAACAATGTCATATAACCTTTTATACGGTGCTTTTGCAGAAGCTGAAAAAGATGGGGTCAAAACAGAATGGCGCTTATTTAAAGATCAGCAAAAAAATCAACATGATTACCATCCATTACCAGAGGAATGGAAAAGTGCAGTATTTCTTGTCAATCCGGCTAATTATGAGTGGCAATCGTATTTAATTAATCAACAAAAAATAGTGTACGAGAACCTTCCATTTGATGGCTGGCATATCGATCAACTTGGTCCGCGGGGAAATGTATATGACTATAATGGGAATTCCGTGGGGCTCGACGAATCTTTTAAACCTTTTATGGAACATATCAAAAAAGAAATACCTGGTAAACGGATTGTGATGAATGCTGTTAGCCAATATGGGCAAAAACAGCTTGGTGACGCTCCTGTCGATTTTTTGTATACAGAAGTATGGGATCAAGATAAGTATTATAGCGATTTAAAACGTATTATTGATGAAAATAATCACTATTCAAAAGGGAGACATAACACAATCTTAGCCGCCTATATGAATTACGAGTATTCCAATCAGCAGGGGGAATTTAATATCCCAGGTATATTATTAACGAACAGTGTGATTTTTGCATCGGGAGGTTCTCACTTGGAATTGGGTGAACACATGCTGTCAAAGGAATATTTTCCACATGAAAATTTAAAGATGAGCAAATCCTTACAAATCAAGCTCATGCATTATTATGATTTTCTAGTAGCTTATGAAAATCTGCTTCGTGATAACCTGAAAGAGGTGCCGATCAGGATTGGTTCAATTGATTGGGTTCATTTCTCTTCACAGCCCGAAAAGGGGAAAATATGGAGCTTCGCAAAACAAAAAGAGAATAAAAAAGTCATTCACTTTATTAACTTGCTTGATGCTACAACCTTAGAATGGCGTGATACACATGCAATGCAAGCCAAACCTCAAAACCGTAAGCAGTTAACCGTGCAGCTTAAAGAGACTAAATCAATTAAAAAAATGTGGATGGCTTCGCCCGACAAACAAAATGGTGTGCCTCTATCTTTAAACTTTAAACAAGAAAATAACAGAGTCATCTTTACACTTCCTAGTCTTAAATATTGGGATATGGTCGTGATAGAGTATGAACAATAAATGGATTACAACTATCTTGATTTCAGTAAAGTATGATTATTTAAGCTTAATGATAGATAGATATTGTCAAGAAGGAGTGTTTTAAATGAAAAAAATAATCGTTTCCCTTAGCATAGCAGGTGCAGTGCTTTCCCTTTCAGCTTGTAACCTTAGTGCTTCCGATACAATTGTTCAATCGAATGCGGGTGAAATAACAAAAGAGGAATTTTACAGTGAATTAAAGGCTCAGGCTGGTGAGCAGGTTTTACAACAAATGGTAGAGACAATGGTGCTTGCTAAAGAATACACAGTGACAGAAAAAGAAATTGATGAAAGAATCAAGGAGTATAAAGTACAATTCGGCGGGGAGGAAGGATTAAATCAGGCTCTTGCGCAAAATGGAATGACAGATGAGCAAGTTTTTAAAAAGAATATTCAACGTGAGTTATTGGCTGAAAAAGCAGCAACTGATGGAGTAAAGATAACTGACGAAGAAGTGAAAAAAGAATTTGAGGAAAAGTATAAAGAAGAAATCAAAGCAAGCCACATTCTTGTTAAGGATGAAAGAACGGCGAAAGAAGTGAAGGAGAGACTTGATAAAGGTGAGGACTTTGCTAAACTTGCAAGCGAATATTCCATTGATCCCAGCTCGAAAGACAAAGGCGGTGACGTTGGATTTTTTACAAAAGGGCGAATGGTTTCTGAATTTGATTCAGTTGTATTTTCACTAGATGTAGGTCAAATCAGTGACCTTGTGAAAACAGAATATGGCTACCACATCATTAAAGTAACGGATAAGAAAACAAATAAGTTTGAAAACAAGAAAAAAGCGATTGAAAAAGAATTAGCCTTTAAAAAAGCGAAGCCAATGAAAGAAGTCATTTCCAGCCTCCAAAAAGAAGCTGACATTACGATCAAAGATGAAGAGTTAAAGGATGCATTAGAGACGACGCAACAAGCCGGAATAAACTAAAAGCAAACCATATGCAAAGAGTAGACTGCAAAGTGCTTTCTCGCAAAAGCGTTGCAGTCTTTTTATGTCTCAATAACTATAGTAGAGAGGTAGGAGTCCCCGTTAATTTCCTTAGGCTGCCTAATAAGTTTAAGTTGAAACGAATGATAGGCTTATGAGGAAAAAAACCTATTTTTAGAATTATCTGAAATTAATCTTGTTTCACTGAGTGAATTATGTTAATTTTACCATATGAAATGAGGGCAGGGGTGAAGTGTACAATGAATTTAATTAGAAAAGGAAATAAGGAACTTATTAAAGAACTAAACCGTTCCCTCGTGATTGATATGGTTCGCCTGAAAGGTAATATCTCGCGCACAGAAATAGCGAAGGAAACTGGGCTAGGTTTATCAACTATTACGAATATTATCGATGAACTTATTAAAGAAAACCTTGTTTCTGAGATTGGGACTGGAGATTCTCATGGTGGCAGGAAGCCTGTGCTATTAAAATTTAACGGAGATTTTGGAGTTGTTGCAGGTATGAAAATCGAGCAGCAGCAGGTGAAGATGTGTCTATCTAATTTGGAAGGGAAGATTTTACACAAACATCAATTTTCATATACACACAAGGAAGCGAACAAATTAGCAAGAGTTATTATTGAACAGCTTGATTTTTTTATGAAGCAAAATGAAGGCGCTGCCAAGTTGGTGGGGATTGGCATTGCTACGCCTGGGTTAGTAGATCGGGAAAGTAATGAAGTGATCTATTCACCAATACTAAAGGTGGATCATGGGGATTTGAAGCCAATTGGTAAGCATTTTGATGTACCTTTAATGATCGATAATGATGCAAATGTATTTGCCCTTGCTGAGAAGTGGATAGGTCAGGGAAGAGACTTTAGGAATTTCATTGGTGTTACAGTTGGAGCTGGTGTGGGAGCTGGAATTGTGATTGATAATATGTTGTTTCGCGGAGACTTCGGCGGAGCTGGAGAATTAGGTCATATCACAATTTATCAGGGTGACCGTCTTTGTTATTGCGGGCAGCGGGGCTGTTTAGAATTATATGCTGCTGATGCATACCTTGTGAATGAGGCTGAGCGCATGGTCTCGATTGGTGTTCCAACATTGTTAGCATCGTTTACTCCCATGACTCCAGAGAGTATTGTAATTGCGGCCCAAAGCGGAGATCAGTATGCGCAAGAATTGTTAATCAAGCAAGGGGAGAATCTGGCATTAGGTATTAAGAACATGGTCCATCTCTTTAATCCCGAAGCAATCATTTTAGGGGGGGAAGGATTAAGAGAAAGCGAATTTCTGCTAAAAGGTATTCAAAAGGAGCTAGCAGTCCACTTTTTCGTCAAACATCCTCGAAAACTTCAATTCCAAACATCAAAGCTTGGTGATGATGTTTGGTTAATTGGAGCATGCGCCTTAGTAGTAAGCCATCTATTTAAAGTTCCTATTTACAATTAACAAAGGAAACAACTCTATTGTTGTATCCTTCGGAATAATTACTTTCTTCACTGAATAAAGTATCAGTACAAAAGAAAACTGTATACGCTTACAATTCAAGGGGGTGATATGATAAGAATTTTGATAGATAGAGATTTACTATGAAGTGAGCAAAAACAAATAGGGAGGATAAACATGCAAAACAGTAAACACAGACTTATTCAGAAAGCCATGATTCTAACAATGATGATTTCGATGGTTTTATCTGGTTTTAACATTCGTTCTGGGTTTGCAAGAGATAGTGAGTTTACTAGAGATGGCGCAGGGCCGATGTACTGGATTACTTATGAGCATCAATTTGGAAAAGATGTGTTCATGCCGGAACATCGTTTAAAAGATAATGTTGATTGGATGGCTAAAGACTTCCAACCATATGGCTATGACATGATTAGTACGGACGGGTGGATAGAGGGTGCAACTCTATTAAATGAAAATGGGTATGTGGTGTCACACAATGATCGCTGGATGAGTGACCCGATTTATATGGATGGCCGGGATAAACCATATGTTAAACCAGGGCAACTTTTTAACGGTGATTTTGAATATGCGACAACAGAAGGGTGGGATATTAAGGGAAATGCTGATTCAGGAGTCGATAAATCAGGTGCACGCAATAACTTTAAATTATATTTTTATAAAAATGCCCCTTTTAATGCGAACTTGAGTCAAACTGTGACAGGACTTGAAAAAGATAAAAGGTATCGTTTAACTGCATGGGCAACTCTACAGGATTTCAGCGGGACAAATCAGTTTACTGATAATGAAATTGGTAGCCATGCCGAAATGCGAATCAGCCAGAATGGTGCAGTCGTAAAAAAAGTACCGATTGAGCTAAGTTCAAGCTATAAAAACTATTCTCTTGAAGTGGCGTCAATTGGTACGGATATGACAGTAGAATTTGTCATTGATTCCAAAGGAGGTAACGCTTCTTTGCAGCTTGATGATATTACTTTTGCAGCTCAAGATGCAAATCAACCACCAATTCCTGAAGGGAATATGGTCATAAATGGCGGCTTTGAGCAGGATGAAACAGAAGGATGGACATTTGAAGGTGATTTTGCTCATGGACGAAATGATGACCCTGAAGGAGACAAGTCGTTATGGACGTATAGTGAACATCCGAACAAACAAATAATTGCACAAACGATTAAGAATTTGCCAAATGGAAACTATCGTGTTAATTCCAAGGCGAAAGGGAAAAATGGTGTTACTGAAAAAGGTGCAGCTGTTGAAATGAAGATTTCAGGATATGATAGAGCAAATCCTGAAGCACATGTAAAAAAACAAGTAACTTCCGAAAGTTGGACAGCGTATACAGAAAAAGTGAATGTAACATCTGGCCAATTAAAAATTGAATTTATTGTCGATCCTACTGAAAAACAAGTGCGTGATGCAGGTATTGATATTGATGATGTCTCTGTCGTCTACGACAATTGGCAGGGTTACCCGCATGAGCGTTATCCTGAAGGTCATACATGGAAATACTGGGCAGATTATGTGCATAGCAAAGGGATGAAATTCGGCATCTATTATAATCCGCTTTGGATCAGTCCAGAGGTTGTGAAAAATCCGGATAAATACAAAGTAAAAGGTACGAATACTCCTGTCGCTGATCTTGTTATTACAGAACCACAAGACATTGGCGGAGGAAAAACGCTTCAAGGTGACCGTTTTGATGGCGGGCAAGGGGGAGAGAGAGCTTTATATTGGTTAAATGTGGACCATCCCGATGCCGAGAAATTCTTGAAAGGATATGTCGACTTTTTTGCAGAACAAGGAGCTTCCTATTTACGTGTTGACTTTTTATCATGGTATGAAAGCGGATATGATAAAGGGTTGGGCCAAATCGGTACAGGTCATACAAGAGAACAATATCGCAAAGCACTTCAATGGATGAATGAAGCTACTGAAAAGAATAACATATTCCTTAGCTTAGTTATGCCAGATTTAAACAACCATGGTGAATATGAACAAAAATACGGGGATATGATCCGAATTGATGAGGATGCATTTAGTGGGGGCTGGGAGCATATAAGTGGCCGCAGACAAGAGTGGACAAAAAATTGGTCACAATGGGCCAATCCATTTCAAGGGTTTACTGGATTTGCGGATATTTCGGGACGCGGATCAATGATTAATGATGGGGACTTCTTAAAGTTAAATTCGTTTAAAGGTCGTTATGCCGAGGACGAAAAGAAAACAGCCATATCTTTATTCACTATGGCAGGTTCTCCAATTACCATTGCCGATCAATATGACACAATTGGTGATAATTATAAATATTATCAAAACCCTGAATTAATTGAATTGAACAAACTTGGATTTACGGGAAAACCGATCTTTAATTCAAATCAGCATTATAAAAACAATGTTAGCCGCGACAGTGAAAGATGGGCTGGTCAATTACCAGATGGGACTTGGGTTATAGCTCTTTTTAACCGCAGTGATACAAGAAAAGGGCTATCAATGGATTTCAATAAAGATCTTGGAATCAAGGATGCAGCTTTTGCTCGCAATATATGGGAGCATAAGGATCTCGGCTATCGCTTGATGTATTCTGAAATGATCGAGCCTCATGATACCACAGTATTGAAACTAATTCCAAAAACCAACAAGAAAGTATATCAAACTGAAGTCGCTTCTTATCAAGGAGGAGCAATTTTTGATAATGAACAAATGGGCTACGATGGATTTGGCTACCTCACAGGGTTGAACAAAAAGGGCTCAAAAGTAACAATCGCTGTTGAAACGCCTGAAGCAGGGCAATACCCGTTAGCAATAAAATATGGAAATAAACAGGCTGCGGAAGCAAGTACCTTATCACTATACGTGGAAGATAAAAAGAAGAATGTAATTGATGAGCCAACGAAAGTATCGTTCCCAAGCACCGGAGATAAATGGGCCACAGTCGAACAATCTGTCCAATTGAATAAAGGAGTAAATTTAATTACCTTAGAATTTGCCGGAGAAGATACAGGTTCGACATTACTTGATTCCATCCAGTTTGGAGCGAATACAGGACAGCTCGTTAACGGCGATTTTGAATTGGGCAATGAAACTGGCTGGACAGTCAATACCTTTGGCACAACTGTATGGCATGGTGTCGATAAAAATGATGCATATGAAGGCTATAAGCAATACTTGTATTCTCCTAATTTAGAAGGAAAAGCTTCTTCTAAGCAAACAATTGTTGGTTTAAAGGAAGGCGATTATAAGGTTTCAGTAATGGCGAAACTAATGCCGCACTTGGATCCTACCTTTGAAGGAGGAGTTGCTAAAATGATTGTCTCCCAGCCTGGTAAAGAGAAGGTAGAGGTGAAAATTGATCCGAATCTAAAGGATCCGAATGGTCCTGTAAAGCAGAAATGGAACGCAGATGAGTTTGAGTATAAAAAATTCAGCACGGACACGATCAATGTCAAAGAAGGTGAATTGACGATAGAATTTTATTTGGAAGCACCTAAAGCTGATACATCCTTGCAACTTGATAATGTGGTGCTTCAAGCAGCAAATTCTGAGGTGCCTGAAGAGGTAGAGGTCAGCCTGAATAACAAAGGTTTTGAGCAAGGATTTACGGGGTGGAGCCGTACAAATATGGTTAACCAATCGATTGAATCAGTAGATGAAAAGTCATTTTTAAAAATTTCTGGTAAGGCAGCTTATTCATCAGATATATGGCAATTTGGCAATGCACCTATTGATGGAAACTATCAATTATCAATTAACACTCGTAAATCTGGAAACTTTGACAATGCTTCCCTTTATGTTACCTACTCCGGCGGCACAAAAGAAGTAGACATTCCGGCAAGTGATGATTGGAAAGAAATAAAAGTCCCTAATATCCAGTTAGATGCTGGTGAAGTAGTAAAGGTTGGCGTGATCACAGAAGGTCAGGCTGAAAGTGTTCTTGAATTCGATGATGTTAAAATGATAAAAAAAGATTCAAGCGAGTATCAAAATGTTTCGTATATTGAAAGTTTAGATGCAGGCAATCCATATACTTTATCAGATGATGGAAAATCGATTGTATTACATTCTGCTAATCAGGAAAAAGTGAAAGTCGAATTCGTTCAAGAGGATACAGTAAAAGTATGGATGGAACCTACTGGAACATTTAAGAAAAAACCTTCTTTTGTTGTTGATGAAGAGGGGGCAAGTGCCGTCCCTAAGGTAACGGATAATAGTGATTATATCTTGATTCAAACAGAAGAAATGAGTTTGAGAGCTTATAAGTCCCCATTTAAGCTTGCATACTATGATGCCTCCAATACGAAGTTATTAACGGAGCATAGTGAAGGAAAAGGTTTTGGTTATGACGGAGATACAGGTATTTATGCGGCCATGACCCTTGATGCAAACGAGCATTTTTTCGGCCTTGGTATAGATCGTGACTCCCAATCCTTCGACCGCAGAGGCAAAAAGGTCGTAATGAACAACAGTATGAAAGGTGGATATGGCGGTAACACCTCTGATATTTCTGGTACGTTCTTCACAAGCACAAAGGGGTATGGCATATACTTTGATAACAGCTATGAAAATGTTACGTTTGATATGGGTGCCACAGCTAACGGGAAATATTCTTTCTATTCACCAAACGGCGAAATGATTTATTACTTTATGGCAGGTAAAACGGAAAGCACGCTTACTGGTGTCATGGAAAGTTATGCAAAATTAACAGGCAAGGCGCCGCTACCGCCGCAATGGGCATTGGGTTATATCCAATCAAAATATGGATATAAAAGCTGGGAAGAAATAAATAAGGTTGTTGATACGTTCCGTCAAAAACAAATTCCTTTAGATGGGATGATTCTTGATGCTTATTGGGCCAAAGAAAATCATTATTTTGATATGACTTGGGCAGAGGCTTTTGCAAATCCAAAACCAAGCATGGAGGAGCTATCAAAGAAAGGAATCAAGATGGTACCGCTTGTTGATCCGTATATTCAATTAACGGCAAACAATTTTAAAGAGGGAGATCGTAACGGATATTTTGTTCAAGACACTTCAGGAAATACCGTTATTTATGACGCTTGGTACGGGGAATCAGGATTAGTAGACTTCACCAATCCAAAAGCTGTCGATTGGTTTAATGCACAGGTTAAAACATTGCATGATGTGGGAGTAAAAGGGTATTGGATCGACTTAAATGAACCAGAGAAGCCAACAGATTCATTAAGACACCACTTTTCTAAAGGCAGTGCAGCAGAGATAAGAAATGTGTATGCCTTAAACGAAGCGAAAGCATTCTATAATGGTCATCGAAGCTACAGTGATAACCGCTTATGGAGCCTGTCCCGTTCCGGATTTTCTGGAATTCAAGAATACGGAACAACGGTATGGAGTGGTGATATTGATGCAAGCTGGGAGTCCTTTAGGCATAATTTGCAATTGGGGTTAAGCTCCTCAATGTCTGGCATCCCTTATTTTACAACGGATATTGGCGGATTTTACGGCAAACCTTCTGCTGAACTTTATACGCGTTGGATGCAAGCTGGATCTTTTATGCCAATCTTTCGGGCTCATAATTGCGAATGTGGTGATCTAACGAATACAAGAGAGCCTTGGGTGTTTGGTGCAAAGGCAGAAGGTATCGTAAAACAAACCATTGAACAGCGTTACAAACTGCTACCTTACATCTATTCGGCAACAAAGCAAACAACTGATGAAAATGTCTCATTAATGAGACCGCTTGTCATGGATTACACAACAGATGCAAATGTTTATGGAATTGAAGACCAGTGGATGTTTGGTCCAAATATGTTGGTGGCACCGATTTCATTAGAAGGTATTTCAACTAGAGGTATCTATCTTCCAAAAGGTACATGGTATGACTGGAGCAACCAGAAAAAATTTACTGGAGGGCAAACCATTGAGTATGAGGCAGATTTGTCGAAAATTCCTGTATTTGTAAAAGAAGGAGCGATTATTCCACAGCGTGAGATTCAAAACTATACAAATGAAAAAACAGCATCAACAATAACTTTGAACGTCTATCCAAAACAAAATGGAGAAACTTCAAGCTTTACCTTATATGAAGATGACGGACAAACCTACAAATATGAAAAAGGTCAATCTTCTGAAACAGAGATTGCTGCTTCAACAAATGAGGGAAATATTACCCTTAAGATCAAAGCAGTAAAAGGCAGCTATAACGGACAGATTGAAAACAGAACATGGGTTGCAGAAATAAAAGCGAATGCGGGAGAAGGTAGACTTAACTCTGTTAAACGAAATGGCAAAAAGTTAAGAGTGGTTGATTCCAAAGAAGCAGTCGAAAAAGGGAACGACGTTTGGTATTACGATTCAAAAACAGATATGTTATTTGTGAAAACAGTGGAGGTATCTACTGCGGTGACACAAGTGATTACTTCGGAACGTAAAGGAAAACGATAAGGGTAAGTTTAAAATGTGGTGTGATTGCAAGTTGTAAGGGCAATGGTGTAAAAAACAGAATCTCATGCTAAAGTTTAAGATTAAATTCATTGAAATAGGAGATCTATTGCGCAAATAGGGAATACCAACAGTAGTGGATAGAGTAGTTCAACAGGCCATTCATCAAGTACTCAGTCCAATATTTGAAAAGCAGTTCAGTGAATTCAGTTATGGTTTAGACCAGTAAAGAAATTCCAAAGGAAGCTTCGACAAATGACAAAGCGAAACTGGAGTGTCCCGTTAGACCACCGAATATTGAAACTGAAACAAGTCATTGTTGGATGGGTCAACTATTTTAGAATCGCAAACATGAAAAAAGTAATGACTTAAAAGTAGAGGGGAATTCCCTCTGTTTTAGAACATTATCTAAAAGTACACACTGTAATATAAATTGAAACGCCGTATATACAAACCGTACGTACGGTGTTGTAAGAGGGGGAAAATAATTTTTAATTTATTTTCCCTCCACTCGATTGTTCAGCTAAAGAAGCAGTTATTGTCGCACGAGATATAGAATGTCAGTGGGATCTTTTTTTAGTAAATTCCTATTCACTTAAAACTTGATAATAAGATAGATAACCTTATTGAACATATCCCGGGTGTTCAACAAATGTTAGCTATTATGGGAGTAGGAAGAGATACGGTTGCCGGCTTCTTTGCAGAAGTTGGGAAACTTCAAGATTACTCTCACCCTAGACAAATCATAAAGTTAGCTGGATTGAGCTTGAAGGAGAACACCTCTCTAAGGCTTGCTGAAATTGCATGTGTCACAAACTCCAAATATTTTTATCTTGATGATAATGGGGGCATTATCGTCCTGTTTGAGTTTGTTTCTAGTTTACATAATATCTATTATACACAGTTCTTTAAAGAGAGACGGAAGAGGTCTCAATATCTAAGTATACTTAAAATAGTGAGACGTAATTTAGATTTTTATCTAAGACCATTGAAATATTTTTTACTGCCTTGCAGCTAATTCAAACTGTTGGTTATCTGGATTATATTTTGCTTTAGTTTCTTTATTTAGAGTTTGCTAATTGTTCTATAACTCTCAGCATATTACTAGCGATCATTATTAGAATCTATCCAGATCTAATTATTAGTAATTAGTTTACATAATATTATTATATGAAACTTATCTCTTCAATAAACCTGTATGGCTGCTACACGATCGGTTCGTTCTCTGCGTTAATTGGATTCTAACTGAATTTCTAATGGAACCGTTTGAAACTAACGTTATTCTTGATCCTCCCACCAATAAACTTCCCTTATATATTCAATTAACGAGTAAAAAGTCCTTCCCAAAACAAAAAACCTAACGGAATGTCAGGTTTGACGGTTAAACAACTCGCTGTTGAAGGGCGGTTGTTAAATAATATCTAGGAGTGCCGAAGTACATGTATTGGTTATATTGTGGGTAAGAAGACTCGAATTGTATATAAATTGGTGAGTCTAATAACCATGGATAATTTTGATAGAATTTTTGGTCACCATATACCATTGCTGTTAGTGCTAATGGTAGCTCTTTTTGGAAAATGTGAAAGCGAATCATCGCATAATTTTTGTCAAATTCTCCGTTCGTAACATACACTTTCCCTAATAATGTGTATTGACCCATGACAGGTTTCCACTCAGCCAACACTTCATCTCGAAATTTGCTATTAACCGCATCAAAATCGTAGCAATATCCTATATTTAAAAATAGCTCACCTGTTACGTCTGAGTGCGTTAAGGTATATTTTCTCTCATCTACAGGTTTAAAGGGTGTTGCTGGTGGAAAGTATGTCACATTTAACATAGCCGGATCAAACTTACTCATGTAAGCCTCACTCCCCTGGATGATGAAGTAGTATTTACTACTGTATTTTATGTGATTGAATGTTAAATGTGACAACAGCCTATTTTTTCTTCTTCGATGTATTCTTACGTAACTCCATAACATTCGTATCAAGCAGCTTCCATTTTCCGTTTTCATAAACCCAAGAAGACTCCACATTTGCAATGGAATCAGCATTGTAAGCACCGCTAATTCGTTGTGATCCTTTTAAGCCTATTTGGTCTCTAGTCACTTTAACGGGTTTTAACATTCCAAACGGAAGTACCATGAGTTCTGCTGGTTCATTTAGTTTGCCATTATGATATAATCCGAGTCGTTCGTAATCTTTTGCTCTATTTCTTAAGTCAAACTGATACGACTCATTGGTATTTTCTATAGTCATATTGGCTTTATATCCGTTTAGAAAAGAAGTTTGAATTACTAATGGTTCAGGTACAGTTATATCGGTTAACAGATCATCCTTTACTGTATATAAATAATGATTAGATAATCCTCCACTTCCTCCCGTGTTAACCGCAAGAAATAAGTCTTTTACGCCATCATTGTTCAGATCTTTGAAGTCTATTCGTGGTTCGTACCCACCTTCGAGATTGATTTTATGGCTTTTTCCAGTTGCAGAAAGGATTTCCAATGTTATGGAACGTAAAAAGATCGCTCCTTCCTCAAAGGGCTCACCCTTCACATATATCGTATCAAGTTTTCCATCTCCAGTAACATCCATTTGTTCTTTGACTATGACGCTTTCAAGTATGTTAGCTTCCTCTACTGCATATACGCCTGTTATCGCGGATAGTGACATGAAAAAAAAGGCAGCAAAAGCGAACAATAGCTCTTTCTTCATTTAAAATTCCTCCCTGAGCAAATATCAGTATTTTATTTTGCCCATAAGTGGAAAAAAGATGTAGAAAAAACAAATTTAACAAAAAATTAGTTTGCTAAATGTTTAATAAGTCCCGGTAACCAATCAGTTAGATTACTAAAACGAAACCCAAGCTCACTTGCCTTAGAGTTGCTCATATTCCAGTTGTTTTCAATACCGTATGGTGAGTGTTCAGATGGGTCAAAAGTATTTGGGAGAATGGCCGTCTTCCCGACCTCTTGTTCTACAAACGCCATCAATTCTGCCATTGATATCTCCTTGTTTGCACAGGCGTTGATGGGGCCAGTGAAGTTTTGCTCACTTATCCAGGCAAGAAAACTACCGGCCTCCTTTTGATGAATGAATCCCATTTTGGCTTGTAAGTTCGGAAATCCGATCACGGCTCCTTCTTTTACTCGGTTAATATGTAGAAGTAAACGTTCCGTATAATCATGTTCACCGAGAACAATTGGAATTCTAACGGCAATCACAGGAAAGGTTGCCTCCTGGAAAAATACCGCCTCTGCTTGTCGTTTTCCTTCCTGATAGGTTACTTGATCTGGTGGTGTGTCAGAAATAGGATAAGTATATGGATCAAAATCTACTTCAACCACATTTTCAGCATAGTTATAAACTGACATCGTTGAAGTATAAATGTATGTATGAATTTTGTTAGTTAGTGCTTGAATGGCAATTCTCGCATTGCTAGAGTTAAAGCAAATCTGATCAAATACAACATCCCAAGTTCTCCCACTAACAGCTTCCTTCACAGAATCTAAATCAAATCGGTCAACCTTTAGCGTTTCAACCTTGTTCCCAAAAGGAATCTCACTGTTTTGTCTTGTTGCAACCGTAACTTTTACTCCTTTGTTAAGCAACTCTTGAACTAAATTTACTCCGAAAAACCTTGTTCCCCCAAATACTAAAGCCGTTTTCATTCTGTTTCCTCCTCCTCCGAAACATTATTTGAATCATATTCTATATTATATTCACTCACTCCTACCTATTCACCTTTCTGTCCTTCTGTTAAAATTAGGAAAGATTCCTAGAAAGGAAGAGATCTATGCTAAAAAAATTTACTCCCCCCTTTTCAACTGAACTTTATGAGCAGTTATCACTTTGGGTGTCACAGCAACAAAATGTACGTGGCATTAACTTAGAAGTACCTTTGAATCTCTCTTCTGTTCTAGAGGAGGAAGATGGTTCTCCAGATTATATATATATATTATATCAAGGGGATAAGATGACAGCCGCTGCATCGGTGGTGGATATATTAAAAACAAAAGATTATGAGATTGGTTTTGCAGCTAGTGATGAACAAACGGCAAGAGGCTTGATGAGTGTAATCCACCAAGACTTACTATCACTCTTTCCTACCAGCATCACTGCGGTAATAGATGAAAGAGCAACAATTGAGAAAAATGCTTTATTAGAATTGGGCGCAAATAATGAGGTGTGTGAAGCACAATTAATGGTTTCTCAATTAAGTGGTGAGAAACCTGCTGTTCCAATTGAGTTAGTTGAGTATCATGTTAATCGCCATAATGACTATCGTGAAGTATTAATGGATAGTTTTGGTGATAAAGTAGAAGAAGCGGAAGCTATTATTCAATTGTCACTCTCACAGCCAAGTAGGACACTTTACGGTATCCATGTAAACGGCGCAACGGTTGGAACGATCAATCTTATTCGCTCAGATGATGCCTTTATTACAGCGCTTGCGGTTCGCCCCTCACATCAAAAGAAAGGAATAGGGCGAGCTGCTTTACATGAAGCAGTTAACATGCTTTTTGATGAAGGCTATCGGTCGGTATCTCTTGATGTGGAAATTAAGAATACACATGCACTCAAGTTGTATGAAGAAGTTGGCTTTCAAGTTCAAAACATATTTCAGTTTTTTAAAATGTGAAAATATCAATAAAAATACAAGCTCAGAGATAGTTTCTCTGAGCTTAAATATCTTTACGTTTTATATAAAGTTTTAGTTATTTGTAGCTTCGTTTGTTTCTTTTTGAGCAACCGACCACACCGTCTTTGCTTTGCCAGCATCGGTTTCATCAATAATAAATGATCCGTTCGAGTAACGGTCATTATGTCTTATATCAGAAGCACGTACTTCCTCGACATGACCTTTTTCTGTACTTACAAAGATCTGGTCTTCTTCACTCACGATGACTACACCGATCACTCGGTGTGGGTTCGCCTTTAATTCTCTAAGCATGACGACTCCACGCTTGGCACGTGATGTGATTTCAAATTCATCTAACTTCATCTTTTTGATGGCTCCGCGCTGAGTCACAATCACAATGCTTTGTGAACGGGGATCATCGACAATTTTACCAGCTGTTAGATAATCGCCATCCTTTAGGTTAATTCCCTTCACACCTGCAGCTCTAGCACCAACGATACTTACCTCATCTTCAGCGAAACGTAACCCGTACCCTAAATGAGTCGTTAATAGCAACTCCTTCGTACCATCCGTTTCATGAACATCAAGTACTTCGTCGTCATCCTTTACATTAATCGCGACGAGTGGCTTCGAATATCTTTGAGCTTTATACGCCTTCAGTTCTGTTTTCTTAACCATTCCATTTTTCGTAATGAACAACAAGAACGCTTCCTTCTCAAAATCTTTGACAGGAAGTACCCTTATAATCGTTTCGTTACGATCAATTGGAACAAGATTTGCTATATGTTGTCCGAGGTCCTTCCAGCGAATATCAGGAAGTTCATGCACTGGACAGTACAAGTAATTCCCTTTATTCGTAAATAACAGAACCACATCGGTTGTGTTCATATCAAGCTGTGCGAGTAATTGGTCGGAATCCTTCATGCCAAAATCCTGACCATTCGATGCAGCATACGACCTGGGGCTAGTACGTTTAATATAGCCTTCCTTCGTCACAGTGACAATCACATCTTCGCTTGCTACCATAACTTCAAGATTGATCTTAATTTCTTCAATCTCCGCTTCAATAATGGTACGACGTTGATCGGCAAAGCGCTTTCGAACATCTTTTAACTCTTTTTTAATAACAGAAAGAAGCTTGCTCTCACTTTCTAAAATAGCAGTAAGTTCATCGATTTTTTTAGAAAGTTCATCTGCTTCGTTTTGAAGAGCTGTAATATCTGTGTTTGTTAAGCGATATAGCTGTAAAGAAACGATTGCTTCGGATTGTGCTTCGGTAAAGCCAAACTTCATAATCAAGTTATCTTTTGCATCACGCTTGTCTTTTGATCCACGAATCGTTTGGATGACTTCATCTAGGATGGATAATGCTTTCATTAATCCAGCCACGATATGTTGGCGGTCTTTCGCCTTCTGTAAGTCAAATTGAGAACGTCGAGTTACTACTTCCTTTTGGTGCTCAATATACGCATCCAGAAGCTGTGTAAGTCCCATGAGCGTTGGACGGCGATGGTGGATAGCAACCATGTTAAAGTTGTATGCAATTTGAAGGTCTGTGTTCTTGTATAAATAGTTTAGTACACCTTCAGCATCCGCTTCTTTTTTTAATTCAATCACGATACGAAGTCCTGTACGGTCCGTTTCGTCACGAACCTCAGACATTCCTTCTATTTTACGGTCTAAGCGGAATTCATCCATTTTTTTCACAAGGTTTGCTTTGTTCACTTCAAAAGGAATTTCTGTAATAACGATTTGCTGCTTACCGCCACGAACCGTTTCAATTTCTGCCTTCCCGCGAACAATAATTTTCCCTTTGCCCGTTTCGTAGGCCTTTTTAATACCGTCTACCCCTTGAATGATTCCACCAGTCGGAAAGTCAGGTCCTTTAATCACAGTCATTAAATCATCAACCGTACAGTTCGGCTGATCCATCCTCATGAAGACACCATCGATGATCTCATTCAAATGATGAGGCGGTATTTCTGTTGCATATCCAGCAGAAATACCTGTAGAACCATTGACGAGAAGGTTTGGAAACATCGCTGGAAGAACGGTCGGTTCATTTGCAGTATCATCAAAGTTTGGTACGAAATCAACGGTTCTTTTGTCAATATCACGCAATAATTCAGAAGAAATCGCACTTAAACGTGCTTCCGTATAACGCATCGCAGCTGGTGGGTCACCATCTATGCTACCGTTATTTCCGTGCATTTCGACTAGAAGATTACGTAGCTTCCAGTCTTGGCTCATACGTACCATGGCATCGTACACGGAGGAATCTCCGTGTGGATGATAGTTACCAATAACATTACCGACTGTTTTGGCCGATTTACGGAACCCTTTATCGTTTGTGTTTCCTTCCACATGCATCGCATAAAGAATACGTCTTTGTACTGGCTTTAGGCCGTCCCTTGCGTCAGGTAAGGCACGGTCTTGAATGATATATTTACTGTATCTTCCGAAGCGATCACCAATAACCTCTTCAAGTGGTAAATCGCGAAATTTTTCCGTCAAACTCACTATTCAGTAACCTCCTCTGCAACAGAAATATTTTCATTTTCTAAAATACTTCCGTCTTCCTCTAAACCGAAGGCTACATGTGTTTCAATCCACTTTCGGCGGGGCTCAACCTTATCGCCCATTAATGTAGTCACACGACGTTCTGCTCGAGCAGCATCATCAATGCGTACACGAATTAATGTTCTCGTTTCAGGATTCATAGTTGTATCCCAAAGCTGGTCAGCGTTCATCTCACCTAGTCCCTTGTAACGTTGAATCATATAACCCTTACCAACCTTTTTAATGGCTGACTGTAAATCGTCGTCACTCCATGCATACTCAATAATTTCTTTCTTACCTGTTCCTTTACTTACTTTATAAAGCGGTGGAAGGGCTATGAATATTCTTCCAGCTTCAAGAAGTGGTTTCATATAACGGTAAAAGAATGTAAGGAGCAGAACTTGGATATGAGCACCGTCGGTATCGGCATCGGTCATAATGACAACTTTATCGTAGTTGATATCGTCAATATTAAAATCTGCTCCAATTCCTCCACCGATAGCATGGATAATCGTATTAATCTCTTCATTTTTAAAAATATCCTGTAATTTTGCTTTTTCTGTATTGATAACTTTTCCTCTAAGTGGAAGAATCGCTTGAAAACGACGGTCACGGCCCTGTTTAGCAGATCCTCCAGCAGAGTCACCCTCTACTAAATAAAGTTCATTTTTCTGAGGATTTCTAGACTGGGCAGGCGTTAACTTCCCTGATAAAACAGCCTCAGAGCGTTTCCTTTTCTTCCCGCTTCGTGCTTCTTCTCTAGCTTTACGAGCGGCTTCACGAGCTTGATACGCTTTAATCGCTTTACGTATTAATAACGTACTGGTCTCAGGGTTTTCTTCTAAAAAGTAAGACAGATACTCAGATACAACCGAGTCTACTGCAGAACGTGCTTCACTCGTTCCAAGCTTTCCTTTTGTCTGTCCTTCGAATTGAAGAAGTTCTTCCGGAACACGTACGGAAATAATGGCTGCAAATCCTTCTCTAATATCCGCTCCGTCAAGGTTTTTATCCTTTTCTTTTAACAGGCCGATTTTGCGTGCGTATTCATTAAACACACGAGTCATGGCTGTTTTTGCACCAGCTTCGTGTGTTCCACCGTCTTTTGTACGAACATTATTGACGAAAGAAAGAACATTTTCCGAATATCCATCGTTAAATTGGAACGCGTAATCCACTTCAATTCCACCGCTCGTCCCTTCGAAGCTGATGACTGGATGTAAGACGTCCTTTTCCTCGTTCAGATATTGAACAAACGCTTCAATTCCATTTTCGTAATGGAACATCTCATGGAAGTCATTACGTTCGTCAATAATTTCTATTTTCATGCCTTTTAAAAGAAAGGCAGATTCTCTCAAGCGTTCACACAATGTTTCATAATTGTAGGTCGTCGTCGAAAAAATGGACGCATCCGGCTTAAAGTGTAGCGTAGTTCCTGTTTGATTCGTTTTTCCTACTTTCTCTAAAGTAGTCACAGGTTTTCCGCCGTTTTCAAAACGCTGCTCGTAGACAAAGCCGTCTCGCTTAATCTTTACCACGAGCCACTCGCTCAATGCATTTACAACCGATGCACCTACTCCGTGTAGCCCACCACTTGTTTTATAACCACCTTGACCGAATTTTCCCCCAGCATGAAGGACAGTTAAGATAACCTCAGGAGTGGGTTTACCCATTTTGTGCATACCAGTTGGCATACCACGCCCTTTGTCTTGCACACTAATGGAATTATCTTTGTGTATTTTTACGATAATATGGTCTCCATGACCTGCTAATGCTTCATCGACAGAGTTATCTACTATTTCATACACCAAATGGTGAAGCCCTCGTGAATCAGTACTACCAATGTACATTCCTGGGCGTTTTCGAACCGCATCTAACCCCTCTAGTACTTGAATGGCATCATCGTTGTATTCAAACGTTCCTTGATTTTTTGCCACGTACAATACCCCTTTCCTTCCGTGCCAGCTACATGTCTCTATCTATGTAATGGACCTGAACGTCTTATACCTATTCGTTCTTACAAGTGAATTATCCTTTAAATATTAAGAAACGATAATAAAGAACAAATGTTCCTATCTCGTATTTTATCACATTTTTTAAGACACCTATGCTTTATTGTATATATTTCTTGTGATTTGGCAAATGGATATTTCAAAAAGAAAAGTATTTTAGACGAATATTCTTCGATTATAGAAATGTTTATAAAGCCTATGTTAAAAAGAAAAACACCCTAATCCTAATGACTAGAGTGAAGGAGAAAAAATTATTTTGTCAAAGCATGTTCTACTTTAATGCATCGATTCATAACGACAGTGTAGCCTTTGCTTTTTAAAAATTCGTACGCTTCTTCATTTTCTAATCCTAACTGTGCCCAAAATACATCAGCATCGATTTGATCGAACTCTCTTGCCACCTCTGGGAGAAATTCTGATCGTCTAAACACATTCACAATGTCTACATGGCCTTCAATATCAGTCAATTTGGCTACGGCCTTAATACCAAACACTTCATCTACGGTTGGGTTTACTGGAATTATTTCATAACCAGCATTTTTCATAGCTTCAGAAACCATGTAAGAGGTACGTTCTGGATTATTGCTTATTCCAACAACAGCGATTCGCTTTGCCTTTTTTAAGATTTGCCCCAATTCTTCACGGCTCGGATATTCGATTGGCATCAAACTCACTCCTCTTAATTTTTGTTTAGTATGCCCTTACATTCTTTAATCATAGCCAATTCAATGATAAAAGGCTAGGAGAAACTCCTAGCCACGCATTACTTTTTCACTATTTGCTGGTTAAAAGTTTGCAGAGCGGTCCATGCTGTTTCATCGGCAAAATATCTGGACCAGCTCGCCACCCCGGCAAGATCATACTTCACTGCTAAATTAGTTCTTGCGGTAAGAGACTGTTCATCTTCAAGCCATACCTTGTAGGTAGTTGCCTGATCTGGAACATAAAGCTCGGCATAATTTTGTCCGCTTGCTGCATCATAGATAGGAGTTAAGTGATTCGTGGTTAACCATTCTTTGATTTGCGCCATGCTTTTGGATTTTGAGGAAACTTCACCGCTGTCTTTGATTTCCCATAGTCTTGTGTAAAGAGGAATTCCTAAGATCAGCTTTTCATTTGGAACAATTTCCAAGAGCTTTTGTAGGTTTGTCTCAACCCACGGAAGGCTTGCGACGCTTCCTGCTTTTGGCGAGGAACCCCAATGCTCGTCATAGGCCATAATCGCAAGATAATCGACAATTTCTGCGAGCTTATCACGTTCATAGAAAGCAGACCAATTGCCTTCCGCCATAAACGTAATGTCCATCGAAACGATCAAGCCTGCTTCATGAAAGTATGGCGTTGCCTCTCGAACAAATTGTGTCACTAGCGTTCCGTCTTCTTCCCTTACATTTTCAATATCAATATTGATACCGTTTAGTTCATATAACTGACTGTAATGTAGGAGCTCTCTTATCATCTTTTGTCTCGTCTCATAATCCTTAAAGGCTGCGTGGGTAAGTTCGGGATCAAACGCGTTGGAGAATAGTCCCCATACTTGATAGCCCTGGGCCTTTGCCCATTTCGAGTACTCGAGAGAAGCAAGGTTCCCGATGCTTCCAGTTTCATCCTTTAGTTCGAACCAGGTTGGAGAAACAACGTTTACTCCGTTCATTTCAGGAATCAAAGTGGTATCTGGGTTTTTCGTATATACTGCTTCCCAAGTTAGGTTGATAGGTCCTTCAAAAGTTGGAGTATTTACTGGATCTTTTTCGTATTCAACGACGATCGTTTCCTTTTCTTGCTTTTCAACTAAGTCCTTAGATACATATCCAGCAATTCCATCTATTTTTCTCACAAAATAGAATTCTTCTTTTTCATCTTCAATCCAAATTTTTTCCCCGTTTGAAACGTTTGAAACATAAGGAGATTGTAAGGTAGCGTCGGTTCGTAGTCGAAGTTTTTCCTCGTGCACATCCTCATTCGTCATAACCGCATTTTGAAGAGTATCTCCATCCTTTTCAATCCATACGGCATTTGAGTTTTCTAATACACGGTAGGTTACAGGATAAAACTGAATGACCGGGTCAAGTGCTACATATAACTGGCCTTGTTCATCTACTAAAGGTGCAAATTGAAGCTCAACCGGCTTCTCATTAATAAAATAGGTTAAAGACTCTGTAGGCATTTGTACCACTTTATTAGAGGTAGTAATGATGATTGAATTTGATTTTTCATCAAACGCGACGCTGTCATCAATATTTTCCTTCAAAAAGTCTAACGATACATAGACGCTTTCGCCTTCTATAATGGCATTCCCTTGTTGTTTCCCTTGAAATAGAACAGGATTTTCTCCCGTGAAGTAGCTTGTTTTTTCGCTTGAAGCAAAAGGATAAAAGAATAATAGAATACTAGAGATAATCACAAGAATAGATGCAATGAGACCCGTGATGATCCATCCTTTTGATACAATCGTTTTTTTCTTAAATGTTTCTAGACGTGCCATGTTTCACTCTCCCTTACCTTCATCGTACCCGAAAAGATGTTCTTTTGAAAAGAGGGTTTCGACATTCGTTCATTTTCGCCTCTAAATATGACGATTGAACAACAAAAAAGTTACGAGAATATAATGGAAAAAACCAATTGTACATGGTTTTTTAAGCAATACATGGTACAATAATAAGACGGTATATGAAGTGTGAAGGAGTATTTGTATGATGGAAATTGCATTAATAGTTATTGTTTCTTACCTGCTTGGTTCCATTCCCTCAGGGTTAATTGTTGGAAAAGCTTTTTACGGAATTGATATCCGTGAGCATGGAAGTGGAAATTTAGGTGGAACCAATACATTTCGTACTTTAGGGAAAAAAGCAGGGATTATTGTAACCGCTGCTGATATCCTAAAAGGTACACTTGCCTCCTCCCTTCCTGTTATGTTTGGAGTGGCTGGTCAAATTGATCCTTTAATTGCAGGGATGATTGCGGTTGTTGGGCATATGTATCCTGTGTTTGCTAAGTTTAAGGGTGGAAAAGCGGTGGCTACGTCAGGTGGAGTTCTTTTAGCATGTGCTCCAGTTATGTTTCTTGTGATGGTCGTTGTATTCTTGCTTAGCTTATACATAACGAAGTTCGTATCACTTTCTTCAATTATTGCATCCATTGTAGCAGTGATTTATGCAGTAATTGCAAAGGAACCACTGTTAATTATCGTTGTTTCTCTGCTTTCTTTATTTGTTATTTATCGTCATCGAGCAAATATCAAGAGAATTATGAATAAAACAGAACCGAAGATTAAATGGATGTAAGACCCGACAAAGGGTCTTTTTTTTTGACTAAATTTTTGCAAGTTTTGACTTTTTTAATGTAAAACATACATATTACGATGAAATTCCCCATATAGATGGAGTAGAAATTACGCTAGATGGGAGATAAGAGAAATGACGGACGACATGAAAAAGTGTGAAACAACGGTTGCTGAAATGGTTCATGAAGTGAAAAATCCATTAACAACCGTGAAGGGCTTGCTACAATTATTGAAACCATACTTGGTGATGATAGAAAAAGAACAATATGCGGATCTCGCCATAAGTGAAATCAACCGTGCGGATGAGTTACTTACAGCGTATGCTAATTCAAATATAGCTATTTCTCCTCAGCAAAAACTTGTGTGTGTGAATAGGTTATTGGAGGAAATGAAATTGCTTTTTGAAAGAGAAGCCAGTGTATATAGAATTCAATTTCTTACACATTTTGATCCCGATCTTCCTAAGGTAAAGGTTAGTCATAATGAATTAAAACAAGTACTCGTAAATCTAGTGAAAAATGCCGTTGAATCTCTAATGGAGGTCAAAGATAACCGAGTCCGTAAAATTACTTTAGAAACCAATGTTCAAGGAAAAAGAATACATGTGATGGTAAAAGATAATGGTTCCGGGATGGATCAAGCGACCCTTGAGCAACTGTTTACTCCCTTTTATACCGAAAAATCTTATGGTACAGGCTTGGGATTATCGATTTGCAAAAAGCTTATTGAAAAGCATGATGGACTAATCACCGTTGAAAGCCAAAAAAACGTGGGAACCACCTTTCAAATTGCCCTGCCTTCTCCAGCAGATGTCGACTAATTGTCATAAGATAAAACATCTTAAAGAATATAGAAAAGAAAGGCCCGACGAGAGCTTGTGTAGCTGCTTTCAACGGGCCTTTCTTTTTTTTGTGTTATGTCTCTTTAATTAACTCATCTTCAAAGAAAAAGGTATTTGGGTATTCCTGTACAATATAGGAATATCTTTTCATATTTTTAACATATTGACATTTAGAGATGACGACAGACTCACCAGACGCTTTTATGCTTACTTCTTCTCCGCTGTTATATAAATTTTTTTTCATTCTCTCATCCTGTCTCTAATTAAATTTTGATCCTAGAAAATAAAGTATTACTCAATTATGACAGTCCTATTTACTTAAATCCAGTTTTTTATTGTTTGGTAAAAATTTTATCACTCATACAAAGGGGAATATGGTATCTTTATGGAGGTGAATTTTATCAGGAGGAACGAACAATATGACGAATAACATGTTCTCTCTTAGTAAAACAGAGCATAAGGATGAGCGAGTACTTTCCTTCTTAGAAGAAAATGGAGGAAATCATGCTTCACACTTAATTTTGTTGCGCGATAAAGAGTTATTTTGGGCAGTAGAAGAAAAGGTGTTAATTGCCTATAAAAAAATTGCTAATAAATTAGTAGTATTAGGAGACCCCATCGGTGATGAGGCCTATATGGCTGATGCAATAAAAGAATTTCATGAATACTGTGATGAACTCCGTCTGACACCTGTTTTTTACCAAATCAGTGCTCGATTTATGCACTATTATCACGAAACAGGCTTCTCGTTTATGAAGCTTGGCGAGGAAGGCATTGTGGATGTAAAGAACTTCTCTCTTGCAGGAAAACAGGGGGCGAAGCTTCGTACAAAGTTTAATAAATTTACAAGAGAAAACTTTCATTTTCGAGTCATCACTCCTCCCTATTCACATACCCTTCTTACAGAACTTCGTGCTATTTCTGATGAATGGTTAGGCGAACAAAAGGAAAAAGGGTTTTCGGTTGTCTCTTTTAGTGAGGAATATGTTTCTTCGTACCCGGTTGCTCTATTAACGAATGCGGAAGGGCGAGTGGTCGCTTTTGCTACGTTAGCAACAGATTATAAAGATACAGTGACGATTGATTTAATGAGAAAAACAACAAGTTCTTCATATGGAACAATGGATGTTCTTTTTATTCATATTTTCCAATGGGTTAAAGAACATGGATATCAATACTGCAGCTTAGGCATGGCCCCGCTTGCCAATGTTGGACAGAGTAAATACTCGATTACTTGTGAAAAATGGATACGATATATCTTTTTACATGGAAATGCCTTATATAAATTTAAGGGTCTTCAAGAGTTTAAAGGCAAATTTACTTCAAGTTGGGAACCGAAGTATTTGGCTTATAAAAAATCCCCTTTGATTTTTGTGATTATTCAATTGATTCTATTAATTAATCAACCTCCTTTATCAACGAAGACAAAAGAGGTTGTTGGAAAGCTTAAATATTTGATTAAGAAAGCGGTGTAAGAGGTGAACCATGAGGCTCACCTCTTTTTTATAACTTAATTACTTGAAAACGTCCTTTGCCAAGGACATCGGTTTGGTAGTCAAGTTTGGTGTTTTCAAAATAGACCATATCCCGATTATGAATAATGATATTAAGGTCATAAAAGGGTATTACTTGATCTTCCTGTAATGGCTTCTCTTCCAGAGAAAGCTTTAACTGTGGACCTCCTCAGCCAATACCCATGGTTAATCGAACGTACAGTACTTCCTCTTCTGTTTTCTTCTCTTTTTCAACAACAGATAGCAAAATTTGATACGCTGATGGGGTAAGTTTAAACATTTTTTGCTCCTCCCTAACAAGAAAATTGTCGCATATTGTAACGCATTTATGACATAATGAAGAAAAGATAAACTTTATGATTCCCATCTTAGCGAAAAAGTACATCGATTGCCAATAATCTGTATGTAGTAGGTGTTAGTTATGAGGAGAGTTAGAAAGAAAAAACGGAAAAACAATATGTGGGTAGGAGCGGTTCTTTCAGGTTCTTTAATCATCGCGTCTCTGATTTTATTCATGAACATGTATGAAAGTGCCAATGCAAGTCCAGTTGTACATAATGAAAAAAATGTATCCCCTCGCGCGCTTGGGGTTGAAGCGAAAAGTTATGAACAAACGATTACCCTTGGTGCCATTGGAGATATTCTTATTCATGATTGGGTGTATGAGGATGCTCAAACTGGCAATGGATACGATTTTCACCCCATGTTTGAACAAGTTTCAGCAACACTATCTCAACCAGATATTTTATTAGCGAATCAGGAAACGATACTTGGTGGAGTCGAGTTGGGTATTTCTAGCTATCCGATGTTTAATAGTCCTGTTGAAATTGGAAGCGCTATAAAAGATTCAGGTGTAGACATTGTCTCCACTGCTAATAATCACTCATTAGACAAACGTGAAAAAGGACTTCTTACTTCCCTAACCAATTTAGATCAACTTGGGATTCCTAGTGTTGGAACATACTCAAGTGCTGAGGATCAGCAAACGTTAACCATGATGGAAAAGAACGGTATTAAGGTGGCCTATCTATCGTACACATATGGAACGAACGGGATGCCGATTCCTGAAGGTAAGGACTATTTAGTAAACCTAATTGATAAGGAAGCAATGAAAAATGAAATCCACCGTGCACGTGAAGCCGCTGATATTACTATCATGAGTATTCACTGGGGCAACGAATATCAACGTTTCCCTACCGATGAACAGGAAGAACTTGCTCAATTTCTTGTGGATGAAGGAGTAGATATTATCTTTGGTCATCATCCTCATGTTCTCCAACCGATGGAATGGCTGAAGGCTTCTGACGGGAGACAAGCTCTAGTTGTCTACTCTTTAGGGAATTTTCTTTCTGGGCA
The DNA here is from genome assembly GCF_003586445.1 of Bacillus sp. Y1. Lineage (NCBI taxonomy): Bacteria > Bacillati > Bacillota > Bacilli > Caryophanales > Bacillaceae > Bacillus > Bacillus sp. Y1. Next base: position 2,759,172 of record NZ_CP030028.1, on the reverse strand, counting down.
AATGAGAGATTATAAAGATATTGGCGGTATGGCTTCTATACGTGTAACCAAGCAGATTAATACTGATGGAACTTCTATCCGTCTTTCTGATCCCGGTTTCTTTCCAACCTATGTGTCAAATCAAAGACTTCAAAATTATCGGGTGGTCCCCTTACAGGATGCTGGGAATTTTGGAATGAGTAACGCCGAAAGCAAGTACAATGAGATACTGACACATATGACCAATAATTTGAAATGAGTAAGCAGTGTCTTTTTTAGGACACTGCTTTTCTTTTTTTTCCATCCATCCTTTCCAACCGTCTAAAGTATCATACCCGAACAGAAAAATTATTTGTTAAAATAAAGAAAAGTACGATTGAAAGGTAGTAGAATCTTGATTGTAAACCATACCATGCTTGTTTTTATAACGTTAATCACTTTTGTTTTGTATCATGTACAGGTTCCATCTATTTTCATGTTTCTTATTTTTGTTCATTTGTTACTCATGTTTTTCTTAACCGAAATTCAGAGAATATGGGTTTGGATGATACTCTCGCTCTTTTTAGGACTCCTGATCATGAGATATACAGACCGATTCATTTCAGAGCTTTCTTTTCATCAGGGTCTCCTATTTATACTGAGTGAATGTTTATGGCTCATACCTATTCTTTTTGGTAAATATATTACGTCTGCCTTTAAAAATCCAACACTTGATAAGGAAAGACAGCTACAGAAGGCAAGAACTAGGAATATCCTCTTTCTATTAGTACTGGTATTTTTTCTTCTTGGAATTGGAACAATAAATGGGTTGAATGAGTGGTTTAGGGTACTTTTCTATTCCCTGCTTGTCTCACAGTTAAAAATATACCTCTCATTCGGTATCTTTCTTAGTAGGTTACAAACATTGACGAGTAGATTGGTCAGTATGATAGGTGCAGCTATCATTTTTACCCTTCCTTTTACCTCTTTAGGTTATTCTCTCATCTCTTTGTTAATCATCGGTGTAACAGGGCTTGGTTATGCATGGTTAGTATCAACGTGTAAGAGCTTGTTACCCGTATATGTGGTTCACTCCGTACTTGTCTTTCTTTTTATTTTAGCAGGGGGATTTCCAGTACTTTCTCATTAGCTTTTGTCGAGGCTAGTTTTTAGCAATTCCGTCCAATTTGCATTATAATACTCGATATACGGAAGGAGTTTTTCATTATGAATATAATTGTAAATGATCATGCTGCGGCTTGGTATAAAGAAGAGATGCTGTTAAATAAGGGAGATTACGTTCGATTTTTTGCTCGCTATGGTGGCTGTAGTACGGTTCAGCAAGGCTTTTCATTAGGAGTATCTTCGGAAACACCGCATCAAATTGGTTTTGAAGTGGTTAAGGACGATATTCATTACTATATTGAAGAAAAAGACTTATGGTATTTTGATGGTAAGGATTTATTCGTTGATTTTAACGAACAAGCAAATGAGCCAGTCTTTCGATACGAGTAAAAAGCTGATCCAAAGCGGATCAGCTTTATTTTTTAAATAATTTCGTTGCTGCTTCTTTTTCATTTAGCAGCACTCTTTTTTGATGTTCTCCTAATAAGTCAAAATGAGAATAGCCATTTTCTCTATGGTGAATCCACTCTCGTTTTAGATTGTAGGTTTCTCCCCATTTGGCTAACTGATCAAGATCACGACAGCCAACCTTTGTTACCGTATTGCAATCGGGAAAGCGATCGTCCAACCAGTAATGTGTGAGAAAGGCTATTTCACCACGATCAATTTTCTTTTTCCAAGCTCGTAATTCTTCTCTTTTAATGCCAAAAGCCATCGGTTCTCTCCTTCTTACTCGGTTGCAACCGGCTGCTTTTTGTGTTTTTCGTATGCTTCGTGCCAAACGGGAAATTTCTTTCTAATGGAAATCGGGCGGAATGTTTGTTGCATCACGCAAACGTGCTGGGACATTCCCTTAAGAGCTAAATCTCCACTCTCTGTGAAAATTTCATAGCCATAAGTTACACGGAACCCATCGTACTCTTCAATCCAAGTATGGACCATTGCCTTTTCCCCGTATCTTACTGGTTTTTTATAGGAAGCTTGAATGTCAATCACAGGAGAAATAACGCCTTCTTTCTCCATATCAGCATATTTAAAACCAAGATCTTCAATGATACTTGTTCGACCTAGCTCCATCCAAACGAGGTAATTTGCATGGTAAACAACTCCCATTTGATCTGTTTCTGCATAGCGTACCTCTATTTCTTTTTTTCCTACTAGCATTATGATTCCCCTTTTCCTACTTTGTGCAAAGCAATTCTAAGATCGTCTTTGTTTAAAAGTGAAAGATCGGAGTCTTTCTCTTTAGAAATACGTAATGCTTGAACTTGAATGGCTTCGTCAATAACATTTGTTGCAAATCTCCCATTTCCGCTCACAGGCAACCCAGCAAGCTCCTCTTTTAAGAAGGATAATGCTTCATCTTCAAGGATATAATGATAGCTTGTTGCGTAAGAAACCATGATTTCGATAAGCTCCTCTACCTTATAATCATGGAAATGAAAAAACTTTTTAAAACGAGATTGCAAGCCTGGATTACTTTCGAGAAGCTGTTTCATTTCATTTGGATAACCAGCTAAAATGACAACTAAGTTTTCGTTATGCTTCGTCATCTCATCAACGAGAGTATCAATCGCTTCCTTCCCAAAATCTCCTGGTGATTTACTCAGTAAGGAATACGCTTCGTCAATAAATAATACCCCTCCGAGCGCCTCGCGTATTTTCTTTTTTGTTTTGGCGGCTGTTTGTCCAACATAACCGGCTACAAAGTCTGCTCTACTTGTAACAATTAAGTGGCCCCGCTTTAAGTAACCAATCTCCTTCAATGCTCTGGAAAAAACTTTTGCTACCGTTGTCTTTCCGGTTCCAGGATTTCCTGTAAATACAGAGTGTAATTGAATAGGCAGGATCGGTAAGCCACTTTGTAATCTCAGTTTTTGAATTTTTACAAACGAGACGAGTTTCTCCACTTCATCTTTCACATGGTCTAATCCGACGAGTGACTCTAAAAGCTCCTCTGCTTTCTTTTCGTCCTGTTCTGTTTTAGTCGCAAAATCGTTTCTATCAAGCACTGTGAAATCCAAAACAGATCGTTCGGACTGTTTCTTCGATCCTTTTCTAAAAATCGCATCGAGCACGAGTGTTTGTACGGTTCTCGCATTTCCAAACGTGTCATCGACCCTTTCCATATCGATGCGGTGCTCTAGCTCTTTCCTCGCATCAGGTGTGAGCAAATAATCGTTATCTTGTGCAAACTTTTCAGCTATCATTAAAAGTTCCTCAGTCGAGTAGTTATCAAGGTGTATATGGTTGGAACGAGGAAATCTACTTTTTAACCCAGTGTTGGAATCCAAGAATTGCCTCATTTCCTCTGGATAACCTGCAAGCACAACCGCGAATTTCCCACCGTATTCTTTTCCGGTCATCAAGGAAACCAAGGTATCAACAGCTACCTGTCCATAATCATTTCCGGTCTGTCCTTCCCTTTTCAAACTATATGCCTCATCGATAAACAGAACACCACCAATGGCCTGCTCGACGGCTTGGCGAACATTCTCCTCCGTTTGACCAACAAACGCTCCTACGAGTCGTGTACGATCAGTCTCGATGACTTCTTCTCGAGGAAGAATCCCTAGCTCATGGTAAATCTTTGCTAGCAGTCGAACAAGGGTTGTTTTACCTGTACCTGGATTTCCTGTGATAATCATATGCAGACTTTGTTCATCTTTAGATTGGTATCCCTGCTTTTTTCTTTCTTTTTGATACTTTAAAAATTCATATAACTGTGTAACCCGTTCTTTTACCTTATTCATCCCAATCATTTCTTGAAGGGTATCTAGGGAGTGTTGTGTTTGCTGTACCGTCTCCTCTTCACCAAATAATTGGTCCCATGTTTGCTTTAAGCGATCGAGTTCCTCGAGAGATCCCTTTAAGTCTTGGAAGTGAACGGCTGTATGAAACACACCAGATATGGATTCATCGTATTCTTCTGCTGCTTTTAACATCGACCCAATGACCTCTTGTACTTCAACAAGCGTATCAATCAGGCTTCGGTAAATACTGACTAGTTCTCCAGTTTGGTTCCGATATGCTAGTTGATACCCCGATTCCAACTCGTCGATATGTTCATCACTTGTTGATAAGAAACGTTGGCAAATAGCGATAATGTCTTCAGCAACCTTCTTTTTAGCAGCTCGATTATCTGTCTCACGCATGATTGGAAACTTCAGAGAATCGAGGATCGATTTTTTCTTCTTCCACTCAAATTGTGCCAGAAATTCGCTTGCTCTTTGGTTAGTTGGATTGAGCTCATGTGCTTTGCTCATCCATAAAAAGCTAAGATGATCCTCTTTCCCATGTTTGGCTGTTCTAGAAAGGGACGCGATGGAGAGTAATTTGGAAAGTAAATGGGCATCGTTCTGTTCATGAAGCGAATGAATGGCATGAATGATCTTTGTCTCGTCTTCTATATATCCGATTTCGCGTAGTTCTGTTTCCCATAACTCAATTACTTGAAGTGTCAGGGTATGTAGTTCTAGTTGTTGTTCCATAATATCACTTCTTTTTTATCTTTATTTTTTTCTATATTACCATATTTATCTCGAGGCATGAAGAAAGAGGCTGCGTATACAGCCTCTTTGCTTACTTATTCAGTATACCCATTTTGTCTAGCTTGTGCTTCTTCCTTCACTTCAGAACGTAGTGCATCAAGTGCTTCTCTTCGTCTTTCGTTCTTTGCTTCAATTTCAGCCACATCTTTGGAATTGCTATGTTCCATAGCAGCTTCAGCTTCTTGCATATTCTCTATTGTGTGAACAATAATCGATTGAATGTTTTCGACATTATCGCTTCTGTCATCAGGATTTGGCTTGTTTTTGACCATGGTTAATTCCTCCTTCATTCATATAAATTGCGTTACAAAGATAGGTTTGCCTTTTTAAATCAGAAATAAAAGAGGAAACGAATGGTGTTTCTTTGTTCGTATTAACAAAAAATAAAACCCGTCTAGTCGACGGGTTTGTCATTAGTTTTATTCGCCTTTAGTTTGGATTACTTGTGCATGTTTGCCTGATGTATCATTCATTTTTTTACCATTATTGCCACTGAACCCACGTGGTTGAGTTCCTAGGTGACTTGGAACAAAAGGTTTGGAATTTCTTTTTGGATTTCCCATCACTATCCCTCCTCTTTAAAAAGTATCGGCTTTTTTGAAGAGAAACATGTAAGGGAATCCTTCCCTTATTCCGCTTTACCTAGTCTTTTTTCCTCAAGCTTTGCTTCAATTTTATCTAAAGCCTCTTGATCGCGTAATAACTGAAGTTTGTTTTCAGCTACTAGTTCTTCAAAAGAGCGTTTTCTTGGTTTTCTCATGACGTATTCACCATCCTTATCACTATTATAACAGTCATTATGCCCCGTAGTGCATGAAATTATTACAACTTTTTGAAAATTTAATAAAGTGCAAGCCTTTGCAAAATAAAATCTGCCTCTTAAAAGGCAGATTACATGTTTTTGATATGCTCGCGAATGATCTTGATTGTCATGACACTTAAATACTTGCTGCGTATAATTCCTTCTCCATCTATAAAATAAGTAGTGGGAATGGTAAGAATTTTATACATGGTATTCACTTCATCGTTGCTGTCTAATAAAACGGGAAATGTGACATTAGCTTCGCGTACAAACTTCTTTACATCGTACTGAGGGTCAATATTGACCGCTAATATTTCTACGTTGTCATCAGCTTCATTGTAGTACTTTTGAATATCAGGCATTTCGGCTTTGCAAGGAGGACACCAAGTTGCCCAAAAGTTGAGAATCACTTTTTTTCCACGATAATTCGATAACTTAACTGTTTTTCCGTCGAGGGTCTTTAGCTCAAAATCAGGAGCTTTCTCCCCTACCTTTAAACCTGGGAGATTGTCTGGGGCAACTTCCGCCATTGTATGAGTAAGAGTAATCGTCATTAATGATAATAGGAAGACCGCTAACGTTACTTTTTTAAGCATGATGTCCCTCCATGTAGATTATTGATTAAAATATTGCAAAAAGCGTGTGGATGATCCAATAAGAAATAATGAATGTGAGCAGAGTATAAGCTGCAGCATGTATTGTTAATGGAACACTCCACTTGTTTTTATAAGCCTTTCTGATAAAAAATAATACAGCAACGAAAGTCCCCAATAGAAGCCCCTTAGAACCGCCTGTAAAATAAAGAATTTCTATTGGCCTTTCGAATAGAATACTTGGGCGAAAAAGGACGATGCTAAATTTATAAAAGAGAAACCATAAAAATAAAGCATTCGTTAATTCATCCATAAACATTTTGAAGAAAGACTTGTTCTCTTTTAAAGTAATTTTTACCGTAATGTATGTAGTTATACCCGCTAATATGAAATACAGCCATTTGTATGGGATAAGTAGCGGACCTAAAACAATTGTCTCCATGAGTTACTCCTTGCTTCTTTATTTTCTACTATTATACCCTGACTAGTATAAAAAAAGAGAGCTACAGGAGCTCTCTTTACACAAACTAATTAAATAATTTCTTTAATTCCTCACTATAATTCCCTTTAATGACGCCTTTTTCGGTAATAATTGCAGTGATGAGGTCATGTGGTGTTACGTCAAATGCTGGATTAAATACATTCACGCCTTGAGGAGCTGTTTCAATCCCGAACGCTTGAGTAATTTCTTCTGAACCGCGTTCTTCGATCGGAATATCTTCACCTGTTGGTGTATCTATATCAATGGTTGGCGTTGGTGCTGCGACATAAAAAGGAATATTGTGAGCTTTTGCTAACAAAGCCACTCCGTAAGTTCCGATTTTATTAGCTGCATCGCCGTTGGCAGCTACACGGTCACATCCAACAATGACTGCTTGTACCATTCCCTTTTTCATGACCATCGCTGCCATGTTATCAGCAATCAGTGTTACATCTACTCCAGCCTGCATTAATTCCCAAGTAGTTAAGCGTGCACCTTGAAGGAGCGGTCTTGTTTCATCAGCGAATACTTTAATATCCATCCCTTTTTCCTTAGCTAAGTAGATTGGTGCAAGGGCTGTACCATATTTCGCTGTCGCAATTCCACCTGCGTTACAGTGTGTAAGAACCGTCATTCCATCTTCAAGAAGAGTTAAGGCATGCTCACCGATCGCACGACATAGTTCTTCATCCTCATTTCGGATTTCATGTGCTTCTCTTATTAAAGAGGCTTTAATATCACTGATTGGTAGAGTTTGCTGTTGTTTCACCAGCTCGTCCAAACGATTTAATGCCCAGAAAAGATTCACTGCGGTTGGTCTGGATGAAGCTAAGTAATCAAGATGCTTTTTAAAAACTTGATAAAACTCATCAAAGCTGTCTTCCGGTGCATCCTTTACCGCTAACACGAGTCCGTATGCTGCAGCGATCCCGATCGCTGGTGCTCCTCTAACCTTTAGTTGTTTAATGGCATCCCATGTGTCTTCTACGGTTTCAATTTCAATAAATTCAGTAATATGGGGAAGTTTCGTTTGATCTAGAATATGCAATCGACCTTGGTCGTCAAAAGTAACGGATTGAATAAAGTTAGTAGTCATCTCTTGCTCCTCATAATGTTGTAATTGGTTGCTATTATATTTTAACAATATTCTGTATTTGAGCAACTATTTTTTATAAAAAAACCGTGTAGCTAAAGGCCACACGGTCTGAGTAATTAGTTTTGTAATTTTTCACGAAGAACCATTGGTAGAATTCCACCGTGACGGTAGTAATCGATCTCTACTTCTGAGTCGAAACGAACGAGAACTTCGAATTCTTTCTTGCTTCCGTCTTCAGCAGTAGCTGTAACCTTTAATAGGTCACGTGGTCTTACATTTTCATCCACTTGAACGTCGATTGTTTCTTTACCAGTTAGGCCAAGTGTATCAGCGTTTTCTCCATCTTTGAATTGAAGTGGAAGAACACCCATTAATACAAGGTTTGAACGGTGAATACGCTCAAAGCTTTCAGCTAAAACAGTTTTGATTCCAAGAAGGTTTGTACCTTTTGCTGCCCAGTCACGTGAAGAACCCATTCCGTAGTCCTTACCTGCTAGAACAATTAGGCCTGTTCCATCTTGCTTATACTTCATACATGCATCATAGATAGATGTTACTTCGCCAGTTGGCCAGTAAGTTGTAAATCCACCTTCTGTGCCAGGAGCCACTTGGTTACGGATACGGATATTTGCGAATGTTCCACGCATCATTACTTCGTGGTTACCACGACGAGATCCGTAAGAGTTGAAATCACGAATTTCCACTCCGTTTTCAAGTAGGTATTTTCCAGCAGGTGTATTTTTACCAATAGCACCAGCAGGAGAAATATGGTCAGTTGTTACAGAGTCACCAAACTTCGCAACTACCTTTAATCCAGATAAAGGTGTAACTTCTTCTGGATCTGGCTTTAAGCCTTCGAAGAATGGAGGGTTCTGGATATAAGTTGAAGTATCATCAAACGTATATAGAGAGTCATTACTAGTTTGGATTTCATTCCAACGAGCATTGTCATCAAAGACATTCTCATATTCTCTTCTGAATAGCTCAGGTGTAACGGTTTGTTTTACTACTTCATTTACTTCAGCAGTAGTTGGCCAAATGTCCTTAAAGAATACATCGTTTCCGTTACGATCTTTTCCAATTGCCTCTTTTTGAAGATCGATATCTACTGTACCAGCAAGTGCATATGCAACAACTAGTGGTGGTGAAGCTAAGTAGTTACCTTTTACAAGTGGATGAATACGTCCTTCAAAGTTACGGTTACCAGAAAGAACCGATGTGATTAGAAGATCATTTTCTGCCACTGCTTTTTCGATTTCATCCTTAAGAGGTCCAGAGTTACCGATACATGTTGTACATCCGTACCCTACTAGGTTGAAGCCTAATTGATCAAGATAAGGAAGTAAGCCAGAATCTGAAAGATAACCTGTTACAACCTTTGATCCAGGTGCTAAAGATGTTTTAACGAATTTAGGTACTTCCATACCAAGCTCAACTGCTTTTTTCGCCACTAAGCCAGCCCCAACTAATACGTATGGGTTAGAAGTATTTGTACAGCTCGTAATCGCCGCGATTGCCACAGCGCCCGTCTTCATAACAGTCGTGTCTCCATTGTCGAAAGTAACCGTTACTTCTTTGTCTTTTTCAGACTCTGTTAAACCGAAGCCTTGGTTGCCTTGAGGAGCAGTAATCGCTTGGTTGAATTCTTTTTTCATTTGAGATAGTGGAATTAAGTCTTGTGGACGCTTTGGACCAGAAAGGTTCGCTTCAATGTCAGCAAGATTAATTTCAACTACATCTGTATAAACAGGGTTTAATTCTGGATCGAAGAATAAACCGTTTTCTTGGCAATATGTTTCAACAAGCTTGATTTGCTCTTCAGAACGTCCAGTTAAACGCATATATTCTAGTGCTTCTCCATCTACTGGGAAGAACCCACAAGTTGCGCCGTACTCAGGAGCCATATTAGCAACCGTTGCACGGTCAGCTAATGGTAGAGAAACCACACCTGGTCCAAAGAATTCAACGAACTTGTTAACTACGCCTTGCTTACGAAGAACTTGTGTTACTTTTAGGGCAAGGTCAGTAGCTGTTGAACCGTTTGGAAGTTCCCCAATTAATTTAACCCCAACTACTTCAGGAACTGGGAAGTATGAAGGCTGACCAAGCATTCCTGCTTCTGCTTCAATACCACCTACACCCCATCCAAGAACACCGATACCGTTGATCATTGTGGTGTGTGAATCTGTTCCAACTAATGTATCTGGGAACGCTTCAATTTCACCATCAGCATTTTCGGTAGTTAATACTACCCCTGCTAAAAACTCAAGGTTTACTTGGTGAACGATACCTGTAGCTGGTGGAACTGCACGATAGTTATCAAATGCTTTTTGAGCCCAGCTAAGGAACTGATAACGCTCTGTGTTACGTTCAAATTCAAGATCCATATTAGCTTGAAGTGCGTCAGCTGTACCATATTTATCAACCTGTACAGAGTGGTCAATTACTAGGTCAACTGGTTTTTCAGGGTTAATCTTGTTAGGATCTCCACCTAGATCAGCCATTGCTTTTCTTAAAGAGGCTAAGTCAACAACTGCTGGTACACCAGTGAAGTCTTGAAGAATAACACGTGAAGGCTTGAAAGGTACGTCTACTTCTTTTACTTCACTTGTTCCCCATTTTGCTAAGTTTTCAACATGCTCTTTTGTAATAACACGGCCATCATACTGACGAAGAACTGACTCTAGCAATACTTTAATAGAGTATGGAAGGTTAGAAACTTTCCCAATTCCTGCTTCTTCTAAAGCTCCCAAATGATAGTAGTGATAGCGCTTCCCGTCGATTTCAAAGGACTTACGGGATTGGAATACATCTTGATTAGACATATGAATTACCCCCATTACAATGTTCATATACCAATAGTTTGATAGTCGAAAAGTGAATAAAATGAATTTTCTTCAAACTTTTCTTTCAATATTATCTTAATACAACCTTTTATATAAGTAAATAACAAGTAAGTTATTGTTTTTGATAAGTTAAACTTATGTTATTTTCTATTCCCCTGTTTTGTATCATTGAAATCTTGAGTACATTGATGTGGTTCTTTTTATTTGAAGTAAAAAGGTTTGAGGTAAAGCTATGGTGGAAAAATAGTGTCCTTATTTACAACTCAAGGCTTTATGAAATCGATATCGGTATTATCCATATCATTTTGGTGAAAATATCAGTGGAGGTGATAGAAATGGCAAAAAGAAAGGCAAACCATGTAATCCCAACCACGAACGCGGCTAGCGCTCAAGGAGCTGGTGCTGGTTATAATGAGGAATTTTCAAACGAACCATTAACGGAAATGCAAAAGAAAAATAATAAAAAGAGAAAGAAAAATCAATAGTGGAAAAAAGCTGACTCGATCATCTCGAGTCAGCTTATCTATTTTACTCAGTCATATTTACTTCTGAGACAATCGATTGTAAATCTTGTTGAAATCTTTCCAGCTGCGCTCTTTGAGTTTCAGACGCAACCTCAAGTGCATTTTCTATTTGTGCATATGCTTCGTTTACTTCTTTTTTCAAGTGCTTTAACTGATGTCCATAGCTAGCACTGTCTTGAACAATATCGTTATACAGCTCCTGCGCTTCATTTACGCCTTGCTGTGCAGCTAAAAATGCATGTTGTTTATCCTCTTTATAAGGCATGTAAGCCTCTCCTTTCTTTATTTGCTTGAGGTTAAATTGTGCAGGTAACGATAAAAATATTCGGTATAAAAAATCTTGCGCATTCCATCCTATCAATAGGAGGGATGAAAATGAACAAAAATGACGGAAAAGACATGCGTAAAAATGCACCAAAAGGTCACAACAACGGAAGCCAACCAGAGCCACTTAGCGGTTCAAAAAAGGTGAAAAACCGTAACCATACGAGACAAAAGCATAACTCAGGACATGATATGTAAAAAAATTAAGAGCTGTAGGTTACTCCCTACAGCTCTTTTGACATCATCCTATCTAAGGAAACTAGCGCATCAATAATCATATCCGCTTCTTCTACTGTGACCGTTCGTAAATCCAGTAATAGTTCTTCCTTTTGAATACGTGCCACAATAGGAGGGGTATTTTCTGTTCTTAGACGGTATGCTAGTGTTTCTACGGACATGGACTCACTTTTGATATGAACAACAACAGTAGGAAGCTCCACGTCTGGCATCGTTCCTCCACCTACTTGGCTAGTTGACTCCTTGCTTGTCACTGTATAGCCGCTTGATTGTTGTGTTAGCCGGTCGATAAACTGATTGGTTCGTATTTGTAACATCTTTTTTGTGGCAAGTAAATCTCGCACCACTGGAATGGTTTGAGTTGCTGTGGTCCCTTTACTATAATCAAGTAAAGTCCCCTCAAGGGCTGCTAGTGTCATCTTATCTACACGCAGCACACGTGCAAGTTGATGTTTTTTCAATTGATCGATTAATATCTTCTTACCAGCAATTACCCCTGCTTGTGGTCCACCAAGCAGCTTATCCCCACTAAAAGAGACAATGTCTACCCCTTGGTTAAGAATATCAGATACAACGGGTTCTTCCCCTATTCCATGCTGACTATAGTCGTATAGTGCACCGCTACCTAAATCCTCATAAAAAATAACAGACGTATGGCGATTTGCTAAATCCACCAAATCGGATGTTTCAACTGATTTTGTAAATCCAATCACTTTAAAATTACTTGTATGTACCTTCATAATCATCGCTGTGTCTTCACTAATAGCTTTTTCAAAATCATACAAATGAGTTTTGTTTGTCGTTCCTACTTCTACGAGCTTTGCCCCACTCTCTTCCATAATAGAAGAAATACGGAAGGAACCACCTATTTCAACCAGTTGCCCTCTTGATACGATCACTTCTTTTTGAAATGCTAGCGCTCGGAGAATGAGAAAAACCGCTGCTGCGTTGTTATTAACGACCATTGCCGCTTCTGCACCAGTTAATCGTTTAATAAGCTCCTCTACATGAGCATGTCGTGAGCCTCTTTCTCCTTCTGCTAACTTATATTCGAGGTTGGAGTAGTTTTGGGCGGCTTGAATGACATGATCCATAGCGTTTTGGCTGAGGCGAGCTCTGCCAAGATTTGTATGTAAAATGGTTCCAGTGGCATTAATGACTCTTTTAATCGTATATTGATAAACGTGTTTTAATTCATATTCTATTTTTTGAAAGAGCTCATCTATAAATGGTTGAGATCCCGGTAATTCCCCTTCCCAGCAAGCAGATAGTAATTGCTCGCGAATGGTACTGACGACATTTTTTAAAATAGAACTCATTTCGTTTGTATCAATTCCGTATGTTTGTGTGAGTGTAGAAAAACGAGCGTCTTTTTGAAGCTCGTGAATCGGTGGTATATATCGTACAAACTCTTTCAAAAGTAACCCTCCAGCCCTTATTTTGCCTGTTTAGTATAACATGTTTCACCGATAGAAAAAATTCTCATACGATAATAACAGTTATCAAATACAAGAGAGGAACACAGCGATGACATCTTCAAAAAAGAATTCTGACTCCCAGTCGATCGACAAATGGTTAGAAGCCTTATTTTTGGACCCGCTTACAACCTTTTTGGACGAAACTGCCTTTCGATTAGATATTTTTGAATCAGGGACTCAGTTTATTATCGAAGCAGATATTCCTGAACAATCCACTGAAACAACCGTTGCCCTTCAGGAGAATACGGTTATTATTTCTGTCAATTGTGGCGGAAAGCTTCGATCAAGAAAGGTGGATTGGCCATTTGATGTGAGAGAACATGAGGTTGGTGCGTACCAAATCGATCAAGTACTAGAGATTTCTATTGATAAGGAAAAAACGTTAGCGCCGGTAGACCGTCTAATAGAGATAAAGAGGTAGCCTCTCTTTTTATAAAAATGAAAAGCCGTCATTTACAAGACGGCTTTGTTGCTATATTTAGCTTTCCATTTTTGCGATAATATCTGGGCTTTTTGGAAATACGCCCGTTTCAGCTTTAGAATACATCTTTTCTCCATTTACCGTAACTTCGAATACCCCACCTGAAGCAGGTATGAGCTCTAGTTTCGTAATGTCCTTACGGAAATGGTTAAACAGGTCTTCCGCGAAACTCGCGGCTTTTGGTGCGTAGTTTCACATCATGCAAAATTCAACTTTTACCTCAAAAGACATCGTAGCTTCCTCCATTTTCTGCAGAAAGATTTCACAAAACTTTCATTTATTTGTGATAATACTATTTTATTACAGAGTTACTAGTTTTCGCAAGGTTACGAAATTCCTTTAATGTCGTGTCGAGAAACTACCAAAAAAGTGATTTTCCTTCGTATAGGTTGTATACTATTTCTTGGAGGTGAGTGATGATGAGCGAGTTAGAAAAAGTAAGACTAACTTCCCTTTCTACAAAGGCTGGTTGAGGCTGTAAAATTGGTCCTGAGGACTTAGCGCAAGTTTTGCGCCTTTTACCTGAACAAAAAAGAACACCAGAGCTATTAGTGGGACACGAAACGTCTGACGATGCAGGTGTGTACCAGTTAACCGATTCTTTAGCCATCATTCAAACAATTGATTATTTTACACCAATTGTGGATGACCCATATATGTTTGGTCAAATTGCAGCAGCTAATGCGTTGAGTGATGTATACGCCATGGGTGGAACACCGAAAACGGCATTAAATATTGTTGGATACCCTGTCAAAAAGCTGGGAGCTGAAATTTTATCTGAGATCTTAAAAGGTGCGAGTGATAAGGTAGTTGAGGCTGGTGCCTTAACGATCGGAGGTCACTCCATTGATGATCAAGAGCCTAAATTTGGACTTTCAGTGACTGGTATCGTTGAACCAAATAAAATTTGGAAAAACATTGGTGCAAATCCTGGTGATGTGCTTGTCTTGACGAAACCCATTGGTGTTGGCATTATGACTACTGGAATTAAGCGGGCTGTTGTAACAAAGGAACAAGAGGAAACGGTTACCCTGCTTATGGCGGAGTTGAACAAACAGGCTTGTGAACGATTGAAGGATTTCACTCCTCATGCCGTAACAGATGTAACAGGATTTGGCTTACTTGGTCATGCGAGTGAGATGGCTCGCGGAAGTGATGTTAGTTTTGAAATTGATTTAGAGCGAGTACCAGTTCTTAATGGTACATATGAGCTGGCCGAGCAAGGAATTGTTCCTGGAGGTTCTAAGTCCAATCACAAATGGCTTGAAAAAGATATTGCGTATGGAACAGACATAAGCATACAGGAACAGCTTGTCCTTTGTGATGCAATTACATCGGGTGGACTTTTGATTGCCCTTCCATTGGAAGATGCGGAGAAGTATACCTCACTTGATTCCCGATATACGATCATTGGTCAAGTAGTTGAAAAGAAAGACAAACTTATTTATGTAAAATAGTCTTGAAAAAGCAGTGAATTCTACCTTCGCTGCTTTTTTGTGTCCAAAGAATAATAAGGGGGCTACCCTTATGGTTAGCCCCTTCCCCGCTTTATATGATTTTCTTTCTTAATTTATCCAGCATGTCGATGGTCATCGTCTCTAAATTAAAATCCGCCTTAAATCCCCATTCTTCCTTGGCAGCGGTACAATCAATCGAATCCGGCCAACTGTCAGCAATCCCTTGTCGAATGGGGTCAACATCGTATTTCATCGTGAAATGTGGAATATGCTTTTTAATTTCAGCCGCAATTTCTTCTGGTGCAAAGCTCATAGCGGTCACATTAAAGGAATTGCGATGGATAAGTTGAGATGAATCCGCCTCCATTAAATCAACAATAGCAGTTAAAGCATCCGGCATGTACATCATATCCATGTACGTTCCTTCTTTGATATAGGAGGTATACTGTCCAAATTTAAGAGCCTTGTAATAGATTTCTACTGCGTAATCAGTCGTCCCTCCACCTGGTGCTGTTACGTAGGAAATTAATCCAGGGAAACGGAGACCTCTCGTATCAACTCCGTAGCGATGATAATAATAATCAGAAAGCAGCTCACCTGCGACCTTATTTACCCCGTACATCGTGGTTGGACGGTGTATAGTGTCTTGAGGGGTATTTACTTTCGGAGTCGTTGGACCAAAAGCTCCAATTGAGCTCGGAGTGAAAAACTGACTTTTGGTCTCGCGAGCTGTTTCTAAAGCATTCATTAACCCACCCATATTTAAATTCCAAGCAAACACAGGATTTGCTTCTGCTGTCGCTGAAAGAAGTGCGGCCATATGAATAACGGTATCTGTTTTGTACTTCTTCGCGACATCAAGCATTCTAGCTCCGTCTGTCACATCGACAACTTCAAATGGTCCACTTAAAGCTGCTTCGCTTTCATTTTTACGAATATCTGTCGCCACTACATTGTCAGCACCGTATAATTCTCTTAATTTAACGGTTAGCTCTGACCCGATTTGCCCTAATGCCCCCGTTATCAAAATGCGTTTCATGTTTTTCCTCCCAATTATGCTTCCTCTGAGATGATTCCTAGCTCTTTCCCAACTCTTTCATAGATGACAAGCGCTTGATCTAGCATCTCCTTTGTATGAGCTGCGGAAGGCATATTCCTTACCCTTCCAGTCCCTCTTGGTACGGTTGGGAAGACAATCGATTTGGCGTACACACCCTCTTCATAAAGACGCTTGCTAAACTCTTGAGTTTTTACTTCCTCACCAATAATGCATGGAGTAATTGGTGTTTCACTGTCGCCGATATTAAAGCCTAATTTGACAAGGCCTGCTTTTAAATAATTCGCATTTTCCCAAAGCTTTTCGTTCAGTTCCGAGCTTTCCGTTAATAACTCGATGGCACGAATACTTGCAGCCACATCGGCCGGAGTTAAAGAGGTGGAGAATAAAAACGGTCTACTGCGAACCTTCAACCAGTCAATTAAATCTTGCTTCCCTGCCACATATCCCCCGACCACTCCAATGGCTTTTGATAAAGTTCCTATTTGTAGATCTACTTTGTCGGATAATCCGAAGTGCTTAACCGTTCCTGCACCCTTTCCGAGTACACCAGAACCGTGCGCATCATCTACGTACGTAATTAAATCAAACTCTTCTGCAATTTGAACGATTTCAGGAAGCTTGGCAATATCACCGTCCATCGAAAATACCCCGTCCGTAATCACCATTACTTTATTGTAAAGTCCTGATTCTGTTGCTTCCTTTGCCTTTACACGAAGATCATCCATGTCTGAATGATTGTAACGAATGATTTTTGCTCGTGATAAGCGGCAGCCATCGATAATGGAAGCATGGTTTAATTCATCAGATAGAATCGCGTCGTCTTTATCCATAATTCCTGAGATGGCAGCCATATTACAATTAAATCCTGATTGGTAGGCAATGGCGGCTTCTGTTTGCTTAAATTGAGCTAATTTCTCCTCAAGTTCTAAGTGAAGCTTTAACGTTCCATTGATTGTTCGTACAGCACCCGCTCCTACTCCAAACTGTTGGATGGCTTCTGTTGCTGCTTCTTTTAGACGAGAATCGGTTGCAAGTCCTAGATAGTTATTGGAGGAAAGATTCACAAGCTCTTTTCCGTTAATTGTAATCATTGGACCGTTCGCGCTTTCTAATGGGTCGATGACGTTATAAAGACCCTTCCCCTTTAAATCTTCGAGATTTTCAGTTAAAAACTTCGCTAATTTCTTACTTGACATTCCATTCATCCCCTTTGCAATGTTGTTTCGGAATAAACAACTGTCCACTGGAAAAAGACAGTTGTTATGTAGTTGAAACGTTGAAAAATAAAGGTTTTTATAGTTATCACTTTAGCATATTTTTATACGTTGTGCATAGTGCGTGGACAAATTTTGAATGAGTTCCATGTGCGGAATGGATAAAGTATTCCTATTAAAATAAATCAGTAGTGTAAAACTTATAATTTTAGTATGATTAGAAAATGAGGTTTTTTATGATTACTTAAATAAGGTGAGGAAAATGTATTAGTAAGGATTGTTATTCTACATAAAAAATATTTACTAAGATTTGGGGGAACTAAAATGAAAAGATTAGTAACTTTTTTTGCGTTTGTTTTACTGCTTGGTCTTCTAAGCGGTTGTGCGGAAGAGAATAAAGAGACATCTGAACAAGAAGAAACAACAAAGCAAACTCTAAAAATTGGTGCAATTCCTGACCAAGATGTTTCGGTTTTAAGTCGAAGCATGGGCGAAGTGGCAGACTATCTTTCTGCTGAGACTGGATTAGAGGTTGAATACGTACCATCCGTAGACTATGCAGCGCTAGTTACTGCCTTTGAACGGGGAGAAATCCAACTAGCTTGGTTTGGTGGCTTAACGGGTGTTCAAGCAAGAAGCCTAGTTCCTGATGCGGAAGCTATCGCTCAAAGACCTCGTGATGAAGAATTCCACTCAGTTTTTATCGCTCAAAAAGAACTTGGATTAACATCGTTGAGTGATTTAAAAGGAAAAAGCTTTACTTTTGGAAGTGAAAGCTCAACTTCTGGACATTTAATGCCTCGATATTATTTAATGGAAGAAGGAATTGATGCCGATCAAGATTTCAACGGCAAACCCTCTTACTCTGGTTCTCACGACAAAACTTATAAGCTAGTAGAATCAGGTGCTTATCAAACGGGTGCACTAAACGAAGCTGTTTGGGAAGCAGCAGTAGCAGAAGGAAAAGTCGATACGAACAAGGTGGATGTATTTTATACGACCCCTGCCTACTACGATTATCACTGGACAATTAATACGCTTGAAGGATACGATATCGACGTAAAGCAAAAAATAACAGATGCCCTTCTCTCTATGGGTAGTGAACAGCAAACGATTTTGGACCTTTTCCAAACGGATAAGTTTATTGAAACAAAAAATGAAAACTACGAAGCCATTGAAAAAGTGGCAAAACAAATCGGTATTATTAAATAGAGGTGTAGATGTGGAGACCAGTCAAAACATCATCGAATTAAAAGATGTATCAGTCTCTTTTGACGGGAAGATAGCCTTATCTTCCCTTTCTTTATTCATTAAAAAGGGTGAACGAATTGCCTTAATTGGCCCGAGTGGTGCGGGAAAAAGCACACTTTTAAATGTGCTATCTTTGTCAAATCTCAGTGGAACGGGAACAATAATGATTGATGGGCAATCTCCTTCCTTTTATCGTAATCGTAAAATACGTGCCAAAAAAATTGGTGTTATTCGTCAGCAGTTCGATTTAGTCAATGCTCTCCCTGTCGTACATAACGTCTTAGCTGGGAAACTAGCTGACTGGAGTTTATTCAGATCTGTTCTTTCGCTAGTGATTCCTCAAGAGAAGGAAATCGCCGAACATGCACTTACACGAGTAGGATTGGGTCACAAAATTTTTGAGCAAACCGGTTCATTGTCTGGTGGTGAGCAGCAGCGTGTGGCGTTAGCCAGATTGCTCGTGCAACAGCCTGAAATTATTTTAGCCGATGAACCTGTGGCGTCTCTCGATCCTGCTCGATCGGAAGATGTGTTAGACATATTAACAAAGCTTGTTCAAGAAGAAAAACAAACACTGGTAACTAGCCTTCATTCCGTTGATTATGCAAAAAAGTACTTTACTAGAGTCATTGGTCTAAGACAAGGTGGAATGGTTTTCGATCTTCCTGTTGACCAATTAACGGATCGTCACCTAAAAGAGTTATACAAACTGAGGGAGACGATGTAATGAAACAAAGTCTTCGATTTCAACAAAAAAACCTTCTCACACTTTTATTAGTTCTCGTATTTTTATGGAGCTTACGTGTGATTGATTGGAAGGAGCCGCTTCTTCACCCAGGTGGAGGTACAACCTTCCTCCAGATTATTGAGGCGATGATACAACCTGATCTTTCTCCTGACATTCTTCTTCTCGCCCTTGAGTCTGCTTGGGTGACGATTACCTATGCGGTGGCTGGAATGACAATTGCCATCGTCATTGCTGTTGTTTTTGGGGTTCTGGCTTCAGGTGTATTACAAAGTTCTCAGAAGCCTTTCTCTTCATTGAGTAAAAGCTTTTTTCGAGCGTTTCTTGGCTTCCTTCGTGCGATTCATGAGCTAGTTTGGGCGTTGTTGTTTGTAGCTGCTTTCGGTTTAACACCTTACTCAGCTATTTTGGCTATCGCGATTCCATATGGAGGAATTCTGGGGAGGATCTTCGCGGATATGCTGTCAGATGTGAAAAATGAACCGATTCAATCTTTACAGTCAACAGGTGCGTCTAAGTGGCAACTGTTATTTTATGGATATTTTCCGCTTGTAAAAGCAAATATGATTTCTTATACACTGTACCGTTTCGAATGTGCGGTTCGTTCCTCTGCGGTCATGAGCTTTGTTGGTTTAGGAGGACTAGGGTATCAGATCCAGCTTTCATTGGATGATTTAAATTACGAAGAAGTGTGGACCTTTGTATTATTTTTAATGGCTATTGTGATCGTCATTGACGGATGGAGCAGCCAATGGCGTTCTCGTCTAGCGAAACGCTCCTCACGCTTTTCCCTGCTATCATTTTTCCTATCCATTGCATTAGTGGTGGGGTCTTGGATATATTTGTATGCAGTCGAGCATGCCTCTTTTTTCACTATGTTTACAGACGAAAATGGTCAGTTTGCTAAAAAGTTTTTCTTAAGCTTACTTGGAATGGATGAAGAGTCTCCTGCCTTTTTTTCGGTTCAGAGCTGGCTTCTGACCCTGCAGTTGACTTATGATACGCTGATGATGAGTATTATTGCTATAGGAATAGCGACGATTGTTATGCTAATCACGGTTGTCCCTGCTGCACGAAATGTAGCAAATGGAAAGCTAACGATGAGTCGTTCTCCCTTTCATTGGGTATCTTTCTCTCTCATTCGAGCTTCCTATATTTTAAGTAGAGCGGTACCAGAACTGATTTGGGCCATGATGATTATTTTTATTTTTCAACCAGGTATCCTTCCGGGGGCTGTTGCACTAGCCCTTCATAATTTTGGTATACTTGGAAAGCTTTGTGCTGAGGTTATTGAAGATCTTGATGAAAGACCTATTCGGCATCTTTCCTCTTCAGGAGCCAGTCACGCACAAATCTTGTTATATGGTGTACTTCCCTCCGTCCTTCCGAAGTTTTTAAGCTTTATCCTCTATCGTTGGGAAGTGATTATGAGAACAACGATTGTTGTAGGTTTTGTTGGTGCAGGAGGCCTTGGTCAACAGTTTAAGCTTAGCATGAGTTATTTCCATTATTCAGACATTACGTTGATTATACTTTGTTATTTATTGCTTGTTTGGTTGGCAGACTTTTTATCTGAGCTTTCGCGTAAGGCAGCCAAATGATACAAACTTGAGTACCTCTTTCCAGGAGGTACTCTTTTTTTATTCAAATAATAGCAAACAATAACATTCATTAGGAAAAGCGAGTATGTTTTTTCATAAATTTACAAACAATACCATTATCGATACTTTCGAAATGGAGGATTAGTATAGTGAGAAAAGTAAGTGCGCTTATCTTCTTCGGTCTTATATTTTCGCAATTGGGCATTCCGATTGCCCATGCTGCTGTGACGGATACGGAGGTTAATGAAATATTATCAGACTACGATTTATCCAGAGAAGAACTTGATGTGATTTTGGCCGAATACGGTACAACGGTTGAGGAACATGAGTCCAAGCAAGAATTATCAGATGCGGTGGATTTTTATTTAAATCACCTCTCTGTATTAAAGGATCTAGAGGAATTTCTAGCGTCGATTGGCATCACTGAGGAAGAAGCTGATCAATTGTTTGCACACCTCGAGAAAATCGATTCGGATGAAATGCAGCAACAAATGGTAGCTATCGATACAAGAATTGAGGAAATAATGATGGCTTCTGATTCAGAGTTTACAGATGCTGAAAAAGAGGAGCTCTCTTCCCTGTTTGCCAAGATGATGGACGCCATGCAGTTAGTTCCTACGTTTTATCTAGTCGATTCTACTGGAGCGCAAACGGCTATATCCTATGAAGAACTATTACAGGCGAATGAATTTACAAGTGACGCTCTCCTTGTACAATTGCATAGTTCAAGTGGAGAGTTGCTCGCGGATGTTGAGCTAACAAAGGCCATGCTTTCAGGGGATTTTGTTTTGAGTGCTTTTGAAAAAGTAGCAGATGTCGGGGAACTAGTCGCGGAGCTCCCTGATACGGCAAGTTTTTATGGAACGGGAATCCTTCTTGGTCTCATTCTCGCCTTCTCTGGCCTCAGTCTTTTCTTGATACGAAAGAAAACGATCTCCACAATAAAATAATTAATGAAGATAAAGATGCTAGCAGCAGGCTTGCTCCTCGTAGGGGTTAGTCTTGCTGCTGTTAACACGTATTATTATTTAGAAGGAATCCTTTCCATCCAACAGGTGAAAATGGTGGAGGCCCCCTCTTCGGCTAAAGTGACAGAAGCTCCTTCTGATAAACAGTGGCCACTGTACGAAGTGAAACCATCTATCGGTGAGAAATTAGGTGAACTGTACATTCCTCGATTAGAGCAAGTGTTTCCTATTTATGAGGGTACCGGAAAAGAAGTATTGCGTTCCGGAGTCGGTCATTATATTCGAAGTGCTTTGCCGGGTGAAAAAAATAATACGATTCTTTCAGGTCATCGAGACACCGTATTTAGAGGCTTGCGTCATCTGAAGGAAAACGATGAACTGGTCGTTACAACAACAGAAGGAACTTTTACCTATAAAATCTATCGCATACGTATTGTAAAAGCGGACGATCATACGGTTATGACGCCAAAGCCAAGGGCAACTTTGACAGTGACAACCTGTTACCCCTTCTATTTTTTAGGCAATGCACCTGAACGCTATATTATTAGTGCCAAGCTCATAAATAAACATCGCGTGATTACTTGGAATCATCCAAGGTAATCACGCTTTTTTTGGAATGAGGACAAGATTCTCCCGATATAATCTAAAGTTAACATAAGTTGAAGGGAGAATGGCCATTGGCTTATTATTGGGGTGTAGACTCTGCTGCAGAAGTAACGGAGGACCTGTATAATTGTGTGGAAAAGGGATTTGGAAAGCCATCCTATTGGGGAAGATATTTAGCACCCATTCCTGGAAAAGTAGCTGGGCTCACGAGAGAAGAAGTACGTTTTATTCGTAATAGAGGCATTAAGCTGTTACCGATATTAAGTAATTTTAATGAAGCGGTTGGATACCGGGAAGGAAAAGTTGTGGCACAAAATGCGATTTATCATGCAAGACGATTAAGTATCCCAAAAGGCAAAGTGGTATTTGGCAATATAGAGAAGTTTTTTAAAGTAGATGAAGAATGGATTAGAGGCTTTGTTGATGCGATGTACCCGAGCGGCTACAAAGCTGGCCTATACCATGATCCGGTTCATGGGGAATTCAACAAAGCGTATTGTGCCGCCGTTGCTAAGGATAATAAAGTGGCCAATCAGCTCATTTTATGGAGTGCAGAGCCCGAGCCTGGTCCGACGAGAGCAAGAAGCGCTCCTAACTTCCGTCCGAAAAAGCCGCCGTGTAAGGCCAATGTATGGGGCTGGCAATATGGCCGTGATGCACCACAATGTCCAATTGATACGAATTTATTTAATAGCCGCCTTTATGAATTGCTTTGGTAACGTTGGAAAAGCTCTTGAGAATGTTTAGCTCAAGCGCTTTTTATTTTGTCGAAAATGAATCTTTACTCGGGTATCATGATCCTGTTCCCCGAACTCATCTTCCCCACCTATGGTTAGTTGAGAGGTACACTGTGGACACCGTACTGCCTTTGCTGAAATATTAGATAAACAGAATGGACATTCCTTAACCGGGATACTAACAACAGGTGCATTTTTTAAACGGCCTATCTGCAAAAGGACAAAATAAGTAGCGAATGAAATAATTGCAAAATCAATAATGGTTCCGATAAATACTCCATAGTTAATCGTAATCGCCCCTGCTTCTTTCGCTTCAGCTAAAGTCGTGTAGGTTTGTCCTGTCAGGGAAAAGTACATGTTTGTGAAGTTGACTCTCCCTAAAATAAGGCCAAGCGGCGGCGTAATAATATCCTTCACGAACGAGTCCACCATTTTAACAAACGCTGTTCCAACGATGACCCCAATCGCCATCTCAACGACCGTCCCCCTTGTTGCGAACTCTTTAAAATTCTTTAAAAACCGAATGGTCGTCCCCTCCCTATTTGCTCGCTTGTACCAATATATGAATTAGGGGTGGGGTTCATTCGTTTGAGTGTATAGGTGTTATGTGGTTTTAGTAACAAAAAAAGAGCCCAACATGGACTCTTCCTCTGTATTATTCAGCGTCAAATACGCGAACTTCTTTCATTGTGTCGCCGTTTCTCATTGCTTTCACTGTGCTCATACCTGAAGTTACTTTACCGAAAACAGTGTGAACTCCGTTTAAGTGTGGTTGTGGCTCGTGAACGATAAAGAATTGGCTTCCGCCTGTATCTTTTCCAGCGTGTGCCATAGAAAGGCTTCCTTCCTCATGCTTGTGAGGGTTTCCTACTGTTTCACATTTGATAGAATAACCAGGGCCGCCTGCTCCTGTTCCAGTTGGGTCTCCACCTTGGCTTACGAAACCAGGGATAACACGGTGGAAAGTAACTCCATCGTAGAAGCCTTCGTTTGCTAATTTTTCAAAGTTTTCAACTGTACCAGGTGCTTCGTTCGGGAATAAGTCAAATTCTACTTTTTCCCCATTCTCCATTGCTATATATCCTTTTTTAGCCATTGTGAGAACATCTCCTTCTTATGTAAAATCAGTCTATATCATATCACTACTCTAGTAGAAAAAACAAACATTACAATTTTATTTCCACGTTTTTAGTCGCAACAGAACCTTCCTTCTGACTTCTTCTAGCTTTGGTGTCTCCCCTTTTGATCGCTTTTGTTTATTCCATTCGTTATAGCTAGCCACAGAGATTAACAAGGATCCAGCTAGTAACAAGTATGCCCACCATGGGAGATTACCCCAATATGGTCTTGTTTGTAAGACGACATTTAGTAACAGGACACCTGTGCCTACGAAGAAATATGATTTGATTCGAAGCATCGTCCCAGCCAATATCGACAGAAGTGAAAGGGTTCCAACGATAATTGCATCATATACGGTATTGCTCTGTAAACCATCTTGAACGAGTAATAAAGCGACTCCGATCAAGATTCCCCATTGAATTCTTTGAAGAAGTGTGACGTATACCCCCTTCAAACATCGGCTCAGATAAATTCCAAGTGCGATGAATGGTAACACATATAACTCCCTCTCGAACAAAACAGGGATCGTGAGTTGGTCAAGCATTTGATAATAAGGCTCTAGTAAATAGCCGCCTGCTAAAAATTTTGGAATCCAAGCTAGCTTTGTACTTACCCGCGTTTGCTGCATCCACAAAAACATACATATTAGAATGCCAGGCAAAATTCCAAAAAAAATCCCTTCTGCTTTTAAGGTATACAGAAATAAAACGTACAGAAAAGCTGTGACCGTATACGCATCGAAATAAAGAAATGGAAGTTTTGCATTTGATACGAATAGTCCTTTATAAAGCTTTCTACCTGCAAAAAAGGAACTCAAGCCTAGACCGGCGAAAAGTACCATAGTACTCTCTGGAACGAGTAAGGTTGAAACATAAGAAAGTTGAATGCTGCTTGCTAGCATGACAATCAATGGGAGTAAAACGAGGAAATCCCATTTTTGATGGTGTATAAGGAACAATAGCCCTATCCCATAAAGCATCAGACAAATATACGTATATTCCCCAAAAGGATACGATGTTAGCATGGAGAGCATTCCAATAATTGAAAATGGAACAAGAAAAAGGGTTGTTCTCACCTTCCATTCTTTGGTGCTATATCCCCACCAAATCGCTAAAAGAATACTTGTCACGAAAAAGGAATACTCACTATAGTCCAATTCAGTAAGAAATAGAGTGATAGCAATAAATAAACTTACATAACAGCCGTAAAGGAGAGTTTTTAGTAACCATTCTTTGCTAACGAGCTTAACACTCACACCATACAGCAAAGTGGCAATCAGAAAGCTCCATATGCCATCACTATTAAAGGCAAAGAATGTTAGTAGCAAGGCTGCTGGTAAATAAACATGAGTTGTGTATAAGAAACTAGTAGACAGTTCCAAGTCGTGTCTTCGTATTACATAACTTACTACGATCAAAATCGCTCCACCAATCACCCATTGCTCCTCTTCTAGCCATAAAGGAAATTGATAGCTTTCATGAATCGCATATATAAGAGTAATATAGGTAATGAGAGAGCAAAGAGTCACGTAATATGTGACGGCCTTCTGCTTTGTCTGTTGATAAAGCACATACGAGACAGCTATTCCACCAAAGAGAATAAAGACTCTGATAAAATCATTAACTGGCAAACTAAATGAATAAAGAATTCCTATCAAATAGAATGCTTGTGATACAAGAAAGGCTGGTTTCTTTGTCTTCCCGATCAAGAGAAGAAGTACGCTTCCTGCGATAAAATTAAGGGCAGGACCCACTTCTACCTTACTCAAGTGGAACCATTCCTTACCTTCCTCGAACAAGGCAGCCGTACATAACCCATAACAAATAGGAATAATCCAAGAAATCGCTTCCTGATAAATCAAACGTTCCTCCACTCTTCTGCCAAGGATAAAGCATAATGCTAATAGCCCAAACATCACCCCTGTTTCCCACCAATCATACATCAGCCAAGACGGAAAAAGCGGTAAAAGCATGACCCCCACTCCAACATCTCTCGAGCTTTGCCGGATTACCGAAGGTACCATAAAACCAAAAATAACAAATAGAATGAACCCGATAAAAAACAATGGAAGAAAAGAATCAAACATAGCAACCTTATGAACAAGCATCATCCATTCAAATAAAGCCGCAACTAAAAAACTAGAAGTTACATACGTAAACCACTTCTTTTTTTCAGAATAAGCTAAGTAATAAAAATTACCGGCAAGAATCAAATAAGAAATCATCATCACCAGAGTGGGGTCTCCAAAGTTAACGATGAAGGATTTGGCGGATATATACACAAAAGCAATAAGTGAAACCACCGCACTTGTCATCGAGAAGATTTTCTTCCAATCGACTCCTCCCTTTAAAAATACAGGCAAACCTAGTAGAAACGACCCTACCAATGCATACATGATCGGTCCAACGTTTAGAAGAAACGAGCTCTCGACAAGCTGATACACTCCATAAACCAAAAATAAGGTAAAAACAAAATGATAGTTTTTATGGCCAGTCACAAACACCATCGATAAATATAAAACGGCAGTGAGTATGATGTTCATTCCATAGAAAGCAGGGTTATCAAATAGAAGTAGCATAAAAGCCGTCGTCAGTACTAAGCTGGCTTGGAAAAATGGAAGAACCTCTTTCATAAACAAAGTAAGAGAAGGTTTCTTTTTCATATAAAAATGGAAGACTAACAAGCCCGCATGGTACAAAATCATTCCGAAATAAAAACCGTCTCTTTGGATAGGAAGTGCTGTGAGAAAAAACGCAGTACCAATTGTTGTAGCAATTCCTGCAAACCAAACAAATAAACGAGAAGAAATCTTTTTAGCTAAAAATAGATAAACTGGTACAAGTATGTAGCCACTTAGCATTCCTAGAAAGTATCTTCCCTCCCCGCTAAAAGAGAAATATGAGCCTAATAGTTGAAACCAGCCAAGAGATAGCAGGAAAATGGGGAGAAATAAGCTTCCCAGTACGGTAAAAGCAAAAGCTGTTTGGTTGATATGAAGAATTCTTTTAGAAATATAAGCCATTCCGTAGAATAAGCAAGCAACCAGACCGATGGCACTAGCCTTCATCCAACTAGACATTGTCTCCCAGTTGCTAGTCGCCACATATAAACCACCAATCAATAACAGAATGACCCCTAAGTTAAGCAACCAAGTGATATTTCTTTCACGTAATTGCTCGGGCGTTTTCTTCTTCTTTTCTCTTACCTTTTTCTTTTTCTCTGGTTTGACAACTACTGTTTTAACAGGTGTCGTCACTTTTTCTTTTAACGTTTCATTATGGATACTTATATAGTAGTAGTGTTCGTATTCTTCGATTACCTTGTTATAGATAGCATGAGAAATAAGTTGCTCTTGTTTTAACAAATAAAGCTCTTCTCGAAAGATCTGTTTCCTTTGCTCCTTTGTAATGGAGTTCATTGTCATATCCTCCTTTTTGTGTAATTTTACACCATTATACTACTGTCACCATATTTTTTCTACCAATATTATGAAAAAATCCCATGATTTTTTTTGAAGGATTTTTCGTTTCGTCTATCGAAATACTAATAAGAACTGTTTTTATCAAAGGAGAATGAGTGATGAACAAAGAGATTTTTCAATATTTAACTTCGAATCGAGACAAACATTTAGAAGAGCTTACCGAGTATTTGGCCATACCAAGTATTAGCTCCCTTCCTGAGCATAAAGATGATGTGAAAGAAGCTGCAAAATGGACGGCAAAAGCACTTGAGGATGCCGGTATGGAAAATGTCAGAGTGTATGAAACAAAGGGCCATCCGGTTGTGTATGGTGATTGGCTAAAGCAAGAAGGAAAGCCAACCGTACTTGTATACGGACATTATGATGTTCAGCCGGTTGACCCGCTTGAACTTTGGGATACTCCCCCATTTGAAGCCAATATCCGTGATAACAAAATTTACGCCCGAGGAGCTAGCGATGATAAAGGCCAAGTGTTTATGCATATAAAAGCAGTGGAGGCGATCCTACGAACAACTGGTAGCCTTCCTGTGAATTTCAAGTTTTGTATCGAAGGGGAAGAAGAAATTGGTAGTCCTACTCTTCCACAGTTTGTTGAAGAGAATAAGGAGCTGTTGGCGGCTGATGTGATAGTGATTTCAGACACCGGTATGCAAGGGCCTGGAAAGCCTGCGATTTGTTATGGACTACGTGGTTTATGTGGACTTCAGATCGATGTAACTGGTGCAAATAGCGATCTTCATTCTGGACTTTACGGAGGTGCGGTACAAAATTCGATTCATGCACTAGTGGAGATTGTGAATTCTTTCCACAGTCCTGACGGAAAAGTGTTAGTCGATGGCTTTTATGACAGTGTTCAAGAGATTACACAAGAAGAACGAGAAGCATTTGCTGCACTGGGTGATATAGATGCGGAATTAAAGGAACAGTTAGGAGTTTCTGAACTGCATGGAGAACCTGGGTTTACCGCTCGAGAACGTACATACGTACGACCTACTTTAGAAGTGAACGGCATTTACGGGGGCTTTCAAGGAGATGGTATTAAAACGGTCATTCCTGCTAAGGCCTCTGCAAAAATTACCTGTCGTTTGGTACCTAATCAAGATCCAGCTGAAATTGCAGATCTTTTAACCAAGCATATTTACGCAAATGTACCTGCTGGTGTTACGGTAAATGTTTCCCTGTTTGATCAAGGTCATCCGTACGTAACTCCTCTTGAGCATCCGGCCATCCAAGCAGCTGGCAGAGCATATGAAGCGATTTACGAGGTTCCTACTTCTTACACTCGTGGAGGTGGATCCATTCCAATCGTTGCCGCTTTTGATCAATTATTAGGGTTACCAGTCGTATTGATGGGCTTTGGCTTATCAACGGAAAATTTCCACGCTCCAAACGAGCATTTCCATCTTGAGAACTTTGACAAAGGGCTTGAGACACTCTGCACGTACTGGTTCGAGCTTGCAGACTCGTTATAAACAAAGAAAAAACAGGCAGCCTATTTTGAGGCTGCCTGTAGTTTTTCCATGCTATCTTTTAAAAGCATAGACGGTTCTCCTAGGGATAGTATGTGAAGCTCGTGCATCGCTCTTGTGCAAGCGGTATAAAAGAGTCTTCGTTCGTTTTCTCTAAAGTACGTATGTTGAGACGCATCGTGAATAATAACTGCGTCAAACTCGATGCCCTTTGCCAAATATGCTGGGATGACGGTAATCCCTTTTTCAAAGGAGACGGTTCCCTTTTCTACCAGGTGAACATCGCGACTGGTTTTTAAGGAAGCATAGACCGTTGCACTTTCTCTCGCCGTTTTACAAATAACTGCAATTGTTTCATGCCCTGCCTCAACCAGTTGGTCAAGAAGGCTTTGTAACCCCTGTTTATGACTTTCCTTCTTCTTGTAAATCGTTAGAGTTGGTTTCTCTCCATCCCTGTTAAATGGTTCGATCATTTCCCCGTTTGGCAATAAGTCTTTTGTAAATTCAACAATCGGTCTGGTTGACCGATAGCTCTTCGTTAAAATAATGGTTTCTTTGTCTTTCACGTCTTCTCCAAGCAAAATGGAGCTTGTGTCATCCGTATGTGCATAAATCCCTTGATTGATATCACCAAGTAAGGTGATTTTACTTACCGGAAACAATTCACGAATATAAGCAAATTGAAATGGTGAATAGTCCTGAGCCTCATCAATAAAGACATGCTTAATAGAAAGCCTTGATTTGCTTCCCTCGATCTTCTCTTTTAAATAGACAAATGGGGTCGCATCCTCATAGGTTAAAATTCCCTCTTCTAATTGCCTTAAGCTTAGTCCAACGACCTCCTCCCATTCTCCAGACAGAATGAAGAATAGGTTTCGATATAGTTGTTCGTAATGAATGAACTGATATCTTTTAATTTTTTTGATGAGAGGTTTGAAGTATCTAGCAACGACTACACTGGATAAAAATTTCTCTTCTACATCAAAATCTTGAAATCCGTCATTCTCTTTTTTCTGAAGTTTTTTGAAGCTTTCCAAATAATCTTCTT
Organism: Bacillus sp. Y1; assembly: GCF_003586445.1. Classification (NCBI taxonomy): domain Bacteria; kingdom Bacillati; phylum Bacillota; class Bacilli; order Caryophanales; family Bacillaceae; genus Bacillus; species Bacillus sp. Y1. The sequence goes on along the minus strand of NZ_CP030028.1, from coordinate 2,728,920 downwards.
TATCTAGAAACTGAATTTCTTCCTTTACCCAGTCTTTCTTTGCTTCTGCGCGTTTGTGTTTACGAATTTCTTTTAATAACCATTCCTTTAGGTCTTCCATTCGACTTGGGATACTTGCTTGTTTATCTAAACGATAAAACTTTTCTGTTATGTCTTCAGCTGATAAAAGAACTTTCCCTTTGAAAACGATCGGGTGAAACTGAAGGCCGGAATGGTTTAGTTCTTGAATATAGTCATCAAGAATATTTTTATAATCAAGACTCGACTTTAACTTAATACTCTTCATTCGTAGCTCGTACGAACTGATCTGTTCGGAGGAAAGGAGGCTTTCTAGCTGCATGAAAGAATCTTCAAGTTCTAATTTTCGACCTACTCTTGATGAGAGAAATTCTAAAAACGTACTTTGCTGCATGTTCTCTTCACCAAGCTCTGGCAAAACCGTGGACACATAACTATTGAACAATGGATTAGGTGAAAACAGCATAATGTTTTGAGAGGTAATTTTCCCGCGATATCGGTAAAGTAAATAAGCTACACGCTGTAAGGCTGCGGATGTTTTTCCACTTCCAGCAACTCCTTGAACAATTAAAAGTTTGCTTTTTTCATCTCGAATAATTCGATTTTGTTCTTTTTGAATTGTGGCAACGATACTTTTCATTTGTGAATTCGAGTTATTTCCTAGTACTTCCTGTAACATTTCGTCGCCAATCGTGATTCCGGTATCGAACATGCCTTGTATAACACTGTTGCGAATTAGAAATTGACGTTTTAACTCAATGACGCCTTCAATCGTCCCTTCTGGTGTGATATATTTTGCCTCTCCAGGGGAGTAATCGTAATAAAGGCTGGATATCGGTGCTCTCCAATCAAATATAAGAAAGTCTTCATCTTTTTCATCCATTAATGAACTAATTCCTATGTAAATAGATTCGGTAGCTGGTTCATTGTTTTCTAAAAAGTCTACGCGACCAAAGTATGGTGAATTTTTCAACCGAAACAAGGTATTGATTTGTTTATCGAGTTGACTTTGGCTTCGTTCTCTTTCTAATAGAAGCTGGGCTTGTTGTTTGATGCTTGAGAATGTTTCTGCTAAATCATCCGCTTCGTCCGTATTCACCGTTACGTCATTCCAAAAGTTTTGCCTAATTTCAAGTGCATCTCCACCGACTTTCTCGAGATGCTTAAAGATTTTGTTTGATTTATAATCAATTATTTTTATGATCTCATTAACTCTTTTTTGCTCATGTTCTCGTTCCATTTCCACAAGCGATTCCCCCTTCATCTATCTGCATACCTTATTTCTTATGAAAGAAAATAGTCACCCTCGGATGAAGATGACTTGTTACTTATATGCCGATCTCTTTTTGTTAGTATAGACCGAAAAGGGTCATTCTAGAACAATGGTTAGTTAGACGGAATAAGCGTCTTTTGTTTAGATTTTTCTTTTTTCATGAAAACGTAAAGGGCTAAGAAAAGAAAAGCATTAAGTCCACGCAATACAGTTGCTGTCGTCATGGCCATGTCCATAGATGTGGTTTCAAGTAAATATACCCCAAACTGAGGGGCAATAAAAGCCACAAATGCTAATAACACATTGTAATGTGAGATACATAAGCTTCGATTGTCTTCTTTTGTTACTTCTAGCAGTTGATTAAATAAAATCAAGACCGTGCCTGAGACGAAGAAACCTGACAACCCGTTCACAATTAATAAGTATATTAGATTGGTAGACAAAACGTTTAAAATAGGGGCGGTTGCCATCCCGACCGACACAAGAATCATCATTTTCGCATTGCTATGCTTGTCTGCCATTCTTCCCCACCACTTAAAGCTGACTATTTGTGCGACCTGATTGGCAACAGCAAATAAGCTAATCCATAGACCCGTAGCCATGGCATATTTAATCTGGTAAATGCTAAAAAGTGACCAAGCCATTTGCCAAGCAAAGTTAAAGATTAATCCACAAACTAAGAAATATAAAAATGGCTTGTGCTTATATACATGAAATCCGAGTCCTTTACTTTTGGCCACAGCTTTCTTTTCTAGCTTTGGTTCCTTATGTTTAAATAAATAATACACTTCCACTAAACCAAATAAAAAGGCAAGAAAAAATAATACTTGGTATGGCAATGGATTTGAAGGATGAAAATACTGTAAAGATAGCCCGATAATAAAGGTTGAAATCATTCCTACCATTGTTAATATACGATTGCGGTTACTAAAGAAATTACTTCTCCGTGACTCTGGTATCAAATCTCCAATCAAAGATTGCCAGCTTACAAGAGCAAATGAACCTGGAAAATTCATCAATCCAACTAGTATGACAAATATCCAGCTTCTGTAATCACCAGGAATATATATTACGAATGTCATTAATAAAAGAAACAAACGAGTATACAGTATGGATAAGGCAGTAAACTTCTTTTTCTCATTTAATCTCCCTAATAGGATCGAACCCGCAATCATCGCAAACATTCCGATAAATTGAGGAAGCGAATTCATTAATCCGATCTGATAATTACTTGCTCCTAAGGCGCTGATGGCAAATAAAGTGAAGTAATTATTCGTAATATTTGTGACGATCGTTGAAGCGATTCCATTTTGAATGCTAAGCTTTTCATTGTACTCATACGAAGAATGTTTCATACACTCAGCTTCTTTCTTTTTCCATTTTCACTATTCAAAAATTATCATACTCCCAATCGGTTTCTACCTGCAAGAGGAATCTTTCGAATGCCGAAAAAAGACACCCTGCGAGGTGTCTTTTGTGCTATTTTTTCAACATTTTTTCTAACACTTGTTGTACTTGATAGCCATGTTCAAACGTTACTATTTTTGCTTCTTTTCCTTCAATGGCATTAAGAATCTCCATAACAATATCATGCTGCTCGGTCCTTTCAATCGGTAGAACCGTAGTGGGCTTATCTGGTGAACTCATAGAAAGCTGGCTCCAGTTTGTTAAGTCAAGCGTCCCCTTTTCTCCAAACACTTTAAACGAGAGATGTTCCTTCTGTCCAATTCCGCTTACACCGTTAAATAATACGGTTACGCCGTTTTGAAGCTTCATATGTGTGACAAATGAGGTTTCACACAAAGACTCGTCTTCAGGATATTCGACAAGTGATGTTACTTCGTGCAGTTCTCCAAGCATATCGTGAATCATGTGAATATAGTGTGGTGCGACTTCCCTTATATAGCCGCCTTGCTCACGGCTAGAAATCCAATTATTTTTCTGCCAAGCACGAGGCCATTCGGTAAAATGTAAATGAACCTCTACTCTTTTTACCTCCCCGATTTCTCCAGATACCACTTTATCTTTAAATAATTGATACACATTTGTATACACCATTGGAAAATTCATCGCATGTGTAACTTGAGCTTCCCTTGCTGCTAGGAGCATTTCGAGGGCTTCATTTAATGAATTGGCTAACGGTTTTTCACATAATACATGCTTCTTTTGTTTTATTACGTATAAAGCAATTTCATGATGATATTTGGGAGGAACTGCAATATATACCAAATCAATCTCATTTTTCTGTAACATGTCTACATAGTCAGTATGGAGTGAAACGTCTTCGAGGTCTTCTTTGAGCGTCTGTAATTTTTCAGCATTCTGATCACAAACAGCAACGAGCTCCACGCCTGAATGGTACTGGAATTTACGTAGAACACGTTCTCCAATCGCACCAATTCCAATCATTGCTACCTTTACTTCCTTTTTCATGTCGACACCCCAAATTTTTTAAACATTATATTCATTATAGCTTCTCTTAATGATTTTTGAAATTTTGAATTATTTCTATACAAGTAGACGATACAAGGGTTTGTCCTGTTACAAAAACAAAAGCGAACTTGTTGTTCGCTTCACTGTTTTTTATAAATCATGTAAAACCATAAACAAACGCTTATTTCTTTGTTCTCTCTCTTCTTTTGAAGAAAGATCGTATTTTTTTAACAAATGAAACACATCATTTAAGATGTCTTGAGTATGTTCATGGGTAAAAAATGCTTCAAAAGAGGAGATCATGTCTGACGGTAAATACTCTTTTTGAGATTCGTATTTGTTTCGAACGTCTTCAATGGGATGATTAAGTTTGCATTTGTTTTCCAAATTAGGTACCTCCAGTATGTGAGTTATATTTTCTACTATACGCTTTAGACCATCTTTAGTACAATTGGCAAGTTGTATGTTCACACTTTGTGTGGAGATAATAGTTTGTACAAGTACAAAAAGGAGCAGCTTATGAAAAACAGAATTTTATTTTTTCTTTGTGGCATCTTGATTCTTACTTTTGGTGTGTGCCTGATCATTCAAGCGGGTTTGGGTGCTGGCGCTTGGGATGCGTTGGCGATTGGAGAAGCACGTGTATTTGGCCTTAGCATGGGTACATGGGTATTAATTAATGGTATTATCCTAATTATTATTAATTCCATTCTTCAAAAAAAGAAGCCGGAATATTTAGCGGGTCTTACGATTTTATCGATTGGTTTATTAATTGACTTTTGGTTTTTTGTCTTATTTAATCATTATCACCCAGGATCCCTTCTGTTGAAGGTCATCTCACTTATTTGTGGGATTCTCATTTTGGGTCTAGGTATATCCATTTATCTTCAGGCCAAGCTACCATCAAGTCCTATGGATGTATTAATGGTTGCGATTCATGAGCGTTTTGGTCTCTCACTTGGGTTCGCGAGGGTGATCGCGGAAGGTTCAGCGTTTATTCTTGCCCTTCTCTTCAAAGGAGAAATTGGAGTAGGTACGATTATTGTCACGTTAACTCTCGGGTATGTGGTTCAGCATTTGCACCCATATTTTGAACGACTTTATCAGAAAAAAATGAGAGCTCACAGCTGATGAGCTCTCATTTTTTATTTATGCTTCTTTTTCAATATATGGAAACGAAATCGTAACCGTCGTACCCTCTCCTTCTTTACTTTCAAAGTTAATCGTCCCATCATGATTTTCTATGATATTGTAGCTTGTCATCAAACCTAATCCTGTTCCTTTTTCCTTTGTAGAGTAGAAGGGCTCTCCAATCAGTTTGATCCGTTCCTCTGGCATTCCACAACCATTGTCAATTATACGTATACAAAGAACCTCGCCCCCTTCTTCAAGGTTAACCATGATTCGTCCCTTTTCCTCTATGGCGTCTAAGGCGTTTTGTAACACGTTATAAAACACTTGTTTTAGGGAGTTGCTATCGCCATTAATCTTTTTATTTGACTGACCATTTTTTTGAAAAATAATTTCCTTTTTCGCTAAAAATGCCTGAGGTGTGAAAATTTGAATCACCTGTTCTAACAGTTCATTTACACAGATCGCTTCCTTCTTTCTTTCCGTTGGCTTTGCAAGAGAAAGAAACTCAGATAGGATGGATTCAATCCGACTGATTTCATTAAGTAAGATGGCTGTGTATTGAGTAGAAACCTCGCCTCCTGAGTTCAGTAACTGAATAAACCCTTTTATCGGAGTTAAAGGGTTGCGAATTTCGTGGGCAACGGCAGCAGCCATTTGCCCCACAACTGCTAATTTTTCCGACTTTCTTAGGAGTTCGTCTGTTTCCTTCCTATTTTGAATATTGCGTGTGACTGTAATAAATTGCGATATGGAATTGCATTCATCATCGAGCACTTTTTTAATGGCCGTTTCCATCCAAATATACGAACCGTTTTTCTTTTTTGCACGAAAGGCGATCGTTTGTTCTTCTAACGTAACAACGTCCTGATCATCAGGATGAACGAGTTTCGGCGAGTAACAACCAATCAGTTCTTCTGGCTCGTAACCTAACTCTCCTTTGATGGAGGGACTAATATAAAGAATGTGACCATGAGAATCATGTAGACAAATAATATCAGAGCTGTTTTCTGCGAGCAGTCGGTATTTTTGCTCACTTTGCCGTAATCCCTCATAAATCTTCGTGAATTCAGTCAGATCGTACACCTGTCCTAAATAAAATACACGCTTCGTGTCACGGTCACGTATTTTAGATACTTTTAATCGACCTGTTTTAATGGAGCCATTTTTATGTATGTAACGCTTCACCAACTCATATTCAGATATAATCCCATTCTTTAATCTCTGAAATTGTCGATAATCCATTAGGTAATCATCAGGATGAGACACACTTTCAATAGTAAGAGAATCATACTCTTCTCTTGTATAACCAAGAAAATGGCAAAAGGCATGATTGATTTCTAGATATGTTAAATCAGGTTCAATGATGACCTGTGGTAAACTGGACTGATGAAATATATCCCTAAACATCGGTTCTCTCCTTTTTAATTCTCGTTTTCCATCTATATCCAAATTTATCCTTTTATAAAACTCGTTGCTGTATTTTTTGCATTACGAATGCTACTATTTAGTTGAAAAGGAGGAATCATGCATGGCGTACATAGATATGACTGAAACATTAGATTTATTAACCGAGTTAGTCTCCATTCCAAGTCCTTCAGGCAACACAAATGAAGTAATTACATTTGTTGAGCAGTTTTTAGAGGAAATAGGAGTTGAAACTAGAAGAAATCGCAAAGGTGGCTTACTTGCTACAATTAAGGGGCGTGTTGACAGTCATCACAGAATGCTAACTGCACATGTTGATACATTAGGGGCGATGGTGAAGGAAATTAAGTCAAACGGTCGTCTAAAGATCGATTTAATCGGCGGCTTTCAATACAACTCCATTGAGGGTGAGTATTGCCAAATTGAAACACGTAATGGTAGTAAAATTACGGGTACCATTTTAATGCGCCAAACGTCTGTTCATGTATACAAGGATGCGGGCAAAGCAGAAAGAAACCAAGAAAATATGGAAGTTCGAATTGATGAAGTTGTGAAAAATAAAGATGATGTTAGAAAGCTTGGAATTGAAGTAGGAGATTTTGTTTCCTTTGACCCACGAGTGGAGCGAACAGAAAGTGGTTTTATCAAATCACGCCATCTCGATGATAAAGCAAGTGTAGCTATTATATTACAATTGATAAAAACGATTAAGCAACAATCGATTGAACTTCCATACACAACGCATTTTCTTATATCTAACAACGAAGAAATCGGTTATGGCGGCAATTCCAATATCACACCTGAAACCATTGAGTATTTGGCTGTAGATATGGGTGCCATGGGTGATGGTCAATCAACAGATGAATATACAGTTTCGATCTGTGTCAAGGATGCGAGTGGTCCGTACCATTATGAACTTCGAAAACATTTGGTGGAGTTAGCTGAAGAAAATAATATTGGGTATAAGCTCGATATTTATCCATATTACGGTTCTGACGCTTCTGCTGCGATTCGGTCTGGGCATGATATCGTTCATGGGTTAATCGGACCTGGTATCGATTCTTCTCATGCGTTTGAGCGTACTCATGAGTCGTCTATTGAGAATACAGGAAAGCTTTTGTATCATTACATTCAGTCTCAAATGGTGCAATCATAAGTATGTGGGAATCTCTCATCTTCTACTCAGAATAGATGTTTATTGATAGAACATACTATCCATTGAGGTGAGTCATTTGAAAAATGAAGATATGACGAGTAGTGAATCGGAAATTAGACGAGCAAGCAAACGTGGTGCAGTTGAAGATATCATACATGTGGCATCAGATGAAGATGGTCATGATTTGCGTGTCTCCAACCGATTTGGAGCCAACTTAAAACAAGAAATCAACGATAGCGAAAACATGTAGTTCCAGAGCGAAATGGGCCTGTGAAAAATAAAAACCCGTCCACCCAGTTATGATAATCATAAACTGTGTGGACAGGTTCTTCTACTTATATCTTATTAAAAAGTAGTACGTGCTCCTAGGTAACGTGATTTCCAGTAAGTGTTGTTCATATCAGAAATCGTCACGCCTTGAGAAGAACTTGCATGGATAAATTGATTGTTTCCAAGATAAATACCTGCATGCGATGGACCTGCTTTATACGTTGTAAAGAAAACTAAGTCCCCTACTCTAGGTGCTGATACAGACTTTGTAGCTCCCCAAATCGTCTCCACTGTTCGAGGAATAGAAACTCCTACTTTTGCAAATACATAATTTAAATAACCGCTACAATCGAAACCAGAAGGTGTACTTCCGCCCCAAACATATGGGACACCAATATACTTTTTCGATTCTGCAATCAAAGCATTTATCGTTGTTGAGTTTGAAGTTGTTGTTGGTGCAGTCCCAGACAATTTCAGTACTTGTCCAACATACAATGTGTTTGTTGTTAAATTATTTAACGCTTTTAATTGATCAACAGTCATACCATTTCTTGTCGCAATTCCCCAAAGTGTATCTCCAGCTTTTACTGTGTACGTAGAAGAAGTGGTTGTTGTTGTTTCGTGTGTGTGTGGTGCAAGTAATGTTAATGTTTGTCCAACGTATATGCTAGAAGTAGAAAGTTTGTTCCACTCCATAATTTGTGAGACTGATAGATTATTGTTTAAAGCAATTCGATAGAGAGTATCTCCAGAAGAAACTTTATATGTTTTTTCATGTGCGCTCGCTGTACCATTGAAGGATGTGAAAAGTAAACCTGCTGTCACTGCGGCTGCAAATAGTTGTTTTTTCATGTATTCCCTCCTGTTAGCTCTTGTTGATACCTTAATGATAGTTGGTATTTTACTAGAAAGGTATAACTAATAATTGGAGGGTATGTTATATACAACCATATATGGAATTTTTAGTATATCTTAGAAAAAGGAGCCTTTTATATTACGTGTATATTACAGCATGGAATGTACGGCTGTAATTGTTTGTGATAGTAATGTTACAGGAATATTACAGGAGTGGAATTTTTCTGGAAAACTTTTTTGGATTTGGTCAATCTTACTAATAAAAACGTTTGAATGTATAGGTATCGAGTTTCCTGTAAATGAATATTAAAATAATTTTCTGAAAACAAGTCTTGACATTATTAACAAATCGCAAATATTAAGGGTTTTTAATTATGTTGCTGATATATTATAATGAAAGACAAAAGATATTTAAAACAGTTACATAGAAAGGCTGATTCTGGTTGGAAACTTCAAATTTTATTAAGACAATTATTAAGGAGGATATAGAATCGGGAAAACATAAAGAGATTATTACCCGCTTCCCTCCTGAACCAAACGGATACTTACATATTGGTCATGCAAAATCGATTGTGATTAACTTTGGTTTAGCTGACGAGTTTAATGGACGTACAAATCTACGCTTTGATGATACTAACCCATTGAAAGAAGATCAAGAATACGTTGATTCTATTAAGGAAGATGTAAAATGGCTTGGCTTTGAGTGGGAAGAGCTTCGATTTGCTTCAGACTACTTCGAGGAAATGTATGACAGAGCCGTATTATTAATTAATAAAGGTCTTGCCTATGTGGATGATTTAACAGCTGATGAAATTCGTGAATATCGTGGAACACTTACGGAGCCTGGGAAAGAAAGCCCCTATAGAACTCGCTCAATTGAAGAAAATCTTGATTTATTTGCTCGTATGCGCAAGGGAGAATTCGAGAACGGTCAAAAGGTACTTCGTGCAAAAATTGACATGAGTTCACCTAATATTAACCTTCGTGATCCAGTTATTTATCGTGTTTCACATGCAAGTCATCATAATACAGGTGACAAATGGTGCATCTATCCTATGTACGCTTTTGCACACCCACTAGAAGATGCAATTGAAGGTGTTACCCACTCATTATGTACAACGGAATTTGAAGATCAACGCCCTCTTTATAATTGGGTTGTAGAGCAATGTGAAATGGATAGCCAGCCACAACAAATTGAGTTTGGTCGTTTAGGGCTTACCAATACGGTAATGAGTAAGAGAAAACTAAAACAGCTTGTTGACGAAGGCTTTGTAGATGGATGGGACGACCCTCGTATGCCAACGATTTCTGGATTACGAAGAAAGGGCTATACTCCAGAAGCCATTCGTGAGTTTGTAAAAGAAACAGGAATTTCAAAAGGGTCAGGTGTGGTCGATTCTGCTATGCTTGAGCATTTTGTTCGTGAAGATCTAAAGTTGAAAGCACCAAGAACGATGGGCGTGCTTCGACCGTTAAAAGTAGTAATTACGAATTATCCGGAGGGGCAAGTAGAGATGCTTGATGCAGAGATAAATCCGGAGAATCCTGACATGGGGATCAGACAAATTCCGTTCTCTAGAGAAATATATATTGAGCAAGATGACTTTATGGAGAATCCCCCAAGTAAATACTTCCGCCTCTTCCCTGGTAATGAAGTGAGACTTAAGCACGCTTACTTTATTAAATGTGAAGAAGTCATCAAGGATGAGAATGGTAATGTCGTTGAAATCCACTGTACGTTTGATCCGGAGACAAAGAGCGGAACGGGCTTTACGGGAAGAAAGGTTAAGGGTACTCTACATTGGGTGGAAGCATCACAAGCGATTCCAGCTGAGTTTCGTCTGTATGAGCCGCTTATCTTAGACAACAGCGCTGAGGATGAAGAGGAGTCAGAAAGCAAAACCTTTCTTGATAACGTAAATGAAAATTCATTGCAAAAAATTAACGGATTTATTGAACCAAATATGTCTGACATCAAGGCACATGATAAATTCCAATTTTTCCGTCATGGTTACTTTAATGTAGATCCAAAGGACTCAAAGCCATCACATATCGTATTTAATCAAATCGTTTCATTAAAGAGTTCGTTCAAATTATAAAAAAAGAAGGTCAATCCTACTAACTGGATTGACCTTCTTTTTGGTTCGCATGAAATTCTCATTAAAGTTTGGTAATAATAGAAAAGTAATAGAAAACGAAAAGAATTCATCATGCTATAGAGATGGGGGGATGGTATGGAGAAGAGAATATTAAAGGGTTTATTAATAATGGGATTATTTCTTGTACCTTTTACTATCAAAGGTAAATATACAAAAGATTGGATTATTATTTTCTTATTAAAAGGATTTTTTTCGAGTATTATGGATACCTTCTTAACTAGACAGAATAAAGTGTCTTATCCTAAGCGATTTTTGCCTGAATATTTTCAGATTAATGTTTTATTTGACTATTTACTCTTTCCGATCACTTGTGTACTTTTTAATCAATCTACCTATAATTCGAACGTGTTAGGAATCATGATAAAAGCTCTATTATTTAGCGTCCCTATGACGGTTATTGAAGTGGTCTTTGAAAAAAATACGAAATTAATTAAATTTAGGAATCAATGGTCTTGGATTCATACGCTCATCTCTGAAATGTTAACGTTTATGGGCACTCGACTATTTATAGGTTTAGTTAGAAAATATAGCAAATAAAAACTGCAAGGAGGATTCTCCTTGCAGTTTTTATTATTCGCTTATCTCTTCATTGGCTGGTACTTCAGTTTGTTCATTTTCATCGGTTTCTACTTCAGTTTCTGTTTTTGTCTCAGCCTTGTTTGTATAGTCATAATCATCGGGATTTACCGGTGTAAAACCATCTGGTGTATAGAAACGAAGCAAGTCTTTATTTACAATCACGTCAGATGTACGGAGCTTTTCTTCTGTTTGCTCCTTCATGCGAGTGATCTCTTCTGTTTCCTCTATGCGCTCTCCAGTTGCTGTATTGTAGAGTCTACCATCGATATAAGTAACAGATTCACTAATGAAGTTTCCGTTACGGAATGGTACAACGGCATCATGCTGTGGTGAAAATAAATCAGTACCAATCTGTACATATTCCTTCGTGCTTACACCAAGTAGATGTAGAACAGTTGGCATTAAGTCGATTTGACCACCGTATTGATGCATCGTTCCACCTTCAACACCTGGAATGTGTATGAAAAGTGGTACTCTTTGAAGTTGTGCACTTTCAAATTCATTTACCTCTTTATCAAGCACAATCGACATGGCTTTATTATGGTTTTCTGAAATACCATAATGGTCACCGTACATAACGATCATTGAATTTTCATATAAACCACTTTCCTTCAGGTACGTAAAGAATTCACTTAAAGCTTCATCTAAATAACGTGCTGTTTGGAAATAGTTATCAACCGAAGTGTCTCCAGTTGTATGCTTTTCGATTGTTGCTTCCTCTTGGTCCATTGGATATGGGAAGTGGTTCGATAAAGTAATAAATTTAGCATAGAAAGGCTGTGGTACTGACTCTAGTAATGAAACAGATTCCTGGAAGAACGGTTTATCTTTAAGGCCGTAGTTAAGGACATCTTCTTCTTTTGCATTGTAATAGCTTAAATCATAAAACTTATCGAAGCCAAGTCGCTTATAAATTTCATCGCGGTTCCAGAACGTACGATTGTTACCATGGAACACCGCTGATGTGTAACCTTGTTGTCCAAGAATGGCAGGTGCTGCTTGGTACGTGTTACGTCCTCTAGTTGAGAAAGCAGACCCTTGTGGTAATCCATATAATGAGTTTTCTAACATGAATTCAGCATCAGCAGTTTTCCCTTGCCCAGTCTGATGGAAGAAATTATCAAAATAAAACGTATTGGAATCTCTCGTTAAAGAATTCATAAACGGAGTTACTTCTTGTCCGTTTAATTGGTAGTCAATTAAGAAATTTTGAACAGACTCTAAGTGAATGTAGATCACGTTCTTCCCTTTTGCTACACCAAATAATTCTGGGTTTGGCTCAGCGTATAACGCTCTTGTGAAGTTTTGTACTTCAGTAATATCGTCTGTGTCTGCCATTGCACGTTGAGCAGATACACCTGTGCTTTGAATCGCGTCATAGATGGTAAAGTTGTACATACCTAAATATTTAACGATATAGTTACGGTCAAATGTTCTTGTTAATAACTGTGGACGATCTGTCTCAGCAAGTCCAAGATTGACTGCGAAGAAACCAAGACCAGTAAGAAAAACTAGAGCAAGTTGTCGTCTTTTTAATTTTCCAACCATCGGTGTTACTCGCTTAGTTAGTAACAGTGTAAGCAAAATCAATGTGTCTATGAAATACAATGAATCAGTTGGTCGAAGTAACGCTAAAATACTTCCTCCAAGATCCGATGCGTTACCTGTTTGAGTTAATGTTGGCAACGTTATAAAATCAGAGAAAAAGCGGTAATACACAATGTTAGCAAACAATAAGAAAGTAAGAAGGAAATTAAAAGTCACTAGCATCTTTAGTGATCTTTTCCCCTTGAAAAATAATGCAAGTCCTAGAAAGAGAATTGCAGAACTAATTGGGTTTATAAATAACAAAAACTTCTGTATTCCATTATCAAGATCCAAGTTAAATTCAAATCGATATGCTCCGTATGTTTTAATCCACAAAAGAATAATTGCCACAATATAAAATTGTACATGTGTTAATTTTTTGTTAAGCATATTTAGTCACCTCTTCATCATTAAAACCTTTACTATAATAGCTCATTTTTAGTAGTTGTCAATATCTTAAATAGTAGCGAGTAACAAACAATAGTGTACAACATAGTTATTAACAAATTGTGACGACTCTTGTCTTTTCTTAAAAAATATTTAATATTCTCTTTAAAAATGCCATTAATATTTAGCATCATGTTTACAAAAACAGATTATACCATAAAAAAAAGGAGTAAGGCACCCCTTACTCACAATTATTAATCATATTTTTGTAAATTTTTTGGAAGCGCTTTTCTCTCTCTTCCGTACGAAATATCGGATCTTCTACTAGCAATGAGAGCAATTTTTTTCTTTTACCTACGTCCTTTAAACGCTCTTGAATATAGGTACGCTTTTCCATCAGGAACTCTATATAATCTTCATATTCTTCACCATATCTGTCCTCTAGCTCATTTTTAATTTTTTTTGATAAGCTTGGACTAGCACCTGAGGTCGTAACAGCAATGGCAAGCCTCCCTCTTCTAACGACAGAAGGTACGATTACATTAGAAGAGGAGTGATCATCAGCAAAGTTTACGAGTTGATTGGGACTGATCCCTTTCTGTAGTTCTCTACTCACATATGGATCATTGGTAGCAGAGATAATGTAGAACGCATCCTCAATATCACTTAGTTCAAAATCCTTCTGAATCCAATGAACCGAACCATTGTTTACATAGGTAAGAATTGACTCAATTATAGTGGGACTTATGATGGTAATGACCGCTTCTGATTGCAATAATCCTTCTAGTTTACGAGCAGCAATTTGTCCCCCGCCAATTACGTATACCTTTTTGTGTTTTAGATTTAAAAAAACAGGATATAAGTTCTCCATTTCATCACCGTTTGCTATTAGGAATCAGACTTATTAACTAAAGTACATACAAGGGATGGGATGGTTGCTTCTTTTGTTTGCTCTGCCCCTTGTATATTATGTGCTAGAAGCGCATCCATCGTTTGATTTCCTAAGCAGTATATTTCTAGTTCTTTTACCATATCTATTGTTAGAAAATCAGTTTTTTCAAGTGCTTTTATCAATATTGGTACAGAAGCGGAACTCGGAAAGATTACTGTATTAAGCTTAGAGTCGTCAAGCATACGCTTAAAAATAGGAAGATAGCTTTCATCTACTTCTGATATTGAGGTTGTAAAGGTATCAAAATTCCCAAAATTCAAGACGTTTTGACTAGTTTCTTCTATATTATTACTATTTCCAATAAGGAGGATAGTCCCTCCTTTTCTTAATTTCTCAATTGGATTAGCGAGAAGTCCTTTATTCAACAGTTGATTTACTGATTTCCTCGACAAGCCGTACAAATCAGCTTGAATTGAGCGAATATCTATTTTCTCTTCCATCAATATTTGAAAGAATTCGTCAACACTCTCAGGAGACGTAAATATGATGGAAGAATACATAGAAAGCTTTGATAAAATGAGGTGATCTGGAGTGATTTTTACGCGTTTCCATTTAGGGAATTCAATCACGTCAGCCCCTTGTTCTTCTAATGCCTTTGCTAGATTGCTTGTGCTTATCCCTGTACGTGGAAGCAATATCTGGCGACCAAATAATGGTTTTTTATCAAACCAGCTGATTTTTTCTCTAAGAGAAGCGATATTTCCTACAAGTGTGATGGCTGGATTCGTAAACTTTGCTTCCTCTACACGCTGAACGATCGTTTCAAGTGTACCTTCCAGTGTTTTTTGACGGCCAAATGTTCCCCACTGTATGAGCGTGACTGGTGTTGAAGCTGGTTTGCCATGTGAGAGTAAATTCGTACATATATGCGAAAGATTGCCTACTCCCATGTAAAAAGCAATCGTATCGATTCCTTTTGCAAGGCCTTCCCAATTGAGTGCGGATTTTCCATCTTTTGATTTATCATGAGCAGTAACAATGGCAAACGATTCACCATATTCTCGGTGGGTTACTGGAATACCGGCATAAAGAGGCGCAGCAATTCCGGAAGTAATTCCTGGAATCATTTCAAACGAAAGCCCATTTTGAGCTAATGCCTCTGCTTCTTCTCCTACTCGTCCGAATACTCCAGGGTCTCCTCCCTTTAAACGAACGACGATTTTTCCTGCAGCTGTTTTCTCTACAAGAAGATCATTTATTTTTTCCTGCCTGAGGGTATGACGATCAGGGAGCTTTCCACAGTAGATAAACTCACAATTTGGAGATGCAAAATCCAGAAGCTTTGGGTTTGCAAGCCGGTCATATAGAATAACCTCCGCTCTTTGAATGGCTTCTAGACCTTTTACTGTAATGAGACCAATATCCCCTGGTCCTGCTCCAACTAAAAATGCTTTTCCTGTTGTCATACAAACTTCCTCCCCCTAAGGCAAATGGGGGCGAAGTCGCCCCCATCCTTTATATTAGTAATAAAATGCGATTATCCTCTACTTCTACTTCATACGTTTTTACTTGTCCTTCGTCTGGTGCTTGCACCTTACCATCATTCAAAGAGATTTTCCAATCATAAAGTGGACAGTATACATAGCTTCCACTAACTAAGCCAGCTGCTAATGTGCCTCCCTTTGGATGTGGACTTTTGTTCTCAACCGCTTTTACCTCTCCAGTTGATAATTTAAATAGGACTATTTCTTTTTCGCCAAGTCGGATCACTTTTCCTGCTTGATGTGCTAATGTTTGATAATTTCCGACATCAACCTTTGTTAATGTTTGTGGCATATCAATCACCAAAACCTTTCATTTAATTTTACCCATCATTTTCGTCTTCGTAAATAATAATTTTTCACTTACGATATTAGACTAAAACTTCTGGAATTTCCTCTGTTTTGTAGTATTTTTCACGAATTTGTTGATTTTTCAATGCTTCATTCCAAGGCTCTGTGTATCTAGTTAGGGAACGATCAAGTTTTGCCGTTAATTCTTTTCTTACTTCAGCATCCTGCAATACTTCTTTTACATGATCTAGCCCCACACGTTCAATCCAAGTAGATGTACGCTCTAGGTAATTCGCAGTTTCACGGTAGTATTGAATATAAGCACTAATCATTTCCATTACTTCTTCTTCAGTCTTTAACGTGAAGAGAAGGTCACCGGCACGAAGATCGGTTCCTCCGTTGCCGCCTACATACAATTCAAATCCGCCATCGATTCCGACTATCCCCATATCTTTAATTCCTGCTTCTGCACAGTTTCGTGGACAGCCAGATACTCCCATCTTAAATTTATGAGGAGTGTCTAGACGTTCAAATTTCTTCTCAAGGTCGATTCCTAGTTGCATTGTATCTTGTGTACCATAACGGCAGAATTGAGATCCCACACATGTTTTTACCGTACGTAATGTTTTTCCGTAGGCATAACCAGACGGCATTCCAAGGTCTTCCCAAACATTTGTCAGATCTTCCTTTTTTACACCAAGTAATGCGATACGCTGTCCACCCGTTAGCTTTACAAGCGGTATATTGTACTTCTCAGTTACCTCAGCAATTTTCTTTAAGTCCTCAGCATTCGTTACACCACCGTACATTCTTGGAACAACAGAGTATGTGCCGTCCTTTTGAATGTTTGCGTGCATTTTTTCGTTAACCAGTCGAGAGTCGCGATCATCAAGGTATTCTTCAGGATGCAGCATACCTAAATAGTAGTTAAGAGCAGGACGACATTTGCTGCAGCCTTCCTCGTTGTTCCAGCCGAGAACATTCATGACTTCTTTTGTACTCATCATGCCTTTTTCTTTAATTTCAGCAACAACCTCGTCACGACTTAATGTTGTACAGCCACAGAGAGTCTTTTTATTAGCTTTTGTTGCATCAAAAGAATCACCCAATGTGTAAGCAAGAATTTCACCAACAAGGCCTTTACAACGACCGCAAGAACGTCCGGCGTTTGTACAGCTAGATACTTGATCAACTGTTGTAAGTCCTTTTGTTTGAATGGCTTCCACGATGGTTCCTTTTGATACACCGTTACATCCACACACAATCTCCGTATCTGGCATAGAGTCAACGCTCATGTCTGCTTGACCCCCGCCACAGCATCCAGAGTCTAAGATGCTTGCGCTTGTTTTACCACTTACATCTTCTTTATCAACAAGCATGCGGAACAATTTTGTGCTATCCTTTGTGTCACCGTATAGAACAATCCCTACCACTCGATTGTCTCTTACTAGTATCTTTTTATAGATGCCTTCAAATTCATTGTGAACTTTGATTGCTTTTGTTGATTTATCATCAATAATTTCACCCGCAGAATACAGATCAACATCAGATACCTTTAGTTGGGTCCCTGTAACCGATCCCTCATACGGTGCAACCTCTAAACAGAGTATTCTCTGTGCTAAAACCTTCCCTTGTTCATACAGTGGGGCGACCATTCCATACGTGATCTCTCTATGTTCTGCACATTCCCCAACCGCATATACATTAGGTGTATTTGTTTCCATAAAGTCATTTACGACAATCCCACGGTTTACGTTAATACCAGCATCTTTTGCAAGCTGTGTATTTGGTTTAATTCCAACCGCCATAACGACTAGATCTGTTTCGATTTCTGTTCCATCGCTAAATCGAAGACCTGTTACGCGGTCATCTCCAAGAATTTCACTCGTTTGTTTTTCGAATAAGAACTTCATTCCTTGAGCTTCAAGTTCTTCTTTCAGCATCGTTGCAGCTGTCTCATCTAGCTGTCTTTCCATTAGGTGTGGCATCAAATGAACCACATGTACGTCCATACCAAGGTCAATTAAACCTCTTGCAGCTTCTAGACCAAGAAGGCCACCACCGATGACTACTGCTTTTTTATGAGTACGAGCTACTTCCATCATATTTTCACAATCTTGGATATCACGGAAGCCTGTTACGCCTTGTTTATCAGCACCTGGTACCGGTAGGATGAATGAGCTTGATCCTGTTGCAATAATAAGTTCATCGTAAGCAACGATTCTTCCCGTTGAAGAAACGACTGTCTTTAATTGTGGATTGATTTTTGCAACTGCTTCATTTGTATATAAAGTGATATTATTTTCACGGTACCATTCCCATTCATTTAGAAAAATGTCATCTACCGTTGTTTTCCCTTGCAATACATTTGATAACTGAATTCGATTGTAGTTTGGATATGGTTCGTTTCCAAAGATTGTTATATGAAAAGCATCGGGTGTTAGTTTTAGAATTTCCTCTATTACTCTTACTCCTGCCATCCCGTTACCAATAAGAACTAAATGTCGTTTTTCCATTTTGTTATGTCCTCCCCAGCCTGAGCCTTATGCTCGTTAATTCACAATCAACTTGATAGCTCTATTTTAACTTCTTTTATGTTGAAAACTTGTGAAGTTTGTCACACTTTCGTTAACTATGTGAAGGTATTCACATTTTGTTCAAAAATTTAGGGGGAATGAATGAAAAAAGCTGATGCATATGTTTGCACCAGCTTGAAAATATTTATACTTCTTGTTTGACTTTAGGAAGTCCAGTAAACAGGAATTCATATTGCTTATAACGGACCGTGAATAGCTTAATTGGATCCTCAAAAGCTGTTGGATTTTGCTGAAGCTTTGTTAAAGATTGCTCATACTGACTGATCTTTTCTACTAAGTCTTCTGCCGTATGTGTTAACTCATCCTTTGGCTTTTGAAAAAACGATTCTAAATCCCTTTGTATTGCCATAGCAAAAAAATGATAAGGAGCAAAAAACTGTTTACTTACTTGTTTTGCTACTTCTGAATAATCTTCCGTTTCCACATAGCGCTTGTATTTTTGCTGCAGCATGGCTTTATTTTGACCGATACCAGCGAATAGCTTACCTGCGCCCTTTAGTAGTAATTGTGTTGGATTATGTTTTAACATAATGTTGATGTGTTCTAATTGAACACCACTTGTCAACCGCCCAGTGTCTCTTCTCCAATCATGAAGTAATTGATCATCTACTGGAAATTGAAATTTTTCAATTCCGTATAAGCCATTAAAACTTGTAGCCATTTCGTCTAAATAAGCGCGAATCTGCTGAAGTTCCTCTTTCGTAAGACCAATCCATTTTTGAAGCGAGGAGTAGAGTTTTGGAAGGGTGGTGTTTTGTAAATATTCCTCCATGCGCCTGTTCATTTCCTCGTTTAATTGAAGATGGATAGTGGCAAGGTTGCTTTGATCCGTAATAGATTCAGCTGTTGTCTTTAGTACATTAGGTATGTCTGCTTCTACTTCTGTAGAAAGTTCCTGCAGGATCGTAACATAATTGCTCTTCAGTCTTTCTCCGACTTCCTGTTCTAAATCACCAAGCTGCATGGAAGCTCCACTAACCTTAGCTAACATTTCTTTGTTCCATTGAATTACATCGATTAATTTTTCTTCTTTATCAGCCCGTTTAGCTAACAGATAGTGAAGTGTTTCTTTAATAAAGTAAAGCTCTTTTCTTGTTCTTTTTTCGTTGGCTTGTTCGCTGTTAATATCGGTTAAAATGTCACTCCAGTCCACAGCCTGAGAAGACGTGTATGGGTAAATGTTAGTATTCGGGAAGATAGGATTCAGGTTTTTCCTTATGGTTTCCAAATAATAAGAAACGCCAGTCTCTTCTTCTACCGCATTTGGGATCGGAAGGATAAAAATGAACGTATGATCGTTAGCTTGCTGGTTCATTTGCTTTATCACATTCAATTCCATATCGTTTAAGGGATTTTCCTCATTTAAAACATAAATAATGCTATCAGCCATGTGTAAGTTAACGGAAAGAGAACTTCTTTCTTGAACCGTTCCACGATACGGTGGTATGGACATTAATGAGGTGTTTGCTGCTTTTAACAGTTCATAAGGTCCTTTAGAGTGGATGTAATGATCGGTTGACCCAATTTCCGTAGGACTGCTTACTTGTTTGGATTCCACAGAGTTCACTTCAACTAATTCAGACTCAGGCAAGTAGCTATACAACGCTAATTTGGAAGACAATTGGTTTACTTGTTCATGTCCAAGCACATCACTTAAGATCGTTGTTTGTAGCTTGCTTGTTCCTGTAAACAATGTAATGGTGCTTTGCTTATTTTGTAAATTCCCCATGATCCATTTCAGCTTATTACTTACCGGAAGATCTTCTTCTTCAGCCCAAGTAACGATACTAGAGAACAATTGTTTTGTCTGGTGCACATCAATTAGTCCATTTGAAGCTGAAGTGGATAATGCATGGTTTGCTTCCGTAACGGTGTCTTCATTGATCGTTCCAGGGAAAACTTCATTCCATGCAAGTGCTGCACATGCAGTAAAGATAAAATGATTTGAATCTGCGAAACGCATCCAATTTTTCAGCAGTAATGGAATGATTTCTTGAATCTCGTTCAAGGAATACTTTCCATTTAAAAATAGCTGAAATGTTTTTAAGTATTGCTGAGATAACAGCTTCCATGATAACTGTTCAGGGAGCTCAGATTGTAGCAGTAATGAATTAAGCTCGCTTACCCAATCGAGTAGCTCTGATTGTTCTTCGTAATTTTCCCACAGCTTAAAAACAATTTTTTCGAATCGAATGCGATCAAGGCTTAACAAGTACGATAAAAATGGCGTGTACTCTTCAGGTTTGAAAATTGTGGTCCGTTTTTCATCGCAATATCTTTTAATGACATCGATCCATTCAGGAGAGTTGGTACGCATAAATTCTTTCATGGCAAGATTCATTGCGTTAGCCCAATCTTCTATTTCTTCAAAGAAGAGACGGGCAAGTTCAGTTACTCCTGGATAGTCGGGATGGTTGTTAATGATTTCGCTAATAATAGACGTTGATTCATGGGTACGACCGTCTTTTACGTATAGTCTAAATAGCTGTAACGAGACTTCTGTATGAAGTACGATGGACTCGGTACTTACTCTTTTATAGATTTCCTCTGCAGTTGAGTATTGCTCTAACTCCAAGTAAGCATCAGCGATATTCTTTTTGGCCCATGGTGCTAATTCATTTTGAATGCTTTCCCATTTAAAGATCGCTGATTCAAAGTCTTTGTATAGGAAATACAGTTCCCCTTGGGCGAATCGAATGGGTGTTAAGTCAGGTACGTCCTTTTGTTGCTCCTTATAATAAGCTTCCCCAAGCGAACGTACGGGGAAATCCGTTTCTTGTTCAATTAGGGTTTGATAATATTTTTTCTGAACGAATAGATTCTCTGATGTCATAATAATTCCTCCATATTTTTTCTCCCCATTCATTTTAATAACCGATAGAGTAAAATATGCTATGTTGCTATGTAACTCTTTATGGATTCTGTTAATTATAATATGATTCTACATATTTCGGAGAGAAATCTCCTTTTATGTCGTAAAATGAACAAAAACACCTAGCTCAATAGAACTAGATGTTTATATGTTCATCTCAGACGGACAAACGAAGAAATTTGGTCCACGAACGGTGTCAGTCACCCTTTGTAGTTGGTGACGGTGCGGTAGAGTAACTCGGTTCCGAGTGAAATATCTTCGATCGTTGAAAATTCCTTTGGATTGTGACTGATACCGTCCTTGCATCTCACAAAAATCATGCCGTATTCGCATGCATAAGACATGGAAAGAGAATCGTGAAAAGGACCACTCATCAGTTCAATCGGATTAAGACCGATCACTTCACTTTGTTGCCTCATGATATTCATTAATCTTTCAGAGCAATACCTTGGTTCGCTATTGGTATCTTCGGAAATGGTACAACGTAAACCATGTGTTTCCGTTATTTCCTTGAATTGATTTCTTAGTTTTGCTTCAAGCACTTGTCTTCTATTAATATCAATATCTCGTAAATCGACGGTAAAGGTTACTTTCTCAGGGATAATATTGCGAGAGTCAGGGAAAACCTGTAGACTCCCGACAGTTCCAACAGTTGGCGCACTTGGGTCCTGACTGGCCAGCTCGTATAGTGCGACAATTACTTTAGCAGCACCAACTAATGCGTCTTGTCGCATCGACATCGGAACGGACCCAGCATGACCGGCAAATCCTTCTAACTCAACAGAAAGCCAAAGTGGGCCAGATATACCCGTCACAATTCCAACAGGAACCCCCTTTGCTTCTAAAATAGGACCCTGTTCAATATGAAGCTCTAAGAAGGCTCCAATTCTTCCTTCTTTATACTCTGATTCCTTAAATCTAGTTGGATCACAGCCAAACTCGATTAGTGCCTCTCTTCTTGTTACTCCATTTTTGTCCTTCCTCTCAAGCTCTCCTTCTTCTAGCTTGCCAAGAATTCCTCTGACCCCAAATAGACCTTTGTTAAATCGACAACCTTCCTCATCACAAAACGCAACTACTTCGATGGGAGTATCAGGGACTATATTTTTTTCTATCATCGTTTGGACAACTTCTAGCGCACCTAATACACCAATTACTCCATCAAATCTTCCTCCATATGGCTGCGAGTCGATATGTGAGCCAACCATTAAAATAGGTGCATCAGGATTCTTTCCTTCTAGTCTGCCAATTAAGTTTCCAAAATGGTCAATTCGTGCAGCTAATCCAGCATCCTCCATCCACCTTTTAACGGTGTCAACAGCTTGCTTATCTTCCTTCGAAAGAGCTAAGCGACAAACACCTGTATCGGAAATCTTTCCTATCTCCGCAAGCTCATGTATTCTTTTTCCTAGTCGCTCCTTATTGATGGAGAGTGTTTGTAACGTCATCTATATCCCTCCTTGCCTATTAGATGGTTGAAACGTACGGAAGATTATGTGCCATAGCAACACCCTCGTAAACGACCTTTCCATCAATGACATTTAATCCTTTAAATAAGGCCTTGTTTTCAGCAAATGCAATTTTATAGCCTTTGTCTGCTATTTCGATAATATATGGTACAGTGACATTTGTTAGCGCAATGGTTGACGTTCTAGGTACAGCCCCAGGCATATTGCCAACTGCATAATGGACGACACCATGCTTTGTGTAGGTTGGATCGGCATGCGTGGTCACATGTGTAGCCGTTTCAAAGATTCCTCCTTGGTCAATGGCGACATCAACAATGACAGAACCTTCTTCCATAAGTCGAACCATTTCTTCTGTTACTAGCTTAGGAGCTTTCATACCAGGAAGAAGAACGGCACCAATGACTAAGTCCGAATCCGCGACCGCTTGGCTAATCGTATATGGATTCGACATAAGTGTCGTAATAGACGATCCAAAGATATCGTCTAATTCTCTTAATCTTGCTGCACTAACATCTAGGATCGATACCTTCGCACCTAGACCAATAGCAATTTTAGCTGCATTTGTTCCAACAACCCCTCCACCGATGATCGTAACTTTCCCACGATTTACACCAGGTACACCACCGAGCAGGATCCCTTTTCCACCTTTGCTTTTTTCTAAGTAGGAGGCCCCAATTTGAGCAGCCATTCTTCCTGCTACCTCGCTCATTGGTGTTAATAATGGCAAGCTGCGATCGGGCAATTGAACGGTTTCGTAGGAGATGGCTACTACCTTTTTCTGAATGAGAGCTTCTGTTAAAATGAAATTGGCAGCTAAGTGCAAATAGGTGAAAAGAATTAATCCTTCATAAAAATAAGCATATTCACTTGGAATGGGTTCTTTTACTTTGATGACCATTTCGCATGCCCAAGCTTCAGCGGCTGTTTCAACGATACATGCTCCCGCTTCTATATACTCTTCATCAATGAACCCTGAAGCCAATCCGGCTCCCTTTTCTACGAAAACATGATGACCTTTTGTACTTAATTGTAGGACGCCAGCAGGTGTAAGAGCAACGCGGTTCTCTTGGCTTTTGATCTCTTTTGGTACTCCGATTTTCATAGCATTCTTCCTTTCTGGTTACTTTGGAAAACGCACGATGCTCTAAGTTTATTTGACGAGCTCCTCTAGTTCAGTAGTGACAGTTGTAAACAAGAAGTCGAGATCTTCCTCTTTAATGGATAATGGGGGAGATATGGTAAGAACGTTATTAAATCCAGCTACGGTTGCCCCGTTCTTACCAATTATGAGTCCTTTTTTCTTACAGCCAGCAATCACTTGGTTTACTAAATCCACATCTAATGGTTCCTTTGTGGTTTTATCCTTTACGAGTTCAATTCCTATTAGTAAGCCTTTTCCACGAACATCCCCTACGAACGGATGGTTACGTAAGCTTATATTCAATCTCTCCTTTAGTTGATCACCTAAATTCTTAGAACGATCAAACAGTTTCTCCGTCTCCATGATCTCTAGGTTTTTTAATGCCAGAGCACAAGCAGCCGGATTGCCACCGAATGTATTGACATGGCGGAAGTAATCGTATTCATCACTGCCTTTAAAAGCTTCATAGATTTCCTTTTTGACAGCTGTTGCCGATAATGGAAGATAGGCGCTTGTGATCCCTTTTGCCATCGTAACAATATCAGGCTTCACTCCGTAATTCATGAAGCCGAATGCTTTCCCTGTACGACCAAATCCGCAAATCACTTCATCAACAATTAATAGAGCGCCGTGTTTTTCACAAGCTTCCTTAACACCCTTCATATAGTTATCAGGCGGAATGAGGATGCCTCCACCGGTAATGATCGGTTCCATGATGACTCCCGCAATCGTTTCACTGAGCTCCCATGTCATCACTCGCTCGATATCTTTGACAGAGTCGAGCTCTGATGCTGGACTGCCCAATTGATCGTTTGAGCGATAAGAGTCAGGTGGCGCTACATGAACGAATCCAGGAGCTAGTGGTTCATATTTGAACTTTCGCTGTGCCTGCCCTGTTGCAGCAAGAGCCCCCATCGTGTTACCATGGTAGGCTCGATAACGAGAGATGAATTTATATCGTGAGTGGTTCCCTTTTTGCTGATGATATTGTCTAGCAATTTTAAAGGCTGTTTCATTCGCTTCTGAACCGCTATTCGAAAAAAAGATCACGTATTCGTCGCCCAAAAGTTCATTAAGCTTTTCAGCTAATTGAATCGCAGGTGTATGGCTTTGGGTGAGTGGGAAATAAGCCATTTTCTTTAGCTGATCATATGCAGCATCGGCGAGCTCTGTCCGACCATATCCTACATTGACACACCAAAGACCAGCCATTCCATCCAAAAAGCGATTTCCATCATGATCTGTTACCCAAGAGCCTTCTGCTTTTTCAGCAATCATCGTACCGTTTGGATTGTACGGTTTCATGGAGTGCCATACAAAGTCTTTATCTTTTGTTAGAAAATCTTCTCCTTGCTTCATTTGTGCCATAGCAAATTCCCCTTTCTCACCCTGTTATGTTTTAATAGTCGAAACGGGATGTAATCATTTTCTTTCTTGTAAAGAAATTGACGCCATCCTTTCCATTTACATGTAGATCTCCATAAAAGGAGTCCTTCCAGCCGGAAAATGGGAAAAAGGCCATAGTTGCAGGTACACCAACATTGATCCCAAGCATGCCAGCATCAGCTTCTTCTCGGAATTGACGAATAGCAGCTGCGTCCTTTGTGTAAATGGTTGCTCCATTTCCATAACGGGACTTGCGAATAAATGATAAAGCTTCATTCAGGTCCTTTGCCCGTAATAGGCTTAAAACTGGGGCAAATATTTCATCCTTTGCTATTTTCATATCAGGAGTAACATGGTCGAAAATAGTTGGTCCAAGAAAACTGCCTTCCTTATGCTGTTCCATCTCTGGTCGACCGTCGCGAACGAGAGTGGCCCCTTCTTTTACGCCGATATCAATGTACTGTAAGACCTTCTCGCGGTGAGAATCACGGATAACTGGTGTTAGTAATACCTCTTCATCAAGACCATTTCCGATAAGTAATTCGTCTGCCTTTTCCCTAAGTGCAGCTACAAACTCTTCTCCATCACCAACAACAACGACTGCACTACATGCCATACATCTTTGGCCTGCACTTCCATAAGCAGAGCTAATAATATGAGAAACGGCTTTTTCAAGATTGGCATCAGGCATGACGACATGATGGTTTTTAGCACCGGATAATGCCTGCACTCTTTTCCCTTGTGCTGCTGAACGCTCATAGACATACTTTGCAACCGGCTGTGAACCAACGAAGGAAATCGCCTTTACATCTTCATGTTCGATCAGCCCATTCACTACATCATGTGCTCCATGAACAATATTAAGCACTCCTTTAGGAGCTCCGGCTTGAGTAAATAATTCAACTAGTTCACTTGCTAAAAGAGGCGTTCGTTCCGACGGTTTTAGTACAAAGGTATTTCCGCAGGCAATCGCAAGTGGAAACATCCAAAGTGGAACCATCATTGGGAAATTAAATGGTGTAATTCCACCGACTACCCCTAACGGATAACGATACATTTCGGAATCAATATCTTCAGCAATATTGGATAACGTTTCACCCATCATTAATGTAGGAGCTCCCGCGGCAAACTCGACACATTCAATTCCTCGTTGAACCTCTCCATATGCTTCCTTATACGCTTTGCCATTTTCTTTTACGACTAACTGAGCTAGTTTTTCATGATTTTCTGTTAATAAATAATGGTATTTATATAGAATCCTTGCTCTCTTTGGAACGGGAGTATTTTTCCACGTTTGAAAAGCAATGTTTGCTGCTTTTACTGCTTGGTCAACGTCCTCTTTAGAAGAAAGGGGAACTTTTGCGATCACCTCTGAGGTTGCAGGATTTAGCACTTCCAATGAATCTGAACTACAAGCCTCTACCCATTCCCCATTAATATAGTTTTTGAGTTTTACCGTATGCTTTTTGATTACTGTCATTCGTGCATCCCCCTTTTAAATGATTAGTTATCTTCTAGTATTATTATCAAGGATATGCTGCCTTTGTGGCATTAGACGTTTTGTGAAAAAATGCTTGTGTTAAACTTTACATTTTGCCTTCATTGGGGAATAACTGGGGCACTCCTTTCTCCTTCTTCAACTGGGAAGAAAGAAGGAATTCGTGAGACAGAATCATGAACTCAATCGCAAGCCTTTTTTCATGATGTAAAAAGTCCTCACCAAGTAGTTTTTCTAATTTTTCTATACGATGGTAGAGCGTTTGGCGAACGATAAATAATCGCTTAGCTGTTTCCTGCTTGGACCCGTTACAGGCTAGATACGTTTTTAACGTTTCTAATAACTTGCCATTGTACATATCGTCATAGGTTAGAACCGGCTCGAGATACTCCATGACAATTTCTTGTAGATTAATATGTTTATTTAATAAGGAAATAAGGCGGAAAATATGCAGATCATCGTAAAAATGACTTTGAGAAGGTACGGTTAAGCGGTCTTGGATGCGGATCGTTTCTAAGGAGGTTAAATAGCTTTCATGAACATGGGATAATTGTGTAACAAATTTTCCTACTCCGAGTACAAAGGGACTTGTTTGGTTGGCCATTTTTATATCCGATTTTTCTAAACGTTGAATCCCTTCCTTCATCCGGGTCTTCCACGTTGAGGTGTTTCGTTCGTTAACGAAGATAAAAGTAATTGTATGCTTTTTTTCAATTGAAAAGAGTGTAAATCCTTGAGGTTCAAAAAAAGCACGAACGTATAAATTAAAATAGGTAATATCAAGCATGGAAAAGTCTGAGATTGCTTCTAACTTAAATTGACATACAAATGCTCCTTTCGGTTTAATCTTTGGGAAATGATAGGCCAAATAGTCATGAATAGCATCTTCACTATGCTCCCCATCGAGCCAACCTGTGAGCCATTCAGATTCCTCAATCCTCTTTTTCTCTTCTACGTATAGTTGTCTTAAAAGGAGTTGCGCCAGTGCAGTTGCTGTTCGATCGAGTATTAAGTGATCAAATTCTGTAAGAGTGCGGTTTTCCGCAATTAGATATAATTCTGCATATGTATCTCCTAATATATTAATCGGAACTTTTGTCATTGTTTGAGGGGCGAGGTCGCTACCTTGATTTCGCTCACTATGAATCATGTGTATAAATTTCTTTTTTTCACTTGCTTTTACATCCGGTGGAAATTGTATTTCTTGATTGTTAAAGACGATCATCACTTGAATCTGTAAGTATTCCTTTGTAAACTGCAGGATTTCCTTTGTATGGCCAAAAGTAAGTAGTTTTTTGTTTAGTTCCTGTGTGTAGCTTTCGAGCTCAGATATCATTTGATATTGTCGATTGATTAAGAGGGCATGAATATCTTGAGTGATTTCCACGAAGGGTACTTCATTGTGAAAAATGAGCAATGGAAATTGGTGCAGGTTGCAAAGCTCAATAACTTCATTAGGTATATGCGTGGTGTATGTACCAAGCTCAATGCATAATCCAGAAGCGTGTACTTCAATTAATTGCTCCACTACGGATAAGAATAACTCGTTATTGTCATGTAATAAGGCACAAGTGGATAAAATAAATTCCCCTCCACGCAAAAGGTTGCGAATATTGGTTACTTCTACAATATGTACCCACTTTACTGGACGAATAAGTCCCTCTTCCCCTGCAAGAATTTCAATATCTTCAAAATGATTTCTTTGTAACAAATCTCCTACAGTAATATACGATTTCAAGGAACAGCCCCCTTCCAATTCAATTGGTAAAAACGTGAGTCCCGCAGACAGTGTCTGTGTGACTCACGTTTGTGTTAAGCTCCTTTTTGCTGTTTTATGATCATCACTGAGAAATACTTACGCCCTTCGGCTGTAGCGACATGTAAGGTGACGGTTTCTTTTTCTTCAGATTGTTCGTTTACAAAGTCAACAAAGGATCCGCTTAATGTTTCGGTGACACTTTTTATCGTAAATCCTTTTTGAATGAAAAAATCAATCTTATCTCTTTCTTGAAGATATTGATGGTATTCAGACATGAGGTGTCCCCCTTTTATACTTGTGTGTTAATTGGCTCTGTTACAAGAACAGATTCTTCTCCTGTTTCTATATCCCAATCACGTCCAACGGTAATACCAAGGTATTTTTCGTCGCTAGGATCCACGAGTTCAGCTTGCTCATATTTATTAAACCACCAATACTTGGCTAAGAAATAGTAAATAATGGCCCCTACCAAGAATCCAACAATAAAGGAATAGGTTGATAAATAGTATGCGGCTGCGCCACCAATAATCCATGAAATCATTCCAGCAAGATTGACCCCATTCATGTATTTGAACTGACCATCTGCTTCGTACAGGTCTGCTACGTTAACTCGTCTTTTGCGAATCACATAATAATCGGTAAATAATATGCCAACGATGGCTGATAAAACCCCACCAATCACGAGTAGAGCAGGAACAATCACTCCAAATAAGCTCCATGGCTGAACGACAATCCCAATCACACCTGCGATAATTACTCCAACCCAGAACGGAACTTTTGGACCGCCAACATTCGAGAAAATCGTAGCTGCTGGAATAACATTTGCTGATGTATTGGTTGACCATTGTGCTAAAACGATCATAAGGAGAAGAATACCTAGAATAAAGCCAGTAGCTGCTTCTTGTAGAGCGACGACCGGGTCATAATTTAAAACGGCAATATAGGACACTGCGCCGATAATGACCATAAACGTGTTTGTAATCGGCATGGCTATGATATTTCCAAAAATTTGAGCTTTATTTCGTTTAAACCAATTTCTTTCGTTTTTAGGAGCTTTGATAAAACGGGATAAAGAAGGCATATCCGCGGCAAGAGTAGCCCAAAAGCCCATATTTGCCATAACAACAACCATAAATGCGGTTAATGCAGCACCACCTGTCACCGGACTTTCCACCCAAGTCCAAACGTCTCTACCTTGCTCAATAGCTTTGTCAGATAGGGATGAATACATCCATGCAGAGATAATAATGATGATCGGAGCGGCCAGATCGGCGAAGCGTTCAATCGCTTTAATCCCTAAGGCGGTGTTCACAAGTTGAACAGTAGCAAACAATACGAAGCAAATAAACCAATTATCAAATTGAAAAAGTGCATTTAGTATTCCATTCATTGCGGTTGCACCAAAGTACGTATTAATTCCAAACCAACAAGCAGCGGTTACTCCACGAACGATGGAAGGGATATGAGTACCGATGGTTCCAAACGGTGCTCTCATATAGACGGGGAAGGATAATCCATGTTCGATTCCAATGTCTCCAATAATTGTCATAAAGATTCCAATTGCGACTGAACCTATGATCGTTGCTACAATTACCCAGCCAAGAGGCAGACTCTGTACACCAGAGCCACCAATCGCAAATGCTGCTAAAACGACTGCCATCCCTACCCAAATAATTGAAAAGCCTAATGATCCAATTTTCTTATCGCTGTGGGAAATGGGAAGTAAATCTGGAGACTTTAAATAACCACTACTTTTTTTCATGAAACCACTCCTTTTCTAGTTTTAATATATAAAATTTTCTGGTAATGGAACTCACAGAAAATTTATATCCTTCCCATTTGCATTCTTTGTTTTAAATTGGTACGGATTTGTTTTCAGTTTCTAGCGTTTTTCCGTACCTTGCTCGTTTAATGTATTGTCCACCACCAATCTTTCCGACAAAGGTTTTGTCACGGATTACAAATTCTCCTCTTGAGAGAACTGACACGGGTTCACCAACTACCTCCATTCCTTCGAAGGCATTGTAATCAACCGCCATATGGTGCGATTTTGCTGAGATCGTCCGCTCAACATTCGGATCAAATATGACAATATCAGCATCTGTACCAATCGCTATGGTTCCCTTTTTCGGATAAAGACCAAAAAGCTTTGCAACCTTCGTTGAAGTGATATCTACAAACTGGTTTAAAGAGATTCTTCCTTTTTTCACACCTTCGGAAAACAAGATAGATAATCGGTCCTCGATGATAGGACCTCCATTTGGGATTTTTGAAAAGTCTCCCTTACCAAGATTTTTTTGGCCATCAAAATCAAAGGAGCATTGATCGGAACCTAGGGTTTGCAGCTCACCTGTTTTGAGAGCATTCCATAATACATCTTGGTTCCATTTTTCACGCAATGGCGGTGACCACACGTATTTGGCTCCCTCAAAATTTGGTTTTTCGAGATAGGACTGATCAAGAACTAAGTATTGTGGACAAGTTTCTCCCCAAATATCAATTCCTTTTGAGCGAGCTTCTGCTATTTTCTTAGCTGCCTCTGCACAAGAAACATGCACGACGTACAGTTGCGACTCAGCTAGCCCTGTTAAAGTCGCGGCTCTTCCAGTTGCTTCCCCCTCTACCTCTGGTGGTCGGGTTAAAGCATGGTAAATAGGGTCTGTCTGATTCAACTCAAGTGCTTTCTTTGTTAAGAAGTCAATTACATCCCCATTTTCGGCATGCACCATCACGAGCGCTCCATGCTCCTTTGCCGCTAACAAGGTACGGAATAAGGTCTCATCATCCGCTTGGAATACATTTTTGTATGCCATAAACACTTTAAAGGACGTGATCCCCTCCTCCGTCATGATTGTTGGTAGCTCTTCTAGTACTTGGTCATTAATTTCACCGATCATTAGATGGAAGCTGTAGTCAATAACCGCTTTTTCTTTCGATTTATCGTGCCACACTTTTATCGCATTTTTTAATGGTTCACCCTTATTAGTCAAACAAAAATCGATAACGGTAGTTGTTCCACCAAATGCTGCAGCGATTGTCCCTGTTTCGAAATCGTCCTTTGTTACCGTGCCGCCAAAGGGCATATCTAAATGGGTATGGGGGTCGATTCCACCAGGAAATACGAATTTTCCAATTGCATCAATCACCTCCGCATCGTTCGATGGGAGGTTCTCACCTATTTGACGAATTGTTCCATTTTCAATTAGAATGTCTGCTTGAAACGTATCTGTCGCTGTTACGATCGTTCCGTTTTTTATTACTTTCTTCAAGTCCGTTTCCCCCTTTAAAGAATTATCTTTTTATAATGTCAACATTGCATGCGATGGCACCTAGCGCGGCTTGCCTTTCGTTCCAAGTCATTGGCGGGAGTTCATTTGGTAGCTCAACCATGTCGATCGCACCGTCGACAGGACAAACTATCGAGCACAAATTACAGCCTACACAATCTTCTTCTCGTACGCGCAAAATACTCTCCCCGTTGGCTCCTTTTAACCTATCAATGCATTGGTGAGATGTGTCCTCACAGGCGATATGACATTTATTGCAATTGATACACACATCGTTATTAATTCTCGCAACGATTTTATAATTAAGGTCAAGATTTCCCCAATCAGAATATTTAGGTACAGATTTCCCCACGATATCCATGACCGAAGCGATTCCTTTGTCATCTAGATAATTGTTTAGGCCTTCAATCATATCCTCAACGATACGAAAGCCGTGATGCATCGCAGCTGTACACACTTGTACGCCTGTCGCTCCCATCAACAAAAATTCCACGGTATCTCTCCAATTTGAGATCCCGCCTATTCCAGATATCGGAACATTGATATGAGGATTTCTCGCACATTCGCCGACCATATTTAAGGCGATTGGTTTTACTGCGGGTCCGCAATATCCGCCGTGCGCCCCTCTACCTGCAACATGAGGAATGGTGTTCCAAGTATCAATATCGACACCAGCTAAGCTATTGATGGTATTAATCATGCTGATGGCATCTGCACCGCCCCTTGTTGCTGCCTCAGCTGTAACGGTGATATCGGTAATGTTCGGAGTGAGCTTAACAATGACGGGTGTTTGTGCAACTTCCTTCACCCAATACGTTTGTTTTTCGACTAGCTCAGGTACTTGGCCAGAGGCTGAACCCATTCCTCTTTCAGCCATTCCGTGTGGGCAACCAAAATTGAGTTCTAATCCATCCACCCCTATGGCTTCTACCTTCTTGACAATTTCATGCCATTTTTCTTGTTTTGGCTCCACCATGAGTGA
This sequence comes from Bacillus sp. Y1, assembly GCF_003586445.1. NCBI lineage: Bacteria > Bacillati > Bacillota > Bacilli > Caryophanales > Bacillaceae > Bacillus > Bacillus sp. Y1. The sequence goes on along the minus strand of NZ_CP030028.1, from coordinate 2,695,929 downwards.
AGCAATGATGGCATGATTAGGGAATTTCTTTTTCGTTTCCGCAATTTCCTTCAGATTCACTTCAAGAGGTCGATCGGTGATCAGTTCAATATTGTTAAATCCCGCCACCCTTTGTCCGTTAAAGCTAACCGCTGCAAAGCGAGCTGAAACATTCAAAATCGGTTCTCCTAGCGTTTTCCAAACAGCACCACCCCATCCCGCCTCAAAAGCTCTCTGAACTTGATATCCAGAGTTTGTTGGGGGAGCTGAAGCGAGCCAGAAAGGATTCGGTGATTGAATTCCTGCCAAGTTGATACGTAAATCTGCCATCATCATACCTCCTTGAATTGATTAGCCCTTGATTAGGCGGTTTCAGATACGGTTTTGGTAATCATTTGGTGGATGGCGTGGGCAGTTTTCTTTCCTTGTTGTGCTGCGGAAACTACCATCGCTTCTCCTTGTCCTTTTCCGAAAATTACATCTCCACAAGCAAATACCTTTTTGTTGGAAGTTTGGTATGTGTTTTGGTTAATTGTAACGACGCCACCATCATGCTCGAGGTTCATCTCTTCGATGAGATTTACGTATCTAGACTGGCCAATCGCTTTGATAACAGCATCCACCTCTAATTGGAATTCAGAGCCTTTTATCGGAACAGGCTTCCGTCGACCATCCTCACCAGCTTCGGTTAGTTCCATTTTGATACATTCAATTGCTTTTACGTTCCCAAGTTCATCTCCAATAATTCTGACAGGGGCGGTTAACCATCTGAACTCGACTCCATCCTGCTTGGCAAATTCATATTCAAAGTCATACGCCGTCATTTCCTCTAGCGTTCTTCTGTATAAGATCTTTACATTTTCTGCTCCGAGGCGAACAGAGCAAGTAGCGCCGTCAATTGCTGTATTACCGGCACCGATAACAACAACTTTTTTACCGAGGAACTCATCTGTAATAGGACTTGTTTTCGTTTGTTTTACAAACTCAATCGCATCATATACCCCTTGTAAATCTTCTCCCTCAATCCCTATATTAGGGACACTGGACATGCCAATGGCTAATATAACAACATCATAGTTTTCGAGAATTTCTTGGACAGAGATGTCGACGCCAACCTTTGTGTTTGTCTGAATTTTTACATCGACACTTTCCACTTGTTTGACTTCCCAAAACGATACTTCCTTTGGCAGTCGGAACGAAACGATTCCGTACGTATTCAGACCGCCAGCATGTTCAGCTGCTTCAAAAATCGTTACGTCATAGCCGAGGATACCGAGCTCTCTAGCCGCTGATAATCCGGCAGGTCCACCACCGATTATAGCAACCGAAGTACCGTTTTTCTTACCAGCTTTAAAAAGGATTTGGTTATTTTTCATTGCCCAATCTGTTGCATATCGTTGTAGGTTTCCAATCATAATTGGTTTAGTAGAATGGTTGAGTACACATGCCCCTTCACATAATTCTTCTGTTGGGCAGACACGGGAGCAGCTTGCACCAATTGGATTGGCTGACATGATGGTGGTTGCGGAACCTTTTATATTTCCTGAGGCTATTTTCTTAATGAAGGTTGGGATATCAATCCCTGTTGGACAGGCTGTAATACAAGGTGCATCATAGCAATAAAGGCAGCGATTTGCTTCCTCTACCGCCTCTCGATTGGAAAGGCCAGGATGAACCTCCTGAAAGTTAGCAGCTATATGATCGTAGGAAATTCTCGATTGTTTTACCGTACTCAAATGTAAATACCCCCTCTAAGCTTTTCATTTTTACACTATGCTTTCTAAATTGAGGTCATTTTCTCATACGTTTCCGGACGTCTATCACGGTAAAACTGCCAAACATCTCTTACTTCACGAATCATTTTTTTATCCATTACTCCAATGATTACTTCATCTTTGTCTCGGCTACCCATGGCCACAAAGCTTCCTCTTGGATCAACGAGGTAAGATTGGCCATAAAATTCGCCCATATTCCACGGACCTTCGTAACCAACACGATTGATTGCGGCCACGTAATAACCGTTTGCAACTGCATGGGCAGGCTGTTCAAGCTTCCACAAGTATTCGGAGGTACCAGAAACTGTGGCGGAAGGGTTAAACACTATTTCGGCTCCATTAAGACCTAGTACTCGAGCACCTTCTGGAAAATGTCGGTCATAACAAATGTACACTCCGACTTTTGCAAATGCGGTATCAAATACGGGGTATCCTAGATTTCCAGGCTTGAAATAGTATTTCTCCCAAAAGCCATACCCCTGATCACCTACAGCTACATGCGGGATATGGTGTTTGCGATATTTTCCTAAATAAGAGCCGTCCGCATCAATAACCGCTGCTGTATTATAATAGGTGGCAATCCCCTCACGCTCATAGATTGGCAGAATAATTACGACTCCAAGTTCCTTAGCAAGCTCCTGAAATAGCTTTGTTGTGGGGCCATTAGGGATTTCTTCTGCCGCATCATACCATTTTGTATTTTGCTCAGAACAAAAGTAGGGACCGTAAAAGATTTCTTGCAAGCAAACAATTTGTGCGCCTTTTACCTTTGCTTCACGAACGAGATTGATATGTTTTTCAATTGCTTTTTGTTTATGAACTTCAACGGGTTCTTTTCCATCCACATCGTTGCTAGCTTGAATTAATCCGATGGTTACTTGATCTGCCATTCTCTTATTTCCCCCTAATCCGAAATAATTCTATTCTATTTTTTTGAAAATAAAAAAACCAATGAATCATAGCAGCCTTTTATTTTCATGCACATCTTGTACATTATATTTCTTGTAAATGGACAGTATCCCTCCTGTTTTTATATTAAATGCAGAAAAATCTAAACTTTTAATTAATTTTACATTTGCTTGTTTTCCATCGCATGATACATTATGTAAAATCCTTCTAGCCAATGGCTAGTCATTTTGTTAATTATGACTGGTAGGTTGTGAGATATTCTGACGAGAAGTTCTAGGGAGTTACTAGAGTAAGTTTTTTGCAAGAAGATCATTTGGCATTGTGGAGTATAGAAAGAAAAAAATCTTACATATCGTTCTGCAGAGTGTGTAAAATTATGTAACAAAAATGGAATTAAGCCCATTATAATACTTACAACCTATTGATTGAGAACTGTTTTGTTAGATATCATAACGTGCTTTTTGTTATCAAATAAAAAAACCACTTCCTTATGAGAAGCGGTTTTGTAACTGTCCATCTCAGGCGGACAAATCCCTATGTTTTGTCCACGAAGGGTGTCTGTCACCAGCTTAGCGGTTGGCGAGTGCTTTGGCGAGGGTGGATACGATTTTGACTTTATTGAAATTGAGACCGAGTTGGACTGAAGTTTGGGCGATTTCTGGGCGCAAGCCAGAAAGAACGGTTTTCACACCGATTAAATCGAGTGCTTCGATTAGCTGAAATAACTTGTGGGCAACCATGGTGTCAATCATTACGACCCCAGAAAGGTCAATAAACAACACGGTTATTCCCTTTGAGGAACATTGCAACAAAGTATTCTCGATAATAAACCTCGATCGATTTGTATCTATTTCTCCTATTAATGGTAACAGTGCTGCGTTATTATCGATAGCAATAACGGGAGAGGCTAATTCATTAATTAATTCCTGCTGTGCACGCAGGCGGGTCTCAGTATATTCATTTAATTCCTCAACAAATCGTAACATTACCAGCTTAAAGGCTTTAATGATCATACGATTCCATACATCTATAGAATGTCTGTCATATGTCCCCTCATGGATGGTGGAAAACTCTTGAAGAAAATCAAGATACTGATCTTGTACTCTAAAAAATTCTCGCAATGTAAAATGGTTGGGTGTTTGGAAATGTGGTTCATCCTTAACAATTTCTAGTATCCATGTTTGAATATCCTGTGTGAATTGCTCTTCATCTTTAATAAATATTTCGCAAAGCTGCAAGTGAAAACGATAGTTTTGCTGTTTTAAGTTTTCAATGACTACTGGATCATTGGAAGAATACACGCCGGCAGGATCGCTCTTATCCAACGAAGCATACCAGTCCTCTGTTAGCTGCCAAGATTTATCAAGTAAAAACTGATGGAGCTCTTTATTCCTATGCATTCATTTTCCCCCTATGTAATCGTGAAAGTAGCACCATACGAAAAGATGCTACTTCTTATAACCACACTCGCTTGTTTTCAACTCGTCTTGTGATTCCGTTCTCATCTAATCGCTCTAGAAAAGGAATCATGTATTTTCTAGACAATCCGAGTACTTCCTTTGCTTTCCCTACATCAAACTCATTTTCTGTTTCAGTTTGAAGCCTTTTCACAGCTTCTGTAAAAACCTCTCCATGATAGTAATAGAATTCGTCAAGAGGAAAAATCATTTCTCGATCGATCCAATATCTCTTAACGTCCTCGACTAAGGCTTCTGGAATTCCTGCCTCTTTTATGTAGTCATGTAAATATTTTACTTGAAGACCATCTCTTTTTAAATCATTTAATAGGTTGTCTATACGTTTTTTCCAATTTGACGGAACATGTGGTGTAAAGGTGGTTAAGGAAACAAATTGTCCCTTTCGTTGAAACAGTTTCGTAGCAGACCCCTGTTCTATTACATACTCTACTAACGACTTCGGATACCATTTTATTAAACCTTGTAACAGCTCAGCTTTATTTATCCCATTGCGTAGCGGAAAATGGTTATGGTAATCATTTAATCGGTCGAATAATTCTTCCTCAACATCTTTTATGATTTCTTGTAAGGTGTATTCCTTGCTACTGTATGGGATAAATTCTTCCCCAACAAGGGCAAGAGAAACTTCCTCATTATCGAGAGAGGTCCGCTTAATGAGTTCATCGATTGACAAACTTTTTGCCTCCATTAACGCGGCAGTTAAGCGTTCGGTTGGTGATCCTTCTTTCTTTTTCGCGAGCTCTTCAATCGTTTGATGCCCGAAACGGTACTTCTCACCTTTAGGATCGATGACCCATCCCCCGCCGATCGTTTCCTGGGGGCTAGGTCTGCGTAAAATAAAACGATCTCCTCGCTTTGTGACGATTTCCTCCTCAAGTCTTAATTGACAAAGAATTTCTCCACTGTCTTCTTTCAGTTCATTACGATCAAAAAACACGATTCTACCCATCACTTCGGCCGTTCCTATATGACATTTAATCGGCATTCTCTGTTTTACCAGATGCTCAAGATCTTCTACCATTTGAATGGAAACGTCAATTGTACGAGTGATATTAAAATGCTCGGATGATACAAGTACATTGCCCCGTTCAATTTCTTCCTTGGTAACGTTTGATATATTTATCGCCGCTCTTTGACCGGCGAACGCTTGTTTAGCTGGTTGGTGGTGTACTTGAAGCTGCCTTGCTCTTACCTCAATTCCTTGAGGCATAATTGTAAGAAGTTGACCTTCCTCCACAGCTCCTTCATACACGGTTCCTCTAACAACGGTTCCCTGCCCTTTTACGGTAAATACTTGGTCGATTGGCAAGCGAAAGGGTCCTTTCATATCACGAACGTCTTGTTGTTCTAATGTTTGTATAATTCGTGATTTAAGCTCATCAATTCCTTTATGTGAAAGGCTATCAACAAGGACGTAAGGTGAGTTTTCAAAGACCGTTCCACTTAATTCTTCATAAATATCATCTTTCACTAGTTCTGAAAATTCCTCGTCCACCTTGTCCATTTTGGTAATTGCAACAATCCCTGACTTAATTCCCAAAAATCCAAGTATTTCTAAATGCTCCTTTGTTTGTGGCATAACCCCTTCATCTGCTGCGACAACAAGGACGACCAAATCGATACCTGCCACTCCAGCAATCATTTGCCTAATAAATCGCTCATGTCCTGGAACATCTATCACTGATATTTGTATATTTTCATCTTCATATAAGGGGGCAAACCCTAGTTCTATGGAAATTTGCCGTTCCTTTTCTTCTTTTAAACGATCGGTATCAACATTGGTCAGTGCCTTCGTGAGTGTTGTTTTTCCGTGGTCAATATGACCAGCCATGCCTATTGTAAAATATCGTTTTTCCATGTTTGCACCTACTTTAATGTTCTCAACTCTTTTACTTTATCTTTAAAATGTTAATTGCTCAACCTTTTTGGTGTACTCGATAGCCCTTGACGAATAAAATTACAAAGCAACCATATTCCTCCTATAAACCAAATAACCAGGAGTAAAGGTAACTTTACTCCTGGTTATGGTTAATTAATAAATTGAAAATAAGTGGTACTTCCGCTTTGGCTAGCAACTACCTCTAATCGAGCATCAATTCGTTCCTTTAGCTCAGGTACGTGCGAAATGATCCCAACTAGACGTCCGCTACTTTGAATGTCAATCAGTGCCTCAATCGCTTGGTCAAGAGATTCAGGGTCTAACGTACCGAATCCTTCATCAATAAACATCGTTTCTAGGGAAACCCCACCCGCATAATTCTGGACAACATCAGCTAGTCCAAGTGCTAAAGAGAGGGAAGCTTTAAAGCTCTCTCCACCAGATAATGTTTTTACGTGACGTTCTTGCCCTGTATACGAATCAACGACGAGGAGCTCAAGTCCGCTCTGCGTGTTCCCTTTTGATTTATCCATTTTTCGAAGAAGTTGGAATCTTCCGCTCGTCATTTTCAGCAATCGTCCATTCGCTTCTCTTAAAATGTCATCTAAAAAAGAACCGAGGACGTATCTCTCAAATGTAATTCGTAGATTATTGTTCCCTTTTGAAATATCCGCAAGATTACCAATCATTTTGTATTGTTCTTCAATTTGCTTCATTTCTTTGTTCAAGGAATGAATTCTTTCTAATATTTGTTCGTTTTCTCGCTTTTTAAAGCTTAAGTCACTCTTTTGACCATCAATATCCTTAATTTCCTGTGTCATTACTTCAATGAGGTCAGTTAATTCCTGAATATTAGGGATCGGTACATCCTTTAACAGTGCTTCTAACTCTGTGTAGCGATCGGTTACCGAGCGAAGTGACTCACGATAGTTTGAAATCTCTGCTTCCATTTGTTGAAGTTCCACTTCGGACCGCTTCGCTGTTTCATATTGCTTATAGTTTTGAAAGCCCTGTTGTTCCAGTTTTTCCTTAAACACTTCTCGCTCCACTTGAAGCTCGGCTTGCTTCGTCTCTTTTGACTGATGGACCGACTGTAGCTGTCCTTCGATTGTGGAAAGGGAAACTTTAGAATTTTGTAGTGCTAACTGAGCCTGTTCGAGCTTGGTGTTGAGTTCGAGTAACTTGCTTTGCTGAAGATTAACTTCTTTCTCGAACCGATCAACTGAACGAAGTGCTTCAGGAATCGTTTCTTGAAGTCTAGTAAAATGACTGTTTTTTTCAACGAACGAGAGTCTAGCTTCCTGGTAGGATTCGTCTATCTGTTTGGCCTTTAGAGTCCATTCAGCCTTTGACGTTTCTAGTTTCTTTAGGCCCTCCACGATAGCTTCTAGCTGTTCAAGACCTGATTGTAATTTAAGTTGCTCTGCCTCGATATCTCTGTTCTTACTTAAGATGGTCTCTTTAAAAGTAGAAAGTTCCTCAATCAAAAAGTCAGGCTTACTTGCTTGTAAAGACTCTAGTGTTTGAGAGACTAAGAGTGTGGAGGCTTCCACACTCGATTGTAACTTGTAACTTTGAGACTGTCCTTCGTTTCTCTCTTTCTCTAGTACTTCGAGCTGTTGTTTAGCAGCCTTCAAATCGGCTTCATTTGGAATTGCTTTATCCTCCTGATGGGTCGGTTTTGGATGATGTTCTGACCCACAGACAGGACAAGGAGCACCGTCTTGAAGCTTGCTGGCTAGTATGGAAGCTTGTCCATGCATCCAGCTGTTTTCTAGTTCTTCAACGAGAGATTTGGAATCCAAGTAGCGAGCAGTTGTCCGCTCAAACTCCGCTTTTTTTCGATTGAATTTCTCTTCTAGTATCAACAAGCTTTCCCTCTGTTTTTCTAGAGTAGAAATTAAATCTGCTTCACGCTTTAACTCGTCAAGTAGGTTTTTGTTTTCTAGAAATACAAGTTTGCTTGCATCTATTTCTTCTTTTTTCTCTGTGAATAATCGAAGACGATGGTCAATTTCTGTTCCCTTTTTTTCGGCTGCTACCTTGTCCTCTTCAAGCTTTTTCCATTGTAGTTGAAGGTCGCGAATTTCAGCTTCCAGCCTTGCATAAGAGTGTACATCTTCCTTTAATGACCTTAGTTTGTGAATACCTTCCTCTAATGCTTTTCTTTCCGGTTCTTTTCCTTTTTCGACTCGCCATACTTCTTCAAGATTTTGCACTTGATCCAACAATGTCTTTTGCTTTACTAGCAAGTCATTTGCTTGGGTTTCGTAAGTAGTCAATTCTTTTTTTAACCTAGCACATAATTGCTCTTGCTGTAGCAACAATATCGCTTTTTTTCCTAATTCTACGTCATCCCTTTTTTTCTCAAACAATTCCTTTTGGTTTTCAAGGTGGAGCTTTTTCTGAAGTGCTGTCTCCTTTGCTTCGAATTGTTTAATAAGTGCTTCTGCATCATAAAGCTTTTTTTGTTCTACTTGACGCAGCTGATCTCTTTCCGTAATTTCCTTTTCAAATAAAGAGATTTGCTCTGTCATTGCTTGAATTTCTTCTATTAATGCCGGAACAATGACAAGATCATTTGTGCTGCCCGCTTCCATATATTCTTTCAAATTCTCTGTAAACAAGGCGTGAATTTTTCGAATCGCAAGGTTACGGTCAGCAAGCTGTTGTTCTACTGCTGCTTTTAAAGAAGCTGCTTCTTCTTTTAACTTTTCCTCAATTCTCTTATACAGCTGCGTATGGAATAAGCGTTGTAGGATAGCTTCTTTTTCCTTGCTGTCCGAGGTTAATAGCTTTCTAAATTCGCCTTGAGGAATCATAATGATTTGGCGGAACTGATTGCTGTCAATCAGCATGATTTGTTTGATTTTTTCATCCACATCACGAACATTCGATGCAATGATTTGCTTCGTTCCATCCTCATCGTATACGTACAACTCTGCTTTTGCGCCGATAGAGGTAACCCCATCACCACGCGACTTTTTCTTTTCCTGTTGAGGAGAACGACTAATCTCATACGTTTTGCCACGAAGACGAAATTCTAATGATACCTCTGTTAGTGTATCGTTATCGGCAAATTGGCTACGAAGCTCTGGTCCATTCCGATCTTCACCACTCGCTTTTCCATAGATCGCATAGCTAATTCCGTCAAAAATGGTTGTTTTCCCTGATCCGGTTTTTCCGGAGATAACAAACATTGTTCGGTTTCCAAGCTCGGAAAAGTCAATTACCTCTGTGCGAGAGTAAGGTCCAAATGCCTGCATCGTAAGCTTCAAAGGTCTCATGTTATTGTTCCTCCTTTAAGACACTCTCGATGACCTCTGCCATAATCCTTTTCTTTTCAGGCGAGAATTCTTCTGAAGTCATTTCTTTATAAAACTGTTCAAACAGATCGAGTTCCGATTTTTTTTCCTGTCCGATTGAAGTGATTAATTTCTTTTCTTTCATATCCTTTAGCACGGTCTGTCTTTCTAAGTGAAGGACATTTGGATAGACATGACGAAGCTTTCCGATTGGATCAAGTAATGCCCCTTCGTCTAGTAACGTAATACTTAAATAATCATCGACCTTTTGTTTTTCGTAAAAGCTCGTATCCAATAGTTCATCTAAGTATCCAACGAGTTCACGCATGTCCTGTTTTGGTGTTAACGAACGGTAACGAATTGTAAAATCACCTTTTTCATCCATTTCTACGATCTGAATGGATTTCTTTTGCTTTGCTTCTGAGAAGGAATATTTTAATAGAGAACCAGAATAGAAGATTCTATCATGCTTAATTGAATCAGGACTGTGCAAATGACCTAAGGCTGTATAATGAAATGGAGAAAATAAATCCTGAGTGACACACCCGGATCCTCCAACAGATAAGGACCGTTCTGAATCCGTCGACTCTCCCCCTAATACGAAGGCATGGCCGACGAATACATTTGGTTTGTTCGGGTCTAACTGCTCCTCTATTTTTCCAATGATTCTCTTCATTGCTTCCTGATGGCTATGAATGCTGTCCTCATTTAATAATTGTCGAATAATGCCAGGCTCTGCATAGGGGACACAGTAAAAGTTCACCCCATTAATTTGAACAGGTTGAAAGTTCGCTTCTGGCTTACCTGTTAAGTATAATTGGCTATTTCGATACCAGGAGGTTCCAAAGGATAAACGTTCGGCACTATCATGATTCCCAGCTATGGCTACGACAGGTATGTTTAGTCCTACATTGATTTCGAACAATACTTGGTCGAGCAGCTCAACCGCTTCTGTTGGTGGAACAGAGCGATCGTAAAGGTCTCCTGCAATCACAACCGCATCCGGCTGTTCCTCAGCAACCACTTGAATAAATTGATTTAATACTTCTTTCTGGTCGTCCGTCATATATATACCGTGGACAAGCTTTCCTAAATGCCAGTCCGCTGTATGAATAAATTTCAAACCTTCCACCTCGTTTGTTTAGTGTATTTCTCTATTATAACAGAACGTGCATTCGTTTTTCTTTACATATTTTTGTAAGTTCATCTTTTAAGTAAAATAAAAAAGCAGCTTAACCGCAAGTGGTTAACTGCTTGAAAGGTTATAAGATTTATTTTTTTGTTACGTTAGCAGCTTGAGGTCCACGTGCACCTTCTACTACTTCAAAAGTTACTTCTTGACCTTCTTCTAATGTTTTGAAGCCTTCAGCTTGGATGGCAGAGTAATGAACGAATACGTCGTTACCGTCTTCAGCTTCGATAAAACCGAAACCTTTTTCAGCATTGAACCATTTTACTTTTCCGTTTTTCATCTCAAAATCCCCCTAATGGCTGTTAAAGCCATGCCTTAAATTTACCATTTACAACGTATAGCATTTGCAAACATTACGCATCCAAACGTGGAACAAAGTCGTACAAAAACTCTAACACGGTGCAGAACGGTTACCCTAAATTTAGCATCATCGCCTATTTCTGTCAATAAAATCCGACCTGTATTGTCTATAAAATTTAGAAAGTTAAGAAAATTAATGCTAAGTGAATTCACGAATTCGGTCAGGTAGACTTTGGATGGATTGAACCACTGCATCTAACTTTGCTTCTACTCGATGAAGCAAATATAAAGTCACTACAATCGGAAATCCAACATCACTAATGAACGCGATAAGCTGTTCCACTAGCCTCAGCTCCTTTCTTTTTGAATATGAAGGTGTAGGTGTTCTTTATCCCTTGTAACCTTCTACCTTCTATATATTATTGATCTACTGATTTGGACAGGCATAGAAATAATAATTTTTCATTTAGAGGACATGAATGCAAACCAACACCGACAAGCCTTCATATCATGTTAGTAGCATAATTAGGAGGTGAGAAAATGGATTTAGCATCCTTTTTAAATGAAAATTACTATATGCTTGTCCCAGCTCTCTGGGTACTTGGATTTGCACTTAAACGTACACCTAGCGTACCGAACTGGTCGATCATTTGGGTCTTATTAGGATTCTCCCTTGTATTTGGAGTAATTGCTTGGGGTTTTTCCTACACAGGGGTAATTAACGCGATCATCGCAGCGGGAATAGCCGTACTGGGCCACCAAATGGTCAAACAAACGATCAAAAAAGGGTGACAGACACCCTTCGTGGACAAATGTGAGGGAAGTGTTTTTTTAGGGTGTCTGACACCGCTCGTGGACAGAAATGCTACTTTTGTCCGTATGGGGTGGACAGTTGAGTGATGGAGTTTTCCGTTTTGGGTTTTATTTTTATGTTGTGAGGGTATAAGAGGAATGGAATAACAAGATTTTATTCCCATCCACTCCCCCCTGGATGAGATATGGATAGGCTGCTTGACATGCGGAGGCAAAAATCCTTTTTCAATGAAAAAAGCCACCCATTTAGGCGGCCCTTTTATTTGATTAGAACGATACGAGAATCCATTCGTCCTGAATAAATACGCTATATCCGGTGTAGTTCTCACCTTCTACACTAATCGTTTCCCCTGTCGATGCGACTTTTCGTATATCGTCCACGATAGGACCTACTAAGTTAAACTCTCCGGTTTTTTCAAAAATGCGAACCAATAATTCTACATTTGTCATTGGAACAGCTTTAATTCCGGTAGACATCTGAAATAGAACTTCCCCATTCTTTACCATCGCAAAAACATCGCTATTTGGAATGGCATAAAAACCTGCACCTAATTCACTCGCTACATTTATATAAACAGAAAATTTTTCATCTGTAACTTTCTCATATGTTGATCCAAACAACTCGATGGAATCCGGAACAAGAGCTTCTTCCCCTTTGCTCACGACCTCCGTGGTTTCTTCAGCTGGTTCTGAAACAACCGCTACCACTTCCATTACCTCTACCTCTTCGGAAGCAACTAAAAAAGCCGACTCATTATCAATTGTTTTTCCTAGGGAGACATCTGCTCTTTTTGGAACATCATGGCTTACACTTGGTGATGATCCCTGATTGGCTGTAACATTTGCACCAACATCTAAAAAACGTGAAAAACTAACAACAATAATAACGAAGAGCAGTGATAAAACGGTAAAAACTCTCTTTTTCAAATGACTCCCCCCTAAAAATAACTCCATACCTATTAGACGATTTCGAAGATAAAAAGTTTCAGATTTTGGTAAAAATATTACAAGCCTATTACAATTTTTAAAAACATGAAACAAATGCCCTATCACACCCGTAAAACATACAAAATCGCCGAAAGGAGCTTACTAATGGGAAACATCTTTATATTTTCACTTCTTGCAGGGATTATTTCGAGCATTCTACTTATCCCTTTTTCTAAAATGACAAAAGAAACGAAGGTAACGGGTATTGCGGTGGCGTTTACAACGATTCTTGTTTTGATTGTGTTCGGCTTCTTTTATCTCACAAAAATTGATCAAAACATCAGCACTCTTTGGGCTTTAATACTATTGGTGTCAGTTGGAGGAACAATCGTTTCAAAAGGAATGGAGCGAAAGTTGAAAGGAATCATCTCCCTCATAGCACTTGGCATTGGAATTTATTTTTTATCTGCCTTTGTGTTCAATGCCGATGAGAAGTATGAGCTTTCCAAAATGGACGAAAAGGTGGAGATCCCGGCCTTTGATGAAAGTGTGACTCCAGCGAGTGTTCCTCCCCAATTTGCTAGAAATAAAATGAGAAAGGCTTTTGGACAGGTTCCCAATACGAGTTACTATGAACTCGGAAATTTACAAATTCAGAAAATAAATGGACAATTTGTCTATATTGCTCCTGTTGAGTTCTCAGGCTTTTTCAAGTGGTTTAAGGGCGAGGAAACACCGGGTTATTTTACCTTAAGTGCAACAGATTCCTCAGCGAATCCTAAATTTGTTCAATCAAGTATGAAGTACACTCCATCTTCGTATTTTCAAAAGAACCTAGAACGTCATATTCGTCTTAACTATCCAAAGAACATATTCTACGGTGATGTGCAGCTTGAAATAGATGATGATGGAAAACCTTATTTTATTCGAACGTATGGAAGTTTTGTCACGGCGCGAAACGGTTTTAAAGCGGAAGGAATCGTTCTTGTCGATCCCTCCACTGGAAAAACAGAAGCGTTTGATCTAGAGTCAGCACCAGCGTTTCTTGATGGGTCTGTCTCACCTGAAGCTGTGAGTTTACAAAATAGTTATTATGGCAATTTTGTACATGGTTTTTGGAATAGCTTATTTGGAAAATCAGATGTGAAGTTGCCTTCCGATGAAGGTACGGAGGCCAATGTAAGCCCAATTTTTGATGAGAATGGTGTGATGTACTACTTTACTGATTTTACGAGTCCGAAAGAAGGAGTAGATTCCATGCTTGGGTACTCGTTAACAAATGCTCGGACCGGAAAAGCCACCTTTTACACTGGAAATCTAGAGGAATCGTATATGGACTCTCGAGGTGCTCTTGAAATTATCGATAAGAAATTTATCGAGAAAAAATGGGATGGAGAAATGCCTGTTCTCTACAATTTCTATGGAGAAGCAAGCTGGCTCACTCCTGTTCTTGATTCCAATGGTTTTCTTCAAAATTATTTTATCGTTTCAGCAGCAAATCCTGAAATATCATCGTATGCAGAAACTCCTAATGATGCGCTAAAAAAATACAAGGTAGCTCTACAACGAGAAGGTAGCACATTAAATGGAACCTCAAAGGCAGAAGAAATGAAAACGAGTGGTGAAGTACTTCGAGTTTATAAGGAGCGAATTGGAGATTATACGGTTGTATCCTTCCTGCTTAACAATCAACAGAATTATACTGTATCGTCAGAAAATAACCCTCTAGCGATCTACTTAGAGCGTGGAGACAAAGTATCTATCACGTATTTGGATTCTGGTGAGGACTTTCTACCAGTGAAAAAGCTATCAATTGATAATATTGAATAAAAATCGAGGACGAACCGACTTGGTTCGTCCTTTTGATGTCCAATATTAAAAAGGAAGTTTAAAACGAGATCTATAAGCTAGCAAATTCGTCCACAAGCTCTGAAAACTTTTTCATTGCTGATTCGATTGGTTCACTATTCGTAAGATCTACACCGGTTTTCTTTAAAAGCTCTAGTGGATAATCAGAACTACCGCTTTGTAAAAACTTCAAATACGACTCAAGGATCTTTTCATCACCAGACAATAGATTCGAGGCAATATGGATGGCAGATGCGTAGCCAGTCGCATATTTATACACGTAAAACGGTCGATAAAAATGAGGAATTCGGGACCAACCGTACTTTACTTCCTCGTCAAAAATAAGCTCTTCTCCATTATATTCCCGGAATAGCTGTTCATAAGTTGAGTTAAAAACATCAACGGTTAAAGGAATCCCCTGTTCCGCCATTTCATGTGTCTTTTTCTCAAATTCCGCAAACATGACCTGAGTAAAAAAGGTTCCTTTAAATTGATCAATAAAATGATTTAAAAGATGCTTTCGAATATCAGGATTCGTTTCGTGTTGCAGTAAATAATTGATTAAAAGTACTTCGTTTACGGTGGAAGCTACTTCGGCTACGAAAATACTGTATCTTGCTGAAATTTGCGGTTGATGCTCCGCACTCAATTTACTATGAACACCATGCCCGCATTCATGGACGAGCGTGAACATGCTATCCAAATCATCTTGATGGTTTAATAATATATATGGGTGAACTCCATAAATTCCTAGATTATATGCACCAGACCGCTTCCCTTTTGTCTCACGAACGTCAATGTAGCGAGAATCCTTAAATGTTTTTAATGTTTCAATATAATCACTTCCAAGTGGAGCTAGTGCTTTTAGCATCGTTTCATATGCCTCTTCGTACGAAATGTCCATTTTCACACCACTTACAATCGGAACGCTTAAGTCATAAGCTCGTAGTTCATCGAGGTTTAACTTTTCCCTCCGAATGGAATTGTAACGATGCATTGGTGCAATATGTTGTTTTGTTGACATAATTAAATTATCATATACTTCTTTCGGAATATTATCTCCAAACAATGATTTATCAAGTGCAGATGGGTAATTACGAAGCTTCGACATCGTCACATTGTTTTTTATAGAATTGGATAGTGTAGAAGATATTGTATTTTTTAGCTGAATGTAAGGTTCGTAGTATGCTTTATACGCTTCTTTTCTCGTCTGACGGTTCTCATCTTCAATCAATTTTGAATATAAGCCACGTGTAAGCTCGACCTTTGACCCGTCTTCCTGTGTCACTTCTCCAAACTTTATATCCGCATTGTTGATCATTCCAAAGATGGTACTTGGTGCGGAAAAAGCCTCTCCAAGCTGGGAAACAAGCTCTTCTTTTTCCTTAGATAAAACATGCGGCTTGTAACGAAATGATTCTAGTAAATCCTCTTCAAAGTAACTTAAGCCCTTTTCTTCCTCAATAAAGGCCTTTAAGTCCTTCTCTTCTAAACTCAAGAGATAAGGCATAAAAAATGAGGTAGAGGAACTTACTTTAATACCTAAGCTCTTCATTCGTTCAAGATAGCTTTGAGACTCTGTCACACGAGTGTCTTCATCCACCTTCAGCATGCTGTAAGCGTATAAATGATTGAATTTGTAGGAAAGCTCTTCTTTTTTCTGTAAAAATTGAAAGAGGCTTGCGCCATTCTGAATCCTGCCATCAAAAGTTTTTAATTCACTAGTCATTTCTTCGACTTGCTTAAAATCGTTCTCCCAGGATGCTAAATCGGGATAAATATCGTCTAAATTCCACTTTTCTTGAGTGGGGACTTGCTCTCGAGACGTATAGGTAGTCATAGGCGAAGACAACTCCTTATGTATGTAATATTTTCTATTTATATCCATTATACGCCAATGCAAATCGAATATCGTATAAAAAACAAAAACCACACAAATGTGTGGTCGATTAATTTTTACTTACATTAAATTTTTTAATTCGTCTGTTAATCGGAAAAACTCATCTTTATTTCTCGTGGCTAAGGAATCATCAATTTCCTTTCTTAACTTATCTTTTCGATAATCAAGTAGTGCTTGTCGGATGACCATATCTGCGGCTGACGATAATTGTTCTTCAGTTGGTTGTTGTGGTGAATTTAGCAAATACTTTTCCATTGGAAATCACTCCTTAACCTTTTTTCTATAATAACATTTGTTTTCTGAAAATTCAATAATTAAATAAATTATTTTTTCGGAATACTTTTTGTTAAGGAGTGATCAAAGTGTTCATATTAGTTGTTCTTAATCTTCTCTAATTCTTTATGGACCTGTTCTTCGAGCTCGTAGTCATATACTTTATTTAAGTCAACGGACGGATGAAACAGTTCTCTTGCCTTTGATTTTGCTTCAAGAGCAAGAATCTTCTCCTCAGCAAGTTCAAATCCCTTCACGGCACTGCCAGGAGTAAAAGTCGCAAATGATTGTTCATTGGATTCAGTCACTTTTGCCACATGAGCTCTTGAAATAAGAAGCTGCTGCTTATTTTTTAATTCCTTATATTTATGCTTATAATCTTCAATTTGCTGAACTAATTTCTTTGTTTGTTGAGAGAGACCTTCAAGCTGTGAAGCATAAACCTGTTCCTTCTTTTCTAGTTCAATTTTATCTAAGATTAATTGTTTCGCTGTTTCGTCGTCACCTTTTTTAACCGCTATTTCAGCTTGTCCCACTCTTTTTTCAATTAATGCTTTAGTTTCATTTAATTGAGCTTCTTGTTTCTTCTCGAAAAACAATTGTTTAGCTAAAGCTTCTTCCCCTTTAGCAATATCCTGTTCCATTTCACGAAGATGCTGCTTGAGCATCACAATTGGATCTTCCATTCGGTCTAGTACATCATGTAAGTCTGCTGTTGCGATCGTTTTTAAACGTTTAAATAATCCCATTTCGTAGTTCCTCCTCAAATTCATTCCAATATGGTTCTTTTTCTACTTTTTGTTACTAAAAATAAAGCTAATCCAATAATCCCTACTGCAAATAACATGGGTAATAAGGAAATGACAGAAAAAGCGAACAATAGTAAACCTGAGATCTTAACTAAATTCAGCTTTTTCGTTTTACTCCAAAGGAGCCATCCGATGAACGCAGTAACAATTTTAATGATTGTAAGTATCGTTGACATACTAAGTGCCATTAAAAACGGTAGTGGATTATAATTCACATTCCAGTTACTTACATTTGGTAAGGATTGACCCCATTGTGTTGTTCCGTTTAGATAGGGAGCTGTATAGACTCCTAAACTAAAAGCAACTGCAAGTAAAAGGAAGAAAAGCAGCCACTTTAACTTTTTCAATCAACTACACCTCCTCTCCCTATTAACCGGATTCGCAGCCTCTTTTTATGAGTTATTCATTGGAGGGGGAATTCCAAGGATTCTCTTTCTGCTGAGGCTGCTATATCCTGGGCTTGTTATTATCATATCGAGGAGATATGTCAAAACTATTAACGATCCTTTACGAAATGTAGGAAAAGAGAGGAACAATTCATTAATGATCATAAAAAAACCTTACTCATCTTGCAGAGTAAGGTCGCGGATTGGTTAGTTTAAGATTTGTTTCATGTAAACAAGATGAACAATGGGTTCAAATCCCATATCTTTTAATACCCTATGAGTAATGGAACTACTTAATATTGGCAGGTTAGGTACATAGAGACGAATGTGGTCAGTGGAAGTATGAAAAGCTTCTACTAATAGAAATTGAATGACTTCTTTTTGATCCCTTCTGCTTCGATCTCCTTCACATTGATACAAGGTAGTACCCGTATGAATTCCTTCCTCTGAAAAAATCTTACGGAAGTAAGCATAACCAATGGCATTTCCAAAAGTATCTTCAGCAATCAACGCTTCCCCATCCATGACGCTTTGCCAGTGGGTTTGCCAAGGATTTTTTCCTTGATAGAACGATAAATTGCCGACTTCTTCAGGTGAAACTCTCTTAATTTGAAAAACGTTTGACGAGACGGCTGGTATTTGACCTTCCTTTTTTTCTAAGCATTCGAGGTGGTCAATAATGTCGTACCCAAGAGATTGATAGAGAGCAATGGCTCCTTTATTTTCGCTTATAGCCTCTAGCGTCGACACTTTCACGTTATTTTCTTCAAGAATATCTAAAGTGGCTTCGAGCATTCTTCTGCCGATTCCTTTGCTTCTGTAGTCCTTGTTGACTGCGGTTCCTCCATTCCAGCCAATTAATTCTCCTTGAAACTCTCTGATTCCATTTACAATTAATCCGACTGGTTTATCATTCCAAAAGGCAACAACGGACAACTCATCAGATAGTCCCTCGGAAGCCATTCTAGCCATAAATTTTTCGGTAGTCATCGTTAAATCAAAGTAATATCCCTCAAAGCCAATATTCCATGCCTCTACTGCTTCTGAAATCTCACAATCTTTTAATCTTTTGATCTTAAGCATTGGTATCTCTCCTTAAAAGAGGGTGTGCCTGAAAGTGGTAAACACTCTTGATTTGGCACACCCTTCTATCATCTACATCTGATACACTCGACTATATTTTTCTTCAAGATATTCGACTAAATGAGCGGCATTTAGTTGCTCGCCTGTCACAGAAACAATTAACTCATTAGGAGTATACAAGCTTCCATGCTGATGAATCTTTTCCTTTAACCAACTCATGAGTGGCTGTAAATTACCAGTTTCTAAGTATTGGTCAAATTCAGGAAGTTCTTTTTTCATCGTTTTTAATAGTTGTGCCGCATACAGATTTCCTAACGAATACGACGGGAAGTAACCAAAACCACCGAATGACCAGTGAACATCCTGAAGAACACCTAATGTATCTGTTGGAGGGACAATTCCTAGAAACTCTTCCATTTTCTTATTCCAAACAGCTGGGAGTTCACTTACCTCTAGTTTGCCTTCAAACAATTCCTTCTCAATTTCATACCGAAGCATAATGTGAAGATTATACGTAAGTTCATCTGCTTCCACACGAATAAAAGACGGATGGACCGTATTAATTGCCTCGTAAAATTCTTGTAATTCAACGTTATGAAGCTGAGTTGGGAAAAATTCCTTTAACTTTGGCAAAAAGTACTGCCAAAAGGCTTCACTTCGTCCCACCATATTTTCTAAAAAGCGAGACTGTGATTCATGAATCCCAAATGAAGTACCCGCGCATAAGACTGTTCCCTCTAACTTTGAGTTAATTTGCTGTTCGTAGATACCATGACCCGCCTCGTGGATCGTACCGAACAAGGCAGAGAGTACATTGTTTTCTAGATAACGAGTTGTAATGCGAACATCCCCTGTGTTTACCGTTTGGGCGAATGGATGCACCGTTTCATCGAGTCTTCCAGCGTCCAGATCAAATCCTAATTGTGGAAGCATGTAGCGGTTAAACTCTTTTTGCTTTTCTATGGAAAATGGCTGTTTCACGATTTCAACTGGTGTCTTATGTGTGGCAGCTTTAATTTTATTTAAAAGTGCTATGCTCTTTTCTCTTAAGCTAGCAAAAAGTGGATCAAGTACTTCTACCGTTAAGCCTGGCTCAAATTCATCAAGTAATGCGTCATACGGATGCTTCTCGTACCCGTAATATTCAACGAATTTCTTTTTGATTTCTACGATTTTTTCTAAATAAGGGCGAAAAAGACCGTAGTCATTTTTTTCTCGTGCCTCTTCCCATGCATCATTGGCATCACTGCACAAGACGGAATATTCCTTATATAAATCAGAAGGAATACTCTTTGAACGGTTATAAAAGTGTTTTCGTAAACGGATTTTGGCTTTTGTTACTGTATCAAAATTCTCATTGCTTTCTGACAACTGATCTAAAAGCTCTCCCATTTCCTGAGAGATCATAAGATCGAATATTTCCGTTTGCAATGCCCCGTATGCTTTTGAAAACTGGGCTCTTCCCTTTTTTGGTGCGATCACCTTTTGATCCCATGAAAGGAGACCAGAGATACTTTCTAAGTGTGAAATTTTTTCGTCCAATGCTTGGAATCTTTCAAGAGCCGTATGTAGAACCGATTGAGTCATAGCCGAACACCCCTTTAATGATTTTTAACCGACTAATCGGTTTATTTTCATTATATGGAACATTCAGAATATTATCAAGTGAAAATAATCGGTCAATTTTCGCGAAAAAAGCGCGTAATCTTACAGAAAGGTCTTTAACATACCAACAAGTCTATTTAGTGATCTTATTTAGGAAGGATTGCTTCTGGTCCATTAGGATTGATTGGTACGGAAGTTCAGGAAAAAGAATTCGTTGCATATTTGCCGCATCAATGAACGACCAAAACATATGAGTATAAATATCAACATGGATATTTGATTTCAGCTCTCCCGCCTCTTTTCCTTCTTGTAAAATCGATTTCATTAATTCGAACTTCATATTTTTATGTAATTCATCTAGAATGGCCATCATGTCAGGGTTTCTAGAAGCTGATAATTGAAAATCAAGCTGTACGAAAAATGCTTCCTTTTGCTCTTCACACATTGGTTCAAGCTGATAATAATGATCAAACAGATAGGCTATTTTTTCAAGATTTGTAGGAAGGGTCTTAATATACGACTCGATTGGCTCTATTTCTCGAGTGACAATCCCTTTCATAAGCTCTAGATATATTTCTTCTTTGCTTTTAAAATAGTTGTAAATCGCTCCTCTTGAAAGGCCTGAATGTTGAACAAGCTGATCCATTGACGTGATATGATAGCCCTTTTCCGCGAAACAATGCTGTGCACTCAATAAAATATGATTTCTTCTTTGTCTCTTATGTTCTTCAGATACGATTGGCATAGTACCCTCCTTTATTCCGACTTTAATTCTTCTAAATACATATCTTTTAATTCCCTTAACACATCGTAATAAGGAAAATCATCATATACTGCATGTAGATTGACTCCATCGATTATCGTCCAAAATCTTTCAGCGTAAAGTTGAGATGGAATATCTTGTTTGAATTCACCCTTCTGTTGTCCTTCTTGAATGATGTCATTCACTAAGGTCACCAATTTTCTTTTTCTTTCATGAAGCTGTTGAAGAAGGTCAGGATCCCTTGTGCTATGAAGATTAAATTCGTAGAAAACAACGATATATTCTAATCGATTGCGGTCAATGGGATTTGCAGACAAATAAGCGTTAAACAGATAATCTATTTTGCTGCTAGCTGTTCGATGTTTGGCAAAGTGTTTATGGTATTGAACAAAGTTTTTGTCTGTTGCACGTGTAAGGAGGTCTAAATAGATTTCTTCCTTACTTGAAAAATAATTGTAGATCGCTCCTTTGCTCATACCACAATGGGCAACGATATCATCCATTGTTGCAGTTTGGAAGCCTTTTTTAGCAAAGCATTCAAACGCACTGTCTAAAATCTGCTCTTTTTTCTCTTCTTTGTACTCCTCGGAAACAATTGGCATAAGCTCCTCCTTTATATTAATGGTTAATCGCTAATACATGGTGTGGATCGCAAATAAATCAGTATTAACGCAAATAAATTTAAATAATCGCAAGTAAATTCTGAAAATAGCAAATAAAAATTTTTAATCGCAAATAAATTTTTCGAATCGCATGTATTTCCCGATAATCGCAAATAAGTTCTGATTATCGCAAAAAAATTAGAAATTTTCAAGAATTTTTTAAAAAATCGCCCCCTCCTGCTCAAAAACAAGAGGGTAACGACAAAAATGAGCTTATAAAAGCTTTAAAATATGATAAATGGCGTGAGATACTCCATCTTCATCATTTGATTTTGTTACATACGTAGCTTTTTCCTTTACTTCATCCGGTGCATTCTCCATGGCGATAGATGCTGTTGCAATTTCGAACATCGGTAAGTCGTTGCCCCCATCACCAAATGCGTAAATCTCAGAAAACACATGATTATGCATCAAAGCATAGCGCTGAATCGCTTTCCCTTTATGGGCTTCTTTTGACATGATTTCAACGTTATTTGGAAAGGATGAAGCCAAAGTTAGTTCTTCAAAACCGGATAATTGCTCCTTAACGGTTTGAATTCTCTCAAGCTCTTCATAAGAAACCACCGCAATACACTTGAAAATCTTCAAATCCTCGATTTGTAAAATCTGGTCATAATCGTATGTAAGGAATAGTTCTTTTAGTTCCTCGTCACTTTTACCTCTTAACCCAGGAAGTGTACAAGGAAATCCTCCATGATTTGTATATACCAATATCCCGACAGAAAGCTTTTTTAATTCAGTCAGCATTTGCTTATAGACAGGAACAGGTATCGTCGTTTCGTATAATAAGGAACCGTCCTTCCCATAAAGCGCAGATCCATTTAAGGTTAATATTGGACAGTTTAGCTCGCGAATCGCATTTACTTTCACAACATCAGCATAAGCTCGTCCCGTATTTAAGATCACCTCTACCCCTTCTTTTTGAAGCTTTCGGATCGTCTTTTCGTTTTCAGCAGATACCTCATGCTCTGAATTGAGCAAAGTACCATCTAAATCAAGGGCAACACACTTCACAGACATTCACACCTAACTAGAATTGAATTTTTGTAATATTTTTTAACATATCTTATTTTTACATAAAAACGACCACCTATCAATTCGATTAGGTGGCATTTTTTTAATTATTGGATGGGAAGCCAGTTTACGCACCAAATTCCATGTATATTTTTAGAGAAACCGAACGATAACCCTGTTGTTTCTGCTTCTATACTAACTGAAGCCGAAGTTTCATCGATTACATGCTCGAACAATGTTCCTGCTTTTACTTGTTCTAACAAGCCTGTGCTAGGGTTTTGTTGTTTGGCAGTAAGATAATCCTCATACGTTTCGAACACTCTTAAGTATTCTTCATCGTCAATATAAAGTGAATATTGCGTTTCGTAATCCTGCAGCTCCTCTGCATAGAAGTAAAGCTGGAAAACCTCTGAAGGGGATAATCCACTTAAAGCCTGTTTATCTTTGGTGACCTTGAATTGTTCATAGCGATCAAGAAGAACGGCTGATAGTTCCAGTTTCTGACCTTGATTCACTTGAATATGAAAAGGTGTGGATTGGACTTCGGGTTCTTCCGGTAGGACAATTTCCTTTAAACCAACAGTATCTGGTAGAGTTTTTCCTTTTATATACCTTGCAGTATAGTTGTCAACAACGAGTGTGACTTCCCCTATATTCATGCGATTGGTACCAAGCCCGAACACGGCTTTTAGTTTACGTTGCTCATTTGATGCGAAAGTAAGGTCTGGATGTCTACCCTCTTCTACAGGCAATGATTGTAAGGAAAGCTTATCCGGGGTAAACAAAATTTGATCCGGGCGCTCTGAATCATCTATATCATAATATTTTAAAGTACCAGTAATTTGTGCTTCACCTTGAAAAACAGCATGCAATATTCCGCTTTGTTCACTTTTTGCGCCTTCGTATGGACCTTTATTAAGGAGACTCCAACCATTTAACACCTCACCATATTGGAGGTTAGGGTAAAATTTTTCTGCAACCGCCTTAGTGTCACTTTGTGATGCTATGTTCCTGCTTTCGAGATTTGATCCAATGATTCCTCCGATAAATAATAAAAATCCCGCAACAGCAATAGTAGTGACCATCCTTGGAACAAATTGATTAGACTTTTTTGCGCCTTGTGTATCTCCAGATCGTATTTTTCGGAGAACACGTTGCTTTTCTAGTTCTGTGAAAACCGATTTTTCAGAAGCTGTCGTATGAACGGCCTCTTTCACCTGTGTATGAATGTCAGCCATGTTGTTCTCCCCTTTCATTAGTTAAGAATTGCTTGCATCTTTCTTTTCCTCGAAATAGTCTTGTTTTTACCGTTGCTAAAGGTATATGGAGGGCGTCACTAATTTCACTGTAAGTAAAATCTTGATAATAATGGAGCAGAAAAACTTCTCTGTATTTTACAGGCATGGCCATAATGGCTTTTGCGAGTTCTGAGCGTACATCTTTTTGCAAGAGCAGGTCCTCTGGGGATTTCTCCCCACTCTGTTTAAAAAAGAATAACTTTTCATTGATCACAAGATTTCGATAATGCCAGCTTTTTAGGTAGTCTTTACTTTTATTGATCGCGATGGTGTAAATCCATGTTTTGAAAGATGAACGCTGTTTAAACGATAATAGTTTCTCATAAACTGTGATAAATACTTCTTGAGTAAGATCACTGGCAACCTCCCAGTCTTTAACGTAGGAGTAAATCATTCGTTTTAATTTGGTTCCGTACTCATCCATCACCATTTCGATAATTTTTTCTCGTTCATATATTCCTACTAGGGCTTGTTCTATTTCTTTTTCTAAGCTCAAAATATAAGCCCCTCCTTTTTTAATAAACTACTACCTTATTTGATTTCCATGCGTTAGACGAGGCAGCAAACGAAACGGTTTCACTTTTTTTACTATAGCATGTAAAAAAATAGGAGGACATTTTTTCCTTAGGTAAAATATTGAAAACCACAATGGTTGACGTACGTTCCACTCTCTCTATATGATGAAAGAAGTACATAAATGGTAAAGGGTGGTATAACTTGAGGTTGAAAATTGGAATGGTTGGGCTTGGCAATATAGCACATAAGGCATATTTGCCTATTCTATCTAGAGAGACAGATTGGGAGTTTGTTGGTGCTTTTACCCCGAACAAAGAAAAGAGAAGTTTGATTTGTAAGCAATATCGGATCGAGGATTTTTCAAGTGTTACTTCTGTGGCTGATGCGTGTGATGCGGTGTTTGTTCATAGTTCAACAGCTACACATTTTGACATTATCACTACTCTGCTTTCAAAAGGCAAGCATGTATACGTCGATAAGCCGTTAGCGGCTACTCTCGATCAAGCGGAGAAATTGGTGGAGTTACAGCATTCATCAGGCTGCAAATTAATGGTGGGCTTTAATCGTCGTTTTGCTCCTATGTATGTGAAAGCGAAGGAACAATCGAAAGATCTTGCATGGGCGAGATTTGAGAAGCATCGTGCAAATAGCGTTGGACCACATGATGTAGAGTTTACGATGTTAGATGATTACTTGCACCTTGTTGATACAGTCCGTTGGTTAGCTGATGGTGATCTTATTCTTCAGCATGGAATCTTACATAAAAATGAAAAAAACGAGATGGTTTTTGGCCAGCATACATTCTCCAAAAAAGATGGGATCCAAATGACGACGGCCATGCATCGAAATGCTGGTACGGGATTGGAGCAACTGGAGCTAGTAACGAACGGGGCGATCATACGTGTAAAGAATATGAATACGACTGAGAGGGAAGCTAGTGATACCATCTCTACTTCTTACCCAGGCTCTTGGGATTCCACACTGAAACAACGCGGATTTGAAGATGCTATCCATCATTTTATTCATTGCGTTGAAAATGATATGACGCCGTCAGTTGATGGTGAAGAAGCGTTAAAATCACAACAATTAGTCATGAAATTAGTAAACCCCCACTTGTGAAAATGTGGGGGTATTGTATTGAATTAATCTTCATCTCTGTCATCGAAAAAGTCAGTATCCATCTCTCTAATTTCTCCTGTCATGGCGTCAATTTCGTAGTCAATCTCCTTGTCACCATCTCGGATTTCAATTTCGTATTCGTTATCATCGTCAAGTTCGACTTTTGTTACTGTTCCTGGTGACTCTTTTAATGCTATGGCGATGGCCTCATCCTGGGTAATTTTCACTTCTTGAGATAATACAGTTGAGCTATCGTCTGTTTGTACATTTGTTTGTGTAGGTTCTGGAGTATGGCTAGTTGTTCCCATATCCGTGACACTCTTTATCGAATCGTCATCCATTTTATCCATCGCTCCTACCCCGAGTGCTCCACCTAGTACCACGAAGCTTGCAATACCAATTAATAATGCGTTTCTCTTTTTCATTTTGTTTCCTCCTTACTGTTGATACTCTTATCATAGCCAGCAAAAATGAGGAAACTCAGATAAGAAAATGAGAAATTGATGAGAAAACGAAAAGAAAGGTACTAATCATCCCATGTGACACTTATGATTTCACCTGTAATGGAGTGAACTTGTATGGTGGCCTCCTGCTGGTCATTTGCTTCAATCTCAACTAAATAATATGAGATGCCGTTTGATTCCTCGAGATCAACTTCCTCCACTGTTCCAGCCATTTTTTCTAATGCAATCCCTATGGCTTCTTGTTCCGTAATCTGACTTGGAGGCTCCTCCTTCGATGGGGTTGGTTCCACGGGTTCTTCCTCTGCCGCCTGATTGCCTTGATCAGTTGAGGTGTCAGAGTTATTATTTGGAGAATTTTTTGTTTTTGTCATTCTTAAAATGTCCCCTGACTCTCGATTAAGGACAAGTTCATACTCCCCACCTGATAATGACAGAGTAATATGAAAACGACCGTCCTTTTCAAGTGTTGATATCACTTCGCCTGTATACAATTGTTTTACTTTTTCTTCGGCCTCAGTAGCGCTCATTTGACTGGCAAATGAAGAGGTTTGTAGAAAGACTGGAACAATGATTGCGATTACACCTAGAAAAATAATGATGATGACCCATTTATTTAGCCTCATTTTTCTCCCTCCGTTTGTATAGTGATACTAGTATACATGTGAAAAATGAGAATTTACTGAGAGATAGTGGTGTTGAAAAGAATACGAGCTGTTGTACCGTATCCTTCCCTACTTTCTACTTGAAGCTTTATATTCATTGCCTCTGCTAACTCTTTGGCTAGGGAAAGGCCCAATCCAAAGCCGCCCGTCTTTCTCTCCCTTGCTTTGTCTACCCGGTAAAAACGATCGAATATCTTTTCTAAATCAGGAGCAGGAATCCCAATTCCAAAATCCTGTATTTCCAATAAAGCAAGATTCCCTTTAGTATATAACCGTAATTCTATGATTTCATCACTGTATTTCCGCGCATTATCCATGAAAATATAGATAAGCTGTTTGAGCCTTTGGTAATCAGCTTCGACAACGGGAAGTCCTTCAATGTTGATATGTATTTGTCGATGGTACGCATGTTGAAAGGAGTGAGCAATTTCTTGAACCAACGATGATAGTTTTATTTTCTCTTTGTTCACTTGCCATTGCTCGTCATGCTTGGCTAATAAAAGGAGATTATTGGTTAAATCCCTCATCCGTTCTGTTTCAGAAAGAATGGCATGAACGGATTCATCGAACACTTCCGGCCTCTCCTTCCCCCTTCTACGCAATAAAGTGGCATAAGATTCAATCACCGTTAAAGGTGTTTTAAGTTCGTGAGAAGCATTGCTAATGAACTCTCCTTGTTTTTGATAATTCACCTCTAATAATTCGATCATTTTATTAAATGCATCTCCCATTTGGTAAAGTTCATCATTTGTTTTCTTCGGTAATGGAAGTCTTTTAAAATGACCACTATTTTGTATTTCCTTCATGGTGTGAATCATGGATGTTATCGGTCTAGTGATGATATTTCCTAATAGCCTCGACGAAATCACGGCAGGAATGGTTGCTAAAAAAGTGACAGCAATGAGAAGAAGTTTTAATATGTGAAGCATTTCATCGGTGGAGTGTAAACTTACCATTACCTGTAGATCAACAATTTCACCATCCAACCAAACGATCGGGAGTGATACAAAGGCAAAGGAACTTCCGTTGTTGTTAATAATTTTCTTCTCTTCTTTGCCGTAGTAGGTTACGGGTAAATTTCGAAATTCCGATAGTTGTGCTGAATCGGCTGCTGCCCCTGCCCCTGGGCTTCCATCTGGTTTTACAATTTGTAGAAGTCCATCTACGGGTACATATGCTCGGAGAAGCTCTTGGACGGGAACAGACGCATCCGACTGGTGAATACCGGTAGTTGCCTGTTTCGCCTCTTCATATACTCTGTCTATTTCACGGTTCTTTGCCATTGCGCTAAAAGAGAGATAAATCGTTAATACAATAATGAGTAACAGAACAATGAACATGACTGCTGTAGATAAATTGATTTTATTTTTAAGTTTCATTCTGTTTCCCTAAGAACATAACCAACGCCACGAATCGTATGAATTAAATTCGTAGAATAAGGCTTATCGATTTTATTTCTTAAATAGCGTATGTAAACATCAACAACGTTGGTGTCACCGTAATAATCATAACCCCACACACCGTTTAAAAGCTGTTCTCGGCTTAGCACCTGGCGTGGGTGTTTGATGAGGTGTGAAAGTAACGTAAATTCTCTTGGAGTCAATTCGATCCGATCTTCCCCTCTCATCACTTCGTGTGTCGTCTCGCTTAGTTTTAAATCAGAGAAAATAAGCCAGTTGGATTCAGACTCCTTATCGAGAATCGGCTGTTTATTGCGCAGACACACACGAATTCTTGCTAGCAGTTCTTCAATTTGAAAAGGTTTTGTCATATAGTCGTTTGCCCCAAGATCAAGTCCAGACACCTTATCCTCAACAGAATCCTTTGCGGTTAACATGATAACCGATACGGTTGTCTGTGCGGATCGAATCCTCCGTAAAAGTTCAATACCACTAATACCAGGAAGCATCACATCTAATAGAATGACGTCCCAAGTTTCTGATTGAAACAACTGAAAACCTTCTAAACCATTTAAAGCTGTTTTCACTACATATCCTTCATAAGATAGTTCAAGCTCAAGAACACGGGCAATCTTTTCTTCATCCTCAATAATTAACACCTTTGGCTTATCCATTAAAACCTCCAAAAGATGGAATTTACCGTAATTTTATCATAAATGGAGGATGTTTACTTAATTTGTGTATCGGAGTAAAGATTTAAGGGGAAAAGTGCATAAGATAAACCCTCCAAAATCAAATGGAGGGCTAAGAAGTCTGGAAATTCATTAGGAAGACTATTAATCTCTCAATGTTCGAATTTCTTCTCCCCATTGTTTGGCGAGCTCTGCCAGCTCTGATACAAGGTCTTGTTTTCCTTCTTGATATCGATGATGTTCATTGGGGTATTTGGTGGCTAGGTCTAGCTTTTTTTGTTTGTATCTGGCAGCTTGATCCGGGTGTTGTAGTAAAAACTTCTTAAAGTCTAGGTGAAAATTAATTTGTTTATCTCCTTCTTGAAAAACATGGACATGATGGGTACGATGGTCACCACCCTTTTGAAAGAATCGTCTTCCAGGTATCCCGTTTTCTCCTTTTGCTTCATAGCCAAGTTCGAGCATGGAAGGGTTTAAATGGTCAACACTTGAAATGTCATGTACGACCATCAATATGTCGATAATAGGCTTGGCGTAACCAATTGTTTTAATGGAGGTACTTCCTATGTGATGAATGTCGATCACTTTATCTTGAAAGATATTATTAAGAACCTTAGCTTCTTTTTCAAAAACTCTAGCCCATTCTTCCGACCATGGTACGATATTTGTTTTACGCATAAAATGATTCCGTCCTTTTTTACAAGCTTGCAGTCATGATCCCTACAATTGAAACGATTGGGATGGCAGAAAGCAATGCTGCTCCGATAAAGAATAATGTATTTACCATTCCTACTGATTCTTGATTCATCTTTGGAGCGCCCATCATATCCCTTCTGATACGAAGAAGAGAAACAAATGCAACAACAAGGATTCCAATAATGACTACGAGTGGAACAACAACATTTGTCTCAACTACCTGACCAATTAATGTAAATGCATAAACAATGATTAAAATAGGGATCGCTTCAGCCATTGCTACTTGAATAAAAAACTTCGTTTGCGCTGCTTGCATCGTATTCAGGTCTAGTTGTTCTCCTTTTTCCACTTTTTCTTGAACCTGCAGCATCATTTTGTTAAAGGCAAAAGAAATGCCCACTACCGCAATTGCGGATGCAAGAACAAATAACCAAGAAGCACTCATCCTCATCTCTCCTCTATGTCGAAATAAAAGGGTGCAATGAACTCGTGCACCCTTTACCATTTTATAACTTTTCAAGCTCATACTCAATTTGATTAACTCTTTTTGCGTTTCCTTCTGCCATATTATGTAGTCGTGTTTTAAGCTCATGATCTTCATGAATCGCTTCTGCGGTAATGGCATATGTGCGTAAAAGCTGATTTTCAAGTTCAAGTGTTTCTTCTAAAGTTTGCTTTAGTGTTTTTCGAGTCATGGAATCTTCTCCATGGTCATGGTCGTGCTTCACACAACATCCCTCCTCATTATAAACTGATATTAGTATGGACATCCCTCGATTGCTTATACAGGTTTCGCTATAGGAAGCACATGAATAGAAAATTGCTAGCACTCTGTTAGCATCATGTAGCGCGCTTCTATTCTTGAATTGTTCTTTACTTTTATCAAAAAAACGACTATATTATCATTATCGATATTGATAATATATTTTAGTAAGGAGTAGCGTTTATGAGTGAATCAAAAGCAGATGTGATCCTACACCCTGTTCGCATGAGAATTATCCAGTCGCTTGTTAGCGAGCCCTTAACTGTTCAACAAATGAAGGAACGTATGCCAGACATTCCTCAAGCGACCCTTTATCGTCATTTAAAAAAACTATTTGAATCAAAAGTTGTGTTTGTAGTAGATGAGCAACAAATACGGGGAACGGTAGAAAAATGGTACGCTCTTCAACCAAAGGAAGTTAACTTGGGGACAGACGATCTAGCTAACTATAGTAAAGAACAATACATGGCCCTTTTCATGAAGTATATCGCTAATATCATGGCTGAATATGAAAGGTACGTATCACAGGAGAAGGTAGACTTTGTAAAGGACGGAGTTTCATTACGGCAGGCCCCCCTTTATTTATCTGACGAAGAGTTTACTTCCCTTCTACAAGAGCTCGGGAAAGTGTATTCAAAGGTCCTGACGAATAAGCAAGCACCAAATAGAAAGAAACGAACATTTGCCAATATCATCATACCAGAACCAAATGAATAGGGAGAGATGTTCATGAGAGAAACAGAGGTTGTTATTCAAAGCAAAGTTAAATTAAGTGGTAGTCTTACCCTTCCTGACCGTGATCAGGAAAAGTCTCCAGCCATATTGATTATTCCTGGAACTGGAAAGCTGAATCGTGATGGAAAAGTAAATAAAAAGCTAGATCTTAAATTATACAAACAGCTCGCACAGTTTTTTACAGAGCTTGGATTTATTACTTTACGTTACGATAAACGCGGAGTTGGTAAAAGCGAAGGTGATTATTACCGAACAGGTCTTTGGGATCTTGTGGACGATTCGCAAGCAGCCGTCCAGTTTTTAAAAATGCAGGATGGTGTTGATGCAGACCAAGTCATCGTTGTTGGTCATAGTGAGGGTTCTATGATTGGCACAGCACTTGCAGCCAGAGAACCAATGGCAGGTTTAGTATTACTTGCTGGTGCGGTTGAACGTTTAGAAGAAGCAATGAAAAGACAAAGAGAGATTGCGGCTGTTGATATGAGGAGTGCCAAAGGGTTTATTGGGTTCGTTTTACGCTTATTTAAAATAGATAAAAAAGTGGAACCACAGGCTCAGGCTTTTATGCAAAAAGTGTTAGGATCAAAAGAGGACACTATGAAGGTTCAATTTCAGACCATTAATGCAAAATGGATGCGTGAACATTTTGCCTACAATGTACGGGAGGATCTAGCGAAGGTTTCTTGTCCCGTCCTAGCGATTACTGGCGCTAGAGATATTCAAGCAAACCCTGCGGTTTTAGAGGATTTAGCTAGCTTTGTAAAAGGTGATTCTGAATATTATATCGTGGAGAATATGGGTCATTCACTGAAATTTCAAGCTCAGACCTCTCATATGCTAACCGTTAAGAAAGATATAATCGCTGAGTCTACCCTACCCCTCCATCCGGAATTAGAGAAGCTATTACGAAATTGGGTAGAGAAACAATTTTTAGAAGCGAAAAATCTAAGCCACTTTATCTCATAAATATAAGAAACGACCATCCTTATAGGTGGTCGTTTCTTATTTACGTTAATTTTGGTGCTTGTGGTGGAGATTCAAACCATCCATGTTCAATCAATATATTCGCTCCATCTTCGGCATACCTGGCAACATCTGCCATTAGGCTAGTAAAGGTTCTGAAAATATCACTTCTCATTGAACTTGTTAAAGCCACACCATAGTTGGCGATTCCTTGAGAGTTTAAGAAACTGATAAGAGAAATCATTAGCTTTGTTGAAAAAGGAGCTGTTTTGGAAGATGTGTTACTCACGCTCCATGCACCCGGAGTAGAAATTTCTTCCTTCTGAAATATCTCACTTAACGCGTTCTTATGCTTTGTAGCTATTTCTTTGCCTTTTATCATATAGGATTTGAAAGGCTCGTCATCTGTGACTGAAATAAAACCCTTCATTACCGTGAGTCCTAATTCATTCGTTAAGATATTATAAAATATCATTGAAATTTCTTGTCCTGTCAACGGACGATGCTCCCCAAGCCACTTCGTTAAGTAGCTTTGTTTTTGAACGAATTGAACCTCACTTGGTATCGGGATATATGGTGGTCGAATCCATAATCCTTTTTCAAGTAAAAAACTTCTTGCCTTATCCAATAATTCTAAAGATTCAGTATTGAATCGCTTAAATAAAGTGAATATGTCATCCCGAGCAATGGTATTCAAGGCAATGGATGAATAATTTAAGTTTCCTTTTGAAACAAACCAGTGATAATAAAGGATAAGTGGCTCTGTAAATAGTTTGCCTGCTTGTAAGTTTACATCTTGATCCGTAAAGGCAACAGGAATCGGAAATTCTTCATTATTCATAATCGTGGTTATTTCACCTTGTGCGGTCAGACAACATGCTAAAATTTCCTTATTTAACCCCTTAATCTCTTCATCTTCTACAATTTGGTCAAAATACTTTAGAATGCACATATTCATGGATAAGGACTGGTACATCGACCAAAGATAGCCTAGTTCACTTGCGGTCAAATCCATTTGCATTTTCAACTATGATCGCCCTCTCATTAAAAACTTTATTTCTTATTGTTGGCGAAACTAAATATTTTAATGAGTTTTATATCCTTTTTATGAATACTCTTTTATGATAGCTCTAGACGCATAATATCCACTTAGTGCAGCAGATAACGTACCTGGTCCTGGAAAGGCTTGTTCCCCGACGATATACCAATTGGGAAGTTTTG